>NZ_JAASQW010000002.1:0-675843 GCF_011761925.1 Xanthomonas sp. 60 | reverse complement strand
GGCCTCGCTTCGCGCCATCCATGGCGCTCAACGCCCCCACCCAACCCCACCGCCCAGCCCTGTGACAGGTCTGCATCCACCACGGGAATAAGAAAAAAGAGCAAAAGCAAAAGCAGGCTTACGGGCTGCCGATGCTTTTGCTTTTGCTTTTGCTTTTTTATTTTTTCATCCGTGGCGGCGCACGGAGATTGTCGGGGGCTGGGCGGGTGGGGGCGGCGGGGGCGTGTCGCGCCAAGGATGGCGCGACGCGAGGCACGCAGGATGCAGATTTTGCCGTCCCCCGCCGCCTCCACCCGCCCAGCCAGACCACGGAAACCCAGAAATCCCGCGCCGCCACGAGGGGCTCAGCCGTTCGCCGTAACCCCACCGACAGCCCCCCCACCTCGTGTGCACGAACACCAACGCTTTTGCTTTTGCTTTTCTATTTTTCATCCGTGGCGGCGCACGGAGCGTGTCGGGGGCTGGGCGGGTGGGGGCGGCGGGGGCGTGTCGCGCCATGGATGGCGCGACGCGAGGCACGCACGGATGCAGCTTTTGCCGTCCCCCGCCGCCTCCACCCGCCCAGCCAAACCACGCACACCCGAAAATCCCGCACCGCCACGAGGGGCCCAGCCGTTCGCCGCCATCAGCCCCGGTGCCGCAACAGCAGCTGGGTCATCAGCGCGCGCAGTGCCGGCGGCCGCACCGGCTTGGACAGGAACCCCCAGCCGCGCTCAACGGCCTTCGCCCTCAGCCCCTCGTCGTGCTCGGCCGTGACCAGCACCACCGGCGGGCGCGCCTGCCAGCGGTCACACAGCGTCTCGTACAGCGCCGGCCCATGGAACTCGCCCATGCGCACATCCAGCAGCACCAGCTCGGGTGCCGCGCCTGGCTGTGCCGACTCAAGCGCGGCCTGCGGCCCGTCCGCCTGCTCCACCACGCAGCCCCATTTCTCCAGCAGCGCCCGCGTCGCCGCGCTCACGTGTACATCGTCATCAACGGCCCACACCCGGCGGCCACGAAGGGGGCTGTCGACCGTGGTCTCCACCACCACCGGCGGCGGCGCCAGCGGTACCACGTCGCTGGCGGTGCCCAGCGGCACGCATACCTCGAACATGCTGCCGCTGCCCAGGATCGAACGCACCGCGATCGGATGGCCCAGCAATCGTCCAATGCGCTCCACGATCGCCAGTCCCAGCCCGGCGCCACGTTCCTGCCCGTCGTGCAGGCGGCGGAATTCCTCGAAAATTTCCCGGTGCAGGCTCTCGGGGATGCCCGGGCCCTGGTCATGGACCTGGATGCGCAGCCAGGCGCCGTCCCGCCGGCAGCCCAGCAGCACCCGCCCGCGCGGGGTGTAACGCAAGGCGTTGGACAGGAAATTCTGCAGGATGCGGCGCAGCAGGGCCTCGTCACTGACCACCACTGCCCGCGTGCGTACCCAGTGCAGCTGCAGGCCACCGGCCTCGGCGGCGATGCCGAACTCGCGGGCCAGCGTTTCCAGCAGCGGCTCCAGCGCGAAGGCGCGCACGCGCGTCTGCAGCGAGCCGGACTCCAGCCGCGAGATGTCCAGGAGGCTGTTGAGGATGGCGTCCTGTGCGGCCAGCGCGGTGTCGATGTGGTCAGCGGTCTGCTGCTGCGCGGGGTCGGGCAGGCGGCTGCGCAGCACTGACATGAACATGCGCGCGGCGTTGAGCGGCTGCAGCAGGTCATGCACGGCCGAGGCGACGAAGCGGGTCTTGTAGCGATTGGCCTGCTCGGCCTCGCGGCGTGCCTGTTCCAGGTCGTGCGTACGCTCGGCGATCCGGTGCTCCAGCGCATCGGCGAGCGAGCGCAGTTCGCGTGCCGCGTTCTTGTAACTGGTGATGTCGGCGTAACTGGTGACGAAGCCACCGTCGGGCAGCGGGTTGCCGCGGATTTCCAGCACGGTGCCGTCGTCCTTCTCGCTTTCGCGCATGTGGGGACGGCCACTGCGCAGGTGGTTCAAGCGGCGCTCGATGGCCTCGTCGATCGGGCCGGGTCCGAGCAGGCCGCGGCGTGCGTTGAAGCGGAACATTTCCTCGATCGGCCGGCCCACCTGGATCAGCCCCGGGGGAAACTTGAACAGTTCGACGTACCGCGAATTCCACGCCACCAGGCGCTGCTCGCGGTCGATGATCACCACACCCTGCGGCAGGTGCTCCAGGCTGCGGCTGAGGCCGTGGTCGGCGGCCTGGGCGGCTTGCATCAGGCCATCCTGCGCGGTGCGCAGCTCCAGGGCATGCTGCTTGAGCAGGGTTTCCAGTTCGCGGCGGCTGCGCTGGCGGTGCGCGGCGAGCCGGCGCCGCTGCTGGACGAACAGCGCAAGGAAACCGAGCGCCAGCCATGCCGCCCCGGCGCCGATGGCGGCACTGCGCGCGATCGCCGCCGGTGCGCTGGCATCGTGCAGCAGATGCAGCTGCCACTGCTCCTGGGGCAGTTCGATGGACTGCCACAGCATCGGCCGTGGCAGCGCGGGGTCGGCCACCCATACGATCCGCCCTCCGTCGCCGAGCGTGCGCTCGGTGCGGGTGCGCAGGGGTTGCAGATCGCGGTCGGCGTACTGCCGCGTCTCGCGCATCTGGCGGCGCTCGGTGGTGCCGAGGGGGCGCAGCAGGCGGTAGCGCCAGGCATCCTGGTTGGCCAGGAACACGACATCGTGGTGGTCGCTGGCGAGCACGATATCGCTGCTGGACAGCCATTCCTGTTCCAGCGCGGACAGTTCGATCTTGATCACCACCACGCCCACGCGACGCCCGTCCGCACCGAGGATGGCCTGGGAAAGAAAGTAACCGGGAACGCCGGTGGTCATGCCGATGCCGTAGAACCGTCCGCGCCCGGTGGCCATCGCCTGCTGGTAGTACGGTCGGTAGCTGTAGTCCTCGCCGACGTTGCTGGACGGCAGGTTCCAGTTGCTGGCCGCCACGGCCACTCCGTCCGCCCCGACCAGGGTCAGCGTGGAGCTGCGGGTGACCTGGTTGGCCCGTTCCAGCTTGAGGTTCAGCTGCTGCCGCGCCATGGCGTCGAGTGGCCGCTGCAGGGCGATGAGCAGGTCAGGATCCAGTGCCATCACCTGCGGCAGGATCCCGAAGCGGTCGATGCGCTGCTGCAGGCCGGTGGCGTACAGCTGGAGCTGGCGTTGTACCTGCACGCTTTCGCCTGCCATGGCCCGGCGTCCCGCCACATGGCTGGCAACGGCCGCACACAGCAGGGTGCCGCCGACCATGACCAGCAGGGTCGACACGAACCTGCGGTAGCGGCGCAGCCAAGGCATGCGAAGAGTTTACCCGTCCTGCAGGCACGTCCCCGAAAGGCATCGGGCCCTTCGGGGACGGGGTGTCAGGCGATCAGAAATGCACCTGCGCGCGGACTTCGAAGATCTCCGGGGTGCTGTGCACGCCGCGGCGGCTGGCGTCGGCCTTCACGTAGTTGGCCTGGAACTTGAAGTGGCTGGTCAGGTACCAGTTCGCACCGAAGGTCCAGTTGTGCTCGCGGCCCCCGAGTACGGCGCCGTCGTCGAGGTCCAGGCGGCTGTAGCGCGCCAGCAGCTCCACCGCGCCGTAGTCGCGCGCCGGCTTGATGTTGGCCACGCCGCCTGCCGCGTACGGTCGCGATTCGCCGGTCAGCACCCAGCTGCCCATGAGGTACTGGCCGTTGCCGGTGTAATCGGGCTGGCCATCGCGGGTGATGGTGGCCTGCAGCGCTTCACCCTGAAGCGAGAACGGGCCGCGGATCCAGATGCCTTCCAGGCCGGCACGGTTGACCTTGTCCGCCGTGACCAGCGCACCGGAGTCCACCAGGCGCAGGTCGGTCAGGCCGGCCTCCGGCCGCGCACGGAAGCGCGCGGTGGCCTCGTGGTGCACATCGCGGCCGTCACGCCAGCCACGCGGATTTTCCTGCGAAAGGGCCAGGCCCAGGTGCAGCACGTTGCCTTCGGCCTTCACCGGGGTCCACACCGCACGCAGTGCCTGCATGGTGCCGGGGTTGTCACCCTGCAGGTCCTTGCCGCCGTAGGCGCCAGCCTGCAGCAGGTAGGCCGGGCGCTCCAGCGCCCACTCGATACCGGTGCGGCGGCCCGCGTAGAACGCCTGCACCGGCATGGCGAATTCCATGAAGCTGCCGGCCCGCGAGCTCGTCACCGCGTCCAGGCCGACCGGCGTCTTGATGTAGCCCACGCGGAAGCGGCCGATGTCCTGGCCGAACAGGGCCTTGCTCTCCACGCGGAAGAACACGTCGAGCCAGGTATCGGACTGGAAGTCGTAGTACACCATCGCGTCATACACGCCTTTCTTCTTCAGCGTGGCGCCGAACTCCTTGCGGCGCACCGCGTCGGCGTTCTCGATATCGCCGGAAAAATTGTTCCAGTCGTAGGCGATGTTGCCGGTGGCGGCCAGTTCGGTGCCATCACTGAAGGCCACCTTGGTCGGCCAGTTGTCGAAATCGGCGGCGGAGGCCAGCAGCGGGGTCGTGGCCAAGGACAGGGCCAGCAGGGCAGGGGTCATTCGCATGAGGTGGACATCTCTCTCGTATTGGGAGGCGTTATCGGCCGTTGCCGCTGGCACTTGAAAGCGGGCGTGCCATGCGGGGCGGGGCCGGACGGCCGGCGAACCACCGGCCCTGCCCGCCGTGGGGGCGTGCGTGCGGGGCAAGTGTAGGCACTCCCGGCGGGCTGAACCGGCGGGATAGTACCAATAGGTTATCTGCTCGGGGCCACCGGCGGCGTACAAATGCGCCGTCCCATGTGGCTGCGCGGTCATCCCGCTGCAGCCGCGCCATCCGCCCCTTCCGGAGTCCATCATGCACGTTCCCGCCCCAGCGCAGGTCCCTGCCAAACCGCTGCCGTTCTACCGGCAGCTGTATTTCCAGGTCGTCGTCGCCATCATCCTCGGGGCCGTGCTCGGCCATTACGAGCCGCTGGTCGGTGAGAAGATGAAGCCGCTGGGCGATGCCTTCATCAATCTGGTGAAGATGATCATCGCGCCGGTGATCTTCCTGACCATCGTCACCGGCATCGCAGGCATGACCCACCTGCGCACGGTCGGGCGCGTGTTCGCCAAGGCCATGGCCTACTTCATGTTCTTCTCCACCCTGGCCCTGGTGGTCGGCATGGTGGTGGCGCACGTGGTGCAGCCGGGCGCGGGGATGAACATCAACCCGGCCGACCTGGACCAGAGCGCGGTCAACAGCTACGTGCAGAAATCGCATGAGCTGACCCTGGTCGGCTTCATGATGGACATTATTCCCAAGACGCTGGTCAGCGCGTTCGTGGACGGCAACATCCTGCAGGTGCTGTTCGTGGCGGTGCTGTTCGGCATCGCCCTGGCCCTCGTCGGGGAGAAGGGCAAGCCGGTGCTGACCTTCCTCGAAGCGCTGGTCGCGCCGGTGTTCAAGCTGGTGCACATCCTGATGCGGGCCGCGCCGATCGGTGCCTTCGGCGCCATCGCCTTCACCATCGGCAAATATGGCGTGGGTTCGCTGATCAACCTGGCCTGGCTGGTGGGCTCGTTCTACATCACCGCGTTCCTGTTCGTGGCCGTGATTCTCGGCATCGTCGCGCGGCTGTGCGGTTTCTCGGTGTTCAAGCTGGCGCGCTACCTCAAGGCCGAGCTGCTGCTCGTGCTCGGCACCTCCTCCTCCGAATCGGCGCTGCCGTCGCTGATGGAGAAAATGGAACGCGCCGGCTGCAGCAAGTCGGTGGTCGGCCTGGTCGTGCCCACCGGTTATTCGTTCAACCTCGACGGCACCAACATCTACATGACCCTGGCCGCGCTGTTCATCGCACAGGCCACCAACACGGAGCTGACGCTCGGGCACCAGATCGCGCTGCTGCTGGTGGCGATGCTGAGCTCCAAGGGCGCGGCGGGCGTGACCGGTGCCGGCTTCATCACGCTGGCGGCCACGCTGGCGGTGGTGCCGGAGGTGCCGGTGGCCGGCATGGCGCTGATCCTCGGCGTGGATCGTTTCATGAGTGAATGCCGTTCGCTGACCAACTTCATCGGCAACGCGGTGGCCACCGTGGTGGTCTCGCGCTGGGAAGGCGCGCTGGACCGTGACAAGCTGGCGCTGGCCTTGAACGGCCGCGAAGGCGAGCTGCCGCCGCCGGTGGACGCCGTGCTGCCGGGCCAGGCCTCCGCCAAGGCCTGACCTGCATCGTGTGCTTCGGTGGGGCTCATCGGCGACGGTGGGCCCTACCTGTTTGAGCGCCGCCGCGCGTGCCGTGGCGGCCTGCGGTCCGGCCCGCCACTGCTGCGCCGCAGCACCCGCGCGACAGCCCGGCGACAGGTCCGCACCATCCATCGGGGGTATCATCCCCTGTCCCTTGCCCATTCATGTGCCCAGTCGAATGTCCAACGAAGATTTCAAGCAGGCCGCTCTCGATTACCACCGCATGTCGCCGCCGGGAAAGATCAAGGTCACGGCGACCAAGCCGATGCTGACCCAGCGTGACCTGTCGTTGGCGTATTCCCCGGGCGTGGCCTACGCCTGCCAGGAGATCCAGGCCGATCCGCAGCTGGCCAGCGCCTACACCGCGCGCGGCAACCTGGTGGCGGTCATTTCCAACGGCACCGCCGTGCTCGGGCTGGGCAACATCGGTCCGCTGGCCGGCAAGCCGGTGATGGAAGGCAAGGGCGTGCTGTTCCAGAAGTTCGCCGGCATCGATGTGTTCGACATCGAAGTTGACGAGATGGATCCGGACAAGCTGGTGGACATCATCGCCTCGCTCGAGCCGACCTTCGGTGGCATCAATCTGGAAGACATCAAGGCACCGGAGTGCTTCATCGTGGAGCGCAAGCTGCGCGAGCGCATGAAGATTCCGGTGTTCCATGACGATCAGCACGGCACGGCGATCATCGTCGGTGCGGCCGTGCTCAACGCCATGGCGATCACCGGCAAGAAGATCGAGGACGTGAAGCTGGCGACCACGGGCATGGGCGCGGCCGGCATTTCCTGCGTGAACATGCTGGTCCAGCTGGGCGTGAAGCCGGAAAACATCCTGGCCTTCGACCGCGAGGGCGTGATCCATACCGGTCGCACCGATCTTGATCCGGAAAAGCAGCGCTATGCGCGCGACACCGACAAGCGCACGCTGGCGGAGATCGTCGACGGCGCCGATATCTTCCTCGGGCTGTCCGCCCCGGGCATCCTCACCCCCGAGATGGTCAGGACGATGGCACCGGATCCGGTGATCTTCGCGTTGGCCAACCCCACGCCGGAAATCATGCCCGAGGACGTGCGCGCGGTGCGTGCCGACGCCATCATCGGCACCGGCCGGTCGGATTATCCGAACCAGATCAACAACGTGCTCTGCTTCCCGTACCTGTTCCGTGGTGCGCTGGACGTGGGCGCAACGGCCATCAACGAGGAGATGAAGATCGCCTGCGTGCGCGCGATCGCCGCGCTGGCACGCCGTGCGGCCACCGACATGGGCTCGGCCTACGGTGGCGAGGCGCCCAGCTTCGGCCGTGATTATCTGATCCCGCGTCCGTTCGACCGTCGCCTGCTGGTGGAACTGTCGGCCGCCGTGGCCCAGGCCGCGATGGATTCCGGCGTGGCCGAGCGTCCGATCACCGACATGTCGGCTTACCGCCAGAAGCTTTCCGAGTTCGTTTACCGCACCAGCCTGATGATGAAGCCGGTCTACGACCGGGCACGCGGTGACAAGCAGCGCGTGGTGTATGCCGAAGGCGAAGAGGAAGTCGTGCTGCAGGCCGTGCAGAACGTGGTGGACGAGGACCTGGCGCACCCGATCCTGATCGGCCGTCCCGATGTCATCGAAGCGCGCATCGAGCGGCTGGGACTGCGGCTGAAGATCGGTGAGAACATCGAAGTCACCAACATCAACGACGATCCGCGCTTCAACGAGTACTGGCAGTACTACCACGCGCTGACCGGTCGCCGTGGCGTGACGGTCGCGGCGGCCAAGAACCTGATGCGCTCGCGCCCAACGCTGATCGCTTCGGTGATGGTGGCGCGCGGGGAGGCCGATGCGCTGCTCACCGGCATCGTCGGCCGCTTCCACAAGAAGCTCGGCTACGTGCGCAGCGTGCTGCCGCTGGAATCGAAGGTGACCTCGACCTCGGCCATGACCGGCGTCATCAACCAGCAGGGCGTGTTCTTCTTCGTGGACACCCACGTGCAGGAAGACCCGACCGCCGAGCAGTTGACGGAAGCCACGCTGCAGGCGGCCTACCGCATGAAGCTGTTCGGCATCGAACCGAACGTGGCCCTGCTTTCTCACTCGAACTTCGGCAGCCATGATTCGAAGGACGCGGTGAAGATGCGCCAGGTCCGCGAGATGCTGCTCAAGCGCAACCCGCGCCTGAACGTGGACGGTGAAATGCAGGGTGATACGGCGTGGGACGAGGCGCTGCGCCAGAAGCTGCTGCCCGGTTCGACCCTGCAGGGCCGCGCCAACCTGTTCGTACTGCCGAACCTGGAAGCGGCCAACATCGCCTACAACCTGGTGCGCGTATTCACCGACGGTGTGGCGATCGGTCCGATCCTGATGGGTGTGAACAAGCCCGCGCACATCCTCACCACCAGCGCCACCTCGCGCCGGATCCTCAACATGACCGCGATCGCTGCGGTGGATGCGCAGATCCGCAAGCAGCTCGAGGCTGAAAAGAAGGCGTAAGCCGTCTTCGCAGCTGCGGGCTGCCCCGCAGCCCGTCCTGATCCCCGCTTCCGGCGCGCCCTTTGGACCACCAAGGGGATTCCCGCGCCGAGGCGGCACGGCCCGCCGTCGCCCAACCGGGGGCAACCACAGCGCGGCTGCCTGCTAGAATGACCTCCCTCGCATTCCGCCCCCTGGTCATCGCCATGAGCCACACCGCCACCGCGCCCGCCAATACCGAAAAGCGTTACACCGTGCACCGCGGCGACCTGCCGCTGAGCTGCCCGACGCCGGAGATGGCGCTGTGGAACTCGCACCCGCGCGTGTACCTGCCCATCGAAGACGAACCCAACGGCGAGGCGCAGTGCGCCTACTGCGGCGCCGTCTTCGTGCTCGCCGACTGAACCGGGCCAACGCCTCCATGCGTCGCCTGACCGTGGTGCAGTTGCTGCCGGCGCTGCACTCCGGCGGGGTGGAGCGGTCCACGCTGGAAATCGCGGCTGCCCTGGTGGCGGCCGGCCACCGTGCACTGGTCGTGTCGGCCGGCGGCCGCCTCGTGCAACCGCTGCTGGACAGCGGCGGCGAACACCTCACGCTGGATATCGGCAGGAAATCGCTGCTGACGCTGCGCCACGTGCCCACCCTGCGCCGGTTGTTCGCCGAAGTCGGCGCCGATATCGTGCATGCACGTTCGCGGCTGCCCGCCTGGCTTGGCCTGCACGCACTGCGTGCAGTGCCGGCCGCCCGCCGCCCGCACTGGGTGACCACCGTACACGGACTCAATTCGCCAGGCCGCTACAGCCGGGTGATGACCACTGGCGAGCGTGTCATCTGCGTGTCCAACACCGTGCGTGGCTTCGTGCGCGCGCACTACCCGGATGTGGAAGATGCCCGCCTGCAGGTGATTGCGCGCGGCGTGGACGTCACCCAGTTCCCGCGCGTGGCGCGCAACGATCTGCGGCCCCGGCTGGCCCTGGCCAGGCAGCATGCGTGGCTGTCCGACCCGCAGGGGCCGGTACTGCTGCTGCCCGGCCGCGGGACGCGTCTGAAGGGGCACACGCACGCGCTGCAACTGGCGGCGCGGCTGCACGCGGAGGGCGTCCCCGCGCACCTGTGGATGCTGGGTACTGACGAGCCGGGCCGTGAGCGCTACCTGGACGAACTGAGGGCCGAGGCGGCCGCGTTGCAGCTTCCGGCGAGCCATCTGCATATCAGTCCGCCCACGGCGCGCATCGCCGAGGCCTACGCCGCCAGTGATCTGGTGCTGCAGCTTTCCGACAAGCCGGAAGCTTTCGGGCGCACGGTGGTGGAGGCGCTGGCCGTCGGACGCCCCGTGCTGGGGTGGGACCACGGCGGGGTGGGCGAACTGCTGGGCCAGCTGCAGCCGTCCGGCGCCGTGCCCCTGCATGACCAGGCGCAGCTCTGTGAACGCGCGCTGGCCTTGCTGGCCTCGCCGCCGTCGCTGCCGGGGAGGATCCCGTTTACGCTGCAGGCCATGCAGCGCGACACGCTTCGTCTCTATGCCGACCTCGCAGGCTGACCTGACATCGCCCGTGCCCGATGACCGCGCCGGCCGCTGGGCCCCGTGGTGGGTGCTGGCGTTCGTTGCGCTGTGGCCATTGCCCGGCATCGCCGAAGGCGTGCTCGGGCTCGGTGCGATCTATGCGGCAGTGCGCATGGTGATGCGTCGCGTGCAGGGGCAGCCGCGCCTGCTGAGCCCGGCCGCCTGGGCCCTGACCTCCATCCTTTTCCTCGGCTACTGGCTGCCACAAGCCTTCTCCGCGCTGGATGCGGTGGACCCGTCCGCGGCCTGGAGCAAGACGGCGGCGGGCCTGCGCTATCTGCCCTTCATGTGGCTGGTGGCCATTGCCGTGGCCACCCCGGCGCGCCGCGCGTTGACGCTCGGCGGGCTCGGCATCATCACCCTGGCATGGACAGTCGATGCACTGGTGCAGGCCGTGGCGGGCACCAGCCCCTGGTTCTGGTCGCTGGACCAGCTCAAGCAGCTGGTGAGCCAACAGCCGCTGTGCAGCGCCGCTGAGGCCGCGTTGGCCGATCGCCTGAGTGGTGCGCTGGGGCCGTGCAACCTCAAGTTCGGCCAGGTGCTGGCCAGTCTTTCGGCCTTCCTGCTGCTGCCGGCGGGGGCACGCTTCGGGCGCCCGGGCTGGCTGCTGGCCTCGCTGGCCGTCGGAGGGGTGTTGCTGCTGGCGGGATCGCGTGCTTCCTGGATCACCTTCGCGCTGGTGGTGGTGTACAGCGGCTGGCGCGTGCTCGGCCCGCGGCGGCTGCTGCTCATGCTGCTGGCGGGTGCGCTGGGGACTGCCGCACTCACCGCTGCGGTACCGCAGCTGCGGGAACGCGTGGCCCGCACCGCGCTGGCCTGGCAGGGCACCGACGATGGCATGGACCAGGCGCTCTCCGGCCGGGGCCGGATCTGGGCGGCGGCCGGCTGCATGATCCAGGCGCACCCGATCAATGGCGTGGGCGCGCGCGGCTTCCGCGATGCCTATCCGGCCTGCGATCCGGAGCACGGCACGCAGGGCGTGTGGGGCGCGGGGCCGGCGCTGCACGCGCATCAGATCGTGCTGGAAATCCTCGCTGAGACCGGCGTGCTGGGCTTGCTGCTCTGGCTGGCAGCGTTCGCGCAGGCCTGGCGTGCCTGGCGGTTCGCCCCACAGAACGCACGCGATCGCGCACGTCCGGCCATGCTGGCGCTGGCGGTCACGGTGTTCCCGCTGAACACCCACCTGGCCTTCCATTCCACGTTCTGGGGCGGGTTGACCGTCCTGCTGGCCGCGCTGTTCGCCGGCAGCCTGCTGGCCCGCGAAGACGCTCCCTAGCGCACGCTGTCCCCGGCGGCCCCAGCCTCCGGATCAGTCGCGGTAGTAATCGCTGCGGCCGCCCGGCTGGCGCTTGAAGCGGCGGTGGATCCACAGGTACTGGTCGGGGGCCTCACGCACCATCTGCTCGATCGCCTGGTTCACCCGCGCGGTATCGGCCTCGACGTCCTGGCTCGGGAAGTCGGCCAACGGCTCGCCGATCTTCAGGTAATAGCTGCCGCCCACCCGGCGGTGGAAATACGGAACCACCGCGCATCCGGTCATGCGCGCGAGCTGGTGCGTGGCGGTGATGGTGGCAGCGGTGTGGCCGAAGAAGGGCACGAACACGGTGTCCTTGCCCCGCATGTCCTGGTCCGGCGCGTACCACAGGAATCCGCCCTTCTTCAGGTGGCGCACCGACGCGCGGATGTCCTCGTTGGCGAACATCGCCTTGGCATAGCGCAGGCGACCGGACTTCACCGCCCACTCGAACACTGGGTTGCGATGCCTGCGGTACATGCCCGAGAGCTCGACGTGGTCACACAGCAGGCGCCCGCACATCTCCAGCGTCATGAAGTGCCCGGACACCAGCAGCACGCCGCGACCCTCCGCCTGCATGCGCTGCAGATGCTCCAGGCCTTCGATGTGCACGTGCGGGCGGATCGCATCGATGCTGCCCCACCAGGCGCGCGCGAACTCGAAGATGCCGATGCCGAGCGCATCGAAGCTGTCGCGCAGCAGGCGCTGCCGCCATGCATCGTCCTTCTCGGGGAAGCACAGCGCCAGGTTTACTTCGGCCGCACGTCTGCGGCTGCCAGCGAAGCGCCAGGCGAGGGAGCCGACGCCACGCCCCAGGACACGCTGCAGCGCCCAGGGCAGCCGCGCGATGGCAAAGGCCACCAGCATGGCAGCGAACGTGGGCCAGTGGCGGGGATTTCGCAGTGAGGGCCGGGGGGCGGTCGTGGCATCGGACATGCCGGCATTCTAGCAACCCGCCCGGCAACCCGCCGGGCGGGACCCGCGTATGCGCCGCCTGCGTGTCTTTACCGGGTACGGCATCGTATCCTTGCGGGCATGCGTAAAGACCCTCTTGAATGGATCCTGCGCGGCCTGTATTCGGTCGCGCTGTACCTCCTGCTGCCGATCACTGTGTACCACCTGGTCTGGCGCGGCTTCAGGGTCCGCGAGTATTTCCGCCGCTGGGACGAACGCTACGCGTCCTATCCCGAGCGCAGTTGCCAGCCGCGGGTGTGGCTGCATGCGGTCTCGGTGGGTGAGGTCAATGCCGCCGCCCCGCTGGTCAATGCGCTGCGGGCACAGCGCCCGGATATCCGCTGGGTCATCACCACCATCACCCCCACCGGTTCGGAGCGCGTGCGTTCGCTGTGGGGCGATGCGGTGGACCACGTGTACCTGCCCTACGACGTGCCGGGCAGCGTCGGCCGTTTCCTCAACCATTTCCAGCCCAGTCTCGCGCTCATCCTGGAAACCGAGCTGTGGCCGAACATGCTGTTCGGCTGCCGCAACCGCGCGATTCCCGTGTACATCCTCAACGCACGCCTGTCGGCGCGCTCGCTGCGTGGCTACCGCGTGCTGGCGCCATTGATCCGGCGCGCGCTGCGCACGGTGACCTGCGTGGCAGCGCAGTCGGAGGACGATGCGGCCCGCTTCGTGCAGCTCGGTGCGGATGCCACGCAGGTGCAGGCCCTGGGCAACCTGAAGTTCGATATCGGCGCGCCCGACGTGCAGGCCTTCGTGCAGCGCTTCCGCGACGGCGTGCCCGCCGGCCGCCCGGTGTGGATTGCCGCGAGCACGCACGAAGGGGAGGAGCAGGCCGTCGTCGAGCTGCATCGGCGCCTGCGCCAGGCGCAGCCGGGCCTGCTGATGCTGTGGGCGCCCCGTCATCCGGAACGTTTCGGCCGGGTCGAGCACCTGGCCCGCGAGCAGGGATGGAAGGTGGCCACGCGCCGCATGCAGCAGTGGCCCGGCACGGATACCGATGTGTTCGTGATCGATACGTTGGGCGAGCTGATGTCCTTCTACGCCTGCGCCCAGGTGGCTTTCGTCGGCGGCAGCCTGCAGCCGATCGGCGGGCACAACCTGCTGGAGCCGGCCGCGATGGGCACGGCGGCGGTGACCGGGCCGTACCTGCACAACTTCGCCGAGATCTCCCGGCGCATGCTGGAGGCCGGCGCGCTGCTGGTCGGCGAGGACAGCGCCGCTGTGGGACAGCACCTGCAGCACCTGCTGGCCGACGAACAGGCGCGCGAGGACATGGCCAGTACCGGCTGCGCGCTGGTGCGCAACGGCCGGGGCGCGCTGCAGCGGACCATCGAACTGGTCGGCCCGCACCTGCCGCCGCCGCTGGCGCCGGCCAGCAGCGGCCGCTGAGCCTCGCTGCAGGGACACCAGGACACCGCTCACTCGGTGGCGCTGGCGCTCCAGAACGCCTGGCGGACCTGTGGCTGGCCCTGCAGCTGCACGACCAATCCATCCAGCGCTGCCGCGTCCACGCACGTGGCCGCCAGCGTGGCTTCGATTTCCACATCGTGTTCGCCGAACGCCCGCACATCCAGGTGCATGGCTGGATGACTGCACGCTTCCAGCGCCTCTTCCAGCAGCGTCAGTACCGCGCCCTGTCGCCGTGCGCCAACGATCACGCAGACCGTGTGGGTCATCTCCACCTGCTGCATGTCCAGCGGGCGGCGGTTGATGGCATTGGCCACCGGCCGCAGCAGCGTATTGGCGCAGAGCACGAACATCGTGCCCAGCACCGCCTCGGTGAGCAGCCCCAGCCCGGAGGCCACGCCGATCGCGGCCGAGCCCCACAGGGTGGCCGCGGTGTTGAGCCCGCGCACGTTGCCTTCCTCGCGCATGATCACGCCAGCGCCGAGGAAGCCAACGCCGGAGACGACATAGGCCACCACGTGCAGGGGGCTGGGCGTGCCCCCGTGGTCGCCGTGGTAGCGCAGGGCGATGTCCACGAACAATGCCGCGCCTACCGCCACCAGCACATTCGTGCGCAGGCCGGCGGTACGTTGCCGGTACTGTCGTTCCAGGCCGACCACCGCGCCCAGCACGAAGGCCAGGCCCAGTCCGGCCAGGGTGTCCAGTGCCGCCATGACATCCAGCTGTTCGATCATCCGCATCGGATCGTCTCCTTCCAGAATCGGTGCCGGTGAACCAGGCTCACGCCACCACACCGCGCAGTTCGTCGGCCAGCAGCAGCCAGGCAAAGCCGAAGTAGATGAACACACCAAGCAGGTCCATGATCGAGGTGATCAGCGGCGAGGACAGGGTGGCCGGATCGGCGCCGATGCGACGTGCGGCGAACGGCAGCAGGGCCCCGATGATGCCGCCGAGCACCGTGCACACCAGCATGCTCAGGCCGACGACCAGGAGGATGTCACCGCCGATTCCCTTGCTGAAATAGGCCAGCACGGCTTCAAGCAGCGCGATGGCGATACCCAGCCCGAACGCGACGGGGACCTCGCGGCGGATCACGAACAGGATGTGCCGCCACGTGCCGGTGAGTTCGCCCAGCGCCATGCTGCGGATCACCAGCGTCGCCGACTGGCTGCCGGT
This sequence comes from Xanthomonas sp. 60, assembly GCF_011761925.1. Classification (NCBI taxonomy): domain Bacteria; kingdom Pseudomonadati; phylum Pseudomonadota; class Gammaproteobacteria; order Lysobacterales; family Lysobacteraceae; genus Xanthomonas; species Xanthomonas sp. 60. Next base: position 660,831 of record NZ_JAASQW010000002.1, on the reverse strand, counting down.
GTTGCCGCCCATGTCGACGATCGGTGCGATGAACGCGGCGAGCACGATCACCTGGCTCAGGATCTCCTCCTGGGCGGCGACGAACGTGCTGGTCAGGATGCCGAAGCCGGTGAGCACGGCGAGCCAGAAGACGCGCACGTTGAACATGCGCCGCAGCGGCGTGCGAACGATGTCCAGATCGGTCCCACCGCCCACGGCCGTGCCGCCGAAGCGGGCCAGCTGGTTGGCATCCTGTTCCTTGTCGATGTCCATGGCGTCGTCGACGGTGACGATGCCGATCATGCGGTCGTTGCCGTCGATCACCGGCACCGCAAGCAGGTCGTAGCGGCGGATGAGTTCGGCGGCCTGCTGCCGGGGCCAGGACGCGCGCACGAACACCGGATCGGCGCGCAGCAGCGCCGACAACGGTGCATCGGGTGCGGCGACGACGAGGTCACGCAGCGACAACGTGCCACGCAGCCGACGGCAGTCATCGAGCACGTAGAGCACATACAGGGCTTCACTGGACGGGGCGATACTGCGCAGGTGGCGTAGCGCGGCGTCGGCGTGGATCGCGGCGTCGACGGCGATGAAGTCCGAGGTGGTGACCGAGCCCACGGTGCCTTCGGGAAAGGCCGTGAGCTTCAACACGTCATCGCGCTCGTGGTGGCGCAGCGCCGCCAGCAGCGCGTGACGCAACGGGGGATCCATGCGGTTGAACAGGTCGGCACGGTCGTCGGCCGGCATGTGGCGCAGCAGTTCCAGCTGCGCCTCACGCGACGAAGCCTGCAGCACCGCGTCCTGGCGCGCAGGGGTGAAGTGCACGAACAGCGCCGCCCGGATGGGCCGGTGGATCTGGAGAAGGACGCTTGCGACATCCTCGACGGCGAAGTGGCTCATGGCTTCGGCCAGATCGTGGGGATGCACCGTCGTGGCCAGCGAGGGGAAACGGCTGGTAGCGGGCGAGCTGATGGCCGACTGGACGGCGGCGCGCAGGGCTTCGAGGTTCATGGATGGATCCTTGGTTGATGCATTGCAGAGGGAGCGCGTGCGATCAGCGCGCGAGCGGCAGGTTCAGACCCAGCGTCAGCCAGCGGTCTGCGTCGTCGTGGTGGTTGCGGCCGAACAGCAGGTCGATCGACGCGTCGTTGCGCAGGTAGCGGCGCAGGCCGGCCTGGGAGCGCCGGGCACGCGTGCTGTCACGTGCCTGCTCCAGCAGCAGGGACCAGCGCGATGAGGCCTGCAGTTCCGCGCCGGCTCCCAGTTCCAGCCCACGCGCTCTGGCTGTGTGGTGCCAGCCCAGCATGCCGTGCAGCTGCAGGCGGCCTGCCGCAGGCAGGCGCACCGTCATCGGCACCTGCAGTGAAAGCGCGCGCGCACCGGCCTGCTGCAGGTCATCGGACCAACCGGCGGACAGGGCGACCTGCACCGGTGCGTGGTCCGCGCCCAGCACCGTGCGCTTGAGCCCCAGCGACCACGGTAGGCTGGCGGCGTGTCGCAGGGACGAGGCACCGAACGACCATTCGGTGCCGTGCCGGGTACACGCGCCCACGGCCGTGAGCTCAGCGCCATGCGCGGGTGGGCGGTACCAGGTTTCGAGCTGGCAGTGCTGTTCGGGCGTGGTGCCCGCGTCATCGACAAGCAGGCTGGCTGCCGCCTGGGCATGCATCGGCATCAGGCCGGCAACAAGGGGAAACGCAATGGGATAACAGGCGCGCATGGGCAATCTCCGGGTGAGCGGATGCGCCAGCGACTCCCGCAGGAACCGAAGCAGAGTGCGTTGCAGTCGTGGAGGTTGCCCGGGCCGTCAGGCGGCCGGGCGAAGCCCCATCCCGGCGAGGGACGGGACCTGCTGGAGGTCGGAGTCGTGCCGGGTCAGATGCAGCGGATTCGACTGTGACTGTCCAAGCAGGAGCCTCCGGGGCAATGAAGAGGCGCGCAGAGTGACGTGCCTGCAAGCGAACCGCAACAGCCGGCTGCGACACGTGCTGATAACGATCACTTTCTGATGCAGGGAGGTCGGGCGTTCCGTAGCGCAGGACGTGGATTGCAACTTTCCGTATTCCTGATCCGCGCGTGCGGTCGCAGCGTGGTTGCTCGTCCCACCACGCGAAAGGAGAAACCGTGACCCAGACGTACCCACTTTCCCGAAGCTTTTCCCGCTCCGTCATTCTTGGGGCTGTCGTCCTCGGCGCTGTGCTCGGCGCCCCGGCAGCTCATGCGGAAGGCAGCGGCAGTCCGCGTTACACCGGTCCCCTGGTCACGCCCCCGCCGCCCTTGCCGCAGGGGACGCTGCTGGTGGAACCTTACCTGATCAACAGCCACGCCAGCCGTAGCTGGGACAATGATGGCAACCGCCATCGCACCCGCGCACCGGACCAGTGGCGCGTGGTCGTGCCGATCAACTACGGCGTGCATGAGCGGGTCACCCTGGGGGCCACGCTGAACGCGTACTACAACCGCGATGCCCACAACAACCGCGCCTTCGATGTGGGCGATACCGGACTGGTGGCGCTGTTCGGACTGCACCAGGGCACTGGGCCGTCGCAGGCCACGTTGACGCTCGCGCTCCGGCAGGGCATCACCACGGGCCATCATGACCGCCTGGAAGAACGGCGCATCTCGGTGGCGAGCGGCAATGGCGCAAGCACCACGGTGATCGGCCTCCACGGCCAGGCGTACTTCATGGACGGTCACCTGCGCACGCGTGCCAGCACCGCATGGCGCATCCCTGGCGCGACCACCGGGGTGCGTGGGCAGAGTGGTTTCGGAACCGCCCCGGGCTTTGACGGACGGGTGCGGCTCGGCACGGCGCTGGAGTCGTCGATGTCGGCCGAGTACAGCCTGTCACCGCGGTGGGTGCTGGTCGGCGAACTGCTGCATGAACGTGAGAGTGGCCTGAGCGTGCACGGCACGCAGGGGCCCACGGGCAAGCGCACCGAGGTGCACCGCCGTGATCCGGCAAGCTGGCGTTTCTCGGTGCTGCCCGCCGTGGAGTACCACTTCAGTGATCAGGTGGGGGTGTTGTTCGGTGCGCAGATAGCGGTTGCCGGACGCAACACCAGCCAGGTGGTTGCGCCGCAGGTCGCGGTGAACATGGTGTTCTGACCCGGCAGGCACGGCGGGAGCGAGGCCACAGGCCCCGCTCCCGCTGGCATCAGTTGCCGACCGTCGTGCTCGGGTTGCCGGCGTTGGCGGTCAGCAGCCGGTTGATTTCCTGCAGTTCGGCGATGTCCAGCGCGCCCACGGCCTGGCTCAGCAGCAGGCGGTTCTGCAGGAAGGTGTAACGCGCATTGGCGTAATCGAGCTGCGCGGAGAACAGGATGCGCTGGTTCTGGATCACGTCCAGCACCGTGCGCGTACCTACTTCCAGGCCGACCTGCGAGGCATCGTAGGCGCTCTGGGCGGACACCACCGCCAGGCGGCGCGCCTCCACTTCGCTGATGCCCGCCACCAGTGTCTGGTACCCGTTGCGGGTGTTGCGGTCCAGCGCGCGCTTCTGCTGCTCGTAACTGTCCTGGGCGATGTCACGCTGGGCCAGCGCCTGGCGCACGCCGGACTGGGTGGCGCCACCGGCGAAGATCGGCACGTTGAGGGTCAGGCCGATGCTGTTGGTACGCGCATCCGGGCTGAGCGAACCGGCGCCGACGCTGTCACCCCAGGTCGCGCTCTTGCCTGCGCTGGCCCCGAGCGAAAGGGTCGGGTAGTGCGCGCCGCGGGCGGCCTGCACGCTGGCTTCGGAGGCGGCCACCTGCAGTTCCTGTGCCTTCAGCGCCGGGTTCCGGGCCACCGCTTCCTGCACCAGCTGGTCCACGTTGCCGCGGTTGGCCGGCACTTCCGGACGGAAGTCTTCCGGCAGGCCACGCAGGTTGGTGACCGGCTGGCCGGTCAGTTCGGTGAGCGCCTGGTAGGCATCGGCCAGGGTGTTCTGCGAAACGATGGTGTTGGCACGCGCCTGGTCGTACTGCGCGCGCGCTTCATGGACGTCGGTGATCGGCGCCAGGCCGACCTCCAGGCGCTTGTCGGCGAAGTCGAACTGCTTCTTCGCCGCCTCTTCGTTGGTCTTGGCCGCGTTGAGCGATTCGATCGCCACCAGCACGTTGAAGTAGGCTGCGGAGGTACGCACGATCAGGTTGTCGTTGGCCGAATCCAGCGTGAAATCAGCCGCCTTGCTCAGCTCCTGCTGCGCACGCAGGTTGCTGAACTGGCTCCAGTTGAACAGCGTCTGGCTGCCATCGAGGGTGTACTGGCGACGGCGCGAATCGACCGTGCCGGAGTTGCGCGATGCATCGGCCTCGGTGCGCGAGCGGCTCAGCGATGCGACACCGTTGATCTGCGGCAGCAGTGCGGCGCGTGCCTGCACGGCACCTTCCCTGTCGAACAGCCGGGTGGACTCGGCAGCTGAAAGCTGCGGGTCACCGTTGCGGGCCATTTCATAGACCTGCAGCAGATCGGCGGCCTGGGCGGACAACGGCAGCAGGGCGGTGGCCAGCGCAAAGGCGAGGGTTCGGCGGATCATTGCGGCTTCCTTGGACTCAGAGGTGGAACTGGGGGGCCGGTGCGGCACCGCGCAGGTAATCGATATCGGTTTCGAACAGCGACTCACGGCTGCCGTCGGCCTGGATCAGGAGGGCTTCCATCGCCGGCGAGCGTCCCTGGATCACGAACAGGCGACCGCCTGGACGCAGCCACGAGGCGAACTGTGACGGCACCACGTCAACCGCGCCAGTGACACAGATCACATCGAACCGGCGTTCGGTCTGCCAGCCCAGCGCATCGGCGGTTTCCACGCGCACGTTGGTGCCCAGGCCGGTCGACGCCAGGCGGGCACGTGCGGCCTCGGCGAGTGCTGGATCGATCTCCAGGCTCAGCACGTCGCGGGCCAGAGCGGCCAGGCAGGCCGACAGGTACCCGCTGCCCGTGCCGATCTCCAGCACTTCATCACCCGGCTGCAGGTCCAGTGCCTGCAGGGTGCGGCCTTCCACCACCGGCTTCATCATCTTCTGGCCGCCGCTGAGCGGCAGTTCGATGTCCGTATAGGCGAGCACGCGGTGGGCTTCGCTGACGAACGCTTCGCGCGGCAGTCGGGCCAGGACGTCGAGCACCTTGATGTCCAGCACGTCCCAGGGACGGATCTGCTGTTCCACCATCAGTTCACGGGCGTGTGCGTAGTCAATCGTCATGAGGTTCCAATCCAGCGCAGTAGGCCGGCCATTTTACCGGTCCAGAAGCCCGGCGGCGCGCCCAGAGCATGTAATCCGGGGCGCAGCGGGCGCAGTGCCGGAAGTCATCGCGACCTCCGGCTTGTTCAGGTTTCAGGTGCCGCCACCGCCGGCTGGCCGGGCGGCGTAGGCACGCAGGAAGAAGTCCACGCTGGCGGCCACGTGGGTGCGCACGTCGCAGCCCAGGGCCGCAGGGCGCAGCCCGCACATCATATGCGTGAGCAGCTCGCCTTTCACCAGGGTCAGGAACTGCACCGCTGCGGTATCGAAGTCGGTGATGTCCAGCTCGCCGCATTCGGCACGCGAGCGCAGGAAATCGGCCAGGGCCGCATTGGTGCGCTGCGGACCGGCCTGCCAGAACATCTCGCGCAGCCGATCATCGGTCTCCGGAGCCATCATCACGCGCTGGATCGAGACGGCCTCATCAGAGGTGATCAGATCGAAAAACGCCTGGCCGATGCCGTGCAGCTGCTCGCGCAGCGGTCCGTCCACGTTGGGGACGAACAGGGTGGCAGGCAGCATTTCCTCGCAGCGCGACTTCACCGCCTCGGTGAACAGCGTTTCCTTGTCACCGAAGTGGCTGTACACGGTCAGCTTGGACACGCCAGCCTGCGCGGCGATGCTGTCCATGCTCACGCCCGTATAGCCCTGCTCGACGAACAGGGCCTTGGCCGCTTCGAGGATGGCGGCACGCTTGCCGAGATCCTTGGGGCGTCCAGGGCCGGCCACTTTGCCGGCAGACCGCAGCGCGGTTTTAGCGGGAGATGGGGACATAGACGACAATACTAGACCAACCGGTTCGATATTTATACTATACCGGCCAGTTTACTAAACGGGCGTCCGGATCCGGCGCCTTTCGCCACCTCACTGCCGTGTTATCAGGATGTTGAACGATGAAGATCGTGCGCTGGATGGGAATTGCACTCGGGCTGGCCACGCTGGCCGCGTGTTCGGGCGAACAGGCGGCGCCGCCCGCCGCCGTACCCGTGCTGGTTGTGCATCCCGGCGACGTCCCGGGGCAGGCACCGGCGGTGTTCCCCGGCGAGATCCGCGCGCGGCAGGAAAGCCCGCTTTCGTTCCGCGTGGGGGGCAACCTGCTGCGGCGTGAGGTCGATGCCGGGCAGCGCGTGCGCAAGGGGCAGGTGCTGGCCGAACTGGATGCGGCGGATTTCGCGCTGCAGGCGCGCGCTTCGCAGGAACAGTTGGCGGCCTCGGAAGCCGAACTGGTGCGCACCCGCGATGACCTCAAGCGCTTCCAGGCGCTGGCCGCCCAGCAGCTGGTGAGCCGCTCGGCGCTCGACCAGCAGGCAGCGGCGTTCAAGGCGGCGCAGGGCCAGGTCAATGCGGCACGCGCCAACAGCGATGTGCTGCGCAACCAGTCCGGCTATGCGCAGCTGCGCGCGCCGGTCGATGGCGTGATCGCCAGCCGCGAGGCCGAGGCCGGGCAGGTGGTGGCCGCGGGCCAGACCATCTTCAACCTGGCCGCCGACGGCGCCCGCGAGGTGGCGATCGCGCTGCCGGAAAGCACGCTCGCCGACTACGCGGTCGGCCAGCGCGTGGAAGTGGAACTCTGGACCCGCCCCGGCACGCGCCTGCCGGGCACGCTGCGCGAGATTGCCGCGGCAGCCGATCCGCAGACACGCACCTATCCCGCGCGGGTCAGCCTGGACGAGGCGGTGCTGGACGATGTCACGCTCGGGCAGAGCGCGCGGGTGTACAGCCGCGCCGGGCGCGCGGGCACCCTGCAGCTGCCGCTGGCCGCCCTGCAGCGGGATGCGCAGGGCCGCGCCAGTGTCTGGGTGGTGGACCCGGCCACGCACGCGGTCAAGGCCGTCGCGGTGACCACCGGTGCCTACGGCAGCGACAGCGTGCCGGTGCTGGCGGGCGTGCGCGAAGCTGACTGGGTGGTAGCGGCCGGTGGACACCTGCTGCGCGAAGGGCAGGCCGTCACCGCCGTCGACCGCGGGAATCGACCGGTGTTCACCGCACCGGCGGCATCGAAGACGCCGGCTGCGCCGGCCCGGAAGGACTGAGCCATGCGCCGTTTCAACCTTTCCGAGTGGGCGCTGGCCAATCGTCCGCTCGTGCTGTTTGCCATGCTCGCGTTCGCGCTGATCGGTGCCTGGTCCTACAAGCACCTGGGCCAGTCGGAAGATCCGCCGTTCACGTTCAAGGCGATGGTCGTGCGCACGCTGTGGCCGGGGGCAACGGCCGAGCAGGTCTCGCGCCAGGTCACCGAACCGCTGGAAAAGGCGTTGATGAACACCGGCGAGTTCGAGTTCATCCGCTCGTATTCGCGCCCGGGCGAGTCGCAGATCATCTTCATGGCGCGCGATGACCTGCGCGCCGGCCAGATTCCCGCGCTGTGGTACCAGATCCGCAAGCGTACGGGCGATGTCCGCGCCACGTTGCCGCGCGAGATCGTCGGTCCCTTCTTCAACGATGAGTTCGGCGATACCTTCGGCAACCTTTATGCACTGACCGGCAAGGGTTTCGACTACGCCGTGATGCGCGATTACGCCGATCGCATCCAGCTGCAACTGCAGCGCGTGCCCGATGTGGGCAAGGTCGATCTCATCGGGCTGCAGGACGAGAAGATCTGGGTGGAGTTCGACAACAGCCGGCGCGCCACGCTGGGCGATCTGGGCCCACAGGTGATCAAGGCCCTGCAGGACCAGAACGCGGTCAGTGCCAACACCTTCATGGAAACGGCGACCGACCGCGTGCAGCTGCGGGTGACCGGACAGCTGACCGACCTGGAACAGATCCGCGCGCTGCCGATCCGCGTGGGTGACCGCAGCATGCGCCTGGGCGACGTGGCCACGGTCAGCCGCGGCTTCGCCGATCCGGCCTCACCGAAGATGCGCTTCATGGGCGAGGAAGCGATCGGCCTGGCGGTGGCGATGAAGGACGGCGGTGACATCCTCGCACTGGGCGCGCACCTGGACAGCGAGTTCGCGCGCCTGCAGAAGACGCTGCCGGCCGGCATGACCCTGCGCAAGGTGTCCGACCAGCCTGAAGCCGTGCGCGAATCGGTGGGCGAGTTCGTGCAGGTGCTGACCGAAGCGGTGGTGATCGTGCTGCTGGTGAGCTTCTTCTCGCTGGGTCTGCGCACCGGGCTGGTGGTGGGGGTGACGATTCCGCTGGTGCTGGCGATGACCTTCCTGGTCATGCATTACTTCGGCATCGGCCTGCACAAGATTTCGCTGGGCGCGCTGGTCCTGGCACTGGGACTGCTGGTGGACGATGCGATCATCGCCGTGGAGATGATGGCCACCAAGATGGAGCAGGGGTTCGATCGCCTGCGCGCGGCCAGTTTCGCGTGGACCTCCACGGCCTTCCCCATGCTCACCGGAACCCTGATCACGGCCGCCGGCTTCCTGCCGATCGCCACCGCCGCCTCCAGCACGGGCGAATACACCCGCTCATTGTTCCAGGTCGTCACCATCGCGCTGGTGGTGTCATGGATCGCGGCGGTGCTGTTCATTCCCTATCTCGGCGACAAGATGCTGCCGGACCTGCATGAGCGCAGGCCGCCCGGGCCGGACAGCCTGCTCGGGCGCTGGCATGCACGCCGCCAGGCCTGGGCGGACCGTTATCCCGCACTGGCCAGTGTGATCGCACCGCCCGGCCACGGGCACGATCATGATCCCTACCAGCGCCCGTTCTATGTGCGGTTCCGGCGTTTCCTCGATCGCTGCCTGCAGCACCGCGGATGGGTGATCGCGGCGACCGCGCTGCTGTTCGTCGGTTCACTGGTGCTGTTCCGGTTCGTGCCGCAGCAGTTCTTCCCCGATTCCACCCGGCCCGAGCTCATGGTGGACATCGAACTGGCCGAAGGCGCTTCGCTCAGGGCCACCGCGCAGCAGGTGCACAAGCTGGAGGCGCTGCTCGAAGGCCATGCGGGCATCCGCAACTACGTGGCCTATGTCGGCACGGGCTCGCCCCGCTTCTACCTGCCGCTGGACCAGCAGTTGCCGGCGACCAACTTCGCCCAGTTCGTGGTCCTGGCCAACGACACGCAGGCGCGGGAAAGCGTGCGCACGTGGCTGCAGCGTGAGGTGGTGCCGGCGTTCCCGGACGTGCAGATGCGCGTGACCCGTCTGGAGAACGGGCCGCCGGTCGGGTACCCGGTGCAGTTCCGCATTTCCGGCGAGGATGTGCCACAGGTGCAGGCGCTGGCGCGCCAGGTGGAAGCAAAGGTACGCGCCAACACGCACACCACCAACGTCAACCTGGATTGGAGCGAGCCCACCAAGGCCGTGCGCCTGGTGATCGACCAGGACCGTGCGCGGGCGTTGGGGGTGAGCAGTACCGACATCAGCCAGTTCCTGACCGGTTCGCTGGCTGGACAGACCGTCGATGTCTACCGTGAAGGCAACCGGCTGATCGAGATCGTGGTGCGCGGGCCGGCACAGGAGCGCGACAATCTGGAGCTGCTGTCCAGCCTGACCATGGTCACCGCGGCCGGTGACACGGTCAGCCTGTCCCAGGTGGCGACGCTGGAGTACGGCTTTGAGGACGGCATCATCTGGCATCGCGACCGCCTGCCCACCGTGACCGTGCGTGCCGACATCAGTGACGGCATGCAGCCTCTGGATGTGGTCAAACAGATCGAGCCGACCCTTGCCGGGGTTCGTGCGCAGCTGCCGAGCGGTTACCTGCTGGAGACCGGTGGCACGGTGGAGGATTCGGCCCGCGGGCAGGATTCCATCGCTGCCGGCATGCCGCTGTTCCTGGTGGTGGTGGCCACCCTGCTGATGCTCCAGCTGCGCAGCTTCTCGCGTGCGGCGATGGTGCTGGTGACCGCGCCGCTGGGCATCATCGGGGCAGTGCTGTTCCTGCTGCTGTTCCGCGCGCCGTTCGGCTTCGTCGCGCTGCTCGGGACCATCGCGCTGGCCGGCATGATCATGCGCAATTCGGTGATCCTGATCGATCAGATCCAGCAGGATATCGACGCCGGGCATGACCGCTGGGATGCGATCCTGGATGCGACGGTGCGCCGGTTCCGGCCGATCGTGCTGACGGCGCTGGCGGCGGTGCTGGCGATGATCCCGCTCTCGCGCAGCGCGTTCTATGGCTCGATGGCGATTTCGATCATGGGTGGCCTGATCGTGGGCACGGTGCTGACGCTGGTGTTCCTGCCGGCCCTGTATGCGGCGTGGTTCCGGGTCAAGCGGGAGGGGCCGGCCAACGGCTGAGCCCCTCGCACGGAGGGGATTGGTGAGCTGCCGTGACCCGTCCGGATCCGGACGGGTTCAGGGTCCCTGCACTGACGCGAAAAGAAAGAGCGCAGGCCCCGTGTGGATCAGGCGTCGAGGTAGGCCAGCACAGCGTCGGTGGCCTGTCGCGTGCTTGCCGCTGCGCCCTTGGGGGCGAGGTCTGCGGTGAAGATGCCAGCGTCCAGCGCGGCGTGCACGGCCGCTTCCACCGCCGTGGCTTCTTCTTCCAGGCCGAGCGAATGCCGCAGCAGCATCGCCACGCTGAAGATCGTGGCATACGGATTGGCGATGCCCTGGCCGGCGATGTCCGGTGCCGAGCCATGGATCGGTTCGTAGATGCCAACCGTACCCGGTGCGCCCAGGGAGGCCGAAGGCAGCAGGCCCAGCGAGCCGGCCAGCATCGATGCCTCATCGGTCAGGATGTCGCCGAACATGTTCTCGGTCACGATCACGTCGTACTCGCGCGGCTTGGCCAGCAGGTGCATCGCCATCGAATCGACGAGCTGGTGTTCCAGCGCGATCTCGGGAAACTCCTCGCGCCCGATGCGTGTGGCCACCTCGCGCCACAGGCGGGAGGTTTCCAGTACGTTGGCCTTGTCCACCGAGGTGACCTTGCCCCGGCGCGTGCGCGCCAGCTCGAAGGCGCTGCGCAGCACGCGTTCGATTTCCCCCACGCTGTAGCTGCACAGATCGCTGGCGGCGTCGTCGGTGCGCGTTTTCGCGCCGAAGTAGATGCCGCCGGTGAGCTCGCGCACCACCACGAAGTCAACGCCCCGCAGCAGTTCGGCCTTGATGGGCGAGGCCTCCAGCGCCGCCGCGTGCGTGCGCACCGGGCGCAGGTTCGCATAGAGGCCCAGGGCGCGGCGGATCGCCAGCAGGCCCTGCTCGGGGCGCACCTTCGCGTTCGGATCGGACCACTTCGGCCCGCCCACCGCCCCCAGCAGCACCGCATCGGCGGCCTGGCAGGCCGACAGCGTGGAGGCGGGCAGCGGCTCGCCGTGGCGGTCGATGGCGATGCCACCGATGTCGTGCTCGCTGAAAGCGAAGGAATGGCTGAAGCGGGAGGCCACGGCCTCCAGGACGGCGACGGCGGCGGCGGCGACTTCCGGGCCGATGCCATCACCGGGCAGGACAACGATTTCAGCGTGCATGTTCACTCTCATGGCGTTCGATTTCAGGGACGCGGGCCAGCAGGTACCCCAGCTGGTCCACGCCTTCGAGCAGGCAGGTCTGCGAGAACCCGTCCAGCGGGAACACGTAGGCGCGGCCGTCGGGCGTGCGCAGTTCGCGTGCGGCGACGTCGATGGTCAGTTCATCGTCCGGCCGCGCCATCAGGGCCTGCACGTCAGCCTCGTCCAGTACGATGGGCAGCAGGCCGTTCTTCAGCGCGTTGCCACGGAAGATGTCGGCGATCTCGCTGGAGATGATCGCGCGCAGGCCCAGGTCGGCCAGGGCCCACGGCGCATGTTCGCGCGAGGAGCCACAGCCGAAGTTGCGCCCGGCCAGCAGGATGCGGCGCCCGTCATTGTGCGCCTGGTTGAAGGGGAAGCCGGCCACGGGCGAGCCGTCGGCCTGCCAGCGCCAGTCATTGAAGGCATGCCGGCCCAACCCGGCACGCTCGGTCGTGGACAGGAAGCGGGCAGGGATGATCTGGTCGGTGTCGATGTTGCTCTGGCGCAGCACCACGCTGGCCGAGGTCAGGGTGCGCAGGCCGCTCATCAGGCCACCGCCTGTGCGAACAGGTCGCGGGTATCAGCCACACGACCATTGACCGCCGCCCACGCGGCCGTCATCGGCGAGGCCAGCAGCGTCCGCGAGCCGGGACCCTGGCGGCCCTCGAAGTTGCGGTTGCTGGTGCTCACCGCCAGCTGTCCCGGCGCGACCAGATCACCGTTCATGGCGATGCACATCGAACAGCCCGGCTCGCGCCATTCGGCGCCGGCCGCGCGCACGATGGCATCGATCCCTTCCGCCTCGGCCTGGCGCTTGACGATCTCCGAGCCGGGTACCACCAGCATGCGTACGCCCGCATCCACCTTGCGACCGCGCAGCACCTGCGCCACCTCGCGCATGTCGCTGAGGCGGCCGTTGGTGCAGGAGCCGACGAAGACCACGTCCACCGGCGTGCCACGCAGGGTGTCGCCGGCGTGGAACTGCATGTAATCCAGTCCCTTCTGCGCAGCGCCATCGTGCGCGGTGGGAATGGGCGCGTCGACGGCGATCGCGGTCCCCGGATGCGTGCCCCAGGTCAGGGTCGGGCGGATCGTGGTGGCATCGATGTGGACTTCCGCATCGAAACGCGCGCCCGGGTCGCTGCGCAGCTGCGTCCAGCGGGCCACGGCCGCCTCCAGCGCAGCGCCCTTCGGCCCGCGCGGGGTGGCGGCCACCCAGTCGAAGGTGACCTGGTCGGGGGCGATCATGCCGGCCCGGGCACCCGCCTCGATCGACATGTTGCACAGGGTCATGCGCTGCTCCATGTCCATCGCTTCGATGGTGCTGCCACGGAACTCCAGCACGTGCCCGGTGCCGCCGTTCACCCCGATCACGCCGATGATGTGCAGTACCACGTCCTTGGCACCCACGCCGGGCGGCAGTTCGCCCTCCACCGTGATCGCCATGGTCCTGGCCTTGCGTTGCAGCAGGCACTGCGTGGCCAGCACGTGGCCCACCTCGCTGGTGCCGATGCCGAATGCCAGCGCGCCGAAGGCGCCGTGCGTGGAGGTATGGCTGTCACCACACACGATGGTCATGCCGGGCAGGGTGAAGCCCTGTTCCGGCGCGATGACATGCACGATGCCGCGGTCGCGGGAGTCCATGTCGAACAGCTCGATGCCGTGCTCGGCGCAGTTGCGGGCGAGCAGGGCGACCTGCGCCTCGGACGCGGCACTGGCGTACGGCAGCGAGCCGTCGGCGCTCCTCGGCAATGTCGGGGTGGAATGGTCCATCGTGCCCTTGGTCCGGTCCGGGCGGCGTGGCGGCAGGCCGCGTTCGCGGAGCTCGGTGAAGGCCTGCGGCGAGGTGACTTCATGGATCAGGTGCAGGTCGATGTACAGCACGGCGGGCGCGCTGTCCGTTTCAGGAACGACCGTGTGGGCGTCCCACAACTTGTCATACAGGGTGCTGGGTACGGAGGTCATGCAGAGGCCTGGCGGAAAGGTGCGTGGATGAAGGTTGAAGAGAAACCGTGGCAGGTCAAGGGTCAGCGGCGGCGGGCGAGCAGGCGCAGCCGCACGTCGTGGCCACAGTCCGGCCCGCCGGTGGCGGCAGGTTCGAGCAGCGCACGGGTGGCTGCACGGACGCGCTCTGCGGCCGTGGCGTCGAGGTCGGCCAGCAGCGGGGCACCGGCACCCGCGAGCCAGCCCGCAACGCCAGCGGGCAACAGTGCCGGGCACTGCACGGTCTCGATGTACTGCACGTGGAAGCCATGCTGGCGCAGCCGATCGGTATAGGCCGCCGCGCTCGGGAAGTACCACCCAAACGGACTTTCGCCCTGCCCATGTGACACCCGTGCCGACTGCACCGCACCGATCAGCGTGGCCATGTGACCCTCCGCACCAAACTCGGCGACGAAGCGGCCGCCCGGCTTCAGCGCGCGCCGCACCCCGGCCAGCACGCGGTCCGGTTCCTGCATCCAATGCAGCGCAGCGTTGCTGAAGACCGCATCGAACATGCCATCGAAGGCCAGCGCGTGGCCGTCCATGAGCTGTGCATCCAGACCGCGGGCACGGGCAGCCACCACCATCGCCGGCGACACATCGATACCGGTGACCTGCGCCCCGCCCAGGGCCAGCTCCGTGCCCAGAACGCCGTCGCCACAGCCCAGGTCCAGGATCCGCTCCCCGCAGCGGGCGTCCAGCAGGCGGACCACTGCACTGCCCACCGCAGGCCGGAAACCGGCGTCGATCGCATAGTCCTGTGCATCCCAGGCATGGCCGACATCGGTATCGCGCATTGTGAAAGCACTCATGGCGGTCTCCTCAGGCATGTGCCGCGGAGGCGGCATCGGGCGTCGGCGCCGGGGCCTCACGCTGGCGCAGCAGGCGATTGGCCACGTCCAGCCAGGCCAGTGCAGAGGCTTCGATGATGTCGCGGCTGGTGCCGGTGCCTTCGTACATCGTCTCGCCATTGCGCACGCTGAGGTTGGCCTCACCGCGCGCATCGGCACCGATACCCACGCTGTGCACCTGGTAGCTGTCCAGCTGCAGGCTGACCCCGGTGGCTGACGACAGCGCGCCGAACAGCGCATCCACCGGGCCATCGCCCTGGGCGGTTTCGGCAACGCGGTTGCCATCTGGGTCGGACAGCTCCACCAGCGCGTTGGCACGGCTGCCGACATCGCTGATGGTCATCGAGGCCAGACGGTATCCCTGCTGGCTGGCGCCGCCCTGCATCATCGTCTGCAGGTCGGCATCGGTGACCACGCGCTGCTGCTCGCACAGGTTCTTGAACTGCTCGAACACCAGCTTCAGTTCGTCTTCCTCCAGCCAGAAACCCAGGGCGCGCAGGCGCTGCTCCACCGCCGCGCGCCCGCTGTGGCGCCCCAGCACCATCTGCGAATCTTCCCAGCCGACATCGTCCGGGCGCATGATTTCGTAGGTGCCGCGATGGCGCAGCATGCCGTGCTGGTGGATCCCCGATTCGTGCGCGAACGCGTTCGCTCCCACGATCGCCTTGTTGCGCTGCACCGGCATGCCCACCAGGCGCTGCAGCAACTGGGAGGTGGACACGATGCGCGGGGTGTTGATGGCCGTGTCCTGCTCATAGAACGCCTGCCGCACCTTCAACGCCATGGCGATCTCTTCCACCGCACAGTTGCCGGCACGTTCACCGATGCCGTTGACCGTGCACTCCACCTGCCGTGCCCCACCTTCGATGGCGGCCAGCGAGTTCGCCACCGCCAGCCCCAGGTCATTGTGGCAATGGGCGCTGAAGATCACCTGGGCGGCGCCGCGGACATCGGCCACGCCAGCAATCACCTGCTCGAACAGGGCGCGCATCTCCTCCGGCGTCGTGAAGCCGACGGTGTCCGGCAGGTTGATCGTGGTGGCGCCGGCTTCGATCGCGGCGCGCGAAACCTCGATCAGGTAGTCCATCTCGGTGCGCGTGGCATCTTCGGCGGAAAACTCCACATCGTCGATGTACGAGCGGGCCATCGCCACGTGCCTGCGCACCGACTCCAGCACCTGCTCGCGGGTCATGCGCAGCTTGTGCTCGCGGTGCAGCGGGCTGGTCGACAGAAACACGTGAAGGCGCGGATTGGCGGCGCTTTCCAGCGCACGTGCGGAGGTTTCGATATCCGCCGCCAGGCAGCGCGACAGCACCGCCAGCACCGGGCGCCGGACCTGGCGACCGATCAGTGCCATGGCCTCGCGGTCGGACTGCGAGCTCGCCGGGAACCCGGTTTCGATGATATCCACCCCCAGTTCGTCCAGCGCGCGCGCCATCACCAGCTTCTGCTGCGGGCTCATGCTGCAGCCCGGCGACTGTTCACCATCGCGCAGCGTGGTGTCGAAGATGCGGATGCGGGGCGGGTTGATGGATTCGATGGTCGGCGTGGTCATGGGGAAGTCTCCTCGACAGCGGGCAGCGCAGCGTGCAGGTGGGAAGGGGAAGAAGGGGGCGATGCAAGGGGCGCGGGCGCGACGTTCACCGTCGGCGCGCGCAGGGTTTCGGGGCGGCGCCTTCGCGGCTTGCGCGGCGCGCGCGGACGGATCTCGTTGAGCAGCCCGGCCAGGGCCGGGGCATCGATGTTGCCGCCGGAGACCACCGCGAACCTGCGGCGTCCGGCCACGCGCCGGCCCGCTGCCAGGGCCAGCGCGCCGGCGCCTTCGGCGATCAGGTTTTCTTCCAGCGCCAGGCGGACCAGCGTCTCGCGCAGCTCGGCTTCGCGCACGATCACCACATCGTCCAGCAGGGCGGCGCACAGCCGACGGGTGAGCAGGCCGGGGACCCGGACCCGCACACCGTCGGCCAGCGAAGGGACGGGCGCGATCGACCGCACATCGCCGCGCAGGACACGGGCCATCGCGTCGACGCCCTCGACCTGTGCGCCGACGATGCGTACGCCCTGGGATTTCAGCGCCAGCGCGACACCGGACGCCAGGCCACCGCCACCGATCGGCACGATCACCACGTCCGGTGCATGGGGGGCCAGCTCGAGGCCGACCGTGCCCTGTCCGGCGATCACATCGGCGTCGTCGAACGCAGACAGGAACCGGTAGCCGTGGCGCTCGGCCAGCGCCACGGCGAACGCCCATGCGTCATCGTAGCTTTCGCCGTGCTGGCGCACCGTGGCGCCCCAGTGCGAGACCCCGGCGATCTTGTTGGCGGGCGCACCGAAGGGCATCACGGTGATGGCCTGGACGCCCAGCCGGTGGGCGGCCCAGGCCACGCCCTGTGCATGGTTGCCGGCGGAGGCGCAGATCACCGGGCGCAGGTCACCGCGCTCACGACCGGCCAGCAGGGCATTCAGCGCACCGCGCACTTTGTAGGAGCCGGTGCGCTGCAGGTTCTCCAGCTTCAGCCACGTGCCGAAACGCTCTGCATGATGCAGCGGGGTCGGCGGAAGGAACCGGCGCAGGCGCGCCTGCGCGGCCAGCACGTCGGCGACGGTGACCTGGGCTACGTCGCTCTCCGCGCTGCCCTGCTCAGTGGCCGGCATCGGCGCCACCGTGACCCTCAGCCACGCAGCGGGCCAGCGTGCGGTCCGGCCACGGCGGGCAGCGGAGAAGACGCCCCCGGGCCGGTACCGTCGCTACGGTACGAGCCTTCATGCGGCAGCTCCCTGCACTTCAGTGACCCGCACGGAGACACAGTCGTAGATCTTCTCGATCTGACGGCACAGCGTCTCCGGCGGCCGCGTCCCGTCCACCACCAGCTGCAGGTGCCAGCGGCCGGCGTCGCCGGCATCGGCTGCACCGTGGATGGCCCGCGGCGCGAACCCACGGCGTTCGGCCATGCCGATCAGCCGCAGCAGGGCACCCTCGGCCGGCTGCAGCACGACATCAAGCCGGTACTGCATGGCTCACCTCCGCAGCGGCATGGGCCGGGTTGGACTCCAGCATGGTGCTGTTGGCCGTGTTCGGCGGCACCAGCGGCCATACGTTCGCGCGTGCATCGATGGCCACATGCAGCAGCGCGGGGCCGGGTTCGGCCAGCAGCGCAGCCAGCGCATCTTCAACTTCGCCACGCGCCTGGATGCGCACCGCCGCGATGCCGAACACCTTGGCCAGTGCAACGAAATCCGGATTGTCGGACAGGTCGATCTCGCTGTAACGCTCGGCGAAGAACAGCTCCTGCCACTGCCGCACCATGCCCAGCGAACTGTTGTCCAGCAGCACGATCTTCACCGGCAGGCGGCAGCGGGCGATGGTGGCCAGCTCCTGCACGTTCATCATGAAGCTGCCGTCGCCGGAGACCAGCACCACGGTGCGGTCGGGGCAGGCGAACTGCGCGCCCATCGCCGCCGGCAGGCCGAAGCCCATGGTGCCCAGCGCGCCGCTGGTCAGGTGGTTGCGCGGGTGGTTGAAACGGCAGTGCTGGGCCACCCACATCTGGTGCTGGCCGACATCGCAGGCGATCACCGCATCGGCCGGTGCCAGCTCGCTCAGGCGCTTGAGCAGCGCCGGTGCGTAGATGTGCTGGCCGGGCGCATCGTAGCGTGCGATGAACGTTTCGCGGTTGCGCGCGCAGCGCGCACGCCACGGTGCCTGCGCGGCCAGCGGTGCGGGAAATGCGGCCCGCAGGGCGTGGATCGCGTGGGCGATATCACCGGGTACGGCGACATCGGCCGTGCGCAGCTTGGAGATCTCGCAGGCATCGGCGTCGACGTGGACCACCCGTGCGAAGGGAGCGAACTCGGCCAGCTTGCCCGTGGCACGGTCATCGAAACGCGCGCCCAGCACCAGCAGCAGATCGCACTCCTGCACGGCCATGTTGGCTGCGCGGGTGCCGTGCATGCCGAGCATGCCCAGCGACTGCGGATGGCCCGCGGGCAGGGCACCCAGTCCGCGCAGCGTCTGCACGGTGGGGATGCCACTGGCCGCGGCGAAATCACGCAGTGCCTCCACCGCCTCTCCCAGCGCGATGCCGCCGCCGGCATAGATCACCGGCTTGGTGGCCGCGGCGATCGCCGCGATGGCCTCATCGAGCGCCGCGTCGGCCGGCGCGGGGGGCGGCTGTACGGCAGCAGGCACATGCAGCGGCAGGTGGCTGGCGTCGGCAATCTGGACGTCCTTCGGCAGATCGATCAGCACCGGGCCGGGACGTCCCTCGCGGGCCACGCGGAAGGCTTCGGACACCACGCGCGGCAGGTCGTCGACATGGCGTACCAGCCAACTGTGCTTGACGATGGGCAGCGTGAGGCCGAAGACATCCAGCTCCTGGAACGCATCGGTGCCCAGCAGCGGGGTGGCGACCTGGCCGGTGATGCAGACCATCGGCACCGAATCCAGCATGGCATCGGCGATGCCGGTGACCAGGTTGGAGGCCCCCGGGCCAGAGGTGGCGATGCACACGCCGACACGTCCACTGGCACGCGCGAACCCGTTGGCGGCCAGCGCGGCACCCTGTTCGTGGCGGACCAGCACGTGCTTGAGCCGCGAATCCACCAGCGCATCGTAGAACGGCATGATGGTGCCGCCGGGGTAGCCGAACAGCGTCTGCACGCCTTCGGCTTCCAGCGCCTGGGTCAGCCAGCGCGCGCCATTGGGCGTTGTGCTGCGTTGTGCGGGGTTGTTCATGGGAAACCTTGCAGAACAGAGGGGGAGGGGCCGCGCCGGTTACGCGGCCTGGCCTTGCAGCCAGACCATCCTGGCGCGCAGTTCCTTGCCCACCTTCTCGATCGGGTGGTCCAGGTCGGCCTGCTTGTAGCGGTTGTAGTTCGGCAGCCCGGCTTCGTACTCGGCGACCCAGTTCTTGGTGAACGTGCCGTCCTGGATGTCCTTCAGGACCTCCTTCATGCGCGCCTTGGTGCCCGCATCGATCACGCGCGGACCACTGACGTAGTCACCGTACTGCGCGGTCTCGGAGATGAACTCGAGCATCCGCGAGATGCCGCCCTCGTAGAACAGATCGACGATGAGTTTCAGCTCGTGCAGGACCTCGTAATAGGCGATCTCCGGCTGGTAGCCGGCTTCCACCAGCGTCTCGAAGCCGGCCTGCACCAGGGCCGATGCACCGCCGCACAGCACGGCCTGCTCGCCGAACAGGTCGGTTTCGGTTTCTTCCTTGAACGTCGTGCGGATCAGGTTCGCGCGCGCGCCACCCAGGCCGGTGGCGTAAGCCACCGCGTGCGCTGCTGCGTTGCCGCTGACATCCTGGTGCACCGCCCAGATGCACGGCACACCGCGTCCGATTTCGTACTCGCGACGAACCAGTGCGCCCGGGCCCTTGGGCGCCACCAGCACCACGTCCAGGTCTTCGCGCGGGGAGATCATGTCGAAGTGGACGTTCAGGCCGTGGGCGAACAACAGGCACGCACCGTGCTTCATGTTCGGCGCCAGCACCTCCTCGTAGAGCTTCTTCTGCACCATGTCCGGCGTCAGCACCGCCACCAGGTCCGCGTCCTTCACCGCTTCGGCCGGGGGCTGGACGATGAAGCCATCGGCCTTCGCCTTCACTTCGGTCGGGCCGCCGGGCCGCAGGCCGATCACCACTTCGTAGCCGGATTCGCGCAGGTTCAGCGCATGCGCGCGGCCCTGGCTGCCATAGCCGACGACGGCGATCTTGGTCTTGGGCAGGTCATTGGTGCTCATCGGGAGGGTTTCCTTGCAGGAGTGGGGCGGAGGGAGAAACGAAGCCGGGGCGCTGAAACGAAAAAACCCGCGCCGGGTCCGGTGCGGGTTCTGATCGAGTACCTGTGTGTCTGTTGGTTACACGCTGGCTCGTCCCGCTCCGGTGGGCTGGCTAATAAGTACGAGGGCGAGGAGCGAACGCAGCGAAGCGGCGCCGCGGGACGCGGGCCCTGGGTTCGTCGGCATGGGTGTGTGGCGCTGCAACATGGGTCCGAGGAAACCACGCGGGTTTCGTCGATGTCAACCCTGGTGCACCTTCGTGCGATGGTTGCCGGTGAATCAACGGCAATCCCTTGCGGGGTCTGCTTTGTTACCGCTGAAACTGCCTCGCCGGGCGACACCGGCGAAGGCTGTCCGCGACATCCGCGCAGGTCGTCCACCCCCAGCAGCGGCCCTTGCATGACCAATGCGGGATACCCAACGCCGCGCGGACAGGCGAGGATCAGTCAACCTCTTTTCCCTGCAAGGCCATCCTGTGACCCGACGACTCACCCGCGGCGTGCTCGCCGCTGCACTCCTGGCCACACTGCCGATGCTGGCCGGCGCGGCCGACCGCATCACCGGCCACGGCTTTGCGACCCGCTCCGAAGTCATCGCCCCGCACGCCATGGCGGCGACATCGCAGCCGCTGGCCACGCAGATCGCGCTGGATGTGATGAAGCAGGGCGGCAGCGCGGTGGATGCGGCGATTGCCGCCAACGCGGCGCTGGGCCTGATGGAACCGACCGGCAACGGGATCGGCGGCGACCTGTTCGCAATCGTCTGGGACCCGAAGACGCAGAAGCTGCACGGTTACAACGGGTCGGGCCGCTCCCCGAAGTCGCTGACGCTGGCGGAGTTCCAGCGCCGTGGACTGAAGGAGATTCCGGCCACCGGTCCGCTTCCGGTATCCGTGCCGGGGGCCGTGGACGGCTGGTTCGCGCTGCACGAACGCTTCGGGCGCAGGCCGATGGCGGAGAACCTGGCACCGGCCATCCGCTATGCCCGGGAAGGCCATCCCGTGGCCGAGGTCATCGCCTACTACTGGGACCGCTCGGTGCCGCGGCTCTCGCCGCAGCCGGGCTTCACCGAGCAGTTCACCCTTAAGGGCCGTGCACCGCGCAAGGGCGAGCTGTGGAAGAACCCGAACCTGGCCGACACACTGCAGCGGATCGCCGATGGCGGTCGTGACGCGTTCTACAAGGGCGACATCGCGCGCACCATCGACGCCTTCTTCAAGGCGAATGGAGGGTTCCTGAGCTATGAGGACATGGCCGCGCACCAGGGTGAGTGGGTCGAGCCGGTAAGCAGCAACTACCGTGGCTATGACGTGTGGGAACTGCCACCCAACAGCCAGGGCATCGCCGCCCTGCAGATCCTCAACGTGCTGGAGGGCTATGACTTCTCCAAAATCCCCTTCGGCTCTCCTGAGCACGTGCACCTGTTCGTGGAGGCGAAGAAACTCGCGTTCGCCGATCGGGCGCGTTTCTATGCGGACATGGCGTTCCAGCCGGTCGCGCCGGTGGCCCGGCTGATCTCCAAGGAGTATGCCGCGCAGCGCCGCGCGCTGATTTCCATGGACAAGGCGTTGAAGGAGGTACAGCCAGGGACGCCGAAGCAACTGGAGCAGGGCGACACGATCTACATGACGGTGGCCGATGCGGACGGGATGATGGTGTCGTTGATCCAGTCCAATTATCGCGGCATGGGCAGTGGCATGGCCCCGCCCGGGCTGGGATTCATCCTGCAGGACCGTGGCGAAATGTTCGTCCTGCAGAAGAATCATCCCAACGGCTACGCGCCGGGCAAGCGTCCCTTCCAGACCATCATCCCGGCCTTCATCACCAAGGACGGCAAGCCATGGGCGAGCTTCGGCGTGATGGGCGGAGCGATGCAGCCGCAGGGACATGCGCAGATCGTGATGAACCTGGTGGACTTCGGCATGAACCTGCAGGAGGCCGGCGATGCGCCGCGCATCCAGCACGAGGGGTCCACCGAGCCGGTCGGGCAGGCCACGGCGATGACTGATGGCGGTGAGGTCAACCTGGAAACAGGGTATCCGTATGAGACCGTGCGTGCGCTGATGCGCAAGGGCCATCGGGTGGTGTTTGCGGACGGGCCGTATGGCGGGTACCAGGCGATCATGCGGGACCCGGAAACGGGCGTGTATTACGGCGCCTCCGAGAGCCGGAAGGATGGGCAGGCGGCGGGCTACTGAGGCGCGGCGAACGGCGGGGCCCCTCGTGGCTGGCGGTTTCCAAAGGGGACGGGGGGCCGGGCGATGGGGTTGGGTGGGGGACGGCAAGAGCCGCATCCTGCGGGCCTTGTTTCGCGCCCTCCATGGCGCTCAACCCCCCAACCAGTCTCCACCGCCCGACCTACGACAGTTTCCGTGCACGTCAGCCACGGAAAAGAAGAATTGGAAAAGCAAGAACAGCAGCCACAACGGTAAAGCGACGCCGCACTGTGTCCGGGGCCCCGCCAGCGCGCAACCCCGCTGTTGCCCTGGAGGTTGCCCTTGCCGTTGCTCCTGCTCCAGCGGGTGCAGGGCCGCAGGCCCTGCCAATCCCCCTCAATCCCGATCGATCGCCCGCGCCGCTTCCACGCGTGTCTCTTCCTGCGCCGCCATCTCACGCTGGATCCACGACTCGATCATGTGCCGCGCGCGCTGCGCCCGTCGCCGCTCATGCGTCCATTCCTCATCCAGCACGCGGTACAGCGCCACCATTACCAGCACCATGAGCAACGCGAAGGGCAATGCCGCGATCGTGATCATCCCCTGCAAAGCTGCCAGCCCCCCGGCCAACAGCAGCGCCGCAGCGATCAGCGCGATACCGATGCCCCAGGCGAGCTTGCGCTTCAACGGTGGGTCTCCCGCTTCGTCGGTGGACATGCTCGCCAGCACGAGCACCGCCGAATCCGCCGACGTCACGAAGAAGATCATCAGCAGCACCAGCGCCACGCCGGAAAGCAGCAGGGGCAGCGGCAGACTGTCGAACATGGTGAACAGCACCGTCTCATACCCGTTGGCCAACGCCGCCACCAGGTCCACGTGACCAAAGATCTGTGACCACAACGCTGTGCCGCCAAACACCGAGAACCACACGAAACCCAGCACCGTCGGTGCGATCACCACGCCTACGACAAACTCGCGTACGCTGCGCCCGCGCGAGATCCGCGCGATGAACGACCCCACGAACGGTGCCCAGGCAATCCACCACGCCCAGTAGAAGATCGTCCAGTCGGCCACCCACGTGCTGCCGGAGAACGGCGACATCCGCAGGCTCATCGTCACCAGCTGGTTGAGATACGAACCCAGCGTGGTGGTGAAGGTGTCGAAGATGAAGCCGGTCGGTCCCAGCACCAGCACCATCGCCAGCAACAGCGCGGCCAGGCCGAGATTGAAGTTGGACAGCCATTTGATGCCCCGGTCCACGCCGCTCATCGTCGAGGCCATGTACAGCACGAAGGCAACCGCGATGATGACCAGCTGGGTGGGAATACCCGAAGCGATGCCGAAGACCCGCTCCATGCCGGCCGCGATCTGGATGGTGCCAAAGCCCAGCGTCGTCGCTACGCCAATCGCCGTTGCGACCACCGCGGCGATGTTCACCACCTGGCCGATCCAGCCCCGGTGATGGCGCCCGATGATCGGTTGCAGCATGTCGCTGACCAGTCCCCGGCCGTTGCGGTTGAACTGGAACCACGCCATGGCCAGGCCGATCAGCGCATAGATGGCCCACGGATGAAGGCCCCAGTGGAAAAATGCATAACGCATGGACGCACGCGCGGCGTCCATGCTCATCGGTGCCAACCCTTCAGGGGGCTTCACGAAATGCGAAACCGGCTCCGCGGCCCCCCAGAACACCAGGCCGATGCCCATGCCGGCCGCGAACAGCATCGACATCCAGCTGGCGCGGGAAAAGTCGGGCTCCGCGTCTTCACCGCCGATGCGCAGGTTGCCAAGCCGGCCGAAAGCGAGATACAGCAGGAAGGTCAGGGAAAGAAACACCACCAGCAGATACAGCCAGCCCGCGCCACGCACGACCTCGGCAAGCATCGCCTGGACGACGGAATTGAAAGGACCCGGCGCGAGGCCGGCGAGCAGCACCAGTGCGGCGACCAGTGCGATTGAAATACGAAACACCATGAAGGAGCTTCTCCGGTTCAGTGCATGAAGGAGCGAGCCAAAGCTTGCAGTACGCAGGGCGCATGCGCCGGCAGATGAGCCAGCGACAGTATCCTGCCTGAAGGCGCGCAACGCGGCGCGGGCAGGATTCTATACCGCGCGCCGTAATGGGCCCGTCAGCGTGCCTGCGTGCGGCGCATGTGCTGTAATGGCCTCTGAAGCGGGGGTACCGTGCTGTGCAGTGCGGTTGAGAGAGTCCCTTGGAACCTGATCCGGTTGATACCGGCGTAGGAAGCTTTGCAATGCCAGCAGTGCCGTGCGGACGCTCCGTGAGCGTCCGGTGGCGCGCGCGGCAATGCGCCGCCGCTTCGTCCCCGATATGCGACTTTCGCCCAGGACGATGCCCGATGACCTCACTGCCCAATTTGCTTCAGGATGATGCCCGCACGCTGTCCGCGTCCGTGACCCGACCCCTTTCCGGTTCGCGCCGGATCTATGTCGGCGGGTCGCGCCCCGATCTGCAGGTCCCCATGCGCGAGATCGTGCTGGGGCGCACGCCCACGCTGTTCGGTGGCGAAGAGAACGCGCCGTTGGCGGTCTATGACACCTCCGGTCCCTACACCGATCCGCAGGCACGGATCGACCTGTCCGCCGGGTTGCCGCCGCTGCGCGCGGACTGGGTGTGCGAGCGCGGGGATACCGCCCTGCTGCCGGCGCCAAGCTCGGCCTTCGGCCGTTCGCGGTTGGACGATGCGCGCCTGGACGCGGTGCGCTTCCCCGGCCGGCGCGCACCCCGGCGTGCGCGGGAGGGCGCCAATGTCACCCAGATGCACTACGCGCGGCGCGGCGTGATCACACCGGAGATGGAGTTCGTGGCCATCCGCGAGAACCAGCGCCTTCAGGCCGTGCAGGACGCCGGTCTGCTGCGCCAGCACCGTGGGCAATCCTTCGGTGCGTCGATTCCTGCGCGCATCACACCGGCCTTCGTGCGCGAGGAGATCGCACGGGGACGTGCCGTGCTGCCCAGCAACATCAACCACCCGGAAAGCGAACCGATGATCATCGGGCGCAACTTCCTGACCAAGATCAACGCCAACATCGGCAACAGCGCGGTATCTTCAGGCATCGCCGAAGAGGTGGAGAAGATGGTGTGGGCCATCCGCTGGGGCGGGGACACGGTGATGGACCTCTCCACCGGCAGGCACATCCACGAGACGCGTGAATGGATCCTGCGCAATGCACCGGTGCCCATCGGCACGGTGCCGATCTACCAGGCGCTGGAGAAGGTCGACGGCCGCGCCGAGGCGCTCACCTGGGAGATCTTCCGCGACACGCTGATCGAGCAGGCCGAGCAGGGCGTGGATTACTTCACCCTCCACGCCGGTGTCCTGCTGCGCTATGTGCCGCTCACCGCAGGCCGGGTCACCGGCATCGTTTCGCGGGGCGGCAGCATCATGGCCAAGTGGTGCCTGGCTCACCACCGCGAGAACTTCCTCTACACGCATTTCGAAGACATCTGCGAGATCATGAAGGCCTACGACGTGACGTTCTCGCTGGGCGATGGACTGCGCCCGGGCTGCATCGCCGATGCCAATGACGCGGCCCAGTTCGGCGAACTGGAAACGCTCGGCGAACTGACGAAGATCGCCTGGCAACACGACGTGCAGACCATGATCGAGGGCCCGGGCCACGTGCCCATGCATCTCATCAAGGAGAACATGGACAAGCAGCTCGAGGTCTGTGGCGAAGCGCCGTTCTACACGCTGGGCCCGCTGACCACCGACATCGCCCCGGGCTACGACCACATAACCAGCGCGATCGGCGCGGCGATGATCGGCTGGTATGGCACGGCCATGCTCTGCTATGTCACGCCGAAGGAACACCTGGGCCTGCCCAACCGCGAGGACGTGCGCGACGGCATCATGGCCTACCGCATCGCTGCACACGCCGCCGACCTGGCCAAGGGCCACCCTGGAGCGCAGGTGCGCGACAATGCGCTCAGCAAAGCACGCTTCGAGTTCCGCTGGCAGGACCAGTTCAACCTCGGCCTGGATCCCGAGAGGGCCCAGGCCTTCCATGACCAGACGCTGCCCAGGGACGCGCACAAGCTGGCCCATTTCTGTTCGATGTGCGGCCCCCACTTCTGCTCGATGAAGATCTCCCAGGAGGTGCGCGACAGCGCCGCCGCACAGGACGCGGCGGCCGAAGGCATGGCGGCCAAGGCCGCGCAGTTCCTGGCCGAGGGGGCGGAGGTGTATCACCGGCGGTAACACACGCGCGGCGGGGCAGGGCAGGCACGCACACCAGGGATGCCGGCGGCGCAGGCTTGCCGGTATCCTCGCGCCATCCTTCCTCCGGAATGCGCCATGTCGATCCCTCCCGCCGTGCGCTGGCTCGCCATTGCCCGCCGCCACCCCTCCGCGTGGCTGCTGGCCGTGCAGCTGCTGGGCGTGCTGCTGTACCCGGTGATGGACGACACCGCCGCGGGCCGCGCCGGCTTCGGGGTACTGGGCATCACCGTGCTGGGGCTGGCGCTGTGGGTGGTGCAGCGCAGCCCGGTGGGCATGTGGGCGGCGTTGCTGCTGGCGATTCCCTCGGTGGTGTTTTCCCTCAGCGCCGTCGTGTTCGACAAGCCCGCCCTGGGGATGGCCGCGCACGTGCTGGAGAGCCTGTTGTACTTCTACACGGCCGGCGCGTTGATCCTCTACATGCTGCAGGACCACAAGGTCACGCGCGATGAACTGTTCGCCGCCGGGGCCACGTTCACGCTGCTGGCATGGGGATTCGCCTTCGCATTTTCGGTCTGCCAGCAATGGTATCCCGGCAGTTTCCTCGCCCACAGTCCGGGCAATCTGCGCACGTGGATGGAGCTGCTTTATCTGAGCTTCAGTTTGCTCAGCGGGGTGGGCTTGAGCGATGTGGTCCCGGTGCATGCCCAGGCCCGCGCATTGGTAATGCTGGCGCAGTTTTCAGGGGTGATGTACGTCGCGCTCGTAGTGTCGCGCCTGGTCGGGCTGACGATCATCACCGCGCCGCGAAGCTGAATCCCAGATAAAAAATTCGCGCCTCGGGGGCGCGAATGTTACAGCAGTATTATCTGAATACGTGGGCGAGAGAGAGCCTGATGCTCACCGCAGCATGTGCAGTCAACCTGCATAGGCTAGTATTCGCGCGCTTCGAGGTTTTTGCTGTTTGGGCTGATGCTGTTTGCGGAGTCTGGCTTCTTGCCGTGTGTTGCAGGTGCGAGGACAGGGCAGAGATCTACAGCACCACCCTTGTCCTTCCATTGCACGGATACATGAGCACCACCGACGCCACTCCCTTCGATGCCGACATCCTGCGCATTGGCGAATGCACGGTCACGCTGTCCTCCCGCGAGGTGGTGGTGCCGGGCGTGCGCCGTGTACGGCGACTGACACCGAAGGCGATCGGCGTGCTGCGCGTGCTGGTGCGCAGTGACGGGCGCGTGGTGACCCGCGATGAGCTGTTCGCCGAGGTCTGGCCCGATACGCTGCCGACCAACGATGTGCTGACGCAGGCGGTGACCCAGCTTCGCAAGGCGTTCGCCGGCGATGACGAGGAGGGCACGGTCTACATCGAGACGATCGCCAAGACCGGCTACCGGTTGCGTGTGCCGGTGGTGGTGGTGGCCGAGCCGGCTGCGCCTGCACCTGAAGCTGTCCCGACAGTGGACCTTGAAACGCAAGGGGACACCCGCCCAGCCGCGGCCCCATCGCCCGCGCCGAAGTCGGCGCTCAGCAGCACCTGGCGGCGCATCCGTCGCACGGTCCTGGTGGCTGCAGGCCTGTGCCTGCTGTGCTCGGTGGTGGTGATGGGGTGGATGCTGCAGCGGCTTGCGCCGCAGTCACCGCTCGATGCCGCCGTCGGTGGTGGAACGCGGGTGCTCGGCAGCCCGGAGCGGCCGTACCGCCTGGTAACGGCCACCGCAGGATTCGAGACCTTCCCGAGCCTCTCGCCGGACGGTTCGCAGGTGAGCTACGAGGCCAGCAGCGAGGACGGGGTTGGCGGTGAGATCAAGGTGCAGACCTCGTCCAATGCGCCCGCACGGGTCTTGGTGGAGCGGCCCCAGGGCGCCTCGGATCGCTTTCCCACGTGGTCACCGGATGGGCGTGACATCGCCTTTGCGCGGTTCTCCGCCGATGGCCGCTGTGAGGTGCTGATCGCAAGCGCAACCGGCGGCAACGTGCGCCACGCCGCACGCTGTGATGGTACCGAACTGCTGAGCTTCGACTGGACGCCCGACGGGCACAGCCTGGTGTTCGGCAGCATGGTGGGGCCGTTCGGGCATCCGGGCATCCGCGTGCTGGAGCTGGCTACCGGCCGCTGGCGGCCTTTGCAGTACCCCGTACGCCCGGACGATTTCGACTACGCCCCGCGCTTCTCGCCGGACGGCCGCTGGCTGGTGTTTGTCCGCAATCCGCAGCTGGGCGATCTGTGGCGGATGCCCGCCGAGGGCGGCACGCCCGAGCAGCTGACCGATGACGCCGCTGAGATCCGCGGCTGGGCCTGGCTCGGCGACAGCCAGCACATCGTGTTCGGTCGCCGCGTCGACAGCGAAGTGCGCCTCTACCAGCTTGATACCGACCAGCGCACCTTGCGCGACATGGGCCTGGATGATGCGCAGTGGCCGGCGGTCGCACGTTCGGCAGGCGTGCTCGCGTTCGTACAGCGCAAGGCCCAGTTCGGTCTGTTCCGTGCCAGTGTGGACGGCAACCAGCCCCCCGAGCGCCTGCTTGCAGCCGGCGGGCGTGACAGCCAGCCGACCCTGGCACCGGATGGCAACCAGCTGGTGTTCGCCTCGGACCGCTCCGGTGTGTATTCCCTGTGGTGGACCGATCTGCAGCGGCCCGACTCGCTGCGCCCCATCGAAGGCCTGCGCCCGGAGGCACGGCAGCAGCCGGACTGGTCGTTGGACAGCCGGCACCTGCTGGTGCTGGGCCGTAATGACCAGGGCGAACCGCGGGTCTACGAGCTCTCGCCCCAGGACGAGCGGGTCACCGTGCTGCCCGTCCCGGTGGAGCGCCCGCTGCAGGCACTGTATGTCGGAGATCGCGACCGCCTCCTGCTGATCGAGCGCGACGATGACCAGCTCACGCGGCTGAGCCTTTACGACCGCAGTGCGACGCCGTGGCGCAGGCTGGCCAGCCTGGACGGGGTCTCGCAGGCCCGTTACGACCATCGCCGCAACCGCGTGCTGTTCAGCCGGTTCGGGGCTGGCGGACTATGGCAGGTGGATGCGTCGCTGCACCCGGATACCGTAACGGTGGTCAGTGAAGATCGTCCGTCGCGCTGGATGTACCGGGCGTGGGCGGTCAATGGAGTGGATGGGGTGGACTATCTGGAGAAGTCCATCACCTGCAGCACCATGCTGACGCGGATCAGCGCCATCGCCCAGGCCGAATCCCGCTGCCTCGACACCACCCGCCTGAGTGCGGGCAATGGATTCAGTACCACCGCTGACGGAAGGAGCCTGCTGCTGTCCCTCGCGGTCACCGACGGCGCCGATGTCGCGGTGATGCGGTTGCCTGAGGTACAGGAAAGTGCGTTGCCTGCTGTCATCAAGCCTCTGATTACAAAGGCAAATCCCGCTTCGTAATTTATTCGTCCCAGCGTCGCCGCGAATTCGTGGCGATGTCGTGCGTCCATCCTGACCTCTGCCGCCACATCGGGCAAAACAACGATCTGTGTTCAGCAAATCGTGGTGCCCTTCATGCGTCAGTTCTCTCTCGTTGATCGTGGTCAGACCCTCACCCTGGACAAGTCCCCGGACGATGCGCCGGCGTGCATGGGCGTTGCGCGCCTGGGCAGCCTGCAGACCTCGGGCGCCACGTTTACTGTGTGGATGCAGATCCGCGGCAGTGCGTGGGTGGAGGCCAAGGAGGGGCGCTTCCGGCTGCGTCGCGGTGAATGGATCGCCTTCGAGAAGGAATCCCGTCCCTTGGTCCAGGCGGGACGCAGTGGCCTGTGCATCGGTTTCAGTCTCAGCACCGACGCGATGCGCATGCTCACCGAGATGGCCGACTGCAGCCTCTACGCAGGTCGCGGCCAGCTCACCCGCAGCGACGCCCGCATCGCCCTGCGCCTGTGGCGCGACGCGCTCGACAGTGGCCTGCCGGCCCACGGGCTGCGTCCGGCACTGCTGCACCTGGCCTCCCTGCAGCGCACGATGGCCGGTACGGTGCAGCGCTGCCCCGGCCGGTCGCGCAGCCGCAAGCGCCAGGTCTTCGGCCGCATGCAGCGCGCCCGCCTCTATCTGGAAGGCAACAGCCACCGGGTGGTGCGCATCGGCGAGCTGGCCGAACTGACCAACTTCTCCAGCTGGTACCTTTCCAAGACGTTCCAGAGCCTCTATGAAGAGAGTCCGCAGTCGCTTTCGGCCCGGCTGCGTCTGGAACGGGCGGCGGATCTGCTGCGTGACACCGACATGATGATCGGGGAGGTCGCCGCAGCCAGTGGGTTCGACAACTGCTGCAGCTTCGCGCGCGCCTTCCGGGCCCGCTATGGACAGTCGGCGTCGCACTTCCGTGAAGTCGCTGCAAAACTGTCGCCACAATCGGCAAAGTCTCCGGCTGGCTCACGCAAAACCATGTACGCAACACAATCGTAACGTTCAGGGGCGTTTTAACACGCCACTAACGTACCTTGGAGAGATACATGAATTTTCGTACCCCCGCCGTGCGGCTGGGCATGCTGCCGGCCGGTATCGCGCTGGCGCTGAGCCCGAGCTTCGCCTCGGCGCAGGACGCCGCAGCTGGCACCACTGATCTTGACCGCATCTCCGTCACCGGTTCGCGCATCCGCGGCGCTGACGTGGAAACGCAGCAGCCGATCCTGACGCTGAGCCGCGAGAGCCTGGAGAAGCAGGGCTTCGCCTCGGTGGCCGACGTACTGAACAACCTGACCTCGGCCGGCTCCCCGGCCATCTCGCGTTCGGAATCGCTGGCCTCGGGCGAGAACGTCGGTGGCTACTACGTCGACATCCGCAACCTGGGCGCCGAGCGCACCCTGGTGCTGATGAACGGCAAGCGCCTCGGCGCCACCACCTCGGGCCTGCAGGATCTGAGCCAGATCCCGATGGGTGCCGTGGAGCGCATCGAAGTGCTGAAGGACGGCGCTTCGTCGATCTACGGTTCCGACGCGATCGCCGCGGTGGTCAACGTGATCACCCGCAAGAACGTGGACGGCGGTGAAGCCACCGCGTACTTCGGCCAGTACGGCGAAGGCGACGGCAACACCGAGCAGTACTCCATGACGCTGGGTGCGACCGGCGAGCGTGGCAGCCTGACCCTGTCGGCCGAGTACAACAAGGCGGACCCGGTCTACGCAAAGAACCGCTGGTACAGCCGCGACGGCAGCCTGGGCCCGAACTCCACCCCGGCCACCTGGAGCGCGCTGAGCCAGAACGGCAGCTGGTGCAACCCGACCATCTACGACTGCAGCGGCCGCGACGCGGTGTGGCAGACCCTGAATGCCGGCGGCAACCCGCTGAACCCGAACGATTACCACCCGCTGACCCCGTCCGAGTTCGCCAACGCCAACCAGCAGATGACCGCGCTGACCGGCGTGGAGCGCAAGTCGCTGTACATCAACGGCACCTACGACTTCACCGACTCGATCAGCCTCAACACCGATTTCCTGTACAACGAGCGCAACACGTTCCAGCAGATCGCCGGCTATCCGTACCAGTCGCAGGCGTTCGACACGCCGCTGTCGGCTGACAGCGTGTTCAACCCGCTCGGCCAGGACATCGATTTCCGTCGTCGCCTGTGGGAAATGCCGCGTACCACCGAGAGCCAGCTGAAGACCACGCGCTTTGCGCCGACCATCAGCGGCTTCTTCGACTTCGCCGGCAAGACCTTCGATTGGGACGTCGGCGCGCTGTACAACCGCAACGAGTCGGTCGTCACCGGCAACGGTGATGCCAGCCTGATCGCGACGCGTGAGGCACTGGGCCCGTCGTACATCAACGACGCTGGCGTGGCCACCTGTGGCGTGCGCGGCGGCGCTCCGGTGACCAACGGCTGCGTGCCGTGGAACCCGCTGCTGCCGTTCGGTGTCGCCGGTCAGGGTTCGCTGTCGGATCCGGCACTGCAGAAGTTCCTGTTCCCGACCTTCACCACCCGTGGCGAAACCAAGACCACCAGCTTCACGGCCAACCTGGCCGGTTCCATCGTGACCCTGCCGGCCGGTGACCTCGGCTTCGCCGTGGGCGTGGAGCACCGCAAGGAAGAAGGTACGTTCGTTCCGGACGCCTTCGCGCAGTCGGGCCAGTCCACCGGCCTGGGCCAGCAGCCGACCATTGGTGAGTACGATCTGGACGAGGTCTACCTCGAACTGAACGTGCCGATCCTGTCGGACGTGCCGTTCGCCAAGGAGCTGAGCCTGAACGCGGCCAGCCGCTATTCGGACTACAGCAACTTCGGCGACACCGTCAACAGCAAGTTCGGCATCACCTGGCGTCCGATGGACGAGCTGCTGGTGCGTGCGACCTATGCCGAGGGCTTCCGTGCGCCGACCATCAGCGACCTCTACGGTGGCCAGAGCGCCAGCTTCGAGCAGTACATCG
This sequence comes from Xanthomonas sp. 60, assembly GCF_011761925.1. NCBI lineage: Bacteria > Pseudomonadati > Pseudomonadota > Gammaproteobacteria > Lysobacterales > Lysobacteraceae > Xanthomonas > Xanthomonas sp. 60. The sequence continues at coordinate 627,919 of NZ_JAASQW010000002.1, read as the reverse complement.
ATCCGTGCGGCGTGACCGCGCCGGGCAGCGTGGCCGGCAACGGTGCCTGCACCGCGGCGGGCGTCCCGGCCGACTACGTGCAGCTGGGCCAGGGCAACCTGCCGTGCTCGACCCTGCCGTGCGCCACCAACGATCAGTTCCTGAACGGTTCCAACCCGAACCTGGCGCCGGAAACCTCCAAGAGCACGACCGCCGGCCTGGTCTGGAGCCCGCGCTGGGTGCAGGGCCTGGACATCTCGCTCGACTGGTACAAGTACAAGATCAGCGACGCGATCATCGCCGACAGCGTCGACCGCATCCTGCGTGACTGCTACGTGCTGGGCAATGCGTCGCGTTGCGAAGGCATCGTGCGCGCACCGGCCGGCAACATCACCGCGCTGAACTACGGTACCGCCAACCTCGGCCGCATCGAGACCGAAGGTTACGATCTGGGCATCAAGTACCGTCTGCCGGAACTGGCAATCGGCAACTTCGCCGTTGATTGGCAGACCAGCTACCTGTCCAGCTATGACGAACTCGGCCAGAACAGCGCAGGCAACGACATCACCATCGGTCGTGCCGGCGAAGCCGGTCTGTTCCGCGTCCGTTCGAACCTGGGCCTGTCGTGGTCGATGGGTGACTTCGCGGTGAGCTACACCGCGCGTTACTACTCGGGCATGCGCGAAGACTGCATCTCGATCGGCTGCACCAACCCGGACCGCTACGCCAATGGCGAAACCGCTCCGATCCGCAAGACCGGTTCGAACACGTTCCATGACATGCAGGTCAGCTACACCGCGCCGTGGAACGCCACGATCGCTGTGGGTGCCAACAACCTGACCGATCACCGCGGTCCGCTGATGTACTCGGCACCGAACAGCGCGTTCGCCTACTACGGCGGCTTCGATGTCGGTCGCTTCATGTACATGAAGTACACCCAGCGCTTCTGATCCATCCAGGCGTTGGTTTGAAATGAAAGAAGGGCGGGCCGCGAGGCCCGCCCTTCTTCTTTGTGCTTCCGACGAGGCGGGACCGTGCCCCGCCGGGGTTCCGCGGGCCGGCGTCAGGCTTCGACGGCGCTCAGGCCCATCAATTCGTTGGCCTGCTCGCGCCACTGCGGCAACCGCGCCAGCACACCGGCGCGCTGCAGGTAGTCCTCGTCCACCGGGTCGCCGTTGACCAGCGCCAGCGCCACATGCACCGCACCGGTCACCCAGAAGCTGCGCGTGGTGCTGCGCTGCGGCTGCAGATGGAAGGCCACCGCCTCGATGATCGGCATCGGCAGGCCCCAGACACCCAGCAGGTAGGCGCCGGCCTCGGCATGGCCGGGACGTTCGTCGCCGTCCTGCGCCGGTTCCGTACGCTCGTTGCGCACGTTCGGCAGCAGCAGGCCGATGTCAGCCAGCAGCGCGGCGGTCGCGCCCAGTTCCGCACTGGACGCCGGCAACAGGCGGGACGCCAGCCGCGAGGCGAGCAGGGCACGCTGCTGCAGCGAGTTGCGCTCCGCAGCCGACAGCGTGGAAGCCGAGAAGACCTCGCTGGCCAGCACCAGGTCGCGCAGCGTCGCCAGCCCCAGGCGGTTCACGGCCGAGCGCAGATCGGAGATGGTGCGGCCATTGCTGAAGAAGGCCGAGTTGGCCAGTTGCAGCACCTTGGCCGCGATGGCCGGATCGGCGGCGACGAGTTTGACGATGTCGGCCATGTCGGTCTCGTCATCGTTTTCCAGCGCCTGGGTCAGCGCCAGGTACAGGTGCGGCGGCGAAGGCAGCTTCTCGATCCGTCCGATGGCATCACGCAGGCGCGGGCTGTCCAGGATGTCACGCAGCTCCTCCAGGCTGGTCAGCGCTTCGAGCAGTACTTCCGGCGCCAGGGGCAGCGGCAGGAAGCGGTGGGCCACGCCGATCAGGCGGGCCTGCGGCGGGCGCGCGCCCTGCTGGGCGGCGATCAGCGCGATGCGGATCGTCTCCGGACGCAGTGTGCGGATCTGGCCGAACAGCGTGGTCGGATCCAGATCCGGCAGTTCCGGACCCACGATCACCACATCGATTTCCGAGCCCGCGACCGCCGACATGGCGGCCTGACCGCCTGCGGCGGTCATCGGCTCCCAATCTTCCCCAAGATCGGCAATGAATTCACCCAGCTCAGCCGGAAGGCTGGCTTCGTCCCCAACGAGCAGAATGCGCACGACACGTTCCCCTGTTGATCGCGGCCTGGGCCGCAACCGGTTTTGAAGTGTCGCAATTTAACCGATCCGGCCGAGGCGCGGACGTGCCAAAGGATCGAAACGTGATCCGGATCGCTCCGAAGATAGGTATCGGAGCGGTCCCCGGCGGCCGCGACACGAGGTGCCGCCGCCGCCGCAGCAGGCATCAGGCCTTGCTGTCCAGGTGACGCTGGTGGGCTTCCACCAGGATCTTCTTGGCTTCAGCGGCGCCGCCCCAGCCATCGAGCTTGACCCACTTGCCCTTCTCCAGGTCCTTGTAATGCTCGAAGAAGTGGCCGATGCGCTCCAGCCAGTGGCTGGAGACCTGCTCGATGTCTTCCACGTGCGCATAGCCGCTGAACACCTTGGACACCGGCACGGCGAGGATCTTCTCGTCGCTGCCCGCTTCGTCGCTCATCTTCAGCACGCCGACCGGACGGCAGCGCACCACCGAGCCGGGCACAAGCGGCAGCGGCAGCACGACCAGCACATCGGCCGGATCGCCATCGCCGCACAGGGTGCTCGGTACATAGCCGTAGTTGCACGGGTAACGCATGGGAGTGGAGAGGATGCGGTCCACGAAGATCGCGCCGGTTTCCTTGTCCACTTCGTACTTCACCGGCTCCGAGTCCTTCGGGATCTCGATGATGACGTTGATTTCTTCCGGCGGGTTCCTGCCGGGGGAGACGAGTTCCAGACCCATTGATGTACTCCGACGTGTGAGGGCTAAACAGCGGTGCATTTTAAGCGTTTGCGACGCTCTGCGGTTCTTCTTCCCGACAAGGGGTATCGCCGCCCGCGCAGCGACGGCGTGGGAGACGCCGATCGCAGGCGGCGCCGTCGCCGGCCATGCTGTGCGCACCTTACCTCTGCTGCGGGTGACTCTGGTGTACGACCTTGACCGTTCGTGGACCGTTCCGGGCCTGCGATCCCGCCCATGGGCGTCGGCCTGCCTGCTGCTGGGGGCGGCGTTGCTTCCGGCCACACCCGCCGCGTTCGCCGCAAAGGCGCCGTTCGTCGATCTGATCGACCATCCCACGGCGGAGGCCAACTGGGACCGGTTCTTCGCCCTCGAGGACCGCCTCGCCGACGCTTTCCGCGCCGAGTGCGCGGCAGGGGACTGCGCGGCCCGCTACGGCGTCCTGCTGCCGCTGCAGCTGCGCTGCTCGGTGCGGACCGCCGACCGGACCGTGGCGGTCTGCATCTGGGTCATCGCCGGCAGCGGTCTGCAGGTGCAGGCCACCGGCCGCATCGACCCCGATCTGGTGGTCTGGCGCTGCGCGCTGCCCCTGCCGCGCTCCCGGGGCATCGGCGTGGAAGCCTTCCATGCGGCCCTGGAGCGTGCCGATCCACTCTCGGCACGCCTGCCGGGTGCGCGCTCGACGCTGCGGCACGCCCTGCGCAAATGCCTGGCTGGAACGAGGCATGCCTCATGAGCGCGCTGGGGCTGCTGCTGACCCTCACCGCCTCATGGACACCGCCAGGCCATGTCGATGCCCGCGACCATCCCAGCCCGGAGGAGGGCGCGGCAGCGTTCGCCCTGATGGAGCGCGCGCTGGTGCGCGGTTTCGATGACATCTGCGGGGACACGTTCTGCGAAGGTGACTTCGGCAATCTGCGGGCGATGCAGCTGCGCTGCTCGGTGGACCGGGCCGCCGGGACCGTGACGGCCTGTACGTGGAGTTTCGCGGGCAGCTACGCGTTCGTCCTGGAAGGTGGCGGTCCGGCGCCGGTGGTGGAATCTCGGACATGGGCCTGCCCGCTGCCGGTGGTGCCAGGGACGCCGCTGCGCCTGCTGCTGGCCGCCCTGAGTGGCCGCCAAGCGCTGGACACGCCGCTGCCGGGCAGCCGCCAGAGCCCCTACGAGGCGCTGGCGGACTGTCTCTGACGAGGCGCCTTCAGTGACCGCTCGATGCCTTGTCGGCGTCGGCGTGCAAGGCTTCGTTGAGCTCGTCGACCACGATGGCCCACGCCGCGTCGGACTTCAGGGACTCGGACAGGAACTGCCGCTGGCTGTCGGTCCAGATCGACGCCTGGGTGACCTTGACCTCCGATGGCAGCTGGTTCTGCAGGATGAACGCGGCGATGTCTTCCTCGCCCGCGTCCAGGCCGAGCTGCAGGAACAGGTTGGTCATGTTCGGTTCGGTCGTGATCATCGTATCCGTCATTGGCAGGAAAGGAGACCGCATGATGCCGGGGAGGGCGGCGCCGCGGCGTGATGGGCGCCGCCTGCCTGTGCCGGGCGCTACGATCACAGATGCGGCACCAGCAACAGCGCAACGATGTTGATGATCTTGATCAGCGGGTTGATGGCCGGACCGGCGGTGTCCTTGTACGGGTCACCGACGGTGTCACCGGTGACGGCGGCCTTGTGAGCTTCGCTGCCCTTGCCGCCGAAGTTGCCATCCTCGATGTATTTCTTGGCGTTGTCCCAGGCGCCCCCGCCGGTGGTCATCGAGATGGCCACGAACAGGCCGGTCACGATGGTGCCGATCAGCAGCCCGCCCAGCGCCCGCGGTCCCAGGATCAGGCCCACCGCGACCGGTACCGCGATCGGGAGCAGCGACGGCAGGATCATCTCGCGGATGGCGGAGCGGGTCAGCATGTCCACGGCGCGGTCGTACTGCGGTTTGGCCGTGCCGGCCATGATGCCGGGGATCTCGCGGAACTGCCGCCTGACTTCTTCCACGACCGCGCCGGCCGCCCGCCCGACAGCCTCCATCGCCATCGCACCGAACAGATAGGGAATCAGGCCGCCGATCAGCAGCCCGATGATCACGGCGTGGTCGCTCAGGTCGAAGCGGAATTCCTGCCCGGGATTGGCAGCCTGCAGGTTGTGCGTGTAATCGGCGAACAGCACCAGGGCGGCCAGCGCCGCCGATCCGATCGCATAGCCCTTGGTGACCGCCTTGGTGGTGTTGCCCACCGCATCGAGCGGGTCGGTGATGGCGCGGATCTCCGGCGGAAGCTCGGCCATCTCGGCGATGCCACCTGCGTTGTCGGTGATGGGACCGTAGGCATCCAGCGCGACAATCATGCCGGCCATGGAGAGCATCGCCGTGGCGGCGATGGCGATGCCATACAGCCCACCCAGCGCATGCGCGCCCCAGATGGCCGCACACACCGCCACCACCGGCAGCGCGGTGGACTTCATCGATACCCCCAGTCCGGCGATGATGTTGGTGCCATGCCCGGTGGTCGAAGCCTGCGCGACATGCTGCACCGGCCGATACTGGGTGCCGGTGTAGTACTCGGTGATCCACACGATCAGGCCGGTCAGCAGCAGCCCGATCAGTGCGCAGGCGTACAGGGCGTAGGGTCCATGGACGTTGTCGTCCATCAGGGCGGTGGTGATCGGGAAGAAGGCGAGGGCAGCGAGCACGGCCGAGACGACCACGCCCTTGTACAGCGCGCCCATGATGGAGCCGCCTGGCTTCACTTTCACGAACATCGCGCCGATGATCGAGGCGATGATGGACGCCCCGCCCAGCACCAGCGGATACAGCACCGCATTGGCACCCGCTTCGCCGATCATCAGGCTGCCGAGCAGCATCGTGGCGATGACGGTGACGGCGTAAGTTTCAAAGAGGTCGGCCGCCATGCCAGCGCAGTCGCCGACGTTGTCACCGACGTTGTCGGCGATGACCGCCGGGTTGCGCGGATCGTCCTCGGGAATGCCAGCCTCGACCTTGCCGACCAGGTCGGCGCCGACGTCCGCGCCCTTGGTGAAGATGCCGCCGCCGAGCCGGGCGAAGATCGAGATCAGCGACGAGCCGAAGGCCAGGCCCACCAGCGCGTGCAACGCCTGCGCCGTCCCCAGGCCGAGCCGCAGCAGCACGGCGTAGTAGCCGGCCACGCCGAGCAGGCCGAGGCCGACCACGAGCATCCCGGTGATGGCCCCACCGCGGAAGGCGACATCCATCGCAGCGCTTAGCCCGTGGCGTGCGGCCTCGGCGGTCCTGACATTGGCCCGTACCGAGATGTTCATGCCGATGTAGCCGGCGGCGCCGGAGAGCACGGCGCCGAGGGCGAAGCCGATGGCGGTGTACGCGTCGAGGAAGATCCCGATCAGCAGAAGCAGCAGCAGCCCTGCGACACCGATGGTGAGGTACTGGCGGTTGAGATAGGCGCGTGCGCCTTCCTGGATGGCGGCGGCGATGGCGACCATGCGTGCGTTGCCGGTGGGCTGGCGCAGGATCCAGCGCGTGGAGACCATGCCGTAGGCGATGGCGAGGATGGCGCACAGCAGCGCCAGTGACAGTCCGTGACGTTCCAGCATGAACCCCTCCGCAAGATGGATGTGCAGGCATCCAGTGACGGTGAACGTCACCACGAGGGGAGAAACGGGCTGCAGCCTGGAACCTGCCCGTACCGACCTTGGCGGTCGTCCGACGTATGGCGGTGTTCAGCATTCCCTGGTGCGGGCAGTATGCGGCCAGCGGCGTGAGCAGGATAGTGCCGGGCGGTGGTGGCCGTCCGGCCCGCGGTGGCACCGCTGCGGCGACGATCTTTTCATCGGGTTAAGCCTGGATCTGCAAGCCTGCGGCCACCCCTCCGGAGTCTTTCCCGCCATGCGTACCTGCCTGCCCGTCCTGCTGTTGTTGCTGCCCCTCGCTACCGCCAGTGCCGCCGGCCAGGCCCCGGCGCCTGAACTGAAGCGCGAGGTCGGCGCGGCGCAGGCGGTGGGCGCGCAGCACACGCTGCGCCAGATTCCCGAAGCGTGCGCGCGGCTGGAAGGGGTGTTCACCGGTGATGCGGCGCAGCCGTACCGGTTCGCCGTGGTGCGCACCAGTGAACAGTGCCAGCCGCGGGCGCGCTTCGTTGACTTCAACAAGGCCCAGCCCTCCGCTGAGAAGGGCTGGAAACTCAATGACGTGATCCGGGTGCCCAATGCCGCCTGTCCGTCGCAGCAGGCCGTGGTGCGGGTCTGGCGGATGCCGGTGGCGGTGTCGAATGAACGCGATGGTCAGGGCCAGTCGCGCATCTATCTGGACGATGCGAAGAAGCAGGCCGCGGCCGGCGAGATCCCGAAGGTAACGATGTTCGCCGCCGAGCAGAGCCTCGAAGGCCAGGCCTGCCGCTGAGGCACGTGCCGGCATGGAGCCGGCACGCAGGCCTGACGTGAGGGCGCAGACCGCCCGTGCCCTGCGTCAGGCCTCGAACGGCTCCAGCTTCTTCTTCACCGCCACCTTCTTGAGCGTGACGTACTTCGGCAGGCCATCGGAGCCCCACGGCAGGGGTGCTTCACCCTTGATCAGCGGCGCCAGGTAGGCACGGGCCTTCTCGGTGATCCCGAAGCCATCGCGCCCGATGAAACCGGCCGGCATCTTCTTCTCGTGGTTGGCCACCTTGTCCAGTGGCGCCGCCTCGATCTTCCAGCGGTACGGGCGATCGCTGCTGCGCACGATCACCGGCATCACCCCGTTGTGGCCGGCCAGGGCCAGCCGCACCGCCGCCTTGCCCACCGCCTGCGCCTGTTCCCAATCGGTCCGGGACGCAACATGACGCGCCGAGCGCTGCAGGTAGTCGGGCACTGTCCAGTGCACCTTGAGCCCGAGCGCATCTTTCACCCGCCCTGCAAGGTGCGAAGCGACGCCGCCCAGCTGGGTGTGGCCGAAGGAGTCCTTGCCACCGCCGGCTTCGGCGACGAAGCGGCCATCGGCGGTCGCGATGCCCTCCGAGGCCACCACCACGCAGTAGCCGACCCGCTCGACCACCTGTTTCACTTTCGCAAGGAAGACGGCTTCGTCGAAGGCGCGTTCCGGCAGCAGGATCAGGTGCGGGGCCTGGTCCGGCCCATCGCCGGCCAGGCCAGCGGAGGCGGCGAGCCAGCCGGCATGGCGACCCATCGCTTCATAGATGAACACGCGGGTGGAGGTTTCCGCCATCGCCGCCACGTCCAGCGCGGCCTCGCGCACCGAAACCGCCGTGTACTTCGCCGCCGAGCCAAAGCCGGGGCAGGTGTCGGTCACGGCCAGATCGTTGTCGATGGTCTTGGGCACGCCGATGCATTGCAGGTCGTAATTGAAGGCTTTCGCCAGCTGCGAGACCTTGAGCGCGGTGTCGGCCGAATCGTTGCCACCGTTGTAGAGGAACCAGCGGACGTCGTGGGCCTGCAGCACCTGCAGCAGCCGCTCATAGCGCGGTCGGTCGGCCTCGAGCGACTTGAGCTTGTAGCGGCAGGAGCCGAAAGCGCCCCCGGGGGTATGCGCCAGGGCGCGGATGGCCGCGGCCGACTCGCGCGAGGTGTCGATCAGGTCTTCGCGCAGGATCCCCAGGATGCCGTCGCGGCCGGCCAGCACCTTGATGCCGCGTGCGCGGGCGGTTTCGATGACGGCCGCCGCGGTGGCGTTGATGACGGCCGTAACGCCGCCGGACTGGGCGTAGAGCAGAGTGCCTTGTCGCATGAAGACTCCATCTGGGGGAAGGACATTGCAGGGACATTACCCGTATGCGGTAAAGTGGGGGTATTGCGGTGCAGCGTGATCGGCCCCGCCGGTCCCTGCATGCCCTCATTTTCAACACGGTGGAGTTATCTTGATGCGATTGGTTCTGTTGGGGCCCCCGGGTTCGGGCAAAGGTACGCAGGCAACGCGCCTGAAGGACAAGCTCAAGATCGCCCACATCTCCACCGGCGATCTGCTGCGCGCCGAAGTGGCCGCCGGCACCGCGCTGGGCCAGCAGGCCAAGGCCGTGATGGACGCGGGCAACCTGGTCTCTGATGACATCCTGCTGGGCATGTTGCGTTCACGCCTGAAGCAGGACGACGTCGCCAACGGCTTCATCCTGGACGGCTATCCGCGCAATGTCGCCCAGGCCAGGGCGCTGGACGACGTGCTTGCTGACATCGGCCAGCCGCTGGACGCGGTGGTGCAGCTGGATGTGGACGCCGAGCAGCTGATCGAGCGCCTGGCGGGCCGTGCCAGGGAACAGGGCCGCGCCGATGACAATCCCGAAGCCGTGCGCCAGCGCCTGCAGGTGTATACCGAGCAGACCGCGCCGGTGGTGGACTTCTATGCCGAGCGCGGCACCCTGGCGCGCCTGGACGGTATCGGTGGCCTGGACGAAGTGGAAGCGCGCATCCACGCGGTGCTGCCGCAGAAGGGCTGAGTGGGGCGGCGCGTGGTTGGACGAGACCGCCGCGCCGTGACCCGAAAAAACACAGGCCTGGTCCGCGAGGACCAGGCCTGTGTCGTCTGAGGTGCCAGCGGTAGGGCTTGCTCAGGGCCCCGCAGCGTGAGCTCCCATGGGGATGGCCACTTGGGGAGTAGGACCGGTGGGAACTGCGGCTGGCAGGATGAATTGTCGCCGCGTTCATAAACCGTCGCTATCGGGATATCCCCGACACTTAGCTGGGCTTTTCGCACGGCAGGGGTAGGACTTCCCTTACGCGCACGCGCGCGCTGTGCCCGGCGAGTGGGGATGGGTGACAATGCATGCCATGACCAGCGTACACATTCTTGGAATAGCCGGCACCTTCATGGGCGGCGTCGCCGCGCTCGCGCGCGAACTTGGACAGGCCGCCAGTGGCAGTGACCAGGCCATCTATCCGCCGATGTCCACCCAGCTCGAACGGCTTGGGATCACCCTCGACCAAGGGTATCGCGCCGACAGTGTGCCGACAGGCACCGACGAGGTCGTCATCGGCAACGCACTTTCGCGCGGTAATCCTGCGGTTGAAGCGGTGCTGGATGCGGGGCAGCGCTACATTTCCGGCGCGCAGTGGCTGAGCGAGCGGGTGCTGCCCGGCCGCGACACGCTCGCCGTGGCCGGTACCCACGGCAAGACGACTACGACCACCATCCTGACCTGGCTGCTGGAAGCGGCAGGGCGTGCGCCCGGCTTTTTGATCGGCGGCGTGGCGGAGGATTTCGGCGTCTCCGCGCGCCTCGGCCGTGGGCGCGAGTTCGTCGTGGAAGCCGACGAGTACGACACCGCCTTCTTCGACAAGCGCAGCAAGTTCGTGCATTACCGCCCGCTGGTGGCGATCCTCAACAACCTCGAATACGACCACGCCGACATCTTCCCGGACGTGGCGGCCATCCAGCGGCAGTTCCACCACCTGGTGCGTACCGTGCCCGCGCGCGGCCGGCTGGTCGTCAATGGCGAGGACCCGCGCCTGGCCGAGGTGCTGGCCATGGGCTGCTGGACGCCGGTGGAACGCTTCGGCTTCGGTGCCGGCCTGGAGTGGCACGCCGAGCTGCTGGCGGCCGATGGCAGTGCGTTCGTGGTGCACCACCGCGGCACCCGCGTGGGCGAGGTGCGCTGGCCGCTGCTCGGCCGCCACAACGTGCTCAACGGCCTGGCCGCACTGGCCGCCGCCCATGCGGTCGGCGTGGACCTGGCCGCCGTGATCCCGGCCCTGGCGGAGTTCCGCAGCGTGAAGCGTCGGCTGGAAGTCATCGGTACGGCCGACGGCATCACCGTCTACGACGATTTCGCCCATCACCCCACGGCGATCGCAACGACCCTGGAGGGCCTGCGTGCACGCGTCGGTGGCGCACGCATCGTGGTGGCGATGGAACCGCGAAGCAATTCCATGCGCCTGGGTGCGCATGCCGACGCGCTTGCGCCTTCGCTGGAACTGGCCGACGAGGTGGTGTTCCTGCATCGTCCCGAACTGTCATGGGACGCGGCCCGCGTGATCGCGGGCGTGCGTGGCCATGCCCATGCGGTGGCCGACAGCGAGGCCCTGCTTGCGCAGCTGCAGGCGCGCGTGCAGCCGGGTGACCACGTGGTGTTCATGTCCAACGGCGGTTTCGACGGCGCGCCGCGGCGCTTCCACGCGGCGCTGCAGGCCCGATGAGCGAGCTCGCCACGCTGCCGTTGTTTCCGCTGCACGCCGTCCTGCTGCCGGGCGCCACGCTGGGCCTGCGGGTGTTCGAACGCCGCTACCTGGACATGCTGCGCGAAAGCAGCCGCACGGGCAGCGGGTTCGGTGTGTGCCTGATCCTGGAAGGCCCGGAAGCCGGCGCGGCGGCCGTCCCTGCGGCGTACGGCGTGCAGGCCGTGGTCGAGGATTTCGACATGGGCGCCGACGGGGTGCTGCAGCTGCGCCTGCGCGGGGGGCGACGCTTCCATGTGACGCACACGCGGGTCCGTGACAACGGCCTGGTGATGGCCGAAGTGAGCTGGTGCAGCCCGGAACTGGACGATGAACTGCGGCCCGAGCATGCGCTGCTCGCCACCGTACTGGAAGCCATCGTGGAGCAGGCCGGCAGCCTGTACGCGGCACCCACGCCGATCCAGATGGACCAGGCGGCCTGGGTCGGCTGGCAGCTGGCCCAGTTGCTGCCGCTGCAGGACGCACAGCGCCTGCAGCTGCTGCAGCTGGACGACCCGCACGAGCGCCTGCAGCGCCTGCTCGGCTGGATGGCCGCTCTCTGACGGCAGCGGCCTGGACTGGGTGGGCGGGGGCGGGGCCTTACCGGGTATCCAGGCGCAGCACCGGCAACCCGGTTTCCGGATGCCGGTCCTCGGCCTGCGGCAACGCCTGTACCGCCTCGCGCACCGCACGCAGCGCCGGGTCCACGCCGCTCATCGGATGCCACATGCCGATCCAGTGCATGTGCCGCCGGTAGCGCAGCGTCTGCGCGCTGCCGATCCACAGCGGCGTGGCGTCAGGGCCGAGCACGGCCGGCGCACGCCACAGGCGCAGGACGTGGCGCTCATCGTCCACGCCGGTCTCGCGCACCATCAGCAGGGTTTCCACGCGGGTGTCCAGGGTGGCCGGCAGGACCGGCAGTTCCTGAGGACCGGTGTTCTTGTCCAGCACCAGCAGCGCTTCTTCCCAGCCGGCCTGCGCCTGGCGGTGCCAGCCGTGGGCCTCCAGCTGCGCCTGCAGCGGGGCCAGCGGGCCGGCTACCTGCACGTCCAGCGGCCAGCGCAGGTCATCGTCGAACTCGTTGCGGCGTCCGGGCAGGGTCTGCCAGTCGTGCTGCCACCAGCGCGTGGCATCGATCACCCGGGGGGCGGCCTGCACGGGTTCAAAGCGCTCCAGCTTCACCGCGATGTTGCGCGGCGCGTACCACAGCGCGGCAGCGGCAAAGGTGCCGTAGAACAGCCAGGCCACCGGTTTGACCCAGAACGAGCGGTTGAAGCGGCGGCGGTAGGCGATGCCCAGCACCAGCAACCAGAACGTGCCGAACAGCATTCCGCCGATGACATCGCTCAGCCAGTGCGCGCCGAGGTAGAGGCGCGAAAAACCGATCAGGCTGACCACCCCACCGGACAGCAGGTACGGCCATACCCGCGTACGCCCTGGCAGCTCGCGCGCGATCAGCACGGCGAAGAAGCCGAAGGTGATGGTGGCCATCGTGACCGAGACCGAAGGGAAGCCGAAGCCGCTGCTGGCATCCGGCGGACGCACCACGTCCACGGTGGCCCCCAGCAGGAGCGTCAGCGCCAGACCGAAGGCGAGGGCGGCCAGCCAGTGCGCGGCCGCCATCCAGCGCCGGCGCCACAGCAGGTACCCCATGCCGGCGGCCGTGGCCGGCAGCAGCACCTGCCAGGCACCCAGCGAGGCCAGCGCGGCCATGGGATGGTCGGCCAGCGGATTGCGCAGCGCCAGCATGGCCTGGTGCACCCACAGGTCCACGCTCAGGGGCTTGCCGTGGGCAACCACCACCATCAGCAGCGCAAAGCCGGCCCAGCCCAGCAGCAGGAGCATCACAGCGAGCATCGCCAGGGGCACCGATTCGCGCCGCTGCGGATCGAACACGGAAACCGAATAACGCCCCAGCGTGGGATGCCGCTGTGACCACGCGAGCAGGCGCGCCAGCCAGCTGTCCATGCGCGCGGCGGACCAGCGGTAGCCGTACAGCACGATGGCCCAGACCAGCCCGAGGATCACCCCGAGCAGGCCGAGCACGACCACCAGCCGACCCGCCACCGCGGCCACGGCGTCATAGGCTTCGCCGAGCACCCAGCCCGGTGCCAGGAACAGCACCGCCCAGGACAGGCAGGCGATGCCGCTGGCCTGCACATAACGGCTCACGCGCATGTGCATCATGCCGGCGATGGCCGGCACGAACGGACGGATGGCGCCGACGTAGCGCGCGATCAGGATGCTTTTGAAGGCGTTGCGGCGGAACAGGTTCTCGCCGCGGTCCAGCAGCTGCGGAAAGCGGCTGAACGGCCACACGCCCCGCAGACGGTCGCCCCAGCGCCGGCCGATCCAGTAACTGATGCCATCGCCGGCGAACGCGCCCAGTGCCGCGCAGGCCACGGCATAGGGGCCGGAGATCTGCCCGAGGCCGATGAAGACACCCACCGCGAACAACAGCGGCAGGGCGGGCACGATGGCGCCGAGAATGATGACCGCATCGCAGAAAGCGATGAGGAAGATGACGGCCCCCGCCAGCACGGGGTGAGCCGAAATCCACGCAAGCGTGGCGTCGATCCAAGAAGAGTCCATCGAGCGAGTATAACGGCGCGCTGCTGACGGGCAGCCGGCCGCAGGACGCGCCGCCGATCGCCTAGAATGCGCCATGGGCAGTTCATCGAACACGGCATCGCGCGCACTCAAGGCCGACAGCTTCGGTCGCATCCTTCTCGTGGAGCAGGGGGATCATCGCTTCGTGCGCCGTGACCTGGGCGCCACGCCATGGTGGCTGCGCGTACCGGCGTGGTGGCTGGCGCGTCGCGAGGCGCGCGCGTTGGCGCACCTGCAGGGCATGGCCGACGTGCCCCGGTTGCTGTCGTGGAACGGGCGCTGGCTGGACCGCAGCTTCATGGCCGGCGATGCGATGCACCTGCGTCCGCCGCGCGACGATGTGCGCTGGTTCCGGGCCGCACGCAGGCTGCTGCAGCAGCTGCACCGCAACGGCGTAGCGCACAACGATCTGGCCAAGGAAGCCAACTGGGTGGTGACCGAGGACGGTCGCCCGGCGCTGATCGATTTCCAGCTGGCGGTGATCGGTCGGCCGCGCTCGCGATGGATGCGCCTGCTTGCGCGCGAAGACCTGCGCCACCTGCTCAAGCACAAGCGCATGTACTGCCGCGCCGCGTTGACGCCGGTGGAAAAACGCCTGCTCAAGCGCACCTCGTGGGTACGCGAGCTCTGGTTCGCGACGGGCAAGCCGGTCTACCGCTTCGTCACCCGGCGCATCCTGCACTGGGAAGACAACGAGGGCCAGGGGCCGAAGGCCTGAGCACGCGCACCGGCGGGGCGGGCAGGCCACGTCGGCCATAATGGTTTCCCTCCCGTTTCGAACCGAGGACGTGCATGGCCAGTCTGCAGGGCAAGACCCTTTTCATCACCGGTGCCTCGCGTGGGATCGGCCTGGCCATCGCGCTGCGCGCGGCGCGTGACGGCGCCAACGTCGCCATCGCCGCGCGCTCGGCGGTGGCCAATCCGAAGTTGCCCGGGACCATCCACAGCGCCGCCGAACAGGTCACCGCCGCGGGCGGCCAGGCGCTGGCGCTGAAATGCGATGTCCGCGACGAACTGCAGGTGCAGGCCGCCGTGGCGGCGGCGGTGGACACCTTCGGTGGCATCGACATCCTGGTCAACAATGCCAGCGCGATCTGGCTGCGCGGCGCACTGGATACGCCGATGAAGCGTTTCGACCTGATGCAGCAGGTCAACGCGCGCGCCACCTTCCTGTGCACGCAGGCGTGCCTGCCGCATCTGCTGCGCGCGCCCAACCCCCACGTGCTCACCCTGGCGCCACCGCCCACGCTGGACCCGAAATGGTGGGGGCCGCACACCGGCTACACCCTGGCCAAGATGGGCATGAGCCTGGTCAGCCTGGGCCTGGCAGCGGAGTTCGGGCCACAGGGCGTTGCGATCAACGCACTATGGCCGCGCACGGTCATCGCCACCGATGCCATCAACATGATTCCCGGCGTGCAGGCCGCCGCCTGCCGCACGCCCCGGATCATGGCCGACGCGGCCCATGCCGTCCTCGTGCGGGACGCCGCCGGCTTCCATGGGCACTTCCTGATCGATGACCAGGTGCTGGCGGAAGCGGGCATCGAGGACCTGTCCGGCTATGCGGTGGACCCCTCGCAGGCGCTGCTGCCGGACCTGTTCCTGGACTGAGCGGCGACCGCGGCCACCGCCCTGGGGCACCGGGACTTCACGCACGTGTCTGGTATGGTGCGCGCCCGTAAACGTTTTCAACAAGGAAGTGGGCCATGTCCCTACGCCGCGATTTCCGTCTCCGCCGGGCGCCCCTGGTGGCGGCCCTTGGCCTGCTTGTCACGCTGTCCGGCTGCCAGCGCGATGGGGGCAGCGCCCTGGCGGTGGAGGGCGCGGACAAGATCAACGCCTACATCGCCTGCTTCAACGGCGTGGAACAGCCGGTGCAGGAGAGCTTCCAGCAGTACGTTTCCTGGATCAGGGATCCGGAAGCCGGCCCCACCGGCAAGGAAACCACCGTGCGCGGCCCCGGCACGGTGCTGTCGCACCGCGTGGAAGCCTGCGGTGAGCCGATGACCGCTGCGCTGGCACAGACGCCGGTCAACGCCGCGATCGATCCTGCCGCGCGCGCTTATCAGGCCCGGTTCAAGGCGCTGTACGAGCGGATCGAGGATGCGGCGCGCTATTACGACCGCGAGGATTACCGGCGCGATGGCGGCGAAGGCATGAAACAGCGCCATGCGCCGCTGATGTCCGCCTATGCCGAATTCTTCCAGGCCAGCGAAGCGATGGACGTGGCGCTGGAAAAGAACGAGGAGCAGCGCCGCGCCGCGCAGCTGGCGGAGATCGAAAAGGACGAAGGCCGCAGCGCGGCGTATTTCCACCTGCGCATCCTGGGCGACGGCAAGGACCTGGTCAGCGCACTGAACCACGATGCGCCGGACCTGGCGGTGGCGCGCGAACGCCTGGCCCGTTTCCAGGCGGTGCTGGAAGAGGCGCAGAAGGCCAAGGCGGGCGATGGCGATGCGATGTGGGGGCACATGCAGCGCTCGGCGGATGGACTGGCGCGCGAAGCCGGTCGACGGATCGAACGCGTGCAGGCCAACGCACCGCTCAGCCGCAGTGACCAGATCCTGCTCGAGGGCGGTGGCATGGCGCCCTCCGGGACGCGTCCGGCGCTGCTGGACAAGTACAACGACCTGGTCGACATGAGCAACCGCATGACGCGCTGACGTCCATCGCGGCGGGCGGCACGGCGGTCCTCCACGGACCGCCGTCGCCGCTCAGCAGCTGAAGGGCGTCGGCATCAGTTCACCGCACTGCCGGCAGTACCGGGCGTCGGTCTCGTGGCCTTCCAGGCCGCAGCGCGGGCAGCCACGCCCATCGCGCTGGGCGGCCTCGGTCTGGCGCAGCGTGCTGGCCAGTTCGGCCGAGTACACACCGGTGGGCACGGCGATGATGCTGTAGCCGATCAGGATCAGCACCGAGGTGACCAGGCGGCCGGCAGCGGTCTGCGGCACGATGTCGCCGAAGCCGACGGTGGCCATCGTCACCACCGCCCAGTACATCGCGCTGGGAATGCTGGTGAAGCCGTGGTTCGGTCCTTCCACCAGGTACATCAGCGCACCGGCGATGATGGTGATGGTGATGACGGTGAACAGGAACAGCAGGATCTTGCGGCGGCTGCGCCACAGCGCGGTCATCAGCACGCCGCTCTCTTCCACGTAGCGGGTGAGCTTGAGGATGCGGAACACCCGCAGGATGCGCAGGGCGCGCACCACCAGCAGGCTCTGCGCGCCGGGGATGAACAGCGAGAGGTAGGCCGGCAGGATGGACAGCAGGTCGATGATGCCCCAGACGCTCACCGCATAGCGCAGCGGGCGCCGCACTACCACCAGGCGCATCACGTATTCCAGCGTGAACACCACGGTGAACAGCCACTCCACTGGATACAGCACGTGCGCCCACCGCGCATGCAGGTGCTGGACACTGTCCAGCATCACCACGGCCACGCTGGCGAGGATCGCCACCACCAGCAGCAGGTCGAAGTTCCGCGACGGCCCCGTGTCGTGCCGGTAGATGATGTCGAACCAACGACGGCGCCATCCGGTTTCGGTGGCGGGATTGAGCTGGGGGGTGGTGAGGACGCGCATGGTGCGCATTGTGCCGCAGGCAGCAGGGGGCGAGAATGGCGACTCCCGACGCCCGTCCCGACGACCCGCCCCTGCCATGACCGCCGCTACCGATCCGCTGATTTCGCTCTCCAACTATTACCTGCCGGTGTACAAGCCGCGCCAGGTCGTGCTGGAGCGCGGCCAGGGGGCCCGCGTGTGGGACACCCAGGGTCGTGAATTCATTGACCTGGCCGCAGGCATCGCGGTGTGCGGCCTGGGCCACAACGATCCGGACCTGGTGGCTGCGCTGGTCGACCAGGCCGGCCGGCTCTGGCACACCAGCAACGTGTTCTACAGCGAGCCGCCGCTGCGTCTGGCCGAGGAGCTGGTGACCGCCAGCCGCTTCGCCGAGCGCGTGTTCCTGTGCAACTCGGGCGCCGAAGCCAATGAAGTGGCGATCAAGCTGGTGCGCAAGTGGGCCGCCGGCCAGGGCCGTGCGCCGGACAAGCGCGTGATCGTGACCTTCCGCGGCAGCTTCCATGGGCGCACGCTGGCCACGGTGACGGCCACCGCGCAGCCGAAGTACCAGGAAGGCTATGAGCCCCTGCCGGGCGGTTTCCGCTACGTGGATTTCAACGACGCGGTGCAGCTGGAAACCGCGATGGCCGCCGGTGACGTTGCTGCGGTGATGCTCGAGCCGGTGCAGGGCGAGGGTGGCGTCATGCCGGCCAACCCCGGTTTCCTGCAGCACGTGCGCGCGCTGTGCGACCAGCACGACGCGCTGCTGGTACTGGACGAGATCCAGGTCGGCATGGGCCGCACCGGCACCCTGTTCGCGCATTGGCAGGACAGCGTGGTGCCGGACATCGTGACCTTGGCCAAAGCACTCGGCGGCGGTTTCCCGATCGGGGCGATGCTGGCCGGCCCGAAGGTCGCCCAGGCCATGCAGTTCGGCGCCCACGGCTCCACGTTCGGCGGCAATCCGCTGGCTGCGGCGGTGGCGCGCGTGGCGCTGCGCAAGCTGTCCTCGGACGGCATCGCGCGCAATGTCAGCCGCCAGTCGCATGCGCTGCGCGAGGGCTTCGCGCGCATCAACGCGGCCTTCAACGTGTTCAGCCAGGTGCGCGGGCGTGGCCTGATGCTCGGTGCGGTGCTCACTCCTGAGCACGCCGGTCAGGCCGGGGCGCTGCTGGACCATGCCGCCGCGCAGGGCCTGCTGACCCTGCAGGCAGGGCCTGACGTGCTGCGCTTCGTGCCGGCGCTGAACATCACCGATGAAGAAGTCGCCGAAGGCCTCAAGCGCCTGCACGCGGCGGTCGCCGCCTACATCGCCACGCGCTGAGCGGGCACTGGCAACGCGTGCCTGCACGGTCGTTCAGCCGGGCAGGTAACGCCGCAGCACGCGGCCCAGGCTGCGCGCGTCGTGCACGGTGTCGGCATGCAGGCCCGCCTGGCGCGCGCCGCGCACGTTGACGAACAGATCATCGACGAACAGCGTGCGCTGGGCGGTGGCGTGCAGCCGCTGCAGCGCCCGGGTGAACACCGCCGGGTCCGGTTTGCGCGCGCCCAGGCTGCCACTGCACAGCAGATTGCCGCGCAGCCGCGGTGCCAACGCCGGCAGTTGCCGCATGATCACCGCCGCCATCAGCGGGCCGTTGTTGGTGAGCACGGCGATGCGCAGCGCGGTGGGCAGCTCCAGCAGGCGCTGGATCACCGCGGGCCGCGGGCCTGAGGCAGCCACGCGTGCCTCCACCCAGGTGGCCTCGTCCACGGTCACCTGCAGCTGGCAAGACAGCGCATGCAGATAGCCCGCCGTGTCGATCGCCCCGCTGGCGTAGGCGCGGTCCAGGCCGGTCCCGGACAAGGCCTGTTCGATCTGTGCGACGGGACGCCGCAGGGCGTCAGCCAGGTATCGCAGGCGCACGGCACGCTGGTACTCCAGCAGCACGCCATCCACATCCAGCAACAGCAGCTCGATCATCGGACTCATCCACGCAGCATGCCGCAGGTGACAGGGCGCTGACCATCGGCGTGCGACAGCGCGTCGCAGGGTCCACCACGTCGCGTTGCCTACAATAGGGAATCAACTCGTGGTGGAGCACGCAATGCGCAGGAAATGGGCAGGATTCGCGGGTGTGGCGGCGCTGCTGCTGGCATCCCCGGCGATGGCCAGGGTATGTGCGGTCAGCATCGACAGCACCGATCAGATGACTTTCTCCAGCAAGGAAATCCTGGTTGCGGCTGACTGCACGCAGGTTGACCTGACCCTGCGCCATACCGGCCGGCTGGCCGCCACGGCGATGGGGCACAACTGGGTGCTGACGAAGACGGCCGACTACCAGCCCGTGGCCATGGCCGGCATGCGCGGCACGCTGGCCGACAGTTACCTGCCCAGGAACGACCCCCGCGTGCTGGCACACACGAAGGTCATCGGTGGTGGGGAAACCACCCGCGTCCGTTTCTCCACCCAGGGCCTGCAGAAGGGCGGCGACTACACCTTCTTCTGCTCGTTCCCCGGCCACTTCGCCATGATGAAGGGCAAGCTCATCGTCAGGCCCTGAAGGCGATGCGGGCGGCGGCGAGCGTGGCCTCGATCACGGCATCATCGTGGGCACTGGAGAGGAAACCGGCTTCATAGGCGGACGGTGCCAGGAACACGCCCTGCTCGAGCATGGCGTGGAAGAAGCGGTTGAACGCGGGGATGTCACAGGCGATCGCCTGTGCGTAGGTCTCCACCTTCTGGTCGGTGAAGAACAGGCCGAACATGGCACCGACCTGGGTGGTGGTGACGCTCACCCCCGCCTCGGCGGCGGCTTCTTCCAGCCCCCTGCACAGGCGCGCGGCGCGGGCGGACAGCTCGGCGTGGAAGCCCGGTGCCTGCACCAGTTCCAGCATGGCCAGCCCGGCCGCCATCGCCACCGGATTGCCGCTCAGCGTGCCGGCCTGGTAGATCGGCCCGGACGGCGAGATCTGCTCCATGAGATCGCGACGGCCGCCGTAGGCGCCCACCGGCATGCCGCCGCCGATGATCTTGCCGAAGGTGGTCAGGTCCGGGGTGATGCCGTAGTGGGCCTGCGCACCGCCGAGGGCCACGCGGAAACCGGTCATCACTTCATCGAAGATCAGCACGGTGCCAAAGCGCGTGCACAGCTCGCGCAGGTGCTGCAGGTAGCCCTCCCGTGGCGGGATGCAGTTGGCGTTGCCCACCACCGGCTCGATGATCAGCCCGGCGATGTGTTCCCCCTGCGTTTCGAACAGCGCCGTGGCCGCGTCGAAGTCGTTGTAGGGCAGGGTCAGGGTCAGCTCGCTCAGACCGGCCGGCACGCCCGGCGAGGTCGGCACGCCCAGCGTCAACATGCCACTGCCGGCCTTCACCAGGAACGAGTCGCCGTGGCCGTGGTAGCAGCCCTCGAACTTCACGATGCAGCTGCGTCCGGTCGCGCCACGCGCCAGGCGGATCGCCGACAGCGTGGCCTCGGTACCGGAGTTCACCATGCGCACCATCTCGCACGAAGGCACCAGGCGGGTCAGTGTTTCGGCCATGGTGACCTCGGCCGCGCACGGTGCGCCGAAGGACAGGCCACTGTCGGCGGCGTGCTTGACCGCCTGGCGCACGGCCGGATGGTTGTGGCCGACGATCATCGGACCCCAGGAGCCGACGTAGTCGATGTAGCGGTTGCCGTCCACGTCGTACAGGTAGGCGCCGTCGGCGCGCTCGACGAAGAACGGCTCGCCGCCCACCGAGCGGAACGCGCGCACGGGGGAATTGACGCCACCGGGCAGCAGGCGCTGGGCGCGGGCGAACAGGGCGTGGGAGGTATCGTGGTTCATTCGGCAAGGTCCTTGAAACAGGCAAGATAGGCGCGCAGTGCCGCCTGGGGATCAGTGGCCTGGTAGATGCCACTGATCACTGCGATGAGATCGGCGCCCGCTTCAACCAGCGGGCGGGCGTTGTCCGGCGTGAGGCCACCGATGGCCACCCGCGGCACACCCAGCGCCGCGCTGTGCCGGAGCAGGTCCGGGTGCGCGCGGCGCGTGGTGTGCTTGGAGCGGCTGGCGAAGAAGGCGCCGAAGGCCACGTAGCTGGCGCCCGCAGCGACCGCACGTTCGGCCCGGGCGAGCTCGTCGTAGCAGGAGGCACCGATGAGGGCGTCAGGCCCCAGCCGCGCGCGTGCCGCCGCGATCCCGCCGTCGTCCTCGCCGAGGTGCACGCCGGCCGCGCCGAGTGCATCGGCCAGCTCGACATCATCGTTGATGATCAAGGCCACGCCCGCGCTGGCGCAGAGGCTGCGCAGGGCATCGGCCTGCTGCCGCCGGAGCGCGGGCGTGGCGGCCTTGTTGCGGTACTGCAGCCACTGCACCCCGCCAGCCAGCAGGGGCGCCGTCTGGCGCAGCAGGCGGGCCGTGTCGGGCTCGTCCGGGGTGATGAGGTACACGCCGCGCGGACGTGCCGGTGGGCAGGCCACCGATTCTGGAGCAACAGGACGCATGGCGGGCTACCGGAGGCGGAGGAGGCGGTGCAGCGCGGCCCTCGGGACGCGCGGAGGCCTCATTATCCAACGCCCGGCGCATTGGCGACCACCTCGGTCGCAGCGGCCGTTCAGTGCAGCCGGGCGGGCGGCGCGCCGATGTCCACCAGTTGTTCGCGTACCCACTGCGCGTCGGGCGCAGCAGGATGGCGTTGTACATAGCGCGCCAGATCCTCGCGGGCACCGCGCAGGTGGTCCAGCCGCAGATACGCCAGGCCGCGGTCGCGCAGAGCATCCTGGTCGTCCGGTGCGAGCTTGAGCACGCGGTCGGCACTGCGTGCGGCACGATCCCACTGTTCGGCTTCGGCGTACACCCCGTGCAGGTTGCGCAGCACGCGCATCAGGATGGCGCGGGCCGGGGCGGGGTCCAGGATCTGCGCCAGCACGCTGTCATCCGGGGCCTGGCCACCGAGGTGCGCGCGTGCCCGCTCGCGCAGTTCGTCCACGCCCAGGGGCCGTCCACCGTTGAACGGGTCCATCACCAGCAGGCCATCGTCGAGGGGCAGGCGTACCAGGAAGTGGCCGGGGAAAGACACGCCATCCAGCGCAACGCCCAGCCGCCGGGCGACCTCCATCTGTACCAGCGCGAGCGAGACCGGGTTGCCGCGGCGGCGCTCCAGCACGTCGTTGAGGTAACTGTTGCGGGGGTCGTAATACGCGTCGTGGTCGCCGCTGTAGCCGATTTCGTCGAACAGGTGACGGTTGATGGCCGCCATTTTCTGCGCGTCACCGGGCAGGGTCGCGATCTCGGTGCGCAGGTGCTCGACGTGGGTCTGCACGGTGTCGTCGCAGCGTGCCGGATCCAGTCCGGGGTATTCATCGCGCGCGATCAGCAGCGCGGTGGCCAGCAGCGGCAGCGCCTCGTCATCGGTGTCGGCGAGCGTGTCCCAGTCCGGCAATGTCATGCGCGCTTGCATGACCACAGACTGGCGACAAACCTGCGGGGTTTCAAGCGACGTGGTGTGACGACGGCGGCGTGCGCACAGCCGGGCGGGTACCGCTGCGCGACGACACCCGGCGCCTGCGCAGGGGGATCAGGGCGTGGGAATGCCCGGGCCGAACGTCAATTCCGCGCCGTCCTTCAGGTCCAGCTTCTCGGCCTGGCCCGCATTGAGTTCGAGCACGTAGCGCGCCGGGCCGGTGCTCGGGTAGGGCGGGCACCGGTAACCGGCCGAGCACGGCGGAACATCGCGCTGCTGGCTCACCAGCCGGCGGGCGTTGTCGAAATACAGGATGTCCAGCCCGATCCGGGTGTTCCTCATCCAGTACGCCTGCATCGCCTCCTCGTCATGGATGAAGAGCATGCCGTGGTCTTCGGGCAGGCTGTCGCGGAACATCAGTCCGCGCTCGCGTGCATCGAAGTCGAGCGCCAGTTCCACCTTGTAACGCGTTCCCTGGAGTTCCACCCAGTGATTGGCGGCACCGGTGGCACAGCCGGCGAGAAGGAGCAGGGGCAGCAGGATCAGGGCGCGCAGGCGCATGGTCGTTTCCTTGGCGGGCAGGGGTCAGAGGACGATCGGGGGTTGCCCGCCGACGATCACCACGTCGGCGCGACGGCGTGCGAACAGGCCCACGCACACCACGCCGGGCAGCTGGTTGAGCTCGCGCTCCAGCGCAGCCGGGTCGGTGATCTGCAGGTTGTGGATGTCGAGGATCTGGTTGCCGTTGTCGGTCACCACGCCCTCGCGCCACGCCGGCTGGCCGCCGGTCATGTCACGGATGCGGCGCGCGACCAGGCTGCGGGCCATCGGGATCACTTCCACCGGCAGCGGGAAGCGGCCCAGCACCGGCACCTGCTTGCTCGGATCAACGATGCAGATGAAGCGCTCGCTGGCCTCGGCGATGATCTTCTCGCGGGTCAGCGCCGCGCCACCGCCCTTGATCAGGCACTTGCCCGGATCGCATTCGTCGGCGCCGTCCACGTACAGCGACAGCGCGCCGGTATGGTTGAGTTCCATGACCTCGATGCCATGACCGCGCAGCTGGGCGGTGCTCTGCTCGGAACTGGAGACCGTGCCCTTGATGCGGTGCTGGATGCGGGCAAGGGCATCGATGAAGTAGGCGACGGTGGAACCGGTGCCGACTCCGACGATCATGCCGTCTTCGACGTATTCGATGGCTTTTTCGGCGGCCAGGCGCTTGGCTTCGGACATGGGGGTCTCGCGGGGTTGGGTTACTTGGAGGACGTCCGTTCCAGCGCGAGCAGCAGCTTCCACTGCGCGGCGGTCACCGGAAACACCGAGAGCCGGTTGCCCTTGGCCACCAGCGGGAATCCTTCGCCAAGCGCCTCGGCATGCTGCTTGATCGCTTCCAGAGGGATCACGTGCGGCAGCCTGCGCTCGAAGGCCACGTCCACCAGCATCCAGCGCGGTTGCTCGCGCGTGCTTTTCGGGTCGTAGTAATCGGACTCCGGATCGAACTGGGTGTCGTCGGGGTAGGCGCTGCTGGCCACCGTGGCGAGGCCGACGATGCCGGGGACCTTGGTGTTGGAGTGATAGAACAGGATGCCGTCGCCGACCTGCATGCCATCGCGCATGAAGTTGCGCGCCTGGTAGTTGCGGACGCCGTTCCAGGGCTCGGTGCCGACCCGTTCGAGATCATCGATGGAGAACGCGTCCGGTTCGGACTTCATCAGCCAGTAGCGCTTGCGGGCGGTCATGCGGTCACGGAGGTGGGAAGGAAGGTGCTCGCTTCGGTGCAGATCGCGTCGACCCCCACGTCCCAGGACGCCAGCGGCACTGCCTCGACCTGCTGCACGGCGAACGCGGCGCCGACCAGCCAGGGCGGGGCGGGGCGATCCTGCCGGAAAGCGAAGCTGCGATCATACCAGCCGCCTCCCATGCCGAGCCGCGCGCAGCGCGCGTCGAAGCCGACCAGTGGTGTCACCACCAGGTCCATGGCGTGGGCGGGCAGCATCGCGTCCGGGTCCAGGTCCGGCTCCGGAATGCCGAAACGGTTCTGCCGCAGCGGCTGCCCCGGGCGCCACGGCGCGAAGCGCAGGACGTCCCCCTGCAGCACCGGAAGGCAGTAAGTAACGGCCTCGGGCAGGGTGAGCTGCCAGCGGTGCAGGGCGATCTCGCCATCCATGGCCCAGTAGCCGGCCACATGGCCGCGTGCCGGCGCGAAGGGCAGCGACAGCAGGTTGTGGGCAAGGCGATCGGCGGCATCGATGCGGGCAGCGGCCGGAAGTGCGCGACGGGCCTGGCGCAGGGTGGCGCGCAGGTCACCCCGGGCGGCGCGGCTGGGATCGGTCATCGGCGGTTCGGGCTCGACAGGCAGCGGGGTTGCCATTGTGCCGCGACCTGCCGCGGAAAAGACAAAGGCGGCATCCGAAGACGCCGCCTTTGTACGAACTGCATTCTCCGCAATGACGATGCATGCGAAACGACCTTGAACCCAGGGGCTCAAGTGGGAACGCTGGGGAACCATCGGGCTTCCCGCTGCAAGGCGGACCTGCACTCCCGGCGCCGTCGCGCTCCCGGTGTCGTTCTTAAGGGACAAGGCGAATGTTTGCACATGCCGTCGTGTACCGCAGAGAACGCAGGGACAGTATAGCGGTGCACACGCCGCGCGATAGTCCGTCCGTCGGCTGCATTGCAGGGAAATTCAGCATGCGCGGCCATTCATGGAAGCGGCCATGAACACCGCATCAGCAGCGCGTGAGATGCACGCCCGCCTTCCGTCCATCAGGCGTCGATGGCGCGATCCAGGCGGCGATTGAGATCGGCCAACGTCTGCTGCAGGGCCACGGCCTGGCGTGCATTCTCATCGCGCAGCTGCTGCAGTTCATGCGCCAGGTTCAAGGCCGCGAGCACGGCCACGCGGTCAACGGCCGCCATGCGGTTGCTGCCGCGGATCTCGCGCATCTTCGCATCCAGCAGCCGTGCGGCGGCCATGAGGCTTTCGCGTTCCTCAGACCCCACGCCGACGGTGTAATCGCGATCGAGGATCTTGACGTTGACCGGTTCGGCGCCACTCATGTGTGCTGCTCCAGCGATTTGAGGCGGGTGATCATCGCTTCCACCCGCGAGCGTGCCTGTTCGTTCTTGGACAGCAGCATCGAACGTTCGGTCACCAGCTGGTCCTGCGCCTGGCGCAGACTGCGGTTTTCCTCGGCCAGCCGCTGGTTGCGCTCAAGCAGCGCGTCCACCCGGGCGGCAAAGGCCTGCAACTGGTCGAAAGGGCTGGCGGGATCCATGGCGGCAAGAGTCTCAGGGGTGATGGTGACGGTCAAGCGCCACGCGGCGGCTGCCGAGGAGCGCACGGCGTTCTAAACTAGTCCATCGGCGTCACCGTACGGGCGGCGCCTACCTTGTTTCCTGACGAGTCCCAGACGAGCCGCATGATGACCGAACTTCCTTCCGTTGACGACGTGAACCGTGCCAGCCAGGCCCTCGGCCTGGGCGCCAGCGCCGCTGAACTGCATGGCGGCCTGTGTGGCTGGCTGGCGGCGGGCGGCGCCCCAGGCAACGACTGGCCGGCGCGCGTGCTGGCCGACGACGCGCTGGCGCCGGTAGCCCAGGGCAGCGCTCTGGCGCAGCTGGTGGAAGCCACGGTGACCCAGCTGGAAGACCGTGATTTCGGCTTCGAACTGCTGCTCTCCGACAGCGATCAGGTCGAGCAGCGCGCCGATGCCCTGTTCACCTGGGCGCGCGCGTTCCTCGGCGGCTTCGGCCTGGGCTCGGGTGCGCGCCGCCCGGCGCTGTCCGAAGAAGGCGATGAGGCCCTGCGCGACCTGGCCAGCCTGGCCAGTGCTTCCAGTGACGACTTCGACAGCGATGGCGAAGGCGATGATGAAGCGCTGGCCGAGATCGAGGAGTTCATCCGCGTGGCGGTGCTGCTGCTGCATGGCGACTGCGTGATGGCCGCGCGCCATCGCCAGAAACTGAACTGATGGACATCGGCCAGCGCACCGGCATCAGCGCCGCCGAATACAGCGACCGCCGCCGTCAGCTGATGGAGATGGTCGGCGACGATGCGATCCTGGTGCTGCCTGCCGCCTCGGAGAAAGTACGCAGCCTGGATACGCACTATCCGTACCGGCAGGATTCCGATTTTTGGTACCTGACCGGCTTTGCCGAGCCCGAGGCGGTGCTGGTGCTGATCCCCGGGCGTCGCCACGGCGAGGTGATCCTGTTCTGCCGCGAGCGCGACCCCGAGCGTGAAGCCTGGGATGGTGCGCGCGCCGGGCAGGAGGGCGCGGTCCGGGATTTCGGTGCCGATGACGCCTATCCGATCGATGACCTGGACGACATCCTGCCCGGGCTGCTGGAAGGACGTTCGCGGGTGTACTACCACTTCGGCCGCGATGCCGAGTTCGATCTGAAGCTGATCGGATGGGTGAACCGCGTGCGTTCGCAGGTCCGCCACGGCGCGCAGCCACCGCACGAGTTCCTTGAGCTGGGGCACCTGCTGCACGAGCAGCGGTTGTTCAAATCACCGGCGGAAATCGCGCTGATGCAGCAGGCGGCGGACATCAGCGTGCGGGCCCACGAAGCCGGCATGCGGGCGGTGCGCGCAGGGCTGCACGAGTATGCGTTGCAGGCCGAGATCGAGCGGGTGTTCCGGGCCAGCGATGCCTGTCCGGCCTACGCGAGCATCGTGGGGGCGGGGCGCAACGGCTGCATCCTGCACTACCGCGACAACAACGCGGTGGTGGGCGAGGGCGACCTGGTCCTTGTCGACGCCGGGGCCGAGTACCGCGGCTATGCGAGCGACATCACCCGGACCTTCCCGGCCAGCGGCCGGTTCAGTCCCGAGCAGCGGATCCTGCACGATCTGGTCGGCGCCGCGCAGGCCGCGGCGTTGGCGCAGGCGCGGCCGGGCGTGCCCTACGAGGCCGGCCACCTGGCGGCCGTGCGGGTGCTGACCGAAGGGCTGGTGCGGCTGGGCCTGCTGCAGGGCACGGTGGACGACAACATCGCCCGGGGCGAGTACCAGCGCTTCTACCGGCACAAGACCGGGCATTGGCTGGGGCTGGACGTGCATGATGTCGGCGACTACCGGGTGGCCGGGGAGTCGCGCCTGCTGGAGCCGGGCATGGTGTTCACGATCGAACCGGGTCTGTACATCGGGGCAGACGACACCCGGGTGGCGCCGCGCTGGCGCGGGATCGGCATCCGTACCGAGGACGATGTCCTGATCACCGAAGACGGGCATCAGGTACTGACCGACGCCTTGCCACGCAGCGCGGATGAAATCGAGGCGTTCATGCGCGGCGCCTAGCGCCGGGCGCTGCCCGGCCCGGACGTCAACGGAAAAGGCGCCGGGCATCCCCCGGCGCCGTCGTCATGCCGCAGCGAACACCGGGCGGGTCAGGTTGTCCGGTTCACCGTCTGTGCACACCACCTCGTCCTCGATGCGGATACCGCCGTAGGGACGGAAGACGTCCACACGGTTCCAGTCGATGCTCTCGGCGTGGCCGGCCCGCTTCACCTCATCCAGCAGCATGTCGATGAAGTACACGCCGGGCTCGATGGTCACCACCATGCGCGGCTGCAGCACGCGGGTCAGGCGCAGGTAGGGGTGGCCCTGCGGACGCTCGATGCGTGTACCGGCGTCGTCGGCGGCGAAACCGGCCACGTCGTGCACCTGCAGTCCGATCGAATGGCCGATGCCATGGGGGAAGAACGCTGCGCTGACGCCCGTCTCCAGCGCCGTCTGCGGCGACACGCGCAGTACGCCGAAGTCCTTCAGCACGGTCATCAATGACAGGTGCGCGTCGATATGCAGCTGGCGGTAATCGAACCCCGGACGAACCGCCGCGCACATGCGCTGCTGGGCCGCGTCCACGGCCTGCACCATCGCGGCGAACTCGTCGTGGCCATCGGCTGCGTAGGTACGCGTGATGTCACTGGCGTAGCCGTGCGCGCTGGCGCCGGCATCGATCAGGAAGCTGCGCAGCGGCTGCGGCGCCTGCCGGCCCAGCTCGGTGTAATGCAGCACGGCGGCATGTTCGTTCAGCGCCACGATGTTGCCGTAGGGCAGCTCGTTGGCGTCCTGTCCGACCGCCGCGCAGTACGCCATGTGGATGGAGAACTCATCGGCGCCGTTGCGGAAGGCCGCCTCCGCGGCACGGTGGCCACGCACGGCCGAGACCTGCGCCTGGCGCATCAGCGCGATCTCGTAGGGCGTCTTGAAGGCGCGGTGGTACTCGAGGTAGTTCACCACCGCCGCCGGGTTGTTTGGTGCCCAGTCGCCGAGGGTGCTCTGTGCCTCGCCCAGTACCGCGCAGCGCGCGCGGTCCTTGGGCAGCAGCGCCAGTGCTTCTTCCGGGGTGCGGATGATGTGGATGTCCACGTGGTCCACCCACCAGCCCGAGGGCGCATCCGGCACCACGTGCCAGTAATCGAAGGGCTGGTGGAAGATCACCTGCACGCGCTTGCCCGGCGTGAACACCAGCCAGCTGTTGGGCACGCGGGTCAGGGGCAGCCACGCCTTGAACTGCGGGTTGACCGCGTACGGATAATCGCGGTCGTCGAACACGTGGTAATGCAGGGTGCCGCTGGGCACCACCAGATGCTCGAAGCCGCCGCGTGCCAGCGCTGTTTCGGCACGCTGTGTGAGTACGGCCAAGTGGTCGGCGTACAGGACGCCGGGATCGTGCTGGATCATCGGGTGGGCTCACGGAAAAGACAGACCCCGAATTGTGCCGCAAGCCATCGCGCCCTGCTGTGCCGGAACCGGCGCGCAGGGCGACGTGCGAGGCAGGCTCAGGTCGAGGTACTGTCCTCGCTGACCCACTCGCGCAGCAGCTGGCGGTGCTCGCGTCCCAGGGTCAGGAACCGGAAGCCGGCCCAGGATTGTCCGGGGACATGCGCCGGCTCGGTCCACAGCAGGTGCACGCCCACGTCCACCTCGGCGTGCCGGCCATCGCCGAGCAGCAGCGGGAAGCGCAGCTGGTACAGGGCGTCTTCGCACAGCGGCACGGAGGCGAGCATCAGCAGGCCGGTCTCGGACACATTGCCCAGGCGGCCGATGATCTGCCCGACCATCTGGTCGGTCACCGGGACGCGGTCGGCGACCTGGCGACGCGGCGCGCGCCGGGTATCGGGCGCCGCCTCGGCAGGCGCCGGGGCGGAATCGCGCGGAGCGGTCACGCGGCCACCTCCTGTGCAGAGGTTCCGGCGAGCGCGCGCAGCGTGCGCAGCGTCGCCTGCCATGCCCGGTCGACCAGGCGTCCCTTGTCCTCGGTGACGATGCGGGCCTGGTCATGCGCCATCAGCCGCGCCAGCCCGTCCAGCGTATGCTCGGCGACCTTCTGCCCCCGCGCATTGACGAACAGGGCATGGTCGGTGAGCAGGCTGTACCAGGACAGCCGCTGCCGGCGCAGGTCGCCCTGCTGGTTGGTGACGAACTCGAACCATGTACCGAAGGGCAGCGCGCACAGCTGGCGATAGCAGTCCTCCTCGACCGTGCTGCGCACCAGCGGCGCCTGGCGGCGCGGTTCGCTGCCCTCGCTGGGGCCACCCAGCCGGGCGCGTGATTTGAGGCGCGCGGTGAGCTCGGTCCGCGAGCTGGTGTCATCCTCGCCGCCCGGGCTGGACAATCGCCGGGAGATCGCCTGCGCTTCCTCGCCGTGATAACCGACCTGCAACAGCGCTTCTTCGATGGACGCGCCCAGCAGCGCCGTGCCCGGCGTGTCGGTCCCCGGCGTGCACGCCGTGAGCTGGGCGATCTGTGCGGTCTCTGCCAGGCGCTGCTCCCATTGCGGCGAGGTTTCGCCATGCCGCAGCTGGGTGAGGGTGAGCACATCGGCCCAGGCCTGTCTGAGCAGGACCTGGACGAACCGCGGCGGCCCGGCTTCCTGGCAGGCCGTTTCGATCAGCGCACCGGCCTGCTGGCGTGCGAAATCCAGCCGCTCGCGGCCACGTGCGGCTTCCACGTGGCGGCGTTCGGCCAGCTCCGCCTTGTGCACGGCGGCGCGGAAATGCTCCTGGACCTGCTCGTTGGCCGCAGCGAATACAGCGGGATCGTCGTGGAACTGTTCGACCACGGTATCCACCGCGGCACCGAGCCGCTGGGTCAGCTGCGGATCCACATCGTCCTCGCCGAGCCAGATCGCGCCCGCCTCGGCGATGGTGTTGAGGAACTCGCGTGCCGGATGCTCGTCGCGGACGAAGAAGCCCGGGTCGGCCAGCGCCGCGCGCACCAGCGGTACCTGCAGGCGGCCGACCAGGTCCTGCGCCGGCGGCGTGGGCCGGGTGTGCTGCTGGATCTGCTGGAACAACAGGCCGAGCAGCTCCAGCGTGTCGTTGTCCTTGACCGTCAGCGCGGCCCGTTCGCCATGTTCGGCCCGTAGTTGCGCGAGCAGTGCAGCCTGCAGATCGGCCATGCTGTGCGGCCGCGCGCCCTGCGCGATGCGCGCCTGCAGCTGCGAGAGGATGGCATCCACCGTGGCCCGGGGCATGGCCTGCAGGGGCTCGGCCGGGGCGGCTTCCCGGTGTTCCGTGGCACGCGGCTCGGGCAGGGACGAAGGGGGGCCTGCAGCCGGTAGGCGGGTCGCCGCTGACAGGAGCGCGGGGGCCGCGGCAGTGGAGGCGTCGGCCTGCGCTGCGGCCGCAGGGGACAGCGCCTCGATGCCACCGTCGCGCGCGCCCGCCAGCAGCTGGTGCAGGGCCGTCATCGCCGGCGCGGCAAGATCCATCGGCAGCGGCGGTGGCAGGTCGTCCGGCGCCGGGCCTGGATGCGCAGGCCCCTCATGATCGAGTGTGGCGGGCACGGCCTGCTCGCTTGCATGGCTGCCGCCGACCACCTCCTGCACCATCGCCGACCACGATCCGTTGGTGGTGCCGCCGTTCCAGGCGGTGAGCGGTGCGGCGATCGTGCGGCGTGCAGGTGCTGCGTCCCCGGTGCGCGCCGGCCCGGTGACGATGCGCCGGGTCGCGGCCGAGCGGGCCAGGTAAGGCGTGTGCACCAGGCCGGGCAGCACGCCCTCATGGTCCAGCAGCAGGTTGGCGCGTTCCAGCAGCTCGCCGAGCCGCTCCAGCACCTGCCGTTCGAAACTGCGGTACAGCGCCAGCTGCGCGTCCAGTTCCAGGCCCGCCTGTTCGCCCAGGCGACGCAGCAGAACGCACAGCCCGGCCGGGCCGAATGGCACGTGCTCGGGCTCGATCGCAGGGCGCGCCGCCAGCACGGCCAGGCGTTGCCCCAGCAGCTGCAGCGCGTTGGCCGAGCGCTGCATCTCGCGGCGGACGATGTCCTTGAGCACGATGTCGCGGTCGATGTCGATGTCATCGACCAGTGTCAGCGTGGCCAGCGCCTCGCGCGGTGGTTCGGCCGGCGCGGTGAAGGCCGGCGCAGGCAGTCCGCCGGCACCGAACAGGGCGTGCAGGGCGTGCACCAGCTCATCCAGGAAGCGGTGGCTGAAACCCTCCGCGAACGGGTGGACCTGGCGGGCCTGCGCAAGCAGGTCGGCCTGGATCTGGCTGTTGCGCGCACGCTCGGCCTCGCGCATGAGCTCGCGTTCCAGCTCCACGACGGTCAGGGTCAGCGGCGCGGTCAGCGACTTCCGGGCCAGGCCCAGCAGCATTCCCAGCAGTTCCTTGACGCGCTGGGGTGCGGTGACATCGGCGAAGCGTTCGGCGTCTTCGGGCAGCGATGGCGGCACGGGTGACATGGTGGAGGGCGTCCGTTTTCCCTGGCTTGGCCACGGAATCTACTCTGTCGCCTCCGGCCGCGCTAGCCGGGCAGGAACAGCTCCACCACGTCATTGGTGAAGCGCCGGCCCAGCTCGGTCGGCCGCAGGATCGGCTCCGGCTGCACGTGGCAGCCGGTGGCTGTGCAGTCGTGGCCTTCGCCGCCGTGGGCGGGCACCGGTCCGGCGGGGTCTGCCGGACCGCCGCCGACCTGTTCCAGCCACCCCTTCGCAAGCGCCTGTCGCAGCGGCGCGGCGATCGCGCTGCGCGCCAGCCCGGTACGGGACTCGAAGTCGGACAGCGTGAAGCCCTCATGCAGGCGCAGCAGGTTGAGCATGTACTCGAAGGGCAGGCGGGTGCTGTCGATCAGTTCATCGCCACCGAGGTTGGCCGCTGTGCCCGCGCTGTCCATGTACGTCTGCGGGTGCTTGAGTTTCCAGCGGCGCTGCACGTGCTGGCCGGCCCCGGAACTGATCTTGCCGTGCGCGCCGGCTCCGATGCCCAGGTAATCCCCGAAGCGCCAGTAATTGAGGTTGTGCGCGCTCTGCCGGCCCGGGCGGGCATAGGCGCTGACTTCGTAGTGCTGGAAACCGGCCTCGGCGATCAGCGCCTGGCAGTGCTCCTGGATGTCCCACGCGCTGTCTTCGTCCGGCATGCCCTGCGGTGGGCGGGCGTAGAACACGGTATTGGGTTCGAGGGTGAGCTGGTAATGCGACAGGTGGGCCGGCTGCAAGGCGAACGCGCGCTGCAGATCGGCCTCCGCGCCGGCCAGGGTCTGGCCCGGCAGGGCGTACATCAGGTCGATGTTGAAATTGTCGAAACCGGCGTCCTGCGCCATCTTCACCGCACGCTCGGCCTCGGCGCTGTCGTGGATCCGGCCCAGCCGGGTGAGTGCCTGGTCATCGAAACTCTGGATGCCAAAGCTCAGCCGGTTCACGCCGGCCGCGCGGTACGCGTCGAAACGGCCATGTTCGGCCGTGCCCGGATTGGTCTCCAGGGTGATTTCGGCGTTGGGCGCGAAGCGCAGCCGCGCGGCGGCCTGGTCCAGGAAGCGGGCGATCGCATCGGCCGGGAACAGGCTGGGCGTGCCGCCCCCGAAGAACACGCTGTGCACCACCCGGCCCCATACCAGCGGCAGGTCCTGGTCCAGGTCGCGCAGCAGGGCATCGATGTAGGCCTCGAACGGCAGCGCGCCCTTGGCCTGGTGCGAGTTGAAATCGCAGTAGGGGCACTTGCGCACGCACCAGGGCAGGTGCACGTACAGCGACAGCGGAGGCGGGATCAGGGTGGACATCGAGCGAGCGCGGGCCGGTGTTACAGCGCGAGTGCGGCGAGCTGCTGCTTGAGCTGCTGCAGCGCGAGCGCACGGTGGCTGAGGGTGTTCTTGAGTGCCGGTTCCATCTCCGCGGCGGTCAGGCCGTGCGTGGGGTCCAGGAACACCGGGTTGTAGCCGAAGCCGTTGCTGCCGCGTGGCGCGTCGACGATCACGCCCTCCCAGCGGCCTTCGCAGATCAACGGTTGCGGATCGGTGGCATGGCGCAGCAGCACGATAACCGCGAAGAAACGCGCGGTGCGCCGCGCGGCCGGCACATCGCGCAGGTCGTGCAGCAGCTTGGCATTGTTGGCGGCGTCGTCGGTCGGGCTGCCGGCATAGCGCGCGCTGTACAGGCCCGGGGCACCGCCAAGGGCATCGACGATCAGGCCGGAATCATCGGCGATGGCAGGCAGGCCGCTGGCCTGGCACGCGGCGCGCGCCTTGATCAGGGCGTTCTCCACGAACGTCAGTCCGGTTTCCGGCACATCGCCCACGCCCGCCTCGGCGGCCGAGACGATCTGCAGCGGCAGGTCGGCGAGCATGGCCCGCAGTTCCTTGAGCTTGCCAGCGTTGTGGCTGGCCAGAACGAGTTGATTCATGCGCGCGGCTCCAGCAGGTCCCAGGTGTTGCCATACAGATCGCGGAACACCGCCACGGTGGCGTAAGGCTCCACCCGCGGCGCTTCCAGGAACGTCACGCCGGCAGCCAGCATCGCGGCGTGGTCACGGGCGAAATCATCGGTTTCCAGGAAGAAGGCCACGCGGCCGCCGGTCTGGTCGCCTACGCGTGCCGCCTGCACATCGCTGCCAGCGCGTGCCAGCAGCAGCGCCGCACCGCCCTCGGCGGTGGGCGAGACGACCACCCAGCGCTTGCCACCGCCCTGGTCGATGTCCTGCTGCAGGTGGAAGCCGAGCACGCCGGTGAACCACTGTATGGCGCGGCCATAGTCGTCCACCAGGTAGGTGGTCAGGGCCAGGCGGCGGCTCATGCGGACAATGCTGCCTGCTGTGCGGCAAGCAGTTCGGTCACGCCCTTGTCGGCCAGCGCCAGCAGGGCATCCAGTTCGTCGCGACGGAACGCGTGGCCTTCGGCGGTACCCTGCAGCTCGATGAAGCCGCCGCCATCGTTCATCACCACGTTCATGTCGGTATCGCAATCGCTGTCTTCGGCGTAATCCAGATCCAGCACCGGGGTGCCGCGGTACACGCCCACCGAGACCGCCGCGACTGCGCCGATGATCGGGTTGCGCTTGATGTCGCCACGCTTCATCAGCAGGTTCACCGCATCGGCCAGGGCCACGTAGGCGCCGGTGATGGCCGCGGTACGGGTACCGCCGTCGGCCTGCAGTACATCGCAGTCCAGGGTGATGGTGCGCTCACCGAGGGCGTTGCGGTCCACGCAGGCGCGCAGGCTGCGGCCGATCAGGCGCTGGATTTCCAGCGTGCGGCCCCCCTGCTTGCCTCGTGCGGCTTCGCGATCGCTGCGGGTATGCGTGGCACGCGGCAGCATGCCGTACTCGGCGGTCACCCAGCCTTCGCCCTTGCCGCGCAGGAAGCCGGGCACGCGGTTTTCCACGCTGGCGGTGCACAGCACGCGCGTTTCGCCGAAGCACACCAGCACTGACCCTTCGGCATGGCGGGTGAAGCCGCGTTGGATGACGACCGGGCGCAACTGGTCGGGCTGACGGCCACTGGGACGGGAGAAGGACATGCGTGGGGTTCCATGAAAGCTTGGGGAACGCGCCCTCGCCGGGATCCGATGCGGGCCGGCGGGGAGGCTGGGACAGGGCCGCTAGGGTACCATTCCCCCTTTGGGAGCATCAGGAACCCCCCATGATTCGAAGCATGACTGCCTGGGCCGGCGGCGAGCGCGCCACCGCGTGGGGCACGCTGGGCTGCGAACTGCGCTCGGTCAACCACCGTTTCCTCGAAGTGGGCACCCGTCTGCCCGAGGAACTGCGCGCACTGGAGCCGCAGCTGCGCGAGCGCATCGCGGCGCGGCTGAGCCGTGGCAAGGTCGACCTGGTGCTGCGCCTGCGCGCGCCGGAGTCCGCTGCCAGCCTGCAGGTCAACGAGGCGTTGCTGGGCCAGCTCGGCCAGCTTGCGCACCGGCTGACGTCCGACTTTCCGAACCTGCAGGTGAGCTTCACCGATCTGCTGCAGCTGCCGGGCGTGCTGCGGGGGGAGGGCACCGATGCCGCCGCCCTCCAGCTTGAGGCGCTGGCTCTGCTGGACCAGGTGCTGGCCCAGTTCGTGGCCGCGCGCGAACGTGAGGGCGATGCGCTGGGCGCAGCCATCAGCGAGCGCGTGGACGGCGTGGAGCGCATTGCCGCCGAGGTGCGCACGCTGATCCCCGCGATCCGCGAAGGCCAGCGCGCCAAGCTGGCTGCACGCCTGGCGGACCTGCCGCATCCGGTGGATCCGGGCCGCGCCGAGCAGGAGCTGGTGATGTGGCTGCAGAAGCTCGACGTGGACGAGGAACTGGACCGCCTGGGCAGCCATGTGATCGAGATCCGCCGCGTGCTGAAGCAACGCGAGCCGGTGGGCCGGCGCCTCGATTTCCTGCTGCAGGAGTTCAACCGCGAAGCCAACACCCTCGGCTCCAAATCGGTGGATGCGCGCACCTCGAGCGCCGCCGTGGAGCTGAAAGTGCTGATCGACCAGATCCGCGAACAGGTGCAGAACATCGAATGAGCAACCCGCCGACCCCGTCCACCGCGCCCGCGCGTGGCACGCTGTACATCGTCGCTGCGCCCTCCGGGGCCGGCAAGAGCAGCATCGTCAACGCGACGCTGGCCCGCGATCCGCAGATCGCCCTGTCCATTTCCTTCACCTCGCGCGCGATGCGTCCGGGCGAGGTCAATGGCGAGCACTACCACTTCGTCAGCGCCGAGACCTTCGAACAGATGATCGCTGCCGGCGATTTCTTCGAGCACGCCTGGGTCCACGGGGATTGGAAAGGCACGGCGCGGCAGTCGGTGGAGCCGCAGCTGGCGGCCGGCCAGGACGTGCTGCTGGAGATCGACTGGCAGGGTGCGCAGCAGGTGCGCCAGCTGGTGCCCGGGACCGTGACGGTGTTCATCCTGCCGCCGAGCCGGCAGGCGCTGCAGGACCGCATGCGCAAACGCGGCCAGGACAGCGAGGCGGTGATCGCCCAGCGGCTCGGTGCGGCGCGCGAGGAAATGCTGCACTTCAACGATTTCGACTACGTCATCGTCAACGAAGTCTTCGAGACCGCCGTGGATGAACTGTGCGCCATCTTCACCGCCAGCCGTCTGCGGCGCGAGGCGCAGAAGGTGCGCCACGCCGGGTTGATCCAGGCCCTGTTGACCCCGGAAGCGGGCGCAACTGACTGATTGCAAAAGGGCAGGGCAGGGCTCAGCTTGAGTTCTACCTGCCCTTGCCCTTACACTCCGTCCCCTTTCCCTCATTCGACTGAGCGGCCGATCGGTCGCCGGGAGCCCGTATGGCCCGCATCACCGTAGAAGATTGCCTTGAAGTCGTGAACAACCGTTTCGACCTGGTCATGATGGCGTCCAAGCGCGCCCGCCAGCTCGCCAACGGCGTCCAGGCCACGCTGGACAACAGCGAGACCGAAGACAAGCCCACCGTGCTGGCGCTGCGCGAAATCGCCGCGCGCCGGATCGACAACGCGCTGATCGACGAAGTCGAGAAGGCCGAGCGCGAGCGTGCCGAACGCGAAGCGCTGGAATGGGCGGCAGCGGAAGTCGTCGCCGACGAAGACATGTCCAAGAACGACGATTGATCGACGCGAACGCGTTCATCGGACATGCCTGAAACAGCCCGCCCCGCGCGGGCTGTTTCGCATTCAGGGTTTGCTGTTATCGACGCGCTGGAATAGGCTTCGGCCATGAACCCAGGTCCTTCTGCCCAGGCAGCCACCGCCCCCGGTGTTGGCGTACCCGACTACGTCCTTCAGCTTGAACGCGCCGCGCGGTACCTGCCGCCGGAGCAGATTCCCCTGCTGCGCCGGGCGTGGGAGGTGGGTGCGGCCGCGCATGCCGGGCAGACCCGCAAATCCGGCGAACCGTACATCACCCATCCGGTGGCCGTGGCGCAGGTGCTGGCCGAGCTTGGCCTGGACGCGGAAGCGCTGATCGCCGCGATCCTGCATGACACCATCGAAGACACGCCGCTGACCCGGGAGGAGCTGGCCGGCGAGTTCGGCGAAGCGGTGGCCGAGCTGGTCGACGGCGTGACCAAACTGGACAAGCTCAAGTTCCGCGACCGCCAGGAAGCGGCCGCCGAGAGCTTCCGCAAGATGCTGCTGGCCATGTCGCGCGACCTGCGCGTGATCATGATCAAGCTCGCCGACCGGCTGCACAACATGCGCACGCTGGGCGCGCAGAGTCGCGAGGCGCGCAGCCGCATCGCGCGTGAAACGCTGGAAATCTATGCGCCGATCGCGCAACGGCTGGGCATGAGCCTGGTCAAGAGCGAGCTGCAGAACCTGGGCTTCAAGGCGCTGTATCCGTGGCGCCACGCGATCATCGAAAAGCACATCCGCAGCCAGCCGGTGGTGCGCCGGGAAGCGATGGCGCAGGTCGAAGTGCAGCTCAGCCAGCGCCTGGCCAAGGAAGGGCTGGAGCACCGCCTGGTCAGCCGCATCAAGACGCCGTGGAGCATCTACAACAAGATGCACGACGAGAACAAATCCTTCGACCAGGTCATGGATGTGTTCGGCTTCCGGCTGGTGGTGCGCAGCGTGCCCAGCGCGTACCACGCACTGGGCGCGGTGCATGCGGCGTTCAAGCCGCTGGACGGGCGCTTCCGCGATTTCATCGCGATCCCCAAGGCCAATGGCTACCAGTCACTGCACACGGTGCTGTTCGGGCCGTATGGCTCGCCGATCGAGGTGCAGATCCGCACCGAGGAAATGGACCTGATCGCCGAACGGGGCGTGGCCGCGCACTGGACCTACAAGTTCGGCGGCGATGCGCCCAACAGCGCCCAGAGCCGTGCACATGCGTGGATCGTCGAGCTGATCGATTCACAGCGTGCGGCGGGCTCTTCGCTTGAGTTCCTGGACAACGTCAAGGTGGATCTGTTCCCTGACGAGGTCTACCTGTTCACGCCGAAGGGCAAGATCACCTCGTTGCCGCGCAACTCCACCGCGCTGGACTTCGCCTATGCGGTGCATACCGATGTCGGCAACACGGCGGTGGCTTCGCGCGTGGACAAGAAACTGGTGCCGCTGCGCACCAAGCTGGTGAGCGGGCAGACGGTGGAGATCATCACCGCGCGCTCGGCCACGCCCAAGCCGCAGTGGCTGGAATTCGTGGTCACCAGCAAGGCGCGCACGGCCATCCGCCACCAGCTCAAGCAGCTGGAGCACGAGGATGCCGTGCAGCTCGGCCATCGCATGCTCGACCGTGCGCTGGAGGCCATGGATTCCTCGCTGGAGCGGCTGCCGAAGGGCCGCCTGGATGCCTTCCTGGCCGAGCATCGCTATCCGCGCCTGGAGGCGTTGCTGGCCGAGGTCGCGCTGGGCAACTGGATGCCGACCCAGGCAGCGCAGGCATTGATGGCCTATGCCGACCTGCGTGGTGGCGCACGCCAGTCGCAGGAGAAGATCCTGATCAACGGCAGCGAGCGCGGCGTGGTTACGTTCGCCAACTGCTGCCAGCCGATTCCGGGCGATGACATCATGGGCTATCACACGGCCGGCAAGGGCATCGTGGTGCACCGGATGGATTGCCCGAACCTGGCCGAGCTGCGCAAGTCGCCCGAACGCTGGGTGCCCATCGGGTGGGATTCCTCGGTGTCCGGGGACTACGACACCTCGCTGGTGGTCGAAGTGGAGAACGGTACGGGCGTGCTGGCACAGCTGGCCGCGGCGATCGCGCAGAGCCACTCCAACATCGAGCGGGTGGATTATCTGGATCGCGATTTCAATGCGGCGGTGCTGGCGTTCAATGTGCAGGTACGGGACCGGAATCACCTGGCGGAAGTGATGCGGCGGCTGCGGCGGTTGTCGGTGGTGCAGTCGGTACGGCGCCAGTTGTCCTGAGCCGGCCTGGCGAGAGGCTGGGCCCTGCGTGGCGGATTGAGCCGCGTGCGGGGGCTGCGACGGGTGGGCAGGGGCGGCGGGGCCCGCCGTGAACCTTTCCAGGCAGGCTGTCGTTCGGCTCCTGCCTCACAGTGTCCCGCCATTCCTTCCCACCCGTCGCGCTGACAGGTTCCGGCACCGCCATGGGACGAAAGAAAGTAAAAGTGCGCGGTCCCTGCCCGGTACAATGCGTGCTCTGTTTTTCCTGATACCGGAGCACCGCATGACCCGTCAGATCATCAACACCGAAAAGGCACCGGCCGCCATCGGTCCGTACTCGCAGGCCGTGCGTGCCGGCAGCACCGTGTACTTCTCCGGCCAGATCCCGCTCGATCCGGCCAGCGGCGAAATCGTCGGCGTGGGTGACGTGGAAGCACAGGCGCGTCGCGCCTTCGACAATCTCAAGGCGGTGGCCGAGCAGGCCGGTGGCTCGCTCGACCAGATCGTGCGGCTGGGCCTGTACCTGACCGACCTGGGCGAGTTCGCCAAGGTCAACGCCGTCATGCAGGACTATTTCACGGCGCCCTTCCCGGCCCGTTCCACCATCGAAGTCTCCGGCCTGCCGAAGGGTGCCAACTTCGAAGTCGATGCGGTCATGGTCATCGGCTGAGCCGGTCATGGCCCGCAGGGCAGTCGCGGCGCCGGCCCTGGCGCCGTCCGGTGAGACTCCGCTGGCGACGCTCGTCGGCGTGGGGCCGGCCGTGGCGGCCAGGCTGCAGGCGCGTGGCCTGGCCACCCTGCAGGACCTGTGGCTGCACCTGCCCCTGCGGTACGAGGACCGCACCCGCCTCACCCTGATCGAGGACCTGCGGGCCGGCGTACCGGCCCAGCTGGAGGTACGGGTGACGGCCGTGGAGCGGGGCATGCGGTATCGCCCCATGCTCAAGGTCGCCGTCGAAGACGAGGGGCGCGGCACGCTGGTGCTGCGCTTCTTCCATTTCCGCCAGCAACAGGTCGGCCAGTTCGCCGTGGGCAATCGCCTGCGCTGTTTCGGTACACCCAAGCCGGGACAGAACGGGCTGGAGATCGTACATCCCAGTTACCAGGTACTCGGGCGGCATGAAGAGACCGTGCTCGGCGAAAGCCTGGACCCGGTCTATCCGGCCGTGGAAGGGGTGGGTCCGGCCACGATGCGCAAGCTGATCGGGCAGGCGCTGGACCGCCTGCCGGAGGAGGCCGCGCTGGAGCTGTTGCCGCCGGGGTGGCTGGACGACCTCGGGCTGCCGTCACTGCGCAGCGCGCTGCTCACCGTGCACCGCCCGCCGGCGCAGGCCGACCTGGCTGCCCTGGCGGCGGGAACGCACCCCGCGCAGCGTCGTCTTGCGCTGGAAGAACTGCTCGCCCACCACCTCAGTCTGCGCCGCCAGCGCATCGCCCTGCAGGCCCACCATGCGCCGCCGCTGGCCGGTCCCGGCCGGCTCGCCAGGGCGCTGCTGGAGACGCTGCCGTTCGCCCTCACCGGCGCACAGGCGCGCGTGTTCAAGCAGATCCGCGACGATCTCGCACGGCCCAGCCCCATGCTGCGCCTGGTGCAGGGCGATGTCGGCTCGGGCAAGACAGTGGTGGCCGCGCTGGCCGGCATGCTCGCGGTGGAGCAGGGCAAGCAGGTCGCCCTGGCCGCCCCTACCGAACTGTTGGCCGAGCAGCACCTCAACAACCTGCGTGGCTGGCTGGAACCGCTCGGCGTGCGCGTGGCGTGGCTGGCCGGCAAGGTCACCGGCAAGGCGCGTGCGAAGGTGCTCCAGCAGGTGGCCACCGGCGAAGCGCAGGTGGTGGTGGGCACCCATGCCCTCATGCAGGACGCCGTGGTGTTCCATGACCTCGCGCTGGCGATCGTCGATGAGCAGCACCGTTTCGGCGTGCACCAGCGCCTGGCGCTGCGTGACAAGGGCGCCGGCGCCCACA
The DNA here is from genome assembly GCF_011761925.1 of Xanthomonas sp. 60. NCBI lineage: Bacteria > Pseudomonadati > Pseudomonadota > Gammaproteobacteria > Lysobacterales > Lysobacteraceae > Xanthomonas > Xanthomonas sp. 60. The sequence continues at coordinate 586,303 of NZ_JAASQW010000002.1, read as the reverse complement.
GCGTGCCGCACCAGCTGGTCATGACGGCCACGCCCATTCCGCGCACCCTGGCGATGTCCGAATACGCCGATCTGGATGTCTCGGCGATCGATGAACTGCCGCCAGGACGCACCCCGGTGCAGACCGTGGCGCTCAACGGTGACCGTCGCGGCGAGCTGATCGAACGCATCGCGCTGGCCTGCGCGGAAGGACGGCAGGCGTATTGGGTGTGCACGCTGATCGAAGAAAACGAAGAGCTTGATGCCACCCCGGCCCAGACCGCGTTCGAGACGCTGCAGTCCCTGCTGCCGGGCGTGCGCGTCGGGCTCGTGCACGGACGCATGAAGGCGGCGGAGAAGCTCGCCACGATGGTCGCGTTCAAGGCCGGGCAACTGGACCTGCTGGTGGCGACCACGGTGATCGAAGTCGGCGTGGACGTGCCCAACGCCTCGCTGATGGTGATCGAGAACGCCGAGCGCCTGGGGCTGGCCCAGCTGCACCAGCTGCGCGGCCGGGTCGGGCGTGGCTCGGCGGTATCGCGCTGCGTGCTGCTGTACCAGGCCCCGCTGTCGATGATGGCGCGTGAGCGGCTGCAGACCCTGCGCGAGACCAACGATGGCTTCCTGATCGCCGAGAAGGACCTCGAACTGCGCGGTCCTGGCGAACTGCTCGGTACGCGGCAGACCGGACTGGCCGGCTTCCGCATTGCCGATCTCGCGCGTGACGCGGGCCTGCTGCCGGGCGTGCATGCCCTGGCCGAGCGCCTGCTCGAGCAGGCGCCTTCGCTGGCCGACCGCGTGGTGGACCGCTGGATCGGCACGGCGGTGCGGTACGCCGGGGCGTAGGACCGCCGCGCGCGGGCCCGGCGCTGTTGCCGTCCCGCGGCCACCGGTTGTATTTGCAGCCGACCCGGTGCGACACTCCGTTGCCGCTCAGAGACGGCACTGATGACTTCCAAGATTCCGCTGTTGATCGACACCGACCCCGGCGTCGACGATGCACTGGCCCTGCTGATGGCCTTCGCCGACGATCGCCATGACGTGGTCGCCCTGACCATCGCGGCTGGCAATGTCGGACTGGCGTACACCGTCCGCAACGCGCTCAAGCTCTGTGAAGTGGTGGGCCGCGAGGACGTACCGGTGTTTGCCGGCAGCCCGGACCCGCTTATTCATCCCTCCCTGGATGCCGCCCACGTGCATGGCCGCGATGGCTATGGCGACGTGGCGCTGCCGCCGGCCGCCCGCCAGGCCGAGGCCGAGCACGCGGCCCTGGCGATCCTGCGCTTGTCCCACCAGTACGCCGGTGAGCTGATGCTGGTCATGCTCGGCCCGCTGACCAACCTCGCGCTTGCGCTGAAGCTCGATCCGACCCTGCCCGGGCGCATCGGCAACATCGTGGTGATGGGCGGTGCGCTGACCTGCCACGGCAACATCACGCCGGTGGCAGAGTTCAACATCGCCTTCGATCCCGAAGCCGCCCACGTGGTGTTCAGCGCCTTCCCGCAGTTGCGGGTCTCGGATTGGGAAGCCACCGTGGCCCACGGCCTGCCGCTGGCGCAGGCCGAACACTGGCTGGCCGCCGATACCCCGCGCGCGCGCTTCTATGAGCTGATCTCGCGCAAGACCCGGGGCCTGTCCGAAGATGCCAAGGGCGACCGCTGGTTCACCGCCGATGCGCTGGCGATGGCCTGGGCGCTGGAGCCGGAGGGCGCACAGCGGGTGGCATTCGCGCCGGTGGGCATCGAACTGGCTGGCGGGTTCCGCGGGGCCACCCTGGTCGACTGGAACCGCCAGACCGGCCGGCCGGACAACTGCGAACTGCTGCTGGCCTATGATCAGCAGCGCTTCGAGGCGCTGGTCCGGCGGGCGCTGGGCGCGGCGGGCTGAGCTTGCGGGCGCGCCGCGCTTCAGGCATAGTCCGCCGTCCTGTGTGGCGGTAACGGTGCCTGGCCTGACCGGGTTGCCGTAGCCTCGCGGCATGCCTTATACTGCCGCTCTTGACTTTTCCACTTTCCAATTACGGTGTACGCCCATGAAGGACGATATCCATCCCGAGTACCGTGACGTCGTCTTCCATGACGTTACCTCCGATCTGAAGATCCTGACCCGCTCGACCATGGGCAGCAAGGAAACGATCGCCTGGGAAGACGGCAACGAATACCCGCTGGTGAAGGTCGAAATCTCCTCCGCTTCGCACCCGTTCTACACGGGCAAGCACAAGGTGATCGACACCTCCGGCCGCATCGACAAGTTCCAGAAGCGTTACCAGCGCTGAGGTCTGCGTCGGATGTTGCTAGGACGGCCGCGCATTGCGCGGCCGTCTGCGTTTCAGGGCCCGGAGCGCGGGCTGCGGCACGGAGCGTTTCACCTGCCCACCACGGTTTCTACGACTTCCGTATAACGCTCGGAAATTGCTGCTGTGCGATAATGGCGGGATCCGCGGCACAGGTCGTGGACGTCATTCACGTGCCTGACCAACGCGCTTGGGCAGGCGCCTTCCCATGAAGGAGCGCACACAGTGTCCGATCTTGATCAGGTCACGCTCAACGCCGACGGCAAGTCGGTCGTTCTGCCGGTCATCAAACCCACTCTCGGCAACGACTGCGTCGACATTTCGAAGCTGACCAGGGAAACGGGGTATTTCACCTACGATTCCGGTTTCACCGCGACGGCAAGCTGCAAGTCCGCGATCACCTACATTGACGGCGACAACGGCGTGCTGCTGTATCGCGGCTATCCGATCGAGCAGCTCTCGGAGAAGTCGAGCTATGTCGAAGTGGCCTATCTGCTGATCAACGGCGAGCGTCCCGACGCGGCCCAGCTGAAGGCGTTCAACGAAGAGCTCGCCGCCGAGGCCGATGTCGATCCGTCGATCAACACGCTGATCGGCAGCTTCGCCCAGGATGCCCATCCGATGGCCATCCTGACTGCGGCCATCGCGCAGCTGTCGGGCATCTACCACGCGGACCTGGACCTGGCCGACGCCGGGCAGCGCCGCAAGGCCGCCGTGCGCCTGATCGCCAAGGTGCCCACGCTTTCGGCACTGATCTACCGCCACGGCAAGGGCCTGCCGGCCAATACGCCCGATACCTCGCTGGACTACGTCAGCCGCTTCCTGAAGCAGACCTTCGAAGCCGCCGATGGCAGCTACGAGCTCAACGAGGACGTGGTCAAGGCGCTGGACCTGCTGTTCATCCTGCACGCCGACCACGAGCAGAATGCCTCGACCTCGACCGTGCGTCTGGTCGGCTCGACCGGCGCCAATCCGTACGCGTCCGTCGCCGCTGGCGTGACCGCGCTGTGGGGCCCGGCGCACGGTGGTGCCAACGAAGCCGTGCTGAAGATGCTGGAAGAGATCGGCACCGCCGACAACGTCGAATCCGCCGTGCTGAAGGCCAAGGACAAGACCTCCGGTTTCCGCCTGATGGGCTTCGGTCACCGCGTCTACAAGAACTTCGATCCGCGCGCCAAGGTCATCGGCGTGATGACCAGCAAGGTGCTGGAACAGCTCGGCGTGCAGGATCCGCTGCTCGACGTGGCCGTGAAGCTGGAGCAGGCCGCGCTGCAGGACGAGTATTTCGTGGCCCGCAAGCTGTACCCGAACGTCGATTTCTACAGCGGCATCATCTACAAGGCGCTGCAGATCCCGACCGAGATGTTCACCGTCATGTTCGCCCTGGGCCGTACCTCCGGCTGGGTCGCGCATTGGCTGGAACAGCAGGTTGATCCGGAAATGAAGATCGGCCGCCCGCGCCAGGTCTATACCGGCAGCGACGTGCGTGATTACGAAGGCTGAGGCCGGGTAATCCGCGACAAAAACGCCCCGCACTGCGGGGCGTTTTTTTTTCGGGATATTCCAGCTGCACGAAGACGGTGCGCTGCGCTAGCAGAAAGCGGCAATGTGGCGGCGATCGCAGGATGGATGCTGCGTTTTGCAACAATCCGCACAGATAAGCGCGTTCTCGGCCAACTTTGCAGTAATTCTCAAGCCCAACGCGTCGCGACCCTGCCTACGCTCCGAATCGCCACCAGCTTTCGCTGATGGTGCTGCGTTTATCAATCAACGCAGCAAATCGATTACACGGAGAGTCAGCTTATGAGAACCCCCCTACGGACGGCCGTCCTCGCCGTTGCCCTGGCTGCGGCAAGCACATCCGCCCAGGCCATCCAGGCCGACATCAAGATCTGGGCCGACATCGACCCGACCCTGGCGCTGCTGCGTGCCGATGGCAGTGCCCTGCCCAGTGATGTGCCGTTGACCTACAACCCGGCCAACGGACTGGCCCCGTGGTCGGAGCAGGTGCGCATCTTCTCCAATGACCCGCTGAAGGACGTGTCGGTCCGCCTCGGCAACACGGTCGAACTGCGGCCGATGGTCGCCGCCAGCGGTGCCGTACCGGTGCCGATGACAGTCAGCCTCAACGGCCAGGCGCTGACCGTAGCCGGCGTGGACTTTGGCGCCAGGATGCTGTTCGACGGCTCGCCGCCAGGGGCGTCCATCGCCATGCCGCTGACCATCGCCCAGACCAACCGCGCGCCCATCCTGGCCGCGGGCCTGTACGAAGGACTGGCCAGCATCGTGCTCGCCCAGAAAACCACCAGCCCGTAACGTCCTGCACCGGCCCCGCGACCGGGGCCGGTCTTTCCGGGGGCCTTTTCCATGCGTGTTTCCGTTCCGGCCGCCACTCACCTCGCGTTTTCGCTTGCGCTGTCATGCGCCGCGCACGCCACGGAGGTGCGGCGCGTTCCGCCCGGCTTCGAAGATCTGGTCCATGGACAGATCGAGCAGCTGGACATCCGTATTTTCGAACAGTCCGCAGGCCTGTCACCGGTGCGTGTCACGCTCGATACAGTGCAGCTGCAGGACCCCGGTGCCGTGCTGCAGGCGCTGGAACTGCCGGTGGAGGCGAGGGCGGTCCTGCTGCCTGCGCTGTCTGCGCCGCTGCCGCGCAACAGCCATCTGGCCTGTCGCCAAGGCAGCGCCCAGCGCGGCTGCGGCTATCTGGATCCCCCCGAGGATCCCGGCGTGGTGGCGGTCATCCACGATGAAGGAGAAGGCATACTGCGCCTGTTCCCCGCCCGGCAATGGCTGCCGCTGCAGGACCGCGGCGAGCGGCTGCACGCCGTCAGCGCCGACGCGCGCAATGCGCTGCTGCACCAGCAGACGTTCAGCGTGAGCGGTGGCCCGGGTTACCAGGCGCTGACCGCACAGGGCAGTGGAGCCCTCGGGCTATCCTCGCAGGCGCACCTCGCCGCGCAATGGCATTTCAATCAGCAGCGCAGCGCTCACCAGCGCCGACGTCAGCGTTTTGAACTCGACAGCGCGTACTACCGCCACGACCTGGACCGGGCCCACTATCTGCAGGCCGGCCGCATGGACCGTCGACCATTGTCCAGTCCGCTGGGAGGCACTTTCGGTTTCAGCCTGCTGCCGTTGAACCGTTTCGATGGCGTGCGGATTGGCAGCAGCCTGGCCTACCTCAATGTCGAGGCGGCCATGGTGTCCACCCCGCTGACGGTGCTGCTTGCACGCGACAGCCGCGTCGACGCCTTCGAGGGAGAGCGCCTGCTGCAGACCTTCTACCTGCCCGCCGGCATCCAGCAGCTCGATACCCGCAGCTTTCCCCCGGGCAGCTACCCGGTCACGCTGCGGGTGCATGAGGATGGCATCGAGGTGCGCAACGAAGAGGTCCCGTTCGAAAAAGGCGGTGAGCCGACCGACGGGCACGCGCAATGGTTCGTGCAGGCGGGGCGGGAGACCCAGCGCGAGGCCTGGACCACGGGCCGCGCCACACAGCGCACGGTGGCGACGGCAGGGGGCCGCTTTCCCCTCGGTCGCCATCTGGCGATGAGCGCCGGCATCAGTGATGCGCCTGATGCCCGGTATGCCGAACTGCGCGTGGACCTGCGGCGGAGCTTCGCCTTCCAGGAGCTGCGTGCAGGTTTCAGCCTGCTGCACGGCAGTGATGGCAGCCGTGGCTGGCAGCAGCGTCTTTCGTACCGCCGCCGCGCATCATGGAACCTCCACGAACAGCGGGTGCGCACGGCAGGCTGCACGCTGCCGTACCCGGCGGGCGCCCGCCAGAACTGCGCCGATTCCCTCAGCGCCTCGATGGCGCTGCCGCTCGGGCATGGCAGTCTGTACATCGCACATACGCGGCGCCGGACCTGGCGTGCCGGGGCGGCAGGCGGCCCGCCGGAGATCGGCGAGGAGCAGCCGCCGCTGCCGCCGCCGGCGACAGCCGCCTCGCCCAGTCCTTCCCTGCTGCGCGAACGTGCCTGGCAGGCCAGCTACAGCCACACGCGGCGATGGGGACGGTTCACGCTGGCCGCGCGTCTGGGCCTGTGGCAACAGCGCAGCGACGCCGCTGCAGACGCCCGGGATGACCGCGGAATCCATGTCAGCCTCGCGCTCACGCGCCTGCAGCGGGACGGTTCCAGCATCCTGCAGCGGCGACATCTGCTCGAAGCGCGGCAGCAACAGGGTGAGCACCCCCAGCTGGGCTACGGTGTGGGGCAAACGCTGCGCCGTGAGCGGGACGACCGCTTCACCGAGCTGGCAGCGGACGTTCGCGGCGACAACGCAGGCCGCCGCAGCGCCAGCCTGGGGGCCCAGCTGCGCAGCCGGGCGGGGCAGGGCAGTGCCGTGGTGGGGCACTACGCCCAGGGACGTCGCAAAGGCATCACCTGGAGTGCGACGCACAGCACGGCCTTCGCCCTGGGCACGCAGGGGGTCTATTGGGGGGGCGAGCTTGGCGCCGAAGCCGGACTGGCGGTCGCCGTGGACGCCGCCGAAGATCTTGACCTGAGCGGGGTCGCCGCCGAGCTGCAGGTGGGCGGTTATCGCCGTCAGCGCCTGCGTCTTGGACAGCGCCTGCTGGTGCCGCTGATGGCCTACCAACCCCACCAGGCCGAACTCCAGGACGCGAGCGCGCCGGACAGCGCGGCCGCCGTGCGCGTGGGCAGCGCGACCGGCTCACGCCCGTTGTTCCTGTCGCCCGGGCGGGTGCTCGCGCTGCCAGTACCGATCGAGGTGACCTACACCTATATCGGCCGGACACAGGACCTGGCGGGGCGGCCGTTGCGCGGGGCACGCATCCTCAATGCGCCGGTGCCGCCCGCCGATGACAGCGGCGGGTTTGTCGCCGATTTCCCGCAGCGTGAAACGGTGCTGTACCTGCTGCACGGCGATCGCCTGCTGCACTGCCCGCTGCGCGTGCGCGAACGTCGTCAGAGCCTGCACCTGGTCGGTGCGCTGCACTGCGACGACCTGCCGCTCGCCGAGCTTCCCACACAGGTACGGCAACAGATGCACGTGCGGCGCCTGCTGGAAGACCGTGCGCTGATTCCGCGCAGCAGCACCGCCGATGGACGGAGTGCGCCATGACGGAGCGCGCCATGACCCTGACCTGGCGTGCCATCGCCACGGCGGCCCTGTGTGGCCCGGCCGCCGCCCAGCCGCTGCCGCCCACTGAACCGGCCGGGATGCACGTGCATCCGATCAGCCTCACCCTGGATCGGGCGGCACCGCCAGGCACGCTCACCCTGCTGCCGCCGGACACCGTGCTGGGCTTTGATCCCGATCCCCAGCGCGGCCATGGCAGGATCCACCTGACCTGCCGCTCGGCAAGCGACGCCACGCACGGCCGCTGCGCGACCAGCGATACCGCGCAAGTGGGACCCGGTACGACCGATATCGTGCTGCGCCTGGTGGAGCAGCGCAGCGGGCAGGCAGCTGAAATCACGCTCAATGGCAGCTTGCGCCGTGTGTTCGCCGACCCGCGCTGCCCGCCCCGGGCTGGCGCGGGAATACAGCGGCCGCTGACGACCGCTTCCGGCGCGCCCTGCGCGGGCGCCCTGCCGATCGGCACCACCGCCACGCTCGCTGTGGCCGCCGCCGGGGTGGCCAGTCTGGTGCCGGGCCAGTGGCAGGGCGAGCTGGTCCTGGATCTGCGGAACGATCCGCAGGGCGCGCCGGTCGCCACGCACGCCTGGCCCATGGAACTGGTGGTCACCGACCGCGATGCGGCCGCCATCCATTTTCCTGGCCTGGACACCGCCACCCCGCAGGTGAGGCTCGGCGTGCGCCACGATCCCTTGACCGGCACCCTCCAAGGCACGACCGATCTGGACATGTGCCTGTACGACGGCCTGGGTGCGCTCGGGGGCGCGCTGGGGCTCACCGTCCGGGACACCAGTGCCCGGTCTGCGGGACGCAGCGGTTTTTCGCTGTGGCACGGTGAGGGCGGCACCGACGCGGCGCACCGGCTCGACTACACGATCACGCTGGACTACGACGGGGCCCGCCTGCCGATGGACAACGGTGCCGAGCACACCCTGCGCGGCATCGACGCGGCGCGGCTGCGCCCGGTGCTGCTGCCCGGAATGCGCCAGCCCGTCCACTGCGTGCCCGCACCGCTGCGCCTGAGTGCCGTTGCCGTCCCCTCGTCCGGCAAACGTGCAGGCGCCTACAGCGGCGATCTGCGCATCGAAATGCGGCTGCCCGCTGTCCGTCCGTGACCTTCAGGAGTGCTTCCCATGCGATACGTTGCCCGTCTTTCCCTGCTGTGCTTGCTGTGGGCCACACCCTCAGCCCAGGCCAACCTCACCGTCCACCCCATGCGCACCGCCGTGGACGCGGACAGGGGCGCGACGGTGCGGGTGTACTCGCAGTCCACCCGGCCACAGTTTGTGCAGGCCACCGTGCGGCGCATCGTCGACCCCGCCGGCAGCAGCGAGCACGAGATCGCGGCCGAGCCCGACCAGGCCGCCTTCGCCCTGACGCCCGCACGCTTCGTGCTGGCCGGGGGCGGCAACCGCCTGGTGCGTCTCATCCCCCTGCATCCGGTGGCCCGTGAGACCGCCTATCGGGTCTATTTCGAAGGCGTACGGCCGCCGGAGGCGGACGAGGTCGTGCAGGCCGCGGACGCCTCAAGTGCCCGTGTCGGCGTGAGCCTGGTATGGGGCACGCTGGTCAATGTGCTGCCCGTGCGGGGGGAGGTCGCACTTGCCGTGCGCGGTGACCGCCTGCACAACACCGGCACGCTGCGCGTGGGAATCCTCAGCCTAGAGACCTGCACCGCGTCCGCCCGCTGCACGGCGCATACGCTGACGCGCAGCCTGTATCCGGGCGGATCACTGCAGCTGCCCGAGGCCCTGGCGGCCGATGCCACGCTGCGGCTGCGTTATCGGTTGACCCGGGACGGCTACCGCGAGCATGAGCAGACCCTGACCCCCGAGCCGGCCGCGCCGGCGCTGGGAAACGCGTCAACCGCCCCGCCCATCCGCCGCCCATGAGCCCGCCGGGCGAGGCCTCACCGCGGCTCGGCCGGGGCCTGCTCCAGCAGGGCACGCAGCTGGCTCAGCGAGGCCCGCCGCATCGGGCGGTCATCGACGGGCGACAAGGGGGCCTGGCGCAGGGCGTCATAGGGCAGCACGCGCAACTCGAACGGAAGGTCCTCGGCGGTGAACGTCCAGGTCGGCACCTCGGCCACGCGCTCGCGGTCCAGCCGCATGCGACGGCTGCGGGCCTCGGCAGGAATGCCGTGTTCGTCCAGGAAACGCTGCACCGCATCCGGATCGTCTTCGTGGAGCAGCAGCAGTACGGGGCTGTTGGCATCGGCCGTGCCTTCCAGCACCGGACCTGCCAGCCGCGGCGAGAAGGCGCGCAGGAATTCCAGTGCCTCCACCGCCGCCGTGCGCCGGTGCTGCAGGGCGGCATCGCGTTCGGGGCCCGCGAACAGGCGCTGGCGCTCGCGCAGGGCCGCCTCGATCTCCGTGTTGCGCGGCAGGCTGGCTTCATCACGGATGCCGAGCCGGCTGGCCGCTTTCGCCCTGGCCTGCTGGATATCCTGGAGCCCGCCCTCGGCCATCAGCCGGGCGGCTTCATGTGCGAGCCGTTGGCGGCGCTCGCGGGTGCGTGTGGCGGCGTGATCGCGGGCGCGATGCATGGGCCTGTCCCCCTTGCAGTACCTGCCCCCAGCCTACACCGGCGCCGGGACCGGTGCGTGCAGGGCGCGTGTGCGATCAGAAGATGTCGAAGGCGGCGGCGTCGGCCTGCGGAACGTTCAGATCCAGGTCGTAGTCCTGCAGGCGGTCCATGTCCTCGACCTTCACCCATTCGGTGGCGCCGTTGAGGCTGGCCTGCACCATGCCCGAGGGCGGATCGTTCTGGGCCAGCGGCTGGTCCTTCAGCGCCACGCGCATGTAGTCGATCCAGATCGGCAGGGCCGCCTTGCCGCCGTACTCGCGGTAACCGAGCGAACGGAAGTCGTCGCGCCCCACCCAGACAGTGGTGACGAACGGGCCGCCGAAGCCGGAGAACCAGGCATCGCGGTGATCGTTGGTGGAGCCGGTCTTGCCGCCGATGTCCTCGCGGCCCAGGACCTTGGCGGCCGTGCCGGTACCGCGCTGGACGACGTCGCGCATCATCGAGACCAGCTGGTAGGCGGTGCGCGCGTCGATCGCGCGCGGCGCCGTACGGGCATCCGGATTGACGGGCGCCGGTGCCTCCTCGGCCGCCGCAGGTGCGGCAGCGGCGCCTGCGGTGGCGGCCGGCGCGGCGGCGCCGAAGTTGAAGCCGTCCACCACCTGCGCGGCGGGTTCACCGTTGCTGGTGCCCGCGCATCCTCGGCAGGCCAGCGCCGGGTTTTCCTTGAAGATCTCCACGCCTTCGCGGGTGCTGACGCGGTCGATCAGCCAGGTGTCCACGCGCGAGCCGCCGTTGGCGAACACGGCGTAGCCGCGGGCCACTGACAGCGGGGTCAGCGAAGCGGTACCCAGCGACATCGACAGGTTGGGCGGCAGCTCGGCCTCGGCGAAGCCGAACTCGCTGATGTACTTGCGTGCGTAATCCACGCCCATGCCGTCCAGCAGACGGACCGAGACCAGGTTGCGCGACTGCACCAGCGCCTCGCGAAGACGCATCGGACCACGGAAGCCGCCGCCATCGTTCTGCGGCGACCAGGTCTTGCCGCGCCGGTCGCGGAACACCACCGGTGCATCCAGCACGATCGAGGCCGGGTTGTAGCCCTTGTCGAAAGCGGCCGCATAGATGAAGGGCTTGAAGCTGGAGCCCGGCTGCCGGCGCGCCTGCGTGGCGCGGTTGAACTTGTTGCCGGAATAGCTGAAACCACCGACCAGTGCCTTCAGCGCGCCGCTGTTGGCGTCCAGGGAGACCAGCGCCGATTGTCCGCGCGGAATCTGGTCGAGCAGCCACTGGCCTTCCTTCTCGCCGGCGCGCACGCGCACGATGTCGCCGCGCTTGACCAGCTTGGCGGCCGTGCGGTTGGTCCAGCGCGCCGCATTGGACGGCAGCACGACCTCCATGCGGTTGGCCAGCACCACCGTGGCGCTGCCATCGGCGGCCGTGGATGCAACGATCGCCGGGATCAGGCCGCTCTGCGCCGGGATGCCGGACAGATGGGCGGCGAGGGCCGCCACGTCATCGCCGGCCCCGAGCGCCACTTCCTTCTCCACACCGTGCCAGCCGTGGCGGTGGTCGTACAGCAGCAGGCCGTCGCGCACAGCGATGTTGGCGGCGGCCTGCATTGTCGGGTCGATGGTGGTGGTGACGTGGTACCCCTTGTTGACCACATCGCCGCCGAAGCGGGCGATCATTTCCTGTCGCACCAGTTCGGCGACATACGGCGCCTCGACCTGGACCGGCGGCTCGTGCGGGGTGGCGTGCATGGCCACCGCCTTGGCGGCGTCGGCCTCGGCCTGGGTGACGAAACCGAGTTCGGCCATGCGCTGCAGCACGTAGTTGTCACGGCGCTGGCGGGCCCGCTCGGGGTTGGAGATCGGATTGCCGGAGGAGGGGAACTTGGGGATGCCAGCCAGCGAGGCCATCTCGTCCAGGTCCAGTTCCTGCAGGGTCTTGCCGTAGTAGAACTGGGCGGCCGCGGCCACGCCATACGCGCGGTTGCCGAAGAAACTCTTGTTCAGGTACAGCTCGAAGATCTCGTCCTTGCTCAGTTCGGACTCGATCTTGCGTGCCAGCAGGATCTCGGCCAGCTTGCGCGTGTAGCTGTATTCGGAGCTCAGGAAGAACTGCCGCGCCACCTGCTGGGTGATGGTCGAACCCCCCGGCACGCGCCGGTCGTTGGTGGTGGCCAGCAGCCAGACCGCGCGCGCGATGCCCTTGTAATCAACCCCGCCATGCTCATAGAACCGCGCATCCTCGGTCGCCAGGAAGGCTTGCCTGAGCCGTTCAGGAACCTCGGCCATCGTGACCGGGATGCGCCGCGTCTCGCCGAAGACGGCCATCAGCTGGCCATCGGCGGCATAGACGTACATCGGCTCCTGCATCTCCACGTCGCGCAGGGTCTGCACGTCCGGCAGACGGGAGGAAATGACGTAGTACAGGCCTCCAGCGGCGGCTGCACCGATCAGCGCCAGGACCAGGAAGAGGATCAGGATCCAGCGCAGCCAGCGGCGAAAGCGTGTCATCGTGGACAGATTCCGATTGCAGATTTCATGGCCGCAGAGTATAGATTACACAAGGGACTGGCTGGGGTCGGTTCCGGGGAGTGCAAGGGGACATCGCGACGCTAGGTGACGTGACGTGAAGAAATCTTCACGGCGAAGCGGTGGCTTATTGCAGAAACGTCAGCAATGCGCGGGCACGGGCAGCCAGCCGTGTGCCTGTTCGCAGGGGAGAAACCGTGGGGCTCATCCCGAAAGGCCAGACGCCGTTGATCGGCGTCGACATCAGCTCGACTGCCGTCAAGCTGCTGCAGCTGTCGCGTAGTGGCAACCGTTTCCGGGTGGAGTACTACGCCGTGGAACCCTTGCCACCCAACGCCGTGGTTGAAAAGAACATCGTCGAAGTGGAAGCCGTGGGCGAAGCCATCCGCCGCGCGGTGAACCGTTCCGGCAGCAAGGCCCGGCATGCCGCCGCGGCCGTGGCAGGCTCGGCGGTGATCACCAAGGTGATCCCGATGCCGGCCGACCTGGACGAGAACGAGATGGAGGCCCAGGTCGAACTGGAAGCCGTCAACTACATCCCGTACCCGATCGAGGAAGTGAGCCTGGATTTCGAAGTGCTTGGGCCGATCCCGAACAATCCGGAGATGGTGCAGGTGCTGCTGGCCGCTTCGCGGTCGGAAAACGTCGAGCTGCGCCAGTCGGCGCTGGAGCTTGGCGGGCTCACCGCCAAGGTGATGGACGTGGAGGCCTTCGCGGTCGAGAACGCCTTCGCCCTGGTCGCCAGCGAACTGCCGGTGGCCAGCGACGGCGTGGTGGCCCTGGTGGACATCGGCGCGACCATGACCACGCTGAACGTGCTGCGTGGGGGACGCAGCCTGTACAGCCGTGAACAGGTGTTCGGCGGCAAGCAGCTGACCGACGAGATCATGCGCCGCTACGGGCTGGGTTATGACGAAGCCGGCCTGGCCAAGCGCCAGGGCGGACTGCCGGAGAGCTACGAGCACGAAGTGCTGGAGCCCTTCAAGGAAGCCACCGTGCAGCAGATCAGCCGGTTGCTGCAGTTCTTCTACGCCGGCAGCGAGTTCAACCGCGTGGACCACGTGGTGCTGGCCGGTGGCTGCGCTGCGCTGGCCGGCCTGCCGGCCCTGGTCGAGGAACAGCTGGGCGTGCCCACCATCGTCGCCAATCCGCTGGCGCAGATGACGCTGGGACCGAAGGTGCAGGCACACGCCCTGGCGCAGGATGCGCCGGCGCTGATGATCGCCACCGGCCTGGCCTTGAGGAGCTTCGACTGATGGCACGCATCAATCTTCTGCCGTGGCGCATCGAGCGGCGCAGGCAGCGCCAGCGCGAGTTCTACGGCATGCTGGGCCTGGCCGCTGTCAGCGGCCTGCTGCTCTCGCTGATGGTCTGGTTCTACTACGACCGCCAGGTGAGCGGGCAGGGCGAACGCAACGCGTTCCTGCAGACCGAGATCGACAAGGTCAAGAAACAGAACGAGGAGATCGGCCGGCTGGACACCCAGAAGGACCGCCTGCTCGCCCGCAAGCGCGTCATCGAGGAACTGCAGGCCAAGCGTTCTCAGATGGTCCACCTGTTCGACGCACTGGTGCGCACGATCCCGGACGGCGTGGTGCTGACCGGCATCAAGCAGGACGGTGAGACGCTGACCCTGGAAGGCCGCACGCAGTCCAATGCGCGGGTTTCGGCCTACATGCGCAGCCTCGCCACGTCCGGCTGGATGACCAATCCGGAGCTGTCGATCATCGAAGCGCGCGATCCGGAGAAGGAGGCCGCCGCCGGCCCTGTCGCGGACATCAAGGCGCTGCCGTACGTGTTCGTGGTGAAGGTGAAGCTGCCCGCGCAGAGCGAGGGCGTGCTCGGCCCGGATGGCAGTGTGATCGATCCGGCCCTGGACGCCACTGGCGGAGCAGAGGCAGAGGCAGAGGTCGATGCCGCCGCCGCACCGGCCGCGCTGGCACCGGCGCCGGAGGCCGCGCCGGGCACGCCGTCCGATGCCGCCGATCCGGCCGCGCCAGCCGCTCCCACCGATCCCGCACGCCCGCAGGGCAGCCGCCTGGCACCGCCGGGCGCGCCTGCCACGGGCACGCCGCCGCCCGCCGCGCCCAGCCCGCAGAAGGGGGCCGCATGAGCCAGAAGAAGTTCAACATCAACGAGCTGGATTTCAACGACATCGGCAACTGGCCGCAGAAGGCCAAGATGGTGTTCTGCGCGTTCGTCGCGCTGCTGATCATCGGCCTGTCGTGGTTCCTGCTGATCAGTGGCAAGCGCGATGAGCTGTCCACGCTGGAGCGTCGGGAGACCGAGCTGCGGGCCGAGTTCGAGAAGGAACAGGGCCGCGCGGTCAACCTCGAGCCGCTCAAGCAGCAGCTTGCGCAGATGGAACAGGTGCTGCAGCAGATGCTGCGGCAGCTGCCGAGCAAGACGGAAATGCCGGACCTGATCATCGACGTCTCGCAGACCGCGCTGTCCAGCGGCCTGGTCAACGAACTGTTCGAGCCCCAGTCCGAGCAGGTCCGCGAGTTCTACGCCGAGAAGCCGATCAAGCTGCGCATGGTGGGCAGTTACCACCAGTTCGGCGCCTTCGTCAGCGGCGTGGCCTCGCTGCCGCGCGTGGTCATCCTGACCATGCACGACATCAACCTCAAGCCGAAGGATCCCAAGACCGGCATCACCGCACGCTCCGGCGCGCTGGAACTGTCGGGCACGGTGAAGACCTACCGCTATCTTGACGAGACGGAGATGGAGCAGCAGGAGCAGGCAGCCGCCGAGAAAGCCAAGGCTGAAGCGAAGGCCAAGAAGAAGGGGGGCGCGAAATGAGCCGTTCCCTGATGCGCCGCGCTATCGCTTTGCTGGCCCTGGCGCTGCTCGCCGGGTGCGGTCGGGGCGTCACCAGCACGCCCGGCGACGCGCCGAATCTGGAAGAATGGGTGGCCAACGTGCGTGCGCGTCCGGCCCCTGCACTTGAACCGTTGCCGGTGATGCAGCAGTTCGAGACGTTCGAATACTCCGCGCAGGGTCTGCGGGATCCCTTCACCGATGTCTGGG
The DNA here is from genome assembly GCF_011761925.1 of Xanthomonas sp. 60. Taxonomy (NCBI): domain Bacteria; kingdom Pseudomonadati; phylum Pseudomonadota; class Gammaproteobacteria; order Lysobacterales; family Lysobacteraceae; genus Xanthomonas; species Xanthomonas sp. 60. The sequence continues at coordinate 570,827 of NZ_JAASQW010000002.1, read as the reverse complement.
CCAACCCGCAGGGTGGCAGCGGACTGAGGCCCGATCCCAACCGCCGCAAGGAGCCGCTGGAAGCCTTCCCGCTGGACAGCCTCGACATGGTGGGGACCATCGGGGCCGGCGGGTCGGTCGTGGCCGTGGTGATGGCGCCGGACAAGGTGTCCTACCGCGTACGGCCGGGCGTCTACATGGGGCAGAGCGATGGTCGGGTCACGGGGGTGTACGAAGACCGCATCGAACTGATCGAACTGGTGCCGGATGGCGCGGGCGGCTGGCTTGAACGGCCTGCCTCGCTCGCGTTGGAAGATCTATGATGATTACTGGGGATAGCACGATGACCTTTCACCAAGCCAAGCGCCTGCGCGCCCGGCGTCCGGCCATGAACTGCTTCAGCGCGTTGGGAGTCGCGTTGATGCTGGCCTGCGGCCAGGCAGGCGCCGCCGCACCGGCGGCCCAGCCAACCGTTTCGACGGCTGCACCGGCCTCGCTGTCGGTGGCCAAGATCGATTTCAAGCGGGGTGAGGACGGCTCCGGCCGCCTGGTCCTGCAGTTCGACGGCGAGGGTGCGAACCCGGACCTGCGCACGCAGGGCAGCAACGTGGTGATCGACGTCGGCAATGCGCAGCTGCCTGCGCAGCTGCAGAAGCCGTTCAACGTCACTGATTTCGCCACGCCGGTGCAGCGCATCGATGCCAAGCCCTACGGCGGTGGCACGCAGCTGGTGCTCAGCACCAACACCGCCTACGAGTCGCTGGCCTACCAGAGCGGCAACGAGTACGTGGTGGAGATCACCCCGCGCCAGGGTGCGGCGGCGACCGGTGCGATCACCACCAGCACGGTCAGCCAGGCTGCTGCGGCCGTTGCCCAGCGTGGCTACTCCGGTCGCCCGGTGACCTTCAACTTCCAGGACGTGCCGGTGCGCACGGTGCTGCAGCTGATCGCCGAGGAATCCAACCTCAACGTCGTGGCGTCCGACAGCGTGCAGGGCAACGTCACCCTGCGCCTGGTCAACGTGCCGTGGGACCAGGCGCTGGACATCCTGCTGCGCGCCAAGGGCCTGGACAAGCGTCGCGATGGCAGCGTGATCTGGGTCGGCCCGCAGGCCGAGCTGTCCAAGTTCGAGCAGGAAAAGGAAGACGCGCGCATCGCGATCGAGAACCGCCAGGACCTCATCACCGATTACGTGCAGATCAACTATCACAGCGCTTCAGCGATCTTCAAAGCGCTCACCGAGGCGCGCGGCATCGGCGGTTCGTCGGGCGGCAGCCAGGGTGGTGGCGCCACCCAGGAAGACAGTGGCTTTTTGACCTCGCGGGGCCGTCTGGTGGCGGATGAGCGCACCAACACGCTGATGATCAGCGACATCCCGAAGAAAGTGGAGAAGATGCGCGAGCTGATCGGCGTGATCGACCGTCCGGTCGATCAGGTGCTGATCGAGAGCCGCATCGTCATCGCTACCGATACCTTCGCGCGTGAGCTCGGCGCCAAGTTCGGCATCCGCGGCAACCGCGACAACGTGTTCTTCGGCAGCACCACGGCCAGCAACAATGCCAACATCAGCAACCAGGCCACGGTGAACACCGAATACGCCCGCGCCGTGAGCGCGTGGGAGGCCGGTGGCCGCCAGGGCGCGGCGCCGGTGCGCTCGCCCTACACCATCGCAGATGGCCTGATGTGGAACATGCCCGCCGCCGTGGCCGGTGGTTCGCCGGGTTCGCTGGCGCTGTCGATCCTCAACGCGGGCTACCTGCTGGACGTGGAGCTGTCGGCCATGCAGACCGAGCAGCGCGGCGAAGTGATCTCCAACCCGCGCGTGGTGACCACCAACCAGCGCGAGGCGCTGATCAAGCAGGGCAAGGAAATCGGCTACGTCACGCTGTCCGCCGGCGGTACGGGCGGTGGCAGCCAGGCCAACGTGCAGTTCAAGGAAGTGGTGCTGGAACTGCGGGTGACCCCGACGATCACCAACGACAACCGCGTGTTCCTGAACATGGCGATCAAGAAGGACGAAGTCGATGAGCTGATCCGTCTGGAAGGGTACGGCACGGTGCCGTCGATCAACCGCCGCGAAGTGAACACCGCGGTGCTGGTCGAAGATGGGCAGACGGTAGTGATCGGTGGCGTTTACGAGTTCACCGACCGCAGCAGCATCAGCAAGGTTCCGTTCCTCGGCGATGTGCCGTTCCTGGGCAATCTGTTCAAGCAGCGCGGCCGCAACAAGGACAAGGCGGAACTGCTGGTGTTCGTGACCCCCAAGGTGCTCCGCGTCGCCAAGGGCAACTGAGGCGCTGACGCCCTCGGCGCAGGCAGGGCCGGCGGGCACCCTGACAGCAGACACAGCAGCGCAGGGCCTCGGCCCTGCGCTGTTTCGCATTCCGGGGGCCAGGATCCCACCCGTTGTTCATGCAATATTGATCACATCGATGACGCGCGCCTGCGATGATGGGGAACCGGAATCACCGGTGCCGGTCCAAGTGTGATGAACCCGATCCCGAACGTGCCCCCCGACATGCCGCCCATCGTGGCAACCGCTCCGGCCGAGGCCGGCAACGCCCGCCTGCACGACGCCTTCAAGGCCCTGCGGGAAGCCCTCAGCGGCGAAATCGTGGGGCAGTCCGAACTGGTCGAGCGCCTGTTGATCGCATTGCTCGCCGACGGCCACCTGCTCGTGGAAGGCGCGCCGGGCCTGGCCAAGACCACCGCGATCCGTGCGCTGGCCGCCCGCCTCGAGGCGGATTTCTCCCGCGTGCAGTTCACCCCCGACCTGCTGCCGGCCGACCTAACCGGCACCGAGATCTGGCGCCCGCAGGAAGGCCGCTTCGAGTTCGTACCCGGGCCGATCTTCCATCCCATCCTGCTGGCCGATGAAATCAACCGCGCACCGGCCAAGGTGCAGTCCGCGCTGCTGGAGGCAATGGGCGAACGCCAGGTCACGGTGGGCCGCCACACCTACGCGCTGCCGCCGTTGTTCCTGGTCATGGCCACGCAGAATCCGATCGAACAGGAAGGCACCTTCCCGCTGCCGGAGGCACAGCTGGACCGTTTCCTGATGTATGTCCGCATCGGCTACCCGGATGCCGGTGCGGAAACGGAAATCCTGCGCCTGGCGCGCGAGCGGGCACGAGGTGCGCTTGATGCCCCGGCCACACCACCGCAGCGGTTGCCCCTGCAGGACGTGCACGCTGCGCGGCGTGCCGTGCTGGACCTGCACGTGGCGCCCTCCCTGGAGCGCTATCTGGTGGAACTGGTGCTGGCAACGCGCGATCCGGCGCGTTACGACTCCGCTCTTGCGCGGCGCATCGCATGGGGGGCCAGCCCGCGTGGATCGATCGCCCTGGAGCGCTGCGCCCGCGCCCGTGCATGGCTGGCCGGCCGTGACTTCGTCACCCCCGACGACGTGCGTGCGGTAGCGCCGGACGTGCTGCGCCATCGTGTCCTGCCCAGCTATGAGGCCACGGCCGAGGGCTGGGACGGTGAGCGCCTGGTGCAGGAACTGCTCGCCCTCGTGCCTGCCCCCTGAACGTGGGGAACCTGGCCATGGACCCGACGACGGCAACCGGTGAGGGCATCACCCCGACGCTTGCCGAACTGGTGGCGCTGCGCGGGAGTGCCCTGCGCCCGCCGGCCGCGCGCCGTGGACGTGTGGGCGCCAGTGGGCAGGCGCCTTCGCCGATGCGCGGGCGCGGCATGGACTATGCCGAGTCACGTGAGTACGTGCCTGGCGATGATGCACGGCATATCGACTGGCGCGTCACCGCGCGCAGCGGGCGCACGCATACAAAGCTGTTCCAGGCCGAGCGCGAGCGGGTCACGCTGATCGTGGCCGACACCGATCCTGCCCTCTATTTCGGTACCCGCACCCGCTTCAAGTCGGTGCAGGCCGCGCGCGTGGGCGCGGTGGCTGCATGGTCGGCGCAGCGTCGTGGCGACCGCATCGCCGCACTGCGCGGCAGTGATCGTGAAACGCCCGTGCCACCGGCCGGCGGCAGCCGCGGCGTGTTGCGCGTGCTTGATGCCCTGAGCCGCTGGTATGCCCATCCGCCGGATGACGACGCCGGGCTGCAGCAGGCGCTGCGCCGGGCCAGCCGCGTGCTGCGGCCCGGTGCGCGGCTGCTGGTGCTGGCCGATCCGCAGCGGGCGCGCAGCGTGCCGCCGGCGCAGTGGGCGGCCTTGGCCCAGCACCATGAAATCGAGGTGGTGCTGATGGTGGACCCGCTGGAAACCCAGCCGCCCGCACGCAGCCTGCCGCTGCTGGCAGGGGGGCGCCGCGTGCACGTAGACCTGCAGCAGGCGGCGGTGCGTGCGCAGTGGCACGACACGTTCGTAGCACCGCTGGAGGCGCTCAGGACGACGCTCACTGCACGCCGCCTGCGGGTGCATGTGGTGGCGACCGATGATGACAGCGCGGCCTGGTTGGCGCCCGGCATGCGTGGGTCCACCCCATGAGCGCTGCCTTGCCACTGCGCGATGTCCACCTGCCACCGGAACCGGCCCTCTGGCCGCCCGCACCGGGTTGGTGGATGCTGATCGCAGGGCTAGTGGTGCTGATCGCCATTCCGGTCTTCATCGGGCTCAGGCGTGCGCGCCGGCGCCAGCGCTGGCGACGTGAGTTTGAAGATCAACTCGCCGCTGCCGGCGACGGCACCGGCCGGCTGGCGGTGCTGGTCGTCCTGCTGCGCCGTGCTGCGCGTGAGAACGCGCCCGGCAGCGAGCTGCTGCAGGGGCCGGCATGGCTGCAGGTCGTGGATCCGCCGCAGGCCTTGACCCGGTCACAACGCGAGCTGCTGCTGGAGGGAAGTTACCGGCCCAGCGTGGAGGACGCCGAGCTGGCACCGCTGCAGGCCTGGGCCGCTGATCGTTTCGTCAGCCTGCGCGAGGGGCGGCGATCGTGACCCTTCCCGCCTGGCCTTGGCCTGACCTGGTGTTCGCGTGGCCGTGGGCGCTGCTGGCGCTGCCGCTACCCCTGCTGATGCGGTGGTGGCCGAAGCGCCCGCCGACGCACGGTGCGGCGCTGCGCGTGCCGTGGTCGGCGCAGGTACTGGGCGCCCTCGCACAGGGTTCGGCCTCCACCGCACGCATGCTGGCCCGCCTGTTGTGCTGGCTGGCCTGGGGCTGCCTGTGCCTCGCGCTGGCCCGCCCGCAGGTGTTGGGCGAGGCCGTCGCACCACCCACGCAGGCGCGGCAGTTGATGCTGGCGATGGACGTCTCGGGCAGCATGGGCGAGCCGGACATGCAGCTCGGCAACCGCGTGGTGGAACGCCTGGTGGCGGCCAAGGCCGTGCTCGCTGATTTCCTCGACCGTCGGGCCGGTGACCGCGTCGGCCTGCTGGTATTCGGTGACCGCGCCTATGCGCTGACGCCGATCACCGGCGACCTTGCCAGCGTGCGCGAACAGCTTGGCGATTCAGTGGTTGGCCTGGCGGGTCGCGAAACCGCCATCGGCGACGCCATCGCGCTGGCCGTGAAGCGGCTTCGCGAACAACCCGAGGGCCAGCGCGTGCTGGTGCTGCTCACCGACGGCGTCAACAACGCCGGTGTGCTGGCGCCGCTGCGTGCCGCCGAACTGGCCGCCACCGAAGGCGTGCGCGTGTACACCGTGGCCTTCGGCGGCGATGGCGGCATGAGGATGTTCGGCTTGAACATCGGCCAGTCCGACGACCCGGTCGACGAAGCCACGCTGCGCAAAATCGCCGAGCTCACCGGCGGCCGCTTCTTCCGCGCGCGCGACACTGCCCAGCTTGCCGGCATCTATGCCGAGCTTGACCGGCTCGAGCCGGTCAAAAGCGAAGGTCCACGTCTGCGGCCCCGAAGTGAACGCTATCCCTGGGCGCTGGCACTGGCGATGCTGCTGGGCACGCTGGGCTGGCTGCTACCGAGGCCAGGGGCATGAGCCTGCCGCTGCTGGAAACGCTCCACTGGATACGGCCACAGGCCTTCTGGCTCCTGCTCGCGGTGCCGCTGATCGTGCTGCTGGCGTGGGTGCGTGGACGCCAGAGGCGGCGCTGGAAGGACGTGGTCGATCCCCACCTGCTGCCGCACCTGCTGGTCGACGGCGGGCGCGCCGCACGTGCCTGGCCGTGGGCCGTGCTGCTGGGCTGGACGCTGGCCGTGACCGCGCTTGCCGGTCCCTCGTGGCGCACGCAGGCGCAGCCGTTGCTGCAGGCCAGTGCGCCACTGGTGGCCGTGCTCGATCTGTCCGGGCGCACCACCGCCACCGACCTGCCGCCGTCGCGGCTGCTGCAGGCGCGTGCCAAGCTCGCGACCTTGCTGCGCGAACGCGAGGGAGGACAGATGGCGCTGGTGGTCTACGCCGACGACGCCTATACCGTGGCACCGCTCACCGACGACGTGGCCAACATCGCGCTGTACCTGGACGCGCTCTCCCCGCAGGTGATGCCTGCCGACGGCCAGCGCACCGATCGCGCGATCGACTGGGCCACGCAGCTGCTGCAGCGGGCCGGAATGCGCGAGGGGCGCATCCTGCTGCTGACCGATCGGGCGGATGCGGCCGCCGTCGCGGCCGCTGCACAGGCGCGGGCACAGGGCATGCAGGTGTCGGTGCTCGGGCTGGGCACCGCGGCGGGTGCGGCCTACCGCGATGGACGCGGACAGATCGGCACGGCCGCCCTTGATGAACCCAGTCTGCGGCGGTTGGCGTCCGCAGGTGGCGGGGAGTACCGCAGGTTGGGCAGCGGCGACAGCGATCTGCGCGCCCTGGGCGTGCTGCGCGCGGTGGCCAGTGGCATCGGGCAGCAACGGGGAGACACCGTGCAATGGCGCGACGAAGGGTTCTGGTTGCTGATTCCGCTGATGCTGCTCGCCCTGCTGGCGTTCCGTCGCCACGCCCCACTGCTGGGCCTGGTGCTGGTGCTGGCGTGGGCACCGCTGCCGCCTGCCCACGCGCAGGCCACCGGCGGCGCGGGGGCCCCTGCACCGGCGCCAACGGGCTCGCTGTGGCTGCGTGCCGACCAGCAGCAGCAACGCCGGATCGAACAGGGGGTGCACGCCTACCGGGCAGGGGATTTCGCCGCCGCCGCGCAGCAGTTCGAAGGTATCCGGACCGCTGAGGCGTACTACAACCTGGGCAATGCCCGGGCGCGTCTGAATGATCTGGACGCGGCCGTGGAGGCGTACGACAAGGCGCTCGCCGTCCGCCCGGGCATGCCCGACGCGGTGGCCAACCGCGCGGTGGTCGAGGCGGCGCGAAAGCGCAGGCCGCCACCCGGCGGTGGCCAGGGCCAGCCGCCGTCTCCTCCCCAGGGCACGCCTCCAGGCAACCCGCCGGCCGGTGCGCCACCGAAGCAGGCAGGGGCCCAGGGCCAGCCGGAACCGTCCCACCAGGGCGAGGGCCAGCCTGGAACGCCCGCCCCGCCTTCGCCGTCGCCCAAACCAGGAGAACCCGCATCCGCAGACCGCGGACAGCAGGGCCCTGCGCCACCGACGCCACAGGGCAGCGCCGCGCAGCAGCAGGCCGACGCGCAGCAGCGTCAGCGCATGCAGGACGCGCTGCGGCAGGCGCAGGACGGCAAGGGCGGCACCGACGAAGACGCCGCTGCCGCCCGGGCGCCGTCCATGACCCCGCAGCAGCGCGAACAGCAGCAGGCCGTGGAGGCCTGGATGCGCCGCGTGCCGGACCAGCCCGGTGACCTGCTGCGCGCGAAGTTCCAGCTGGAAAACCAACGCAGGAAACAGGAAGGCCGATGACGCTCCCGCACTCCCGCACGCCACTGTGGCCGTGGCTGCTCATGCTGGTCCTGCTGCTGCCCGGCGCGCTGCAGGCGCAGACGCGGGCATGGCTGGACCGCGCCCAGGTGGAGGCCGGCGAGACGGTCACCCTCAACATCCAGACCGACGCCGATGCGACGCCGGATTACAGCCCGCTGCGCACCGATTTCGAACTCGGCGCGCAGTCGCGCAACCGGCAGGTGGAGTGGGTCAACGGCCGCATGCAACGGCGGACACTGCATGGGGTGGCCCTGGTGCCCAAGCGCGAAGGCACTTTGAACATTCCGCCGCTGCGGGTCGGCGCCACGCAGACGCCGGCCCTGCGCCTGCAGGTCACTGCCGCGCGGCCGGCGCGCAACGACGGCAGTGCGGTGGCCTTCGTGGAAACGTCGGTGGACGATCCCAGGCCCTACGCACAACAGAGCGTGGGCGTGGTGGTGCGGTTGTATTACGCGGCCCAGCTGGCGTCTGGCACGTTGGCCCTGGACACGCCCGAGGGCGCCTCGCTGCAGGTGGTCGGCGAGGACCGCAGCGATGTGCGCGAGGTCGGTGGCCGCCGCTACAACGTGGCCGAGCGCCGCTACCTGCTGATTCCCGAGCGTAGCGGCCCCCTGCAGCTTCCCGGCGCGCGCTTCGAGGGACGCACCGCCGGGTCGTTCTTCGATGATTTCTTCGGCCGCAACGGCGATGGCACGCTGCGTGCCCGTTCGCCCGCGCAGACCCTGCAGGTGCGGCCGCAGCCGGCCGATGCACCGCAACCCTGGCTGCCGCTGCAGGACCTGCGGCTGCGCTACCTTTCCGCGGCGCAGCGTGCGCGCAGTGGCGAAGCGGTCACGATCGAAGTGGAGGCCGTCGCCGTGGGCGCCACGCGGGCGCAGTTCACCGGCCTGCCCGTGCCGGACCTCGGCGCGCAGGCGCAGGTGTTCGCCGAGCCGGCGCAGTACGAGGAAACCTTCACCGGCGATTCGCCCCAGCTCAAGGTCACCCGCCGTTACGCGATCGTGCCGCGCGCTGCGGGCGCGCTGACCGTCCCGGGCCTGCAGATGCAATGGTGGGACGTGCGGGCAGGGCAGGCACGCCGCACGACGCTGCCCGACCTGGTGCTGCAGGTCGCTCAAGGCACGTCCGCGCCGGCCGTCCCGGCCGCGACGGTGGATACCCAGGCGGCCCTGCCGGATGACGCGGCAGGAGCAGGACCCGATGTGGGCGCCGCCACGGATGCGCCCGATCTGGCCCGCAGCGGCCTGCAGGACCAGCGCGCGTGGATCGTTGCCACCGTGGGCTTGGCCCTGCTGTGGCTGCTCACCCTGTGGTGGGGCTGGCGTCGCGGGCGCCCTGCCACCGCGCCGCCTGTACCGGGGACGGAGGGCACGGGGGTGCCGGCGGCGCGCGGTCCGGACCGCGCCGCACGGGCGGCACTGCGGCGCGCGCTGGAGACCGACAGCCTGGCCGAGATCACCGGCCTGCTGTGCTCCATGGCGGGCGTGAGCCGGCTGGAGCAGGTGATCGAACGCCTGTCCGACAGCGACCAGCGCGAGGCGCTGCAGCAGCTGCAGCAGGCACGCTGGTCCGGGCAGGGCGACGTGCCGGAGGTGCGCCGCCGGCTGAAGGCAGCCTTCCATGACGGACCGCACTGGTCCGCGCCGGCCACCGTGGCCGACACGGGCCTGCCCCCGTTGTATCCCCCATGACCCGGAAAACTGCTGGCGGGCGTCCGCGCTTTGCTACAGTGTTTTCCTTTGCCAGGATCCCGTGCCGATGACCGCAGCCCGCCCAACGAAGAAGAAGATGCCGTTGCACTGGAAGATGGGCATCGGTTTCGCCGTCGGCCTGCTGTCCGGTCTGCTGGTGCATGCGCTCGGCGCGCAGATGCCGGGCCTGATGGAGGGTGCGCGGTGGGTGATGAGCTACCTCACCACGCCGCTGTCAGGGCTGTTCCTCAACCTGATCTTCATGCTGATCGTGCCGCTGATCTTCTCGGCACTGGTGATGGGCGTGTCGGAAATGGGCGACATCCGTTCCCTGGGTCGCATCGGCTGGAAGACGCTGGCCTATACCGTGGTGCTGTCGGGCATTGCCGTGGGCATCGGACTGGTGCTGGTCAACCTGCTCAAGCCGGGCGCGGGCGTGGACCCGGCGCTGGCCAACCAGCTGCTGACCGAGAACCTGGAGCGTTCGCAGGAAATCGTGGCCGGTGCCGGCACCTCGCCCAAAGGCGTGGACATGTTGCTGTCCATCGTGCCGAACAACATCGTCGCGGCGGCCTCCAGCAACGGGGCGATCCTGTCGCTGATGTTCTTCGCGCTGATGTTCGGCATCGGCATGGTGTTGACCGACTCGGAAAAGACCGGCGCGCTGCGCAAGGCCATCGAAGGCGTGTTCGAAGTCTCGATGACCCTGATCAACCTGGTCATCCGCCTGGCGCCGTACGCCGTGGCCTGCTTCATGTTCAATCTGGCAGCGCTGTTCGGCTTCGATCTGCTGGTGCGGCTGGGCGCCTACGTGGGCGTGGTGGTGCTGGCGCTGGGACTGCACATGGTGGTGACCTACGGCACCGCCGTGTGGTTGTCGGGCCGTTCGCCGCTGTCGTTCTTCCGCGACACGCAGGAAGCCACGGTGATGGCGTTTTCCACCGCCTCGAGCAATGCCACGCTGCCCACCGCCCTGCGCGTGGCCGACCAGATGGGCCTGCCGCAGCGCGTCTCGCGCTTCGTGCTGACCGTCGGCGCCACGGCCAACCAGAACGGTACCGCGCTGTTCGAAGGCGTGACCGTGATCTTCCTGGCGCAGTTCTTCGGGGTGGACCTGAGCATCGGCCAGCAGGTGATGGTGATGGCGGTCTGCATCCTCGGCGGCATCGGTACGGCCGGCGTGCCGTCGGGCTCGCTGCCGGTGGTGGCGATGATCTGCGCGATGGTTGGCGTCAACCCGCTGGGTATCGGCCTGATCCTGGGCGTGAACCACTTCCTGGACATGTGCCGCACCGCGCTCAATGTCACCGGTGACCTGGCCCTGGCGACGCTGGTGGCCAAGGGTGAAAAGGACGAACCCGCCGTTGCGGTGGCGGTCGACCGCGAGGTCTGACCAGGCCCCCGGAAAGTGACCGCGGGGGCGCGCGGTCACCGACCCGGCCTTGCTACCGCACGCCTGTTCATCTGCGACATTTCAGAAACGCCCGGCCCTTGCGCCGGGCGTTGTCGTTCATGCCCCGTCTGGCGCGGCGTGTCCTGACCCATGCAGTGGTGTGGGACAATGGGTCGCCCGCACGTCCGCGGCCGCCTCCCTGATTCCGACCGAACCATGACGCAGCCTACCCGCCGCCAGTTGGCCAATGCCATCCGCTTCCTTGCCGCAGACGCGGTCGAAACCGCCAAGTCCGGCCATCCCGGCATGCCCATGGGCATGGCCGACATCGCCGAAGTGCTCTGGAACGACTATCTCCGGCACAACCCGAAGAATCCGCAGTGGTTCAACCGCGACCGTTTCGTGCTCTCCAACGGCCACGGCTCGATGCTGCAGTACGCGCTGCTGCACCTGAGCGGCTACGACCTGCCGATCGAGCAGCTCAAGCAGTTCCGCCAGCTCGGCAGCCACACCGCCGGCCACCCGGAATACCACGAGACGCCCGGCGTGGAGACCACCACCGGTCCGCTCGGCCAGGGCTTCGCCAATGCCGTCGGTTTCGCTCTCGCCGAGAAGCTGCTGGCGCAGCGCTTCAACCGCCCGGAGCTGGAAATCGTCGATCACCGCACCTGGGTGTTCATGGGCGATGGGTGCCTGATGGAAGGCGTGTCGCATGAAGCCGCTTCGCTGGCCGGTACCTGGGGCCTGAACAAGCTGGTGTGCTTCTGGGATGACAACCGCATCTCCATCGACGGCAACACCGAAGGCTGGTTCACCGACAACACCGCCGCGCGTTTCGAGGCCTATGGCTGGAACGTGGTGCGTGACGTGGATGGCCACGATCCGGAGAGCATCAAGGCCGGTATCGACGCCGCCCTGTCGCAGGACGACAAGCCGACCCTGATCTGCTGCCGTACCACCATCGGTTTCGGTTCCCCGGCCAAGGCCGGCAAGGAATCCAGCCACGGCGCACCGCTGGGCAAGGACGAACTGGAGGCCACGCGCAAGGCGCTGGGCTGGGACCATGGCCCGTTCGAGATCCCCGAAGCCATCTACGCCGGCTGGCGGGCCGGCGGCACGGGCACCCTGCGCCAGGCCGAATGGGAACAGCAGTTCGACAAGTACGCCGCGCAGTACCCGGCCGAGGCCGCCGAACTGACCCGCCGTTCGCACGGTGAGCTGCCGGACGATTTCCTTGCCAAGGCCGATGCCTACATCGCGCAGGTGGCGGCCGAGGGTCCGACGATCGCCTCGCGGAAGGCCTCGCAGCTGGCCATTGAAGCCTATGCGCCGCTGCTGCCGGAACTGGTCGGGGGCTCGGCCGATCTGGCGCACAGCAACCTGACCCTGTGGAAGGCGAGCAAGTCGGTTGCCACCGACGACGCAAACGCCAATTACGTGTATTACGGCGTGCGCGAGTTCGGCATGACCGCGATCGCCAACGGCCTGGCGCTGCACGGCGGGTTCCTGCCGTTCGATGCCACCTTCCTGGTCTTCAGCGACTACGCCCGCAACGGCGTACGCATGAGTGCGCTGATCCCGGCGCACGCCATCCACGTCTACACCCACGATTCGATCGGCCTGGGCGAAGACGGACCGACCCACCAGCCGGTGGAACACCTGGCCTCGCTGCGCTACATCCCGAACAACGATGTGTGGCGCCCGTGCGATGCCGTGGAATCGGCGGTGAGCTGGAAGGCTGCGATCACCCGCAAGGACGGTCCGAGCTGCCTGGTGTTCAGCCGGCAGAACCTGCCGCACCAGCCGCGCGATGCCAGCCAGATCGCGCAGATCGAACGCGGTGGCTACGTGCTGGCCGACGCCGAGGGCGGCACGCCTGACGTGATCCTGATCGCTACCGGCTCGGAAGTGACGCTGGCGACGGAAGCCAAGGCGCAGCTCGATGCGGCGGGCCTGAAGACCCGCGTGGTGTCGATGCCTTCGACCGACGTGTTCCTGCGCCAGGATGCGGCCTACCGCGAAGCCGTGCTGCCCAACGCCGTGCGCAGGCGGGTGGCGGTGGAGGCCGGTGTCACCGGCTTCTGGCGCCAGTTCGTCGGCCTGGATGGCGCGGTGATCGGCATCGACACCTTCGGTGCCTCGGCGCCGGCGGACAAGCTGTACCAGCACTTCGGCATCACCACTGCCCACGTCGTGGAAGCCGCCAAGGCCCTCTGACGACCGGAAGGGGACGGGGGAATCAAGTCGTTGCTGAAGCTGCGACCTGATTCCCTCCGTCCCCTCTTGCGTTCAGGTGGTGCGCGCCAGGGCCAGGCGCAGCAGGCGTGCGTTGAGACGTTCGCTGAAGGTTGCGGGCGCGTCCAGCGCCATGCGCTGCAGGTAGACGGCGTCCCCATCGCCGGCACGCTGCCACAGCGAAGCCCATACCGTGGCCAGCAGGGCAGGTCGCGTTGCGGTGTGGCTTTTCAGCCATCCCAGCGCCTTCACCAGCACCTGCTCCACCTCGTTGAAATCACTGCCCAGCGGATAATCGGGCAGGGTGCCGTCCGCCCGCAGCGGGGCCAGCGCATCGGACAGGCGCTGCGGGGTGTTGCGCTGCTGCGCGCGCGGATCGGGCGGCACGGCCTGGCGCAGCTTGCGTGCGGCGAAGGCCTGCTGCAGCAGGGCGGCCTGGAACGGTGCCTCGGCAATCCCCGCCATGGCCTGCGTGCAGTCTTCGTCGGTGAGTCCACGCAGGTCCGCGATGCCGTATTCGCTGATGTAGATATCGCGCAGGTGCCTGGGAATGGTGGTGTGACCGTAGTTCCAGCGCACATTGGTCACCCGCTGGCCCCGTTCGACGCGCGCAGCGCGTAGCATCAGCACGCTGCGCGCCTCCGGCAGCGCGTGCGCCATCGCAACGAAGTTGTACTGGCCGCCTACGCCTGACACCACGCGACCATCGTCCAGCGCATCAGACACCGCCGCACCCAGTCCGGTGGCGATCATGCATGAATTGAAGAAGCGCGCATGGCGGCGCTGCAGCCGTTCCAGCGCCTCGTTGCCGCCGTAAAGTTGGTTGATTTCGCTGATCCGGCGCATCCCGATGGCGCCGCGTTCATCGTCCGGCAGCGTACGCAGCCAATGGTAGAACTCGGGCGATCCCAGATAGAACGCGCCGTGCAGGTACTGGCCCTCTGCTGCGAGCGTGGCGTGGTCGATGGACAGCGTGCTGCCATTCTCGATGCGCTCCATCAAAGCCAGGTCGTCGTGTACCTTGCGCCGGATCACACCGGTCTGGACCAATTTGCGGAAGCCCTCGTTGAGCATCTCGCTGCAGCCGTACAGCCCGATCTGGAACGGCGCCAGGCCGCCGATTTCCTTCACCAGCGGGTGGTCCAGCAACTGCGGATCCAGCGCCTCCAGCGCACGCAGGTAGCGCGCGTTGTCAGTGTGGCGCAGCACCAGCGCGTGGCTGAGCGCATCGGCCAACGTGCCGATACCGATCTGCAGCGTGCCGCCATCGCGGACCAGCGTGCTCGCATACAGACCGATGGCATGGTCGGCGTCGGCGACCGGCTGACGCGGCAGTCCGAACAGGGCCGGGTAGGGCGCAGGAGGGGTGATCACCAGATCGAAGAAGGACACATCCACCGTCGCCGAGCCATCCAGGTAGGGCAACTGCGGATCGATTTCCGCCACCAGCAGCGGACGTGGCAGTCCGCGCGCGGCGATGGCGTCCAGCGTGTCCTGGGTGATGTCGTTGTTGCAGGACAGCGACAGCCGACGGTCGTCCGGACGCATCGCCACTTTCTGCACGATCACGTGCGGCGCACGTTGCGCCACCGCATCGGCGGCGTGGGTGTAGTTGAGGCTGGTGTAACTGGATTGGGCCTGCCGCGAACCCAGCAGCGCACCGGACTGCATGTAGAACTCTTCCACCTGCACGTGGGCCGGCAGCGCATCGCGGGCCATCGCATCGGCGTAGGCCAGGCGCGGGAATTCCGCGCCGAAATGGCGTTCGACGAAGGGTCCGAGCAGGCGTGCTTCCAGTCCATCGCCCTTGGCCTGCGGCGGATTCAACGAAAGCGCGGTGTAGAGATGCAGGGGCCGATCCGCGTCTTCAGCCACCCGCGCGTACAGCGCGTTGAGCAGGCGGTGTGGCTTGCCCAGCGCCAGCGGCGCCGCCACGCGCAGCGGTCCCGGGATGTTCGAGAACAGCCAGTCGACGGCGGCGTCCAGGTCGGTCAGGTGGTCGGTCATGGGGTTCTTCCCTGCTTGGATACGGCGACAATCACCGCATTACAGCATTCCCGCCTTGAACCGCTGTCGACGCGCCGATGCGGCGGCCCCGCCTGACCCCGCACCGCGTTGCCTACCTTCAAGATCGTCCACCGCCGCCGCGAAGTGCCCTTACCCCACGGAGGTGGCGCCGCCCTGGATGTTCGCGGCCACGGCCGGGTCCATCAGCCGGGGTACCGGCAGTGTCGCGTCGCGGGCCTGCCGTGCGGCAACGAACGTGGCCTCGTCCACGCCGTCGCGCACATGGATGTTGTGCGCGCGCTGCGCGCCGATCGTCGTCTCATTGGCGATGCTGCGGCCGCCGGGTCCGTAGTCATGGCACACGAACACGCGCGTGGCCTCCGGCAGCGCAAGCAGGCGCTGGATGGAGCGGTAGAGCTGTGCCGCGTCGCCGCCCGGGAAATCACAGCGGGCGGTGCCGGCATCAGGCATGAACAGCGAATCCCCGGGAAACAGCGCATCGCCGACCAGGTAGGCCACGCTGTCGCTGGTATGTCCGGGCACGGCGATGACACGGGCCTGCAGGCTGCCGAGCATGAAGGTCTCGTTGTCGGCGAACAGGTGGTCGAACGCGGGAGGTGCCGCGGCGAGGTCGATGCCGTAGCGCGGGGCAAAGCTGGCCTGGACCTCGCCGATGCCTTCACCGATGGCCAGCGTCGCCTCGGTGAAATGATGCTGCCGGAGCCACTGCCCGCCCGAGATATGGTCGGCGTGGGCGTGGGTTTCCAGCAGCCAGCGCACCCGCAGGCCACGCTCGCGCAGGTAATCGAGCACCGGCTGCAGGGGGGCGGCGCTGTGCAGGCCCGTCGACACGTCATGGTCCAGTACCGGATCGATCAACGCCGCTTCGGCGGTGGCTGGATCGTGCACCACATAGCTGAACGTGTGGCTGTCGGCGTGGAAGAACGATTCGACGTGGGCAGGCATGGGACTCTCCTGTTTCTGGCGGATCAGCGGCGGCCAAGCGTGGCGTTGAGCAGCTGCCCCAGTCGTTCGCCGGCGATGCGCAGCTCGGTTTCAGCCACCGCGCGGTAACGCTCGGTGTAGTCGTCCCCGAGTTTACGCGAGGCCGGGTAGACGCCCGGTTCGACCGCGATGCGGCAACTGGCTTCGGCCCACGCCGGGGCGTCGCGGGCGATATCGGGGCGACGCGGCAGCGCAGGCCGCGGCAGGCGCTGCAGTACGTTCACGTAACCGTCGTCATCCAGCTTGCGCGTGTTGAGCAGACCGCTGTCCCAGAGCGAATGCAGGTTGGTACCGCGGTTGGCGAACTGCACCTGGAAATCATTGCCGCCCTTGTCGTGGGCGTAGCCGGCGTGCATCGGCTGGTGCACGTCGCCGACGAAGTGCACGACGAACTTCAGCGCCTGCGCGCGCTCGGCATCCGGGCGGCTGCGGTCGCCGAGGATCGCGGTCTGCGCTTTCAGCGCCTCCACCACGCAGTTGCCATCGCGGCACTGCTGCTCGGGTTCGTACCGGCACTGCTGCTCGGCCATGTTGATGTAGTGCCAGCGTGCCGAACGGCGGCCCAGTCCAGGGTCCTTGGCACGCAGCTGGTCGGCCCACGGCGCGACGCCTGCCAGAGTGGGCTCGGCTTCACCGGCCAGCAGGCGATCGACTTCGGCCTTGGCGGCAGGGTTCAGACGGGTTTCGGCGATACGCCCGACCAGCCGGTGGCCCTGGGCGCCCCAGGCATGGGCGGTGGAGGCGAAGGAGAGCAGGGCCGGTGCCAGCGCAGCGGCCAGGAAAAGGGAATGCAGGGATTTCATCCGCACATTCTAGCGGACCGCCATGGCGTGCCCTTGCAGGATGTGGCGGCATCATCAGGTGCCGCCACGTCCGTGCCTGGATCAGAACTTGAAGACGTAGGCCAGGCCGTAGGCCAGCGGATCGATGTTGACCGTACCGAGCTTCTGGCCATCGAGCTTCACGTCGCTGTCGATGTCGATGTAACGCACGTCCACGCGCAGCGAACCCTTCTCGCTGAGCGCGAAATCCAGGCCGGCATGGGCGGCAACGCCCCAGGAATCGTCGAGTTTCAACGTGCTTCCGGCCAGCGCACCGCCGGTTTCTTCGCTGAAGAACGTGGTGTAGTTCAGGCCGACGCCCACGAACGGGGAGACCTTGCCCGCGCTGTTGAAGTGGTACTGCAGCGTGACCACCGGCGGCAGGTGCTTGGTACTGCCGACGCGGCCCAGGCCGGCGATGGCGATGTCATGCTTGAACGGCAGCGCAGCCAGCACCTCGATGCCCAGGTTGTCGGCGATGAAATATTCGCCGGTGATGGTCGGCTTGATGTCGTTGTCCACGTCCACCTTCAGCGTGCCGCCGGCGAGCGTGCCGTTGTTGGATTTCGGTGCCACCTGGTGAACGCCTGCGGCCAACGTCCAGTCACCCTTCGACTGGGCCATGACCGGGGCGGCAGAGAGGGAGAGGGCGGCGGCCAGGCTGGCCATCAGGAGCGGGGAGGGCGTGCGCATTGTTGCGTCTCGTTGTGGGGTGATGGGGTGCAGTGTCCGCGGCACGTGCATGCAACGCCTTGATCCGGATCAATTCCGCGCAGCCGTGCCGGCAGCCCAGCGGTCACCACGGCGGCCCCCGGAGGGGCCTGATAGAATCACGGCCCCTATCCACCCCGCCGCGCCCGCAGCGGCTGCAGGAGTTCGTCAACATGGCAATCAAGGTTGGTATCAACGGTTTCGGTCGCATCGGACGCAACGTCCTGCGTTCGGCGGTGCTGAACTTCGGCGACGACATCGAGATCGTGGCCATCAACGATCTGCTGGAGCCCGATTACCTGGCGTACATGCTGAAGTACGACTCGGTCCACGGCCGCTTCAAGGCCGATGTGTCCGTCGAGGGCGGCCAGCTGCTGGTCAACGGCAGGAAGATCCGCCTGAGCCAGGAGCGCGATCCGGCCAACCTGAAGTGGGACGAAGTGGGCGTGGACGTGGTGATCGAATCCACTGGCCTGTTCCTCACCAAGGATACCGCGCAGAAGCACATCGATGCGGGTGCGAAGAAGGTCATCCTGTCGGCGCCGTCGAAGGACGATACGCCGATGTTCGTCTTCGGTGTGAACGACAAGACCTACGCCGGCCAGGCGATCGTCTCCAACGCCTCGTGCACCACCAACTGCCTTGCGCCGCTGGCCAAGGTGATCAATGACAAGTGGGGCATCAAGCGTGGCCTGATGACCACCGTGCACGCCGCCACGGCGACCCAGAAGACCGTCGACGGTCCGTCCAACAAGGACTGGCGCGGTGGCCGCGGCATCCTGGAGAACATCATTCCCTCCTCCACCGGTGCGGCCAAGGCCGTGGGCGTGGTGATCCCGGAGCTCAACAAGAAGCTGACGGGCATGAGTTTCCGCGTGCCGACCTCGGATGTGTCGGTGGTGGATCTGACCGTGGAGCTGGAGAAGGAAGCGACCTACGCCGAGATCTGCGCCGAAGTGAAGGCACAGAGCGAAGGCGCGATGAAGGGCATCCTGGGCTACACCGAGGACAAGGTCGTGGCGACCGATTTCCGCGGTGAAACCCACACGTCCGTGTTCGACGCCGAAGCCGGCATCGCGCTGGACGGCACCTTCGTCAAGCTGGTCTCCTGGTACGACAACGAGTGGGGCTATTCGAACAAGTGCCTGGAAATGGCCAAGGTCGTCGCAGCGAAGTAAGCACGCCCGTGGATGTGTGGTAAAGCGGACCCCGGCCTCGGCCGGGGTTCGTCGTTTCAGGCGGGCTGTGAAGCATGCTGGCCGCCTGATCCGTGGAGCGTGTCACACGGCCTGAGGGAACATGCAGCAAGAGCCGGCGTGATCGACGGCTGACAGGTCGCCGGGCTGCAGGAGTGCTAGACAGAGGGCCCTGCCTGCGGAAATCCGACGATGTACATCAAAAACCTGACCCTGGTGATCTGTACCCTGATGGGTACGACGCTGCCACTTGCCTCCGACGCCGCCGCCGCGGACCCGGATGCCGCGCGGGTGGAGGCGCTGTCACACCTGATGGCCGCCGCCCCGGCGGACGCCGTCGAATCCCTGCATCGCGAAAGCGGGATGCCGCAGGTCCGGCAGGACGGCAAGGGCGGGTGGGTGATCGAGCTGGGCCGCGACATGCTCGCCCCTTACCGCGGCGCACAGATTCCGGCTGAGCTCGACGAGCGCCTCCAGGCCATGCGCCTGGCGCTGACACTGCGCGAAGAACAGCGTGGCGGCGGCGGTTCGATCGCGTTCCGGTTCGGCGGTGAGCCGCTGGAAGCACTGTTCGCCGAGCCGGTCGCAGCGCCTCGGCGTGTGACCGGCGAGGAGGGTGTGGATGTGTTCGTCTCGGCCAGCCACGGGTACTACTTCCACCACGGTTTTGGCGATTGGCGGCTGCAGAGGCCCTACGTCAACGGTGTGGTGGAGGACCTGCTGACACCGCGCTTTGCCGAGCAGGTGATCCAGCAGCTCGCACGGCAGGGGCGCACCTCGCTGTACGGTCGTTCCACGCTTACAGGGCTCCACCCGGCCAGCGGACGGCCGTGGTGGCAGATGGCTTCGCGGTATCACGCGCAGGCCCTGTACCCGCAGCGGCCGGACATCTGGCAGAGCTACGCCGACAGGACCTCGCCCCTGCGCGAGTACAACGACGACATCCGCTCCCGACCGCTGCTTGCCAACGAGCGCGGCGCCCGCGCGCTGATCCACCTGCACTCCAACGCGGCGTCGGACGCGCAGGCGCGCGGCATGATGGCGTTCGTACAGCCCGGGCGGGCAGAGGATCGTCGGCTCGCACATGTGCTGCTCTGCGCCGTGCGCACCGGCCTGCAGGCCACCCCGGCCTACGCGTCCTACCGGGTTCGCGTGGTCCCGCTGGAAGGCAATTACGGGGAAAACCGCCTGGCCGCCGCGCCCTCGGTGCTCATCGAAATGGGCTTCCACACCAATGTCGACGACGCGATGGCGCTTCAGGATCCGGTGTTCCAGGCGGCCGTTGCCGCCGCCCTGGTCAAGGGCCATGCGGCTTTCCTTGCCGGCGAGGGGGCGGGCGGCGAAGCGGTCTGCGAATGAGCCCACTCTCCCTGCAAGCGGCGTTTTCATAGGATGATGCGCGCTTGAGGGTGCCACCGGGGCGCCACGGCCGTGACAGGAAGTTCTTGAATGGAAGCATTGATCACGATGCTGGTGCTGTTCGCGCTGGCGATTCCCGTGCTGCTGGTGGTGGCGCTGGTGATGATCGCCGGACTGCGTCGCCGCATCGAGGTGCTGGAGCGGTCCCTGCAGGGCGCGCCCGTGGCCGAGCCTGCCGTAGCCGAGCCTGTGGGCGCGCCACTTTCGCGGGCGCGACCGGCGGACGCGGCGGATGCGGCCAGCGACCGCGCTGACGCCACCACGTCCACCGCACCGACGGGTCCGCCCCGGCTGCCGGCCGCAGCCAGTGCCACGCCACCGCCCGCACCGCGCCGTGAGCCGCCCGCGGTGCCGCCGCCGCCCCCAGGTCCGGGCCCGCTCGAAAAGGTCTTCGCCGCAGGCAAGCGCTGGTTCACCGAAGGCAACGTGCCGGTGAAGATCGGCATGCTGGTGCTGCTGGCCGCCGTGGCTTCGCTGCTGAAGTATGTGAGCGACCAGGGCCTGCTGGATGTGCCGATTGAACTGCGGCTGGCGGGCATCACCCTTGGCGCGCTGGGGCTGCTGGCGTTCGGCTGGAAACAGCGGGGAATGCGACCGCTGTTCGCGCTTGCCCTGCAGGGCGGTGCGATCGGTGTGCTGCTGCTCACCGTGTTCGCGGCCTGCAAGCGCTATGAACTGCTCGGCACGGCGCCGGCCTTCATCGCCAGCGTCGCCCTCGTGGCCGGCCTGTGCGTGCTGGCCGTGGTGCAGAACTCGCGTACGCTGGCCGTGCTTGGCATCCTTGCCGGCTTCATGGCACCGCTCTGGTTGTCCTCCGGCTCGGGCAACCACGTGGGGCTCTTCAGCTACTACGCCGTGCTCAACGCAGGCATCTTCGCCATCGCCTGGTATCGCCCGTGGCGCGCGCTGAACCTGCTGGGCTTTGCCTTCACCTTCGGCATCGGGGTGCTGTGGGGCGTGGAGCGCTACACGCCCGAGCACCTGTCCACCACGCAGCCCTTTCTGGTGCTGTTCTTCGCGTTCTACCTGCTCATTCCGCTGCTCTACGCGCGGCGCACCGCAGCGACACCGGGCAGCATCGTCGATGGCAGCCTGGTCTTCGGCACGCCGCTGGTGGCGTTCTCGCTGCAGGCGGTGATGCTGCCCGGGCAACCCATGCTGCTGGCTGGCATGGCGCTCGGGGTGGCCGCGCTGTATGCGCTGCTGGCACGCGCACTGATCCATCGCCCGCACTTCGCGGTGCTGGCGCAGGCGTACGCGGTACTGGCGGTGGGGTTTGCCACGCTGGCGGTACCGCTGGCCCTGTCCGCGCGTGCGACAGGTGCGGTGTTCGCACTGGAGGGCGCCGGCCTGGTGTGGCTGGGCCTGCGCCAGCAGCGTCGGCTGCCGCAGATCAGTGGCGCGCTGCTGCAGATCGCGGCGGCCTTCGCGTTCGTGGCCGGCGCGGACCACTGGTTCGGCGATACCCGTGCGCTGCTCAATCCCACGGCGATGGGCGCATTGCTGCTGGCCATCGCAGGGTTCGCCTCCGCCTGGAGCTACCGGCGCCACGGCCGCAGCAGCGTCGGCCTGGTGTATTACCTGTGGGGCCTGCTGTGGTGGCTGGGCGGGCTGGTCCACGAGTGCATCCGGTTCGCGCCGAGCCGCAGCGAACCCGAGGCGCTGCTGGTACTGGCGGCCATCACCGGCTGGCTCGCCGCCGAAGCGCACCGTCGCCTGCCAGCGGCCGCGCTTTCGTTGACCACGCTGTGCATGCTCGCCATGGGCTTTCCGCTGCTGCTGTGGCAGCTGCACGGCCAGGGCCAGCCGTTCGCAGGCTACGGCGCGCTGGCCTGGCTGGTGATGCTGGTGCTTGGCCTGCGCGCGCTGCACGCGCTGCGCCAGGGCGGAGATACGGTCGCAGGCATCGCGCAGTTCGTCTGGCTCTTGCTGTGGCCCAGCGTGGCCAGCCTGGCGCTGCAGCAGGTGGCGCAGGTGAACGGGCTCGCGCAGGGCTGGGTGGTGCTGCTGGTGGTGCTGCCGTGGCTGCTGCTGGGCGCGCTCACGCTGTGGCGCTGGCGTTGGGTCAGCCTGCCGCTGGGCACGGCGTTCGACGCGGAGCGGCCGGTGTTGCAGGGACTGCTGTTCGGCGGCCTCGCGCTGGCGTGGCTGTATGTCCATCAGCTGTCGGGCTGGGCGACGCCGTTGCCGTGGCTGCCGGTGCTCAATCCTGCCGAGCTGGCCCAGTGGGCGATCGTGGCGCTGCTGGCGCGGTGGTTGTATGCCTTCCCGGCGCAGGCGCCCGCCACGCTCGTGCGGATCCGCGTGCCGGTGCTCGCGGTGGCTGGGTTCATCGCCGCCACCAGCCTGACCCTGCACACCGTGCACCACCTCGGCCACGTGCCGTGGAATGAAGCGCTGGCCGCTTCAAGCCTGGCGCAGACCAGCCTTACCGTGGTCTGGAGCCTGCTCGGCGTGGTGGCCTGGATCAGCGGGTCGCGGCGCGGCCAGCGGACCCTGTGGACGGTGGGCGCGGTGCTGATGGCGCTGGTGCTGGCCAAACTGATCCTGGTGGACCGCCAGCACCTGGGCAACCTGCTCGGTATCGCATCGTTCATGGCCTACGGGCTGCTGTGCACGGCCGTGGGATACTTCGCACCGGCGCCCCCGCGGCGCGCGGACAGCGTCGAGGAGCGTGCATGAAGAAGTGGATCGTCCTGTTGCTGGCAGCCCTCGTCCCGCCCGCGGCTGCGCAGGATCATCGCCAGCAGTACGCCGAGCAGTGGCCGCTGAGCGTTTCCAGCGAACAGTCCGGCGCCTACCGGGTCACGCTCGAGCCGCAGATCTATCGCCGGGCCTGGTCGCCACAGCTGGCCGATGTGCAGGTCTACAACGCGGCGGGGCAGGCCCTGCCGTCGGCGCTGCTGGCACCGGACCAGCCCCTGGCCCAGCCACCGGTGCAGCGCGAGCTGCCGTGGTTCGTGCTGCCGCCGCTGGATGCGCGCAGCCGCAACGATCTGCAGCTGCTGACCGAGCGTGACAGCGATGGCCGCGTGCGGCGCGTCGAAGCCCGCATGGGCGGCGGCGCGGCGGCGCGCCCCGGGGGCTGGCTGATCGACGCCACGGTACTCGGACAGCAGCCGCTGGCGGCCATCATGCTGGACTGGAGCGGACGCGAAGAGCCGCTGCAGGTGAACGTGCGCGTGGACGCCAGTGATGACCTGAACAGCTGGCAGCCGGTACAGGCCGAGGTGCCCCTGGTCGACCTGCAGCGCGCGGGCAAGCGCCTGCTGCAGCGACGCGTGGAGATCGCGGGCAATGCCCGCTACCTGCGCATCCTGCCCGCTGGCGAGGGCGCGCTGCCGGTGCTGCGCGCCGTGGACGCCGAGCTGCCTGCCGCACCGGCCACGCTGCCGTGGGAATGGATGGCCCTGCAGCCGAAGGCCGCCGCCGCCGGCCGCTTCGAATTCGAGCTCGATGGCCGTTACCCCATCGCACGGGTGGATGTCACCACCGATGACAACAGCCTGGTGCGATGGACCGCCTGGAGCCGCGATGACCCCGGCGCGGACTGGCACCAGCGCACCACCGCATGGGTGGCGTACCAGGTACAGGGAGCGGATGCGCAGCGGCAGCGCTCGCCCGCGCAGACGCTCGCCTCGCCGACCCGCGACCGCTACTGGAAGCTGGAGGCGGAGCCGGCGTCGGCAGCGGTCACGCCGGTCCTGCAGCTCGGCTACCAGCCCGAAGTGCTGGTCTTCCTGAGCCAGGGCGCGGCGCCGTACGCCCTCGCCGTGGGCAGCGCCACGGCCGTCCGCGTAGACGCTCCGGTCGCGGTGCTGGTGGACGAACTGCGCCTGCGCAACGGGCCGGAATGGCAGCCCACGCTTGCTCGACTGGAAGGCACCGCGGAGCCGCTTGCAGGGGATGCGGCGCTGCGGCCGCCGCTCGACTGGAAGCGCTGGATGCTGTGGGGCGCGCTGTTGCTCGGCGTACTGCTGGTGGCGGCGCTGGCGTTGAGCGTGCTGCGCCAGAAACCGGCATGAGGCGGGCCGCGCGCGGTCCCGGGTGAGGGAAGCGTCTGCGGACGGGTTTGCCGTCGTCCTGCGCACGCAAGACAATAGGGGCCTGCGCTGCCTGCAGCGCCCTCATTCCCAAGCCCAGGATCTGCCCATGTCCATCGTCCGCATGACCGACCTCGACCTTTCCGGCAAGCGCGTGCTGATCCGCCAGGATCTCAACGTGCCGATCGAAGACGGCCGGATCACCTCCGAGCAGCGCATCACCGCGTCCCTGCCGACGCTGAAGCACGCACTGGAGCAGGGTGCCGCGGTGATGGTCACCTCGCACCTGGGCCGGCCGACGGAGGGCCAGTGGAGCCAGGAGAACTCGCTGCAGCCGGTGGCTGACCGCCTTGCCGTACTGCTCGGGCGCGATGTGCCCCTGGTGCGCGACTGGGTGGACGGCGTGGCGCTCCAGCCGGGCCAGATCGTGCTGCTCGAGAACTGCCGCATGAATGTCGGCGAGGGCAAGGACGACGAAGCGCTGGCGAAGAAGTACGCCGCGCTGTGCGACGTGTTCGTGATGGATGCCTTCGGTACCGCGCACCGGGCGCAGGCCTCCACCCACGGCGTGATCCGCTTCGCTCCGGTCGCTGCGGGCGGCCCCTTGCTGATGGCCGAGCTGGACGCACTGGCCAAGGCGCTGAAGGCGCCGGCCACGCCGCTGCTGGCCATCGTGGCCGGCAGCAAGGTCAGCACCAAGCTGGAGCTGCTGTCCAGCCTGGTAGGCAAGGTGGACCAGCTGATCGTGGGCGGTGGCATCGCCAACACCTTCATTGCCGCGGCGGGGCATGCGGTGGGCAAGTCGCTGTACGAGCCGGACCTGCTGGACACCGCCAGGCAGATCGTCGCCGACGCCAGGGCGCGCGGCGCGGAGATTCCGCTGCCGGTGGACGTGGTGGTGGCCAAGCAGTTCCTGCCCGAAGCCGAGGCGTCGGTGAAAGCGGTTGATGCCGTGGCCGAGGATGACCTGATCCTGGACATCGGCCCGCAGACGGCGGCGAACTATGCACAGCTGATCGCCAAGGCCGGTACCGTGGTCTGGAACGGTCCGGTGGGCGTGTTCGAGTTCGCCTCCTTCAGCAAGGGCACCGAGGCACTGGCCCGCGCGATTGCCGCATCGAGCGCGTACTCCATCGCCGGTGGCGGTGACACGCTGGCGGCCGTGGACAAGTTCGGCATCGCCGGGCAGGTCAGCTACATCTCCACCGGTGGGGGTGCGTTCCTGGAGTTCCTGGAAGGCAAGACGCTGCCCGCCGTGGCGGCGCTCGAAGCCCGCGGGGGCCAGTAAGCGTGGGCTCCGGCGAGGGCGCCGAGGTGCGCGACACGCTGTTCTTCGACCTCGACGGTACGTTGATCGATTCGGAGCTGGGCATCACCCGTTGCATCACGCATGCGTTCGAGCAGATGCAGCACCCGGCGCCGGCGCGGGACGCGCTGCGCGGCTGGATCGGCCCGTCGCTGCGTACCAGCTTCGGCCCGGTGTTCAACGACGCCGACAAGGTGGAGCAGGCGGTGGAGTTCTACCGCCAGCGCTTCGAGACCGACGGCTGGCGCGAGCATGTGGTGTTTCCGGAGATCGAACCGGTGGTGCGTGCGCTGCATGCGCGTGGCCACCGGCTGGCGGTGGTGACGGCCAAGAACGAGCCGCACGCGCGGCGGATCATCGACCATCTGCCCTTCGGCGCCTGCTTCGATGAGGTGGTCGGGGCCACCGTGGATGGTTCGCGCAGTGGCAAGCCGGCGCTGGTGGCCGAAGCACTGGCGCGGTTGGCGTTGCAGCCGGCGCAG
The DNA here is from genome assembly GCF_011761925.1 of Xanthomonas sp. 60. Lineage (NCBI taxonomy): Bacteria > Pseudomonadati > Pseudomonadota > Gammaproteobacteria > Lysobacterales > Lysobacteraceae > Xanthomonas > Xanthomonas sp. 60. The sequence goes on along the minus strand of NZ_JAASQW010000002.1, from coordinate 544,805 downwards.
TGCGTGATGATCGGTGACCGGCGCATGGACATCGAAGGTGCACGTCACCACGGGATGCGCAACATCGGCGTGCTGTGGGGATTCGGCGGGGCGGACGAACTGACCGCGGCGGGCGCCGGGGCGCTGGCCGCGGCGCCGGGAGACCTGCTGCGGCTGATCGGCTGAGGCGCTGTGGGTAATGGCCGGGCCCTGGCAGATCGCGGTCCCTGCCGTTGAAAAGGGAGCGATCGAAAGTGCGTGACACGGCCTTGACGTGATCATGACCTGCGTTGTCTTGCAGACATCGGCGAGATCATTGCGCGTCAAGGCTGTAACCGCATACATGGGTCGTGAAGGATGTGCTAATTTTCCTCCTTTAACGGGAGCCCATGAACCATGTCCGAGCGTCAGCGTCGCACCAAGATCCTAGCCACCCTCGGTCCGGCCACCGATCCGCCGGGTGTACTGGAAGACCTGTTCCGCGCGGGCGTGAACGTGGTGCGGCTGAACTTCAGCCATGGCGATCCCTCCGGCCAGGCCAAGCGTGCGGCGGAAGTGCGCGCCGCCGCCGCCCGCGTCGGTGTGGAAGTGGGCATCCTCGCCGATCTGCCGGGTCCCAAGATCCGCATCGAGCGCTTTGCCGAAGGCAAGGTGTTCCTCAAGGCCGGCGACCGCTTCGACCTGGTCGCCTCGCCGACCGCGCCGGCCGGTGACACCACCCAGGTGGGCGTGAGCTACCTGGGCCTGCCGCAAGACGTGGCGCCGGGCGATGTGCTGCTGCTGGACGACGGGCTGATGCAGCTGCAGGTCGTGGAAGTGCAGGGCGACCGCATCGTCAACACCGTGCTCAACGACGGCGCGCTGTCCGACCGCAAGGGCCTGAACAAACAGGGCGGTGGCCTGTCGCTGGGTGCGCTGACCGAGCGCGACAAGGAGCTGATCGGCATCGTCGCCAAGATCGGCGTGGATTTCATCGCCGTGTCCTTCTGCCGCAATGCGCAGGACATGAACGATGCCCGCGCGATCGCCGAACAGCACGGCTGCCATGCCGCGCTGGTGTCGAAGATCGAGCGCACCGAGGCGATCGAGAACTTGGAAGAAATCGTCGACGCCAGCGATGTGGTGATGGTCGCCCGTGGCGACCTCGGCGTGGAGATCGGCGACGCCGAGCTGCCGGGCCTGCAGAAGAAGATCATCAAGGCGTCGCTGGCGCAGAACAAGGTGGTGATCACCGCCACGCAGATGCTGCAGTCGATGGTGGAAAGCCCCATCCCGACCCGCGCCGAAGTGCTGGATGTGGCCAACTCGGTCATCGACGGCACCGATGCGGTCATGCTCTCGGCGGAGACCGCCGCCGGTGCCTACCCGGTCAAGGCTGTCGAAGCGATGGCCCGCATCTGCTTGGGGGCCGAGCGCCAGTTCCAGACCGAGACCGATTTCGGTGCCTCGCCGCGCAATCTCGAGCGTGCCGACCAGGCGATCGCCATGGCCACCATGTTCCTGTCCCAGCACGTGGGGGTGCGGGCGATCGTGGCGATGACCGAATCCGGTGGCACCGCGCGTTACCTGTCACGTTTCCGTGCCTCCGCGCCGGTGTTCGCGGTCACCCGCCACGATGGTGCCCGCCGCCAGATGGCGCTGATGCGCGATGTGTTCCCCATCAACTTCGACAGCCGTGGACTGACGCCGCGAGAGGCCGCGCGCGGCAGCATCCGCCTGCTGGTCGAAGCCGGCCTGGTGGCCGAAGGCGACCGCGTGGTCTTCACCAGCGGCGAGCACATGGAAACCCATGGCGCCACCAACACCCTGCGTCTGCTGCAGGTCGGCCCGGACGGTCGCGCCAGCGGCCTCGGCGAGCTGTAAAACCGTGAGCGGGGCCGGATTGCGCTGCCATGCAGCCGCGATCCGGCCGCGTCCGGGTCTGGAACCGCTTCCAATCGACGTCCACGTCGAGGTCACAGGGTGGGCGGGCTATAATCCGGGTTTTCCCGTACCCGCCACAGGAAGTACATGAGCATCGAACAGCTGGCTGAAACCGCCCAGGCCATGGTCGCCCCGGGCAAGGGCATCATTGCGATCGACGAATCCACCGGCACCATCGCCAAGCGCTTTGCCAGCGTCGGCATCGAGAACACCGAGGAAAACCGTCGCGCCTACCGCGAACTGCTGCTGACCACGCCGAAGCTCAACGAGCATATCTCCGGCGCGATCCTCTTCGACGAAACCATCCGCCAGTCCACCAAGGACGGCGTGCCGTTCGCCAAATACATGGCCGATCACGGCATGATCCCGGGCATCAAGGTCGACAAGGGCGCCCACCCGCTGGCCGGCTGCCCCGGTGAGCTGGTCACCGAGGGCCTTGATGGCCTGCGCGAGCGCCTGCAGGAGTACTACAAGCTCGGTGCCCGCTTCGCCAAGTGGCGCGCGGTGATCAACATCGGCGAAAGCATTCCGTCGGGTACCTGCATCGAGTCCAACGCGCATGCGCTGGCCCGCTATGCGGCGCTGTGCCAGGAGTGCGGCCTGGTGCCGATGGTCGAGCCGGAAGTCATCATGGATGGCGAGCACGACATCGAAACCTGCTACGAAGTCACCGAAGCCACGCTGCGCTCGCTGTGCGACGCGCTGTACCAGCAGAACGTGCTGCTGGAAGGCACCATCCTGAAGGCCTCCATGGTCATCTCCGGCAAGGACTGCGATGAGCAGGCCGATGTCGAGGAAGTCGCCGAGTCCACCGTGATGTGCCTGAAGAGCACCGTGCCGGCGATCCTGCCGGGCGTGGTGTTCCTGTCCGGCGGCCAGACCGACGAGCAGTCCACCGCCCACCTCAATGCCATCAACCAGATCGGCAACCTGCCGTGGCCGCTGACCTTCTCCTACGGCCGTGCCATGCAGCAGGCCGCGCTGAAGTTGTGGGCCAAGGACATGAAGGGCAATTACGCCGCTGCACAGAAGACCGTGTACGAGCGCGCCAAGGAGAACGGCCACGCCGCCCTGGGCAAGTGGAACGGCTGATCGCGCCGTCCCGTTGAATCGAAGATGCCGGCTCCGCGCCGGCATTTTCATGTCTGGCCTCTGCTGCGACCTTATGTCGGTATTCGCAGGTCCGTGTTCAGCGTATCGTTGCGCTGCCCCGGCCTGGCCTGTCCGGGGACCCTGTGTAGACCAGGCCATGGAGATACAACGATGCGAAGTACAGCGATCAGCCTGGCGGCCGCCATCGCGCTGGCGATCAGTGGCGGCGCAGCTGCCCGTACCGCCAACGATGGCAAGGCGCAGACACTGGCGGTCGATGCAACGCTGGTGGGCGAGATCACCTCCGGCAGCGGCATCAACTACAACGATGGCAGCCGCCATCAGATCTACGATCTCACGCTCAAGAGCGGGCAGCTGGTGGAGCTGAGCCTCAGCGGCGCGCTGGATGGCACCCTGACCGTCGTGCGCGACGGCATGGTCGTGGCGACCAGCGGCCGCAGTGAGGACAGCAACGCCTCGCTGGCGTTCCGCGCCGACACCGCCGGCAGCTACCGCGTGGCGGTCAACGGCAGCAGTGGCAGCGCCTATGGCCCCTTCCGCCTGCAGGCCAGGGAAGTGCAGCCGTACGACGGTGCCCCGCTGCGCGGTGCAGGCAGCATCTCCGACCTGTACGCAGGCGGCACCCAGACCTATACGCTGCAGGTGGCGCAGCCCGGCATGTACCGGATCGACCTGACCTCTTCGGCCTTCGATACCGTGCTGACCCTCAACGGCAACGGGGTCAATGAAGAGGACGACGACGGCGGCAGCGGCACCAACGCGCGCATGGGCGTGATGCTGCAGCCGGGCACCTACACCCTCGGCGTCAAGGGGATCAACGACACCGACAGCGGCCAGTTCCGCCTGACCACCACGGCCGTCGAGCTGGCGGCCAATGCCATCGTCACCGATGGTGCCACGGTCCAGCCCGGCACCACGGCGCCGGTCCTGCTCAACCGCGGCAGTGGCGAGCGTCGCCTGGCGCTGGTGATGGCACGTGCCGGCCGCGTGCGTATCGAAGCGTTGTCCGACCAGGTCGACACGTTCCTGCAGCTGGACGGCCGCAATGTGGAACTGCGTGATGACGATGGCGGCAATGGCACCAACGCCCGTATCGAGACGCAGCTGGCGGCAGGCCGTTACACGCTGGTGGTTTCGAGCCTGGAAGAACGCGAAGCCATCGTCGATCTGCGGATCAGCGAAGCGGAGTAAGCGTTCCGGCGTTCATCGCGTGCGGCTTGGGCCGCACGCGATGGCGTTGCAGGGGCAGACGGCGGCCGCGATCAGAACGGGGCCGATGCCGGGTGACCGAGCGCGAACGCCGCCCCCTGTGCCCGTGCCTCGTCTTCGCCGGCGGACTGGCCGGCGGCCAGCAGCGCCTGCTGGTAGGCCTGGAATGTCGCCGTGTTGTAGGCCACCAGAATGATACGCCGCGGCTGGCTGTGGCCGCGCTGCCAGGCAACGGTTTCGGTCGCGGCGATGCGTGCGGCCTGATGCACCGGATAGCCATAGATGCCACAGCTGATGGCAGGGAACGCGATGGAGGTGAGGTCCAGCTTTTCCGCCAGCTGCAGCGATTTCCAGTAACAGTTGGCAAGCAGGGCCGCCTCGTGCCGCTGGCCGTCCTGCCAGACCGGACCGACGGTGTGGAAGATATGGCGCGCCGGCAACGCGTACGCGCCGGTCGCGACGACTTCACCGGTGGGACAGCGGACGCCCGGCCGGACTTCGGCCAGCTGCCGGCATTCGGCCAGCAGGTCCGGGCCGGCGGCACGGTGGATGGCGCCGTCCACGCCACCACCGCCCAGCAGCGATTCATTGGCCGCGTTGACGATCGCATCCACCGCCAGGGTCGTGATGTCACCCTGCCAAACCTCGATTTTCATGCGATGCGTCTCCTGCCCTGATGCGGTTCTGGCGCGCGGTCGCGCGTGCCAGTGCCACCCTGACAGGTGACGCATGCATGGTGCGTCATGACCGTCTCACGCGCTGCGAAAAAACAGGCAGATGAGGGGTCGGGAAAGATCGTCTCCGTGTGTCAGGCGAAATCAGGGAAGCCCGGCCAGCCAGTCGTCGTCGGAGCCTTCGTTCACATCGGCGAACAGCGGCGTGGAGAAGTAGCGCTCGCCGGTGTCCGGCAACATGGCCAGGATCACCGCGCCAGGCTCGGCTCGGGCGGCCACATCCAGCGCGCTGGCCAGCGTGGCGCCGGCGGAAATGCCGACGAAGATGCCTTCCTCGGCCGCCAGCCGGCGCGCGGTGGCGATCGCGCGCTCGTCGTCGACGGTCAGCAGCTCGTCCACCACGGTCCGGTTGAGCACCTCCGGCAGGAAATCCGGCGTCCAGCCCTGGATCTTGTGCGGCGTCCAGTCGTCACCCTTGAGCAGCGCCGCACCCGTGGGCTCGGTGGCCACGATGCGGGTATCGGGACGGGCGATCTTCAGCACTTCGCCAACGCCGGTGAGGGTACCGCCAGTGCCCCACCCACTGACGAAATAGTCGAGTCGGCGGCCGGCGAAATCGCGCAGGATCTCTGCGGCCGTGGTGCTGCGGTGGAACGCCGGATTGGCCGGATTGGTGAACTGGCTGGCCAGGAACCACCCGTGCTGCTCGGCCAGCTCGCGGGCGCGGCGGACCATGCCGCTGCCGCGCTCGGCCGCCGGGGTCAGGATGACCTTGGCGCCGTAAGCCCGCATCAGCTTGCGGCGTTCGATGGAGAAGGTCTCCACCATGGTCGCCACGAACTTGTAGCCGCGGGCCGCAGCGACCATGGCCAGGGCCACGCCGGTGTTGCCGGAGGTGGCCTCCACGATCGTATCGCCGGGTTTGAGCAGGCCGCGTCGTTCGGCATCAAGCACGATCGCCAGCGCGAGCCGGTCCTTCACCGAACCGCCGGGATTGAAGGCTTCCACCTTGGCGTAGAGCGTCACACCTTCCGGCGCCAACCGGTGCAGGCGGACGATCGGGGTATTGCCGATGGTGTCGAGAATGGAGTCGTACAGGGCCATGGGGCACTCCAGTGCAGGCGCGCGGGCGCGGTGGGAGGGGGAGCGGGGAACCGGAAGCGGGCCGCCGTGCTGGCTGACCGTAACGCGGCGATATAAGCGCAGGAAATCACCATATGCCGGTGATAGACAACGTTTGGTTATAAGCTGGTGACGAGCGTTGCCCTAGAGTGGGTCTCGTCTTCCCACACGCCTCATCGGACCGACATGACGCTGACCCAGCTGCGCTATCTCGTGGCCATTGCCGACGCCGAGTTGAACATCACTTTGGCGGCCACCCGCGTCCATGCCACCCAGCCCGGTCTGTCCAAACAGCTCAAGCAGCTCGAGGATGAACTGGGTTTCCTGCTGTTCGTCCGCCGCGGCCGCAGCCTGGACTCGGTGACGCCGGCCGGCGTGGAAGTCATCACGCGCGCGCGCGCGGTGCTGGCCGAAGCCAACAACATCCGTACCTATGCCGCCAACCAGCGTCGCGAGAGCCAGGGCCAGCTGGTGCTGACCACCACGCACACGCAGGCGAGGTTCGTGCTGCCCCCGGCGGTGTCGCGGATCAAGCAGGCGTATCCACAGGTCAGCGTGCATCTGCCGCAGGCGGCGGAGAGCGACGCGCTGGATCTGCTCAGCCAGGGCGATGCGGACATCGCCATCATCAGCACGGCCGGCAGCGAGCCCTCGGCCGGCATCGCGGTGCCGCTGTACCGCTGGCGCCGGCTGGTGCTGGTGCCGAAGGGCCACCCGCTGGAGCGCACCGGCCGTGCCCCCGATCTGGCCGCGCTGGCCGGCCAGCCGTTGGTGAGCTACGAGTCCTCCACCCGCAGCGGCTCCTCGCTGCAGCGTGCGTTCGCCGGTGCCGGGCTGACCCCGCAGATCGCCTTGACCGCGCTGGATGCCGACCTGATCAAGACCTATGTGCGCAGTGGACTGGGCGTGGGCCTGCTGGCGGAGATGGCGGTCAGCGCCGCCGATCACGATCTGCGTGCCTGGGTGGCACCGGAGCCGATCGCCGAGTGCGTCGCATGGGCGGTGCTGCCGCGTGACCGCGTGCTGCGCGATTACGCCCTCGAACTGGTCCATGTGCTGGCCCCGCAGATCGATCCACGCGACCTGCGCCGCGTGCTCGACGGCAACCAGGCCCCTGCCTGGCCCGCGCCGCCGACATGGGAATCGCTGACGCAGACGATCACATCCTGAATCCGTGCCATTCTGCACGTGGTGACCGGCGCCGGGGCTGTGCCTGACGACCTCGGCCTCCGTCGTGCCTGGCCCTCGCCGGCGTGAGCGCGAGTGGCAATCGGCGCATCCGTGCCGCGCGATACACAGCGACACACGGTGACATTCCGGCGCGGACCCTTGCACGGAAAGGGTTCCAGCCGCTACCTGATGCGTGGACGCGGCTGGTAAACGCTTGGCACATACGGCCTTCGCACGCGTCCCCCTACACTCGCCGGTCATGCAGAAGGCGGGAATTTTCATGTTCGGACGTATCGCAGTGGGCACGGTCGCAGGCCTTGTCCTTGTTCTCGTGGCCGGGTGCAAGGCAGAGCCGGAGGCGGCGCGCCGCCAGGGCGCCGATGTACCGGTCACCGCGCAGGTGGTCCAGGCCACTGCGTGGAGCGATACGTTGCAGGCGCTCGGCACGGCCAAGGCCCGCGAATCGGTGACGATCACCGCCAAGGTGAGCGAGATCATCGAGCAGGTGCATTTCGAAAGCGGCCAGCAGGTGCGTGCCGGGGCGCCGCTGGTGACCCTGCGTGGACAGGCGCAGCAGGCCGCGCTGACCCAGGCCCAGGCCACCTTCGCCGAAGCCGACCAGCTCTACCGCCGCCAGCGTGAACTGGCCCAGCAGCAGCTGGTCGCCAGTTCCACCCTGGATACCCAGCGCGCCATCCGCGATACAGCCGAGGCGCGGGTCGCCGAGATGCAGTCGGCCATCGGCGACCGCAGCGTGCGTGCGCCGTTCGCCGGCGTGCTTGGCATCCGCCAGATCAGCCCCGGTTCGCTGGTCACCCCGACCACCGCCATCACCACGCTCGACGATATCGAGCGCATGCACGTCGACTTCCAGGTACCCGAATCCGAGCTCGCTTCGCTGGCGACCGGCAATGAGGTGGAGGCCACCAGCGTGGCCTGGCCGGGCCGTACGTTCGAGGGCGTGGTCAGCACCATCGATGCGCGGGTCGATCCGGCCAGCCGTGCGGTGACCGTGCGCGCCGATTTCCCCAACAGCGACCATGCGCTGCGCCCGGGCATGCTGCTGGAAGTGCGCATCTTCCGCCCGACCCGGCAGGCGCTGGTGATTCCGGAGATCGCCGTGGTGCAGGTCGGGCGCGAATCCTATGTGTTCCGGCTCAAGGCCGACAGCACCGTGGAGCGTGCCGACGTGGTCACCGGTGCGCGCCGGGCTGGCGTGGTGGAGATCACGCAGGGACTGAAGGCCGGTGAGCGGATCATCGTGGACGGCACCGGCAAACTGCGTCCGGGGCTGAAGGTGGCGGCACGCGATGTGCAGCCGATCGAAGCCCCCGCGCCGGAAACCCTGCCGCCCCCGGCGACGACCCCTGACATGCCCGCCGCACCGGCCGCGCCGGCCACGCCGAGCGCCACCGCGACCCAGGGCAGCAACGGATGAAACTCTCCGACATCTCCATCCAGCGGCCGGTCTTCGCGGTGGTGATGAGCCTGCTGCTCATCGTGCTCGGCTTCATGTCATTCACCCGGCTGACGCTGCGCGAACTGCCGGCGATCGATCCGCCGGTGGTCTCGGTGTCGGTGGACTATCCGGGGGCCTCGGCGGCCGTCATCGAGAGCCGGGTCACCCAGGTGCTGGAAGATTCACTGTCGGGCATTGAAGGCATCGACATGATCAACGCGCGTAGCACCAACGGCCGTGCGCAGATCAGCCTGGAGTTCACCAGCAACCGCGATATCGAGGCCGCCGCCAACGATGTGCGCGACGCTGTCAGCGGCGTGGCCGACCGCATGCCCGATGAGGCGCGCGCGCCGGAGATCGAGAAGGCCAACAGTGATGACGAGGCCATCATCTGGTTCAACCTGTCCTCCTCGACCATGGACACGCTGGCGCTCAGCGATTACGCCGAGCGTTACGTGGTGGACCGCTTCTCCAGCCTGGACGGGGTCTCGCAGGTGCGAATCGGCGGCCGCCAGCGCTACGCCATGCGCATCTGGCTGGACCGCGACCAGCTGGCCGCGCGCGGGCTGACCACCGGGGATGTGGAGAGCGCGCTGCGCAACGAAAACGTGGAACTGCCCGCCGGCCGCATCGAGTCGGCCGACCGCGACTTCACCCTGCGCGTGGAGCGCAATTACGTGAAGCCGGCCGACTTCGCCACCATTCCGCTGGGCAAGGGCGCCGATGGCTACGTGGTACGCATGGGCGATGTGGCGCGCATCGAGCTCGATTCCGCCGAGCGCCGTGCGTACTACCGCAGCAACGGCGAGCCCGGCGTGGGCCTGGGCATCGTCAAGACCTCCACCGCCAATGCGCTGGACGTCACCCGCGCTGCACGCGCACAGGCCGATGTGATCGCCGAAACGCTGCCGCAGGGCACGCAGATCGCGGTCACCTTCGACAACACCACCTTCATCGAAGCGGCGGTGGACCGGGTCTACGCCACGCTGATCGAAGCGATGCTGCTGGTGCTGCTGGTGATCTGGCTGTTCCTGGGCAGTTTCCGCGCCGCGCTGATTCCTGCGGTGACGGTGCCGGTGTGCCTGATTGCCGCGTTCATCGCACTGTACGCCTTCGATTTCTCGATCAACCTGTTGACCCTGCTGGCGCTGGTGCTGTGCATCGGGCTGGTGGTGGACGATGCCATCGTGGTGGTGGAGAACGTCCAGCGCCGCATCGACCTGGGCGAGCCGCCGCTGGTGGCCTCCAAACGCGGCACCACGCAGGTGGCCTTCGCGGTCATCGCCACCACCGCCGTGCTGGTGGCCGTGTTCCTGCCGGTCGGTTTCCTGGAGGGCAACACCGGGCGGTTGTTCCGCGAGCTTGCGGTGGCCCTGGCCGCGGCGGTGGCACTGTCGGCCTTCGTCGCGCTGACCCTGACGCCGATGATGGCCTCCAAACTGCTCAAGCCGCATTCGGGGCAGCCCCCGCGTGGCCTGCATGGCTTCATCAACCGCAACCTGGACCGCGTGTCGCTGCGCTACGCCGGCGTGCTGGAACGCCACGTGGGCCGCACCTGGATCTACCTGCTGGTGATGGCGGCCGCGCTGGCGGCCAGCGTCCTGCTGTTCAGGACGCTGCCGTCGGAACTGGCGCCGGCCGAAGACCGCGGCTCCTTCCAGATCATGATCGACGGACCCGAAGGTGCCGGCTACGACTACACCGTCCGCCAGGTGCAGGAAGTCGAGGCGATCCTCGCGCCGCACGTCGGTCAGGACAAACCGATCACGCGCGCCAATCCCCGCGTGCCCGGTGGCTGGGGCGCCAGCGAGGAAATGCACACCGGCCGGGTGAGCGTGTTCCTGCAGCCGTGGCGGCAGCGCACCGAGTCCACGCCGGACGTGGCGGCGGAGCTGCAGAAGGAGCTGGACGCCATCACCGGCGTGCGCGTGCGCACGCAGGTGGGGGGTGGCCTGGTGCGCGGTGGCGGACAGCCGTTCCAGATCGTGCTGGGCGGGCCGGAATATGCCGAGATCGCGCAGTGGCGTGACCGCCTCATGCTGCGCATGGCCGACAACCCCGGCCTGGTCGGCGTGGATTCCGATTACAAGGAAACCCGGCCGCAGATGCGCGTGAACATCGATCGCCAGCGCGCCGCGGACCTCGGGGTTTCGGTGACCGCGATCGGCTCGGCGCTGGAAACGATGATGGGCTCGCGCCGCGTCACCACCTTCGTCGACAACGGCGAAGAATACGACGTGCTGGTGCAGGCCGGCCGCGAGGGCCGCGCCACGCCGACCGACCTGGCCGCCATCCGCGTGCGCTCCAGCAGTGGCGAGCTGGTGCCGCTGTCCAACCTGGTGACGCTCAGCGAGGTGGCCGAGGCCGGCTCGTTGAACCGCTTCAACCGCCTGCGCTCGATCACCATCAACGCCGGGCTGGCGCCCGGTTATCCGCTGGGCGAGGCGATCGCCTGGGCCGAGCAGGTCACGCGCGAGGAACTGCCGCAGTACGCGCAGGTCAACTGGAAGGGCGAATCACGCGAATACCAGAGCTCGGGCAGTGCGGTGCTGCTGACCTTCGCCATGGCGCTGCTGGTGGTGTACCTGGTGCTGGCCGCGCAGTTCGAGAGCTTCATCCATCCGCTGACCATCATGCTGACCGTGCCGCTGGGCGTGCTCGGTGCGCTGGTGGGGCTGTGGGCGAGCGGGGGCACGGTCAACCTGTTCAGCCAGATCGGCATCGTGATGCTGGTCGGGCTGGCGGCGAAGAACGGCATCCTGATCGTGGAGTTCGCCAACCAGCTGCGCGATGAGGGCCGTTCGGTGCGCGAGGCGATCATCGAATCGTCGCGGGTGCGCCTGCGCCCGATCCTGATGACCTCCATCGCCACCGTGGTCGGCGCCATCCCGCTGGTGGTGGCCGGAGGCCCGGGTTCGGCCAGCCGCAGCACCATCGGCGTGGTCATCATCTTCGGCGTCACGCTGTCCACCTTCCTGTCGCTGTTCGTGGTGCCGGCGTTCTACGCGCGCCTGGCCCCGTACACGCGCTCGCCGGACACCATCCGACGTGAGCTGGAGCAGCAGGAGAAGGACACGCCCTCGGTGGGTGGCCACGCCTGACCGGTCACGGGTCGGGCCGGGCGCCGCCTGGCCCTACCCGGATCGGCCGCTATCAGCGAGAATCGAAGCGGTTCCCCTCAGCCGACGGGACATCCATCATTCCGCCGACTGGAGAGAGACGCGTGGAAGCAACCGTACATTTCATCAACAGCATCATCTGGAGCAAGGCACTGATCGTGGTGTGCCTGGGCGCGGGCCTGTATTTCAGCGTCCGTACCCGCTTCATGCAGATCCGTGGTTTCGTGGAGATGTGCCGCCTCACGGTCAGGGGTGAGAAGTCCGATGCGGGCGTGTCGTCCTTCCAGGCGCTGGCCATGTCCATGGCCGGGCGCATGGGCATCGGCAACATCGCCGGCGTGGCCACGGCCATCGCCTTCGGCGGTCCCGGTGCGATCTTCTGGATGTGGGTGATGGGGTTCTTCGGCGCCTCCACCTCGTACGTGGAATGCACGCTGGCGCAGATCTACAAGACCAAGGACGCCGAAGGTCGCTACCGCGGCGGGCCGGCGTACTACATCGAAAAGGCGATGGGCCTGAAGTGGTATGCGATGGCCTTCGCGCTGGCCACGATCGTGGCGGCCGGCTTCCTGATGCCGGGCGTGCAGGCCAACGCCATCGCCGACAGCATCATCAACGCCTGCCGTGGCGGCGCGCTGTGCGGGCCACTGGATGGGCAGGCGCTGGGCATGGAAACGGTGCAGGCGGTCAAGCTGGGCATCGGCTCGGTGGTGGCGCTGCTGCTGGCAGTGGTGATCTTCGGTGGCGTCAAGCGCATCGCGAGCTTTGCCGAGATCGTGGTGCCGTTCATGGCGGCGGCCTTCATCCTGATGGCGATCGTGATCATGATCATCAATGCCGATCAGGTGCCGGGCATGTTCCGCATCATCTTCGAAAGCGCGTTCGGCATGCACGCCGCGTTCGGCGCGATGGTCGGCATGGCGGTGGAGTGGGGCGTCAAGCGCGGCATCTACGCCAATGAAGCCGGCCAGGGTACCGGACCGCACGCGGCGGCAGCGTCGGAAGTGTCGCATCCGGCCAAGCAGGGGTATGTGCAGGCCTTCGCCATCTATTTCGACACCATGATGGTGTGCACGGCCACGGCGTTCCTGATCCTGGCCAGCGGCACCTACAACGTGTACTCGCCGGTCCCCGGTGCCGAGCCGATCTTCCAGGGCCTGAAGGGCATCGCCGAAGGCGCAGGCTACGCGCAGGCCGGCGTGGAAGCGGTACTGCCGGGCTGGGGCGCGAACTTCGTGGCGCTGGCGATCTTCTTCTTCGCGTTCACCACGATCATGGCCTATTACTACATGGCCGAAACCAACCTCACCTACCTCAACAACAACGCCAAGCGGCCGTTGACGGTGCTGGTGCTGCGGTTGGGCATCATCGGCATGGTCGTCTTCGGCGCCTTCCACAATGCCGGACTGGCCTGGGCGCTGGGCGACATCGGGGTGGGCCTGATGGCGTGGCTGAACATCATCGCCATCCTGATCGTGCAGAAGCCGGCCATGCTCGCCCTGCGCGACTACGAGCGGCAGAAGAAGCTGGGCCTGGACCCGACCTTCGACCCGGTCGCGCTTGGCATCCGCAATGCCGATTTCTGGCAGAAGAAGCAGGAAACCCTGTAAGTGAACAATCCCTGGAACAACCGCCGTCCTTCGGCCCGTCCGCCGCGTGCCACGCCGCTGCCCCGCGAAGCGGCGGCCACGCCGCCGGCCGGACGCGGCGGCAACGATGAGCTCCGCCTGTTCGGCGTCAATGCCGTGGTGGCGGTGTTCAACGCGCGGCCGCAGGCGATCCGCAAGCTGTATCTGCTGGAGGCGCAGATCCCGCGCCTGCAGCCGCTGCTGAAGTGGTGCGTGGCCAACCGCGTGGGGTACCGCGTGGTGGAAGACGGCGATCTCAACAAGCTGGCCGGCACTACCCATCACGAAGGTATCGTGGCCGATGTCCTGCGCGCCCCGGTGCTGCCGCTGGCGCAGTGGCTGCAGCAGGTACCGGAAGGCCCGGCACTGGCCCTGTGGCTCGATGGCGTCGGCAACCCGCACAACCTCGGCGCGATCCTGCGTTCTGCGGCGCACTTCGGGGTCTCGGCCCTGCTGCTGCCCGCTGACAGCACACTGGGCATCTCCGGGGCTGCGGCACGCGTGGCCGAAGGCGGTGCCGAAGCGGTGCCGCTGGTGCGCCTGCCGGGCGATGTGGAGGCCATGGCCCAGCTGCGTGGTGCCGGCTTCGGCCTGGCGGCAACGCTGGTGGAGGAGGGCGAGAACGTCTTCAGCGCGGCGCTGCCGCAGCGGCTGGTCTATGTCATGGGCGCTGAACGCGAAGGCATGGACCGCCGGTTGGCGAGCGAGTGTGATCTCTCGGTCTCGATTCCCGGCAGCGGTGCTGTTGAAAGCCTGAATGTGGCTGCCGCGACGGCCGTGCTGCTGGCGCAGTGGGCGCGCGCGCAGAGCGGTTTTCAAGCTTAATGGATGGCCCGCGCCTCGGCGCGGGCGCACAGTGTGGCCATTCCTCCCGCAGCGCCGTGTCATGGCCCTGCGGGGGTTTGGCCGGCATGCTCGGCATGGCGACCCACCGCGTGGGATGGGTCTTGCGGCAGCCCGGTCGCTTGACGGCCGGGTTTTCTTTTTCAGGTACCCGGCGCCGTGCCACCCGGTGGTGCGACCGTTCCGCCTGGGGCGGTGGCCGCACGAGATGGAGGTCGGGTGTTCCCGAGGACAGGGGCGACCTCGCAGACAGCGTGACCGCCCGATCTATTCATTTCCGCGCTCCTGGAGTGAGTGTGCCGTCGCTGTGCCGGGGGAGGGAGGCAGGCACGGTGCCTGGATGGGAAAGGTGATGCTCGCGCAATGTGGCTGTCGCAGGTAGCCAAGCCAAGGGGGCGCGAGCCCGGGCGGGGCGATGCGTGCGTCACGCGAATGCGGAGGCCGACGGACGGCTGCGCAGCCATCCCGGAAAACGGCGTGGGGGTCGGTGTTTCAGCCAGAGGGCTTTCCTGCATTCCGACGGTGATGTAGGAACTCGCGCCATCGCGCAGGGCTGACCGCGACGCAGCCCACGTTCCATCGCACTGCTGCAGCGAACGGCCTTGGCCGCCGCCAGCGATTGCGCGCAGGCGCGCGCTGCAGGGCCGTGTGCACGGCCCACTGCGTTGTTGTGGGGTGGCAGCGTTTCGGCAAGCGGATGGCTCGCCGAGCGTGGCATCTGCGCCGTCGCGCGCTTACTCGCCCGGCGGTACGGTGGCTTTGGCCTCACTGCCGAAGCTGCCGTCCGCTTCCGCAGCGAGATAGGCGAAGACGCTGTAGGCGGCGACGTTCTGCGCCAGCGCCTTCGGATCAATCTTGTCGAGCGTGTCGTCGGCCGTGTGGTGCAGGTCGAAGTAGTCCGTTCCGTCCTGCGCCAGCCAGGCCCAGGCACCGCCCTTGGCCGCCAGCGGGCCGACGTCCGGGCCTGGGCCGCCCTTGTCGGCCTGATACTCGATGCCCAGCGGCTTGAGCACCTCGGCGATCTGCCGGGTGGCCTCACGCGAACCATCCGGGTTCGGCGAACCGGTGTTGAAGGCGTAGATGCGGCCGGCACCAAAATCGCTTTCGGCCGCCAGCTGGTGCAGCACCACGTCCTTGGCATGCGCCTGCGCATAGGCCTTGCCACCGTAGAGGCCCTGCTCTTCGTTGGCGAAGGCGATCACGCGGATGCTGCGCTTGGGCGCCTGCTTCATCTGGCCGATGAGGTGCCCGGCGGCCATGGTGATGCCGATGCCGGCACCATCGTCTACGGCGCCGGTGCCCAGGTCCCAGGAATCCAGGTGGCCACCGATGACCACGACTTCCCGGGGCAGGCTGCGGCCGGTGATCTCACCGATGACGTTGTAGGAGGTCGCGGTGCCATCCCAGCCGCAGTCGAGCGCGACGCGCACGGTGGTGTCGCCGCGCGCCACGAGGCGGGCCAACTGGTCTGCATCCGGGACCGACAACGCAGCGGAAGGAACCGGCTGCAGGCCGTCGTCGAAGCGGGTGATCCCCGTGTGCGGTACGCGGTGGGAATCGGTACCGGCCGAGCGCATCAGGAAGCCCACCGCACCCTTGCGGATCGCCTCGGAGGGGCCCTTGCTGCGGATCGCGCCGCCACGGCCGTAATCCCGGCCATCGCGGAAGGGCAGCATCTGGTAATCGACAAAGGCGATCTTTCCCTTCAGTGACCCTTCCGGCGCCGCCTGGAGCGCGGCAAGATCGGCAAACCGCACCACCGGTGCTTCCACGGTGCCACCCGGGCTGCCGCCCAGCGCGGTCACGTGCAGCGGCTGTGCGCTGCGGCCGATGACGGCGGCCTGTTCGCTGCGGCGTTCCCACTTCGGGAAGGTGACCGGCTCTTTCCACACCTTGTCGAACCCGAGCGCCTTGAACCGGGCCTCGGCCCATGCCACGGCGCGCAGGTCGGCGTCACTGCCGGCGATGCGCGGTCCGATTTCGGTGGTCAACGATTCCACCACCTTCCAGCCCGTGTCATCGGCCAGCGCCTGGTCGCGCAGTTGCGCGGCGCTGGCCAGCGACGCCGGTGGCAGGGTGGTGGGGCGCGCCTGCGGTCCCTGTGCAAAAGCGGGCACGGCGAA
Source organism: Xanthomonas sp. 60 (assembly GCF_011761925.1). NCBI lineage: Bacteria > Pseudomonadati > Pseudomonadota > Gammaproteobacteria > Lysobacterales > Lysobacteraceae > Xanthomonas > Xanthomonas sp. 60. The sequence continues at coordinate 528,443 of NZ_JAASQW010000002.1, read as the reverse complement.
CAGGGCGAGGGAGGCGGCGAGGGCAAGGGCGCGGCGGCGCATGGGTGACTCCGGCGGGGGCATGAAGCGCCGAGCTTAACAGTGTCACCGTTTGGCACATGGGCCCGAGGTCATGCATGGGGCCAGGCGGCAGCAGTGCGGCCGCGCAGCAACGACTGCCGGGCGGGGCGCCCGGCGCTGCGCGGCGGCCCGGTGTGCGCTCAGCGCTTCAGGTTGTCGCGGATCTCGCGCAGCAGCAGGATTTCTTCGCTCGGTCCCTTTGGCGCAGCTTCCTTTTTGCGGGAAAGACGATTGATCGCCTTGATGACAAGGAAGATCGCAAACGCAACGATGACGAACTGGATGACGGTGTTGATGAAATCACCATAGCCGATCACCACCGCAGGAATCTCGGTGCCATCGGCCGCCACGCGTGCGGGCGCCAGCGTCCAGGCAAGGTCGGAAAAGTCCACCTGCCCGATGACCCAGCCCAGCGGCGGCATGATGATCTTCTCGACCAGCGCTGTGACGATCTTGCCGAACGCTGCGCCGATCACCACGCCGACGGCGAGGTCGATGACGTTGCCGCGCGTTGCGAATTCCTTGAACTCAGTGATGAATCCCATCGAGGTCTCCTGGAGGGTTGGGGGCATTCGCGCCGCAGAGTAACGCAGCAGGCGTCATCCAGCGATGATGCCGTGCCGCTCGCCGACGTTCTCCAGCCGCGCGCTGAAGCGGTCGCCCGGCTTCAGAGCCGCCACGCCCGCAGGCGTGCCCATGAATACCAGGTCGCCGGCGCGCAGCTGCCACAGCAGGGAAAGCTCGTGGAGAATCTCGGGCACGGTCCAGATCATCTGGTCCAGAAGCGACTGCTGGCGCACTTCACCGTTGACTTCCAGTGACAGGTTCAGCGCCGACAGATCACCCACCTCGCCGGCGTGGACGACCTCGCTGATGGGCGCAGACGCATCGAAATACTTGGCCGAGTCCCACGGCGCGCCCTTCTGCTTGGCAGCCGCCTGCAGGTCGCGGCGGGTCAGGTCCAGGCCGACGGCGTAGCCGTAGACGAGGGCCTCGGCATCGGCGATGGACACCGGCCCTGCCGGTGCGTCGCGGCCGATGGCCACCACCAGCTCCACCTCATGGTGCAGGTCATCGGTGGAAGGTGGATAGGGAATCACATCGTCATGCCCGACCACGACGGCGTCGGCGGGCTTGGTGAAGAACAGCGGGCGGCCGCGCTGGGCCGGATCAGGCACGCTGGCGCCCATTTCGCGGGCGTGGTCGGCGAAGTTGCGGCCGACACAATAGATGCGGTGCACCGGAAACGTTCCACCGCCCACTACCGGAATACGGGGAAGGGGCCGGGCAGGAATTACATCAGTCATGCGCACGTCCTAGCAATCAGGTCGAGGCAGTGTAACGCCGACGCCCCCGATCGCGTCGGGGGCGGGCAGGGTCAGTGCAGGGGCAGGGCGGACTTGCGCACTACGCGGTACTCGCCTTCGACCACTGCGGTGTCATTGGCAGCGCGGCCGACGTCCTTGCGCTGCGCGAGCAGCTTCCACGCCAGGCCGGCAAGGATCATTGCGGCGCCGACAAACACGCCTACGAACACCATCACACCGAGGATCGCCAGGCCAAGCAGACCCGCCGCAACGCGCACCAGCGGATGGCGCGGCTTGCGCGGCGCGAACAGGTTGCGGAACTGGCCGAACTGGAACGTGCGGTTGTACATGGTCACTCACTTGGCTGTAACTCAGCGGTCACCAGTATCAGGGGGCGGTTTTTTCGTTGAGTGAAATAATCGTTAAAAGCGGGCGCGCTCATTTGACTTTCAAGCACTTACGTTCATCCCTCGGCCAGCCTCGCACGCACCCGTGCGACAATGGGGCCTGTTCCTTCACAAGACCCGGCAATGACCCCTCCTGCCCCACTCATCGCCCTGGCCACCATCGCCGATGGCGGTTTCGCCGAAGCCGAGGCAGCCATCGACGGCGATGTCGAATCGATCGTCATCCACCGTCAGGGCGAGCAGGTCACCGCGTTCCTCAATATCTGCCCGCATGCAGGGCGGCGACTGGACTGGTCGCCGGGGCAGTTCCTCAAGAGCCGCGAGGGTCACCTGGTCTGTGCCGCGCACGGTGCCTCTTTCGCGCTGGACAGTGGGCAGTGCATCGCCGGTCCCTGCAAGGGCGACCGCCTGCGGGCGGTGGCGGTGGCGGTGCGCGACGGCCAGGTGGTCCTCGCTTGACCCTGCCGGTGCGGTGACGGATCAGAACATCAGGTTGATCATCGCCACCACCACGAAGGTGTAGATCAGCGAGAGCGGTCCGCCGACCCGCCACAGTTCGCGCGGGGTGTAGTTGGCCGGTCCCATCACCATGGAAATCACCGGATTGGAGGCGGTCATCAGGTTGTTGGACGCCGACAGCGCGACGATCAGCGCGAACGCGGTGGGGTTGCCCCCGGCCGCCAGCGCGAGGTTGACCGCGATTGGCACCATCACGATCGTCGCGCCCACATGGCTGATCACCAGCGAGAACGCGGTCGTGAGCAGCGCCAGGGCCACCTCCAGCACCCACAGCGGAATGCCTTCGGGCAGCTTGTCGATGGTGTGGCCGGCCACCCACGCCGCTGCACCGCTGGAATCCATCGCCCACCCGAGCGGGATCAGGCCGGCCATCATGAAGACGGTCTTCCAGTTGATCGAGGCGTAGGCCTCGTCCATGCGCAGTACGCCGGTCAGCAGCATGCCGGCCACCCCGGTCATCAGGGTCAGCGCCACGGGCAGCTTGCTGGTCAGCGCGATGATGATGGTCAGCGCGAAGATCGCCATGGCCATCTTGAACTTGTGCGGCCGCTGTTCGCCCTTGGGGTAGTCGGTCACGATGACGAAATCGCGGCCCTTGGCGGCCTGCGCCAGGTCGCTCCAGATGCTGTGGAAGACCAGCATGTCGCCGGCGCGCAGCTCCACCTTGCGCACGTCCTCGCGGATCACCTGCTTGTCGCGGTTGATCGCCAGCAGGCTCAGGCCACGTTCCTTGCGCAGGCGCAGCTCGGCGGCACTCTTGCCGATCACGTTGGAGGTCGGCGGCACCACCGCCTCGGAGATGCCGGCGCGGCTCGGATTGAACAGGTCGCCCAGATGGCGAAGGCGTGAGGACATGCGCAGGAACTGGTTCTGGGCGAAGTCGTTCACCAGCCGGCGCGAGCCCATCACCCCCAGTACGCTGCCCACCCAGATGCGCATCTCCGCCGGCGGCGCCAGGCGGGTGTCGTTGCCGGTCTTCAGGGCGAGCAGCAGCGGTGCATCGTGCACCGTCTCCGCCTCGCCGAGGGTCATGCCCACCAGCGGACTCTCCGCGGTCACCACCAGTTCGAAGACATCGCCCTCGATACCGTAGGTCTTGGCGAAGTAGCTCTCGGTGCGTGCCGGGGTGACCCCTTCATTGGCCAGCGTTTCCTCTTCCACCAGCGTCTTGTTGCCGTGGAAGTGGAAGTACGCCAGCGAGGCCGCCAGCAGCGCCAGGCCGATCGGCAGCGGCGCGAACATGCGCAGCGGCTCGATGGTGGCCAGGCCGGAGGGCAGGTTGTTGTTGGCCGAGGCCAGCAGATCGTTGAGCAGGATCAGCGGCGAATTGCCGACCATCGTCAGTGCACCGCCCATCACGATCGCCGCGGCGACCGGCAGCAGCAGGCGCTGCAGGGTCAGCCCGGTGCGCGCCGCCAGCCGCGAAGCCACCGGCAGGTACAGCGCCATCACCGAGGGGTTCTGCATGAAGGACGAGTTCAACCCGGCAATCGCGGTGGTCATCAGCAGCAGCCGCTGCTCCACGCCATGGCCGCGCCGCAGCAGCCAGGCGGCCAGCCGGTTCAGCGCGCCGGTCCGGTCCAGCCCCGCGCCCAGGATGGTGGTGGCGATGATGCTCATCACCGCGTTGCCGGAGAAGCCGGCGAAGATCTCCTCCGGGGCGATCAGGCCGGTCACGCCCAGCACCACCAGCACCACCAGCGCCACCACATCGGCACGGATGCGGTCGAACAGGAACATCGCCATCGTGAAACCGACCAGCCCGAGGACGAGCTTCATGTCGGTTGTCAGCGTCAGCGCGGATTCCATGGGGGAGCGGTCCGTTCGTCGTCAGGTCAGGTGCGGTCGTACAGCAGGTCCCAGACACCGTGGCCCAGTTTCTGGCCGCGGGTCTCGAAGTGCGTCTGCGGTCGCCAGTCCGGGCGGGGGACCTGGCCACGCGGACCGGCCCGGTTGACCAGCCCCGGGGTGGCCTCGAGCACCTCCCACATCTGCTCGGCATAGTCTTCCCAGTCGGTCGCGCAGTGCAGGCGGCCACCGGGACGCAGCTTGCGCACCAGCAGCTCGGCGAACCCCGGCTGCACCAGGCGCCGCTTGTTGTGGCGCTTCTTGTGCCACGGGTCCGGGAAGTAGATGCGCACTTCATCGAGCGCGCCGTCGGCGATTTCCTTTTCGAGCACTTCCACCGCGTCATGGTGGTAGAGGCGCACGTTGTGCACGTCATCCTCGGCCAGCGCGTTGAGCAGGCGGCCGACGCCGGGCGCATGCACTTCAATGCCGATGTAGTCGCGGCTGGGATCCTGCTGCGCGGCAAAGCGCAGGGCGGTGCCGTTGCCGAAGCCGATTTCCAGCACCTTGCCCGCATCGCGCCCGAAGGTGGCGTCGAGGTCGCGCAGCGTGCCCTCGAAATCCAGCCCGAACCGCGGCCAGCGCTCATCGAAGGCGCGCTGCTGGGCCGGTGTGAAACGGCCCTGGCGCAGCACGAAACTGCGGATCTCGCGACGTCCCTCATGGACGGTGAAGGGCTTGGGCGGTGCCTTGGAACCGGTGCTGTCGAAGGGATTGGTCATCAGCCGATCAACCCATCAACAGGTGAAGACGCGCTGGCATAGCGCTTGCGCGGGATACGCCCGGCCAGGAAGGCTTCGCGGCCGGCTTCGACCGCCTTGCGCATCGCCCCGGCCATCAGCACCGGGTTGCGTGCGCCGGCGATGGCGGTGTTCATCAGCACGCCGTGGCAGCCGAGCTCCATCGCGATGGCGGCATCGGAGGCGGTGCCCACGCCGGCATCCACGATGATCGGCACCTTGGCGTCTTCGATGATCTGCAGCAGGTTGTACCTGTTCTGGATGCCCAGCCCGGAGCCGATCGGCGCGGCCAGCGGCATCACCGCAGCGCAGCCGATCTCTTCCAGGCGCTTGGCCAGGATCGGGTCGTCGGAGGTGTAGACCATCACCTCGAAGCCGTCCTTGACCAGCTGTTCGGCCGCCTTGAGGGTGGCCACCACGTCCGGGTAGAGCGTCTTCTGGTCGCCGAGCACTTCCAGCTTGGTCAGGGCGTGGCCGTCGAGCAGTTCGCGGGCCAGCCGGCAGGTGCGCACGGCATCCTCGGCGGTGTAGCAGCCGGCGGTATTGGGCAGGATCGTGAAGCGGTCCGGCGGCAGCACGTCGAGCAGGTTCGGCTCGCCCGGGGTCTGCCCGATGTTCGTGCGGCGGATGGCCACGGTGACGATCTGCGCGCCGGCGGCCTCGGTGGCCAGGCGGGTTTCGTGCAGGTCCTTGAACTTTCCGGTGCCGGTCAGCAGCCGCGAGTGGTACGTCTTGCCGGCGATGACCAGCGCGTCAGAGGGGTCAGGTGCATTCATCGCAGGATTATCGCCCACAACGCCCGGAGGCCGATAGCGCAGCACTCTGGCGGGCGCTGGCCACCGGCGGCCAGGTGCGGGGGCATCAGCCACCGCCCAGCGCGTGCACGATCTCCACCAGATCGCCCTCGGCCAGGCCATGGGTGGCGTGCAGGCTGCGGGTCACGATGTGGCCATTGACCTCCACGGCCACGCGCCGCTCCAGCAGGCCCTCGGTGCGCAGCAGGTCCAGGAGGGTGGCAGTGGCGGGCAGGGTGCGGGGTTCGCCGTTGAGCTGGATATCCATCCGCGGATTGTCGCCCAGGACGCGCACGGCGCCCAGCCTCGACGCGCCCCGGATCGTGCGGCATGCCGCAGCGCAGCGTGAGCGCCTGCGCCATGGATGAAACCATTGCACCGTGCGCCGGCGTATCCGCCGACGATCCACCTCTCCAGGAGCTTCACATGCTGTCCAGCAAACGCCCCGTCCGTACCTTGATCGCGGCGGCCGTCGCCCTTGCCGCACTGCCGGCGATGGCGGCCGAGCCTGCGTTCAACCGCACCGTTTTCTTCGGCGACAGCCTGACCGACAGCGGCTATTTCCGTCCGCTGCTGCCGCCGTCGGTACAGCCCGTCACCGGCAAGTTCACCACCAACCCGGCCTGGGTCTGGGCCGAGCATGTGGCCGATTACTACGGCACCAACGCCACCCCGAACGGCAACGGCCAGAGCGGTGACAACTACGCGGCCGGCGGTGCCACCGTGGCCACCGATATCGTCGGTCCGCTGGGCCCGTCGCCGTCGCTGCGCACGCAGGCCAGCCGCTATCTGGCGGCCAACGGCGGCGCCGCTGATCCCAACACCCTGTACACCGTGTGGGGCGGTGCCAACAACCTGCTCGGCATCACCTCCCCGGCGCAGGCGCCGGCGGTGATCGGTGCGGCCGTGGCCGGCGAAGTGGGCATCGTGTCCACCCTGCAGCAGGCCGGCGCCCAGTATGTCCTCGTGCCCAACCTGCCGGACGTGGGCCTGACCCCGATGGCGCGCACCGGCGGCCAAGCCATGATGGCCCAGTTCACCGGCATCTCTTCGGCCTACAACACCGCGCTCTACAATGGCCTGGCGCAGGCCGGCGTCAACTTCATCCCGCTCGATACCTTCAGCATCCTGCGTGAGATCGTTGCATCGCCGGGCGCTTACGGCTTCCGCAACGTCACCAGCCCGGCCTGCACCGTGGCCTCCTCGGTGGCCTGCAATCCGACCAGCCTGGTGGCGCCCGATGCCGCCACCGCGTACCTGTTCGCCGACGGCATCCATCCGTCCGCGGCGACGCATGAGATTCTCGGCCAGTACGCCGTTTCGGTGCTGGAGGCCCCGCGCCTGCAGCAGGTGCTGACCCGATCGGCGCAGTCCGTCGGCCGCGCCCGTGCCGACCAGGTGAGCCTGCACCTGGGTGGCGCGCCGGCCGATGGCCTTTCGTGGTGGGGAGGGCTGCGTGGCGACATGCAGCGTTACGACCACGCCGATCTGTACGACGGCCTGGCCCCGGCAGGTCTGTTCGGCGTGGATTGGACACGCGATGGCATGGTGTTCGGTGGCTTCGCCGGTTACGGCCGCATGGACGCCGATTTCGGCAACAGCATGGGCGATTTCACCCAGTCCGACACCACCGCCGGCCTGTTCGCGGGCTGGTACGGCGAGAACGTGTGGGTCAACGGCCAGGTCAGCTACAGCTGGCTGGATTACGACGTGACCCGCAAGGTGAACCTCGGCCCGGCCACGCGGGAGCACAAGGGCTCGCCGGAAGGCAGCAATCTGACCGCTGCGCTGAACGCCGGGTACGAGTTCGGCCAGGAGGGCGGCTTCCGTCACGGTCCGATCGCTGCGGTGACGTGGCAGAAGGTCAAGCTGGACGGTTACCTGGAAAGCAATCCGAGCGCCACCGCGCTGGGGTACAACGACCAGGACCTGGACTCCACCGTGGGCCGGATCGGCTGGCAGGCCCGCCTGGACGGCGGCACCCTGAAGCCGTACGTGCAGGTGACCTACGACCATGAGTTCGAAGACCGCCAGCAGGGCAGCGCGTTCCTGCAGACCGTGCCGGGCGTGGGCAGCTACCGGGTGCCGGGCATCCGCTTCGACAAGGACTACGCCACGGCCATCGTGGGTGCGCGCATGGCGCTGTTCGGCCTGCAGAGCAACGTCGGCCTGAGCGCCTCCACGCTGCAGAAGGACGCGCAGGACCTGACCGTGTTCGCCAGCTTCAGCGGCAGCTTCTGAGCCGCACCGGGCACTGGCCCGGGATGTGCGCGGTGGGTGACGGAAGATCGTCGCCCACCGCATTGCACTTCAGGGTGCGAGCCGAATAGACTGTGCACTCGCGCTGCGGGTGTAGCTCAATGGTAGAGCTGTAGCTTCCCAAGCTACTGACGAGGGTTCGATTCCCTTCACCCGCTCCATGTGTAGCAAGGTTTTGCGCCACATCCAGGCGCTCCGCAATCTGCGGTCATTCTGGGCCCAACGCGGTGCGGATAGCGGTGCATCCTCCGAATGTCCGATCATCTCATGCAGCTGCGCATTGCTAAACTGAACGGTCCATCTGGCCGCGTGCCTGTTCTGCACTGTTGAGCTGCGCGGTATGTTCAGCAGCCCTGTCGGCAAAAGCTTGACCTCGCGCGGATTCCTGCAGGCGCTCCAGGGCCTGTTGCAGGCGCTCGGGGTCTCCGGCGTTGGCCAGCAATGCATTGACCTGCGGATCGCGTCCTTCTTCCATGGAAAGTGAGCTGGATGACGAACCCCGGTCCTTCGGCACATCTACAGGTTCACGGGGTGCCTCACGGGACGTGCTCTGCTGGCGCTCCAGTTTGTCGATGCTTTCGCGGATTTCCCGTGGCGTGTCGGTCAGTCCACCAAGCTCGGACGCGTTCACGCGCTCGCCGGTGACGCGATACGCCGTATCGCTGGCCCACGATGCACAGGTATTCGTATAACCCCAGGTGACCTTTTCACGCGATGCTGCCTCGAACTCGCGCAGCTGTTCGGGGGACAAGGAGTAATAGCGGCTTGCTGTTGCGTCGAAACTGTTCTCGATGCCGCGACGGATGTCGGTGGCGGGCGGCGCGGTCTCCTTGCTGAAGCGCGGATGCTCTGCGGGCCACAGCCCGTAGGCCTCGGTCTTGCCGTCACGGGTGATGGTGAGCCAGGAGTGCCCATCAATCAGGGGGGCACCGGGCTCCGTGTTCGTATGAATGCCCAGCACCGCGCGTGCTTCGGGTGGCTTCTTGTGATCGGACATCCATATCCTCCTGCGTGTGCGCGGTGATCAGGGATAGACCTGGTTCTCGCCGTCGGAATGGACAACGACCACACGTGAACCGTCGTAAGGCAGGTGCACTTCCGCCTGCCACGTGTCATCCAGCGGGATCACCGATTTGGCCATGGGTTCGCAGGGAGCACCCACGGCGCAGCGTCCGATGACCACGCGCAACGTGTCGCCGACACGCTCATAATCCACGCCGCCGGAGTAGTAGCTGCTTTCGGGCCGGACCTTGTAACGCAGCACGAGCTCGGTCGCTGATTTTTCTTGAACGCTGATGGGCTCAACCATCGATCGGGAATAAACCGGATTCATCCTTGCTCCTGAGCATGCGGGAAGAGCGATGACCAAAAGCACCACCAGTGCCATGGCCTTGAATGCAGGTTGGCGTGGCGTCTTGAGTGACATGTCCACAACGGGCCTCTTGTGTCCATCCATGAGCCGCGATCTAACCATGTTGCCCATTCGGTGCGCAAGCGCAGGCGAAACTCATCAAGTCAATATGATCATATCCGAGGCAGGAATGTGCGGACCGAGCGGCATGTATCGCATCATCGAGGATGCCCTCACCAGAATCCCAGCAGCTTCCACCACGCGCCGCCCACCAGCGCGAACGTCACCAGTTCCAGCAGGCACATGATCAGCCCCACGCGCCACCACAGGCCGAGCGTCACGTAGCCGCTGCCGAAAATGATCGGAGACGTGCCCGTGGCGTAGTGGGTGAGCGTCATCATGATCGCCGAGGCTGCCGTCATCATCAGCATGAAAGGAACCACGTACTCCGGCGGAATGAGCAGGGCGCCCACGCCGAGAAAGGCCAGCAGCATCGCGCTGATGTGGGCCGTGGTACTGGCGAACAGGTAATGTGAAAACACGAACGCCAGCACCAGCACCGCGGCGATGAGCTGCCAGCTCATGCCGCTGGCGATGATGCCGCTCTTCATGGCCTCGGTGAACCAGGCCACCACGCCGAGCTTGTTGAGCTGTTCGGCCAGCATGACCAGTGCACCGAACCAGACCAGCGTGTCCCAGGCGCTTTTCTCGGAGAGTACGTCGTCCCAGTCCAGCGTCCCGGTGACGATCAGCACGAACAACCCCAGGAACGCGACCACCGTGGGATCGAGCGTGTAGGCCGGGCCGAAGATCAGCGCCGGCAGGTTGGCCCACAGCACCAGCAGCAGGCCGAAGGTTGCGATCATCACCTTTTCCTTCGGCGCCAGCGGGCCCATCCGTTTCAGCTCACCCTTGGCGAAGTGCACCGCATCCGGCGTCACCTTGAGCTGCGGCGGCGAGAGCAGGTAGATGATCAGCGGCATGGCCAGCAGACAGACCAGGCCGGGCAGAAGCATGCACAGCGCCCACGTGGTCCAGGACAGGTGCAACTGCTGGTTGGTGGCCTTGGCCACATAATCCACGACCAGCGGGTTTGGCGCCGTGGCGGTGAGGAACATCGCCGAGGTGATGGGATTGGCGTGGTAATTGACCAGCGCCAGATACGTGCCGACCTTGCCCTGCGTGCCGGTTGCCGGGTCCGAATCGAACGCGTTGGCGATGGACCTCATGATCGGGTGGACAATGCCGCCACCGCGCGCGGTATTGCTGGGAGTGAACGGTGCGAGGACCAGCTCGCAGATGGTCAGGCCATACCCGATGCCAAGCGTGCGCTTGCCCAGCAGGGCGATGAACACCATGCCGATCCGGCTGCCCAGTCCGGTCTTCTTCAGCCCGCGCGAGATCAGGATCGCCACGACGATCAACCAGATCAGCGGACTGGAGAAACTCGACAGCGCATCGGCCATCGCACCCTTGGAACTGGTGGAGGTCACCTGCGAGAGTGAGACGATGACGATGGCCATCATCGCCATGACGCCGATGGGCATCACTTTGAGAATGATCGCCACGATCGTGGTCAGGAAGATGGCCACCAGCCCCCACGCCTTGGGCGTCAGGCCCTCGGGACAGGGAATCAGCAGCAGGGCGATCAGCACCCCGGTCGTGATCAATGCCTGCGGCAGTTTGAAGGGAACCGCTTTACTGAAGTATTCGAATGCCGACCGGATGAGATTGAACATGGCAGTCCTTAGGGTGTGCGGCGTGGCAGGGCAACAGCGCTGCGATGGCGGGGCGGGCAGGGCACGGAGGGCCGACGCACTGCCCGCAACGCAATGATCAGCTGCGGAAAGCGCGCAGATTCGCGCCGAAATGATGCATCAGCTCGTTGTGCATTTTCGCGTAGCCTTCGTCGATGAACGAGGCGGCCATGGGCGAGGCGGCGGCGGCGCGTGCGGCTTCGGCCCGGGCCTTGTCCTGGTCATCGCTGCGCAGCGCCAGGTCGGCCATCACGGTCACCCGTTCGGGCTGGACTTCGGCAAAGCCACCGGACAGATAGAGCTGGACCGGCGTCTGGCTGGATGCCGGATAGATGAGCATCAGCCCTTCGCGCAGGGTGCTCAGCATCGGGGTATGACCTGCCATGACGCCAAAACGTCCCAGTTGGCCCGGGACGCTCAACTCGCGCACATCGCCCTCCCACTGACTGCCGGTCAGACTGACGATCGCCAGAGAGAAGGTTCGCGGGGCTTTGAGGATGAAGTCGGGTGCGGTGAGCGGTTTCATGCAGGCACATTCCAGGTTTCCATGTCCGGATCCTTCATCGGGTAACGCCCAGGGGCGCTGCGCTCGGTGATGCATGCTGCGGTGCATTATGGGACGCGTCGTTGATCTGGATCAACGTCCGTGGCCGCACGATACCCTATTCGAGATGCCGGGACTCGACGTCCAGGCGGACCATCCGTCCATTCTTCCCGGGACCAACGTGCACCGGTTCCGCCGTGCGGGACAGTCTCAACGACGTTTCGGCCCCCAAGCGCCAGCTTGTCGAGGGTGAGCGGTAGCAGGTTTCGCTGGCTGCTCAGCGGGAGCGGCCAGGCAACCCGTCAGGACCGATGGGAGGATGGGGATCCTCCTGCAGAAGGTAGCCGGAGGCTTTGCCTCCCCTGGCAGCGGTATGTACATCAGCGCCGCCTGCTTTCGCGCAAGCGTGTCCACCCGTTTGAAAACCGCCGGACTTCTGGCGAAAGACCGGCGCCCTTCATCCGGTCAACGCAGCACGCTGTGGTTGCCCTGGTCCTGACTGAACGTGGTCTATCGAAGCCGGAGGCAAACACAGCGCGAAGTGGGGTCGCCGTCAGGCGCCAGGCAGCGGCCGGTCGCTACGCTGTTGAAAGAGTCGACAGCCGCGCCTTTACCCGCGGCGGCACCAAGCACCGCACCCAGCCCGACGGCCAGCAGGTGCATTTTCATGCGGGCCTTTGACGGGCTTCATGCCTCACTGCGCAACCGGAGCAAATGCTCGCGGCGCAACCCTTCCATGGGGCCACCGGGCATGGGGTGCGCAATCAAGCACGCGGCGGGCCCGCTCCATGAGCCCGCCCTGGAATCCGTTACCTGGCGGCGGCCGCTTTCTCATTGCCGCCACCCTGCAGGGCCAGCAGGGTCAGTTTCTCGTCCGTCGCCTTTTCTTCCTCCAGCGTCTCCAGCAGGAGGGGCACGGCCTCCTTGTAGCCCAGCTGCCTGGCCATGGCGGCGATGGTGCCGTACGAGGCGATCTCGTAATGCTCGACCTTCTGTGCGCCACCGATCAGCGCGGCATCGCGGACCGGTCCCTTCTCGATGGACTCGATGACTTCCTTGCTCTCTTCGACCAGGCCTTCCATCGCGGCGCACTTGATCCGCTTCAGCTTGATGCCCAGCGTTTCCACCACCTGGTCGATGCGCTCGATCTGGCCCTGGGTTTCTTCCAGATGCGTTTCGAAGGCCGCGGCGAGGTCGGGATTCTCAGCCGCACGCACCAGGCGCGGCAGGGCCTTGGTCAGCTGCTTTTCGGCGCTGTAGATGTCAGAGAGCTCGTGGATGAAGAGATCTTCGGCGGTCTTGATGGCCATGGGGTCGTCCTGGTTGAAAGGAGCCTCAACCATGCGTCCCCGTCCACCATGGCCCCGTGAACGCGCGGGCCGACCGGCTTCACATCGGCGTGGCATGCGCTCACGGGTCATCCACGGTGGCGGTCAGGCCGCGTCCTGCAGCCGCCGCTGCCGCAATCCGGCGTCCTGCGGGCTCGCCTCCGGCCCGATCTTGAACGCGGCCACCGCCTGGCGCAGCCCGGAGGCCTGTACCTGCAGCTCGGCCGCCGCTGCGGCCGCTTCTTCCACCAGCGCGGCGTTCTGCTGCGTGGTCTCATCCATGCGGCCGATCACCGTGTTCACCTGCTCGATGCTGGCAGACTGCTCGCGCGAAGCGGCCGAGATCTCCTGCATGATGTCGGTAACCCGCTGCACGCTGGACACCACGTCCTTCATGGTGCTGCCCGCCGTGCGCACCAGGCCGGAGCCTTCGGTGATCCGCGCGGCCGAGTCCTCGATCAGCTCCTTGATTTCCTTGGCCGAGCTCGCCGCGCGCTGTGCCAGGCTGCGTACTTCGGAGGCCACCACCGAGAACCCCCGGCCCTGTTCACCGGCACGGGCGGCTTCAACGGCGGCATTGAGCGCCAGGATGTTAGTCTGGAACGCGATGCTGTCGATCACCGTGGTGATGTCAGCGATCCGGCGCGAGGCGGCCTCGATGCCAACCATGGTGGTCACCACCTCCTCTACGATCTGCCCGCCGCGGTCTGCCGTGGCCGCCGCGTCGATGGCCAGGCGGTTGGCCTGATCGGCTGAAGATGCGTTCTGCTTCACCGTCGAGGTGAGCTCTTCCATGGATGCGGCGGTCTCTTCCAGGCTGGCGGCCTGCTGCTCGGTGCGCCGGGACAGATCCTGGTTGCCGTTGGACAGCTCGGTGGCCGCGCCGGTGATGGATTCGGCCGAGGTGGAGATGCGGCGGACGATGTCGGCGAGGTTGGTGGCGGTCTGGTTGGCATCGGCCCCCATGGTGGCGAACACGCCCCTGAAATCACCACGCATGCGCGCGTCCAGGTCGCCGGAAGCGATGGTGTTGAGGAAGGCGGACAACCCGGTCAGGTTCTGCTCGGCCGTGCTCATCAGGGTGTTGAGATTTTCAATCATGATGCGGAAGTCGAACTGATGCGCGGCCGGGTTGCCGCGCGCGGCGAAGTTGCCCTCCGCCGCGGCCTGGGTCAGCTCGCGGATTTCCCGGCTGATCGTGCCCAGATTGGCTTTCACCTGGTCCATCGTGTCGGTGATGACCGCCTTCTCGCCCGGCAGCCGCTCCATGTCGCTGGAGAAATCACCCACGGCATAGCGCCCGACCAGCCGCACCGCCTGCATCTTGACGGCGATGTGCGCGGCCACGAGGGCGTTGGTGTCGCTCACCATGGCGCGGAATTCGCCCGGATAGGCGTCGGCGTCCATCCGGTAGCTGATGGTGCCGCGCTCGTGTTGCGCGGTCATCTCGCCCAGCTCGGCGATCACGCTGCGGATACGCACCCGCATCTGCTCCATTGCCTCCAGCAACTGGCCGGCCTCGTCGCTGCGCCGTGACACTACCGGATGATCCAGCTTGCCCTGGCTGACATCGCGGGCGGTCTGCAGGGCGTGGCGCATGGGTCCCACCACGCTGCGGGTCAGGGCGACCGCGATGGCGGCACCCAGTGCCAGCGCCAGGAGCGTCGCGCCGATCATCAACAGCGCGAAACCGTGCGCGGTGGCGGTGAGCTGCTTGCCCGTCGTCGTGTTCTTGGCCTCCTGCAGATCGATGAACGCATTGATGGAGGCCAGCCAATCCACGAACGCCGGCTTGGCCTGCGACAGCATCAGCGCCTTGGCGGCGTCGACGTCGCCGGCTTCCCGCAACTGGCTGACCTGGGCCAGCAGGGGCAGGGTGCGGCCCTCGTTCGCGCGGATCGCTGCGAGCATGCCGACTTCCTCCGCATCGTCGCTGGCGGCAAGCATCTCGTCCATCGGCCGGGCCGATGCGGCGTAATCGCCGGCCAGTTTTTCGATCAGTCGCGAGGCCTCGCCACGTGCCTGGGGATCATCGCTCAGCACCACGTCGCGCAGGGCAATGGCGCGGTCGTGCACGCTGCCTCTGAAGTTGATTGCCAGCCGCTGCTTGGCGCTGTTGACCTCATTGATGGTGATGAGATCCTTTTCTATAAGGTTTACCCGATGGATGCCGATAAGAGTGATAAGCACCATCAATGCAATGACGGCAGAGAAGCCCAAGGCCATGCGCTGGCCAATGCGTAGGTTGCGGAAAAAGACCATGAAGTTCTTGCCTGGATAAGGATGGAAGGGGCTTGATCGGGTAGCGCCCTTTCGATAGCGGCGCTCGGGCGGCGTGCTTCAGCCACGGCGCCGGTTTCATTTACGTCGCGGTGCGCTTCATGACGGTCAGGTGACGCCCGTGGAATGGCCGCGTCGCGCCTCGCATCGCCCCATGCCATATCCGGCAGGCCTCCATGCGCCGGCCGACGTACAAAGCTCCTGCACCCTCACCTCGCCACGCTATGCTGCGCGCTTGTCTACCGGCCGTCCTGATGAAGCTCGCCATCCTTTCCCGCAACACCAAGCTTTACTCCACGCGCCGGTTGGTCGATGCGGCCCGCAAGCGTGGCCACACCGTGCGTGTCCTGGACCCGTTGCGGTGCTATATGCGCATCGCGGCGGACGGTTTCACCATGCATTACAAGGGGCGCCCGCTGACGGGCGTGGAGGCGGTCATTCCCCGCATCGGCGCGTCGGTGACCCGCTATGGAACGGCCGTGCTGCGCCAGTTCGAGCTGATGGGGGCGGTGACCCCCAACCCGTCCGACGCCATCCTGCGCTCGCGCGACAAGCTGCGCGCCCACCAGCTGCTGGCGGCAAAGGGCATCGACATGCCGGTCACCGTGTTCGGCGACAACCCGGATGACACCGTGGACCTGCTGTCCATGCTCGGCCCGGCACCGCACGTGGTGAAGCTCAACGAGGGCACGCAGGGGCGCGGGGTGATCCTGACCGAAAAGCCCAGTGCCTCGCGCGGCATCGTGGAGGCGTTGCGCGGGTTGTACGCCAACTTCCTGATGCAGGAGTTCATCGGCGAGGCCGAAGGCGCCGATCTCCGCTGCCTGGTGGTGGGCGATCAGGTGGTTGCGTCCATGCGCCGGCAGGCGGCCGAGGGCGATTTCCGCTCCAACCTGCACGCCGGTGGCACGGCCGTGGCGGCCAAGGCCACGCGCGCCGAGCAACAGGTGGCGGTCCGCTCGGCCAAGGCGCTGGGCCTGTCGGTGGCCGGGGTGGACCTGATCCGCTCCGTACGGGGACCCCTGGTACTGGAGGTCAATTCAACCCCGGGGCTTGAGGGCATTGAGGCGGCGTGCGAGGTCGACATTGCCTCGCGCGTCATCGCACACGTTGAGAAGCTCGTAGCCCGTTGATTTAAGGACGAATTATCAAATCGTAGTGGGTAGGGGCGGGCTTTTAACGACGCTTTAATCGGCTACCCGGTAACGTCACTGGACCGCAGCTCTGCCCTGGCAGGGATCGGTCATCGGGATTCATGCTTCAGGCCTGGACGGAAACGTCCGGGCCTTTTTTTTGTCGCCACGGCCGGCAGGCGCTTGTTCCGTCAACGAAGCACTCGTACAGTTGGGATTCATTCACGGAGGATGTCCCGATGCAGAAGCACCTGATCGCGTTCTTGGCTGTCTCGTTGGCGTTGGCGGGCACGGCCCATGCCAAGATCGATTCGTCACCCGCCAAGGACGGCGTGGTCCAGCTGGATGTGAAGGAGACTGTCGCCGAGCAGCTCACCCGCGTTGAACGCGCGCTGGCCACCGAGGAGTACAGCGAGGTGGGCCTGGAGGACAAGAGCAAGGTGCAGGCCGCACTGAGCCGCATCCGCACCAAGGTGGGTGAGCACTCCACCATCGAGCAGGTCAATCCGCAGTTCCGCACCGAGATCTACAACGACCAGGAACTGATCAACACCATCCTGACCCGCGCTCATGCCGACAGCCGTGTCGTATGCCGTCGTGAACGCACCACGGGCAGCAACCGTCCCATGCAGGTATGCATGACCGTGGCCCAGCGCCGCGAGCTGATGGAGAACTCCCGCGACGTCCTGCGCAACTACAATCGCGTGGCTCCGAAGACCGACACGCTCTGATCTTGACGCGCCCTACGCGCCCGTTCCAGTGAAATGTTAATGCTCGGGCCTGTATGGTGACTGCCAGCCGGCGATGGGCAGGCGCGGCGACCCCTTGGCGGGTTGCCGCGGCCTGGCCGGGCGCCCCTTCAAGAAACAGAGGTCACAGTGCGAATTCTCGTCATCGAAGACAACAGCGATATTGCGGCCAACCTGGGTGATTACCTGGAAGACCGTGGGCACACGGTGGATTTCGCCGCCGACGGCGTCACCGGCCTGCACCTGGCCGTGGTGCATGAGTTCGATGCGATCGTGCTGGATCTGAACCTGCCGGGCATGGACGGCATCGAAGTCTGCCGCAAGCTGCGCAACGACGCCCGCAAGCAGACGCCGGTGCTGATGCTGACCGCGCGCGACTCGCTGGACAACAAGCTGGCCGGATTCGATTCCGGGGCTGATGATTACCTCATCAAGCCGTTCGCGCTGCAGGAAGTGGAGGTGCGTCTGAACGCGCTGTCCCGCCGCGGCAAGGGCGTACAGACCCGGGTGCTGGAAACCGGTGACCTGGAATACAACCTGGACACGCTGGAAGTGCGTCGCCAGGGCAAACTGCTGCAGCTCAATCCCACCGCGCTGAAGATCCTGCAGGCACTGATGGAAGCCGCTCCGGCGGTGGTCACCCGCCAGGAGCTGGAAACCCGCGTGTGGGGCGAAGAACTGCCGGATTCGGATTCGCTGCGTGTGCACATCCATGGCCTGCGTGCGGTGGTGGACAAGCCGTTCGAGGTGCCGCTGATCCAGACGCGCCATGGCATCGGTTACCGGATCGCCGTCCCGGAAGCCTGATCCGGTGGCCGAGAGGGCAGGTCGCCGACGCGGACCCTACCGTCGCCGGCTGCGCAGCCGCATCATCGTCTCGTTCCTGTTGTTCGGGTTCTGCCTGACGACGCTGTTCGCGTTCGCCACGAACTGGGCGCGCACGCGCGTGGAGAACCAGCTGGTCGAGGATGTCCTCAACCGCAACATCGACGAGTACGCGCACCGCTATTACCAGGATCCCGATGGCAGGCCCCAGCTGCCCGTGCAGCAGATGTGGGGCCAGGTGGTGGGGCCGGACAAGTTCGAGGCGCTGCGCGAGAAAGAGCCCGACTGGTATGAGTTCAAGGACGGCATCCACGGCATGAGCGGCGTGGATGAAACCGGCAAGCCGTTCTCCTACAAGCTGGCCGTGCGCAAGACCGCTGACGCCTGGTTCTTCCTCGCCTACGACATGACCGAGAGCATCCGCGGCGAGCAGCAGCTCAAGCGTGCGCTGTTCCTGTCCGTGCTGGTCTTCAGCCTGCTGTCTTTGCTGCTGGGGTGGTGGTCGGCCTCGAAGGTGATGAAGCCGGTATCCGACCTCGCACGCCGCCTGCGCGCCTACCGCGGCGGCACCAGCGAACCGGAGCCGCTGGCCCCGCGCTTTCCCGACGACGAGGTGGGCCAGCTCGCGCAGGCGCTCGATGACTACGCCGCACGTCTGACCGAAGTGGTCCAGCGTGACCGTGAGTTCAATGCCGACGTCAGCCATGAACTGCGCACGCCCCTGGCGGTGATCCGCGGTGCCACCGAACTGCTGCTGGCGCGGCCGGACATCGACGGGAAAGTGCTGCAACGCCTGCAGCGCATCCAGCGTGCGGAACTGCAGTGCAGCGACCTGATCGGCGCGCTGCTGCTGCTGTCGCGCAACGAGCGCGGGCAGGGCACCAGCAACGTGGCCCGGGTGGCCGAGCAGCTGATCGAATCACACCGCGCGCAGCTGGGTGGCAAGCCGCTGGCGCTGGTGCTGGAGGGCGGCCGCGACCTGGTGATCGAGGCGCCGGAGGCAGCCCTGTCGGTGGCACTGGGCAATCTGATCGGCAATGCGGTCAAGTATTCGCAGGACGGCGAGGTGCGCGTGCACGTGGGCACCGACCGCGTCACCGTGACCGACAGCGGCCCGGGCCTGAGCGAAGAAGATGCGGCCAAGCTGTTCCAGCGCGGATATCGCGGCACGCATGCGGGGCATTCGCAGGGGGGCGGCATCGGTTTGTCGATCGTCAGCCGGCTGTGCGATCTGTATGGCTGGCAGGTCAATGTCCGGCCCGGATCCGGGCGCGGGGTGATCGCAACGCTGACGTTCGCACCAAAGGTGCTCTGACAACGCGGCAGCTTGCGAGATGCGCGCATCCTGCAAGCGCCTGGCCAGCACGCAGGTGAAATTCGGGGTTTCGCAGCCTTGATGCCCAGTCACCTGCCATGCCTCTGAGTCCGACTCGTACCTGCAGCTTCACCGGCGTCATCAACCCCTTGCCCTTCCTGTCCTCGCTTGTGCCCAGTCCGCGGGTGATCGACAACATAAGGCTGGGTAATGCGAGCCTGCCGCATGCGGGCTGCCTGCCGTCAATGGCCCAGGGCGTCGGCAGTGAACTGGCGGACTGGGCGGCGGCCATCGGCAGGGCGCAGGTGGTGCGGATCGCCGGCCAGCGGGTGCCCGGCGCGGCCCATCTTCATACCGCGTATCAGATCTACCGCACGTTGACCGAAGCGCAGCGTGGCAACCTGCTCGCCTCGCTGCGCCATGTCCCGCTGACCGCACTGCTGCCGGCAGCGTGCCTGGCAGTGCTGCGCCAGTCGCTGCAAAGCCTGTTGCCCAGCGCGGTGCAGAATGCGCCGGACCACGAACCGCTGGTACTGGCGCTCGCCATCGGAGCCTGGCTGTACGATCTGACAGGCACGGACGAGCGGGCCTCGTCGGCCCCGCAGGTACAGCGCGTGGTGGACATTGTGCGGGGCCTTCGCGCCGGATTGAACGCGCTGCGCGGCATGCGCAACATCCTCGCCCTGCCGGCGCCCGCCACCGATGTGCCCACCCTGGGATGGAGCGGCATGCCACGTCCAGGCCCGGCCCGGCCGCCATTGCCTGTCAACGCCACCGGGGTTGGCGAGCTGGCCCTTGTCGATGCGCGTGCTCACGTCCGCGGACTCTTGCCCGGTTTTGGTCTGGCGCCTGCAGACGCGTACGGCAGCGCCTGGCCGATGCCCGGTGCCGACGCAGCCCGGCGGGGCCGGCCCAAGGCGCGGCCCCGGCCGCCCAAACCCGCGCCTGCCGCGAGAGCAGGCGCGGCGGGCGCATCGGGCCGACGGGCATCGGCGACGCTCAGGCTCACGCCCGCCCGCAACGCCGTGCGTCGCCCAGGAGATGACTGGCTGCCGCCGCCGCGCGTTGGATCAGTGGGCGCGGCGCGGAATCCCGCGGCGATGTCTGCCAATGCCGGCACCAGCAGCAAGCAGGCCATGCCGTCGCTTTCTTCCGACACGGCAGGCGAGAAGGCCCGCGCCAGAGAAGCGGCACGTGATCAGCACACGGGCGCGCGCACGCATGTGACGGCGCAGGCGGGCGGCACGACCGCGCCGACGGCGATCACCAGCGCCGAAGACTACGGTGCGGCACCGGAGGATACGGTGGCCACGCTGTCGCGGCAGTTTCTGCCCCCCTGCATCCGTGCCGCCCACGCCCCGGCAGTGGCGGCGCAATTGAGGAAGACGCGCCACTGGACCACGCCGCTGCGTTTCTGCATTGCCCATGATGCCGTGGAACGGTTCAAGGACCTGCTGCCGTTCACCGACGCCTGCGCCGGCGAGGCCAGAACCTGGTCCACGACCGAACTGCTGCGTGAGGAGATCCCGCTGGCAATGCGCGGACTGCACGTGCAGCGTTTCGGCGGACTGGGCGCCCTGGCGGCGGGCACGGCGGTGGACTCCGAGCCGCTGGGGACCGATGCCATGTTCTCGGCGGTGAGCATTTCACTGTGGCGCCCGTCGAACCCGGCGGACACGCCTCCCGCCCAGCTGCCGTGGCTGCAGCGCAATACCTTCCGGATCATGCAGCACACCGGACTGGGCGGCACGCGGCAACACCTGATCGCCTACTTCGTCAACCAGCAGCACGGCGACACCGGGGGCGTGCGGGCCGGTTTCCTGCGGGTGCATGACGACATGGCCGGCCAGGTCAGCGTGGAAGACACCGTGCATCGGCTGACGGTGTCGGCCGAAACGCTGGAGGGGTTGGTCGACGGCCTGCAGGAGGTGACGGGCATGCGCTACCTGCCACCCGATGACAGCCTTGCCGCCCCCGCTGACCTCCCAGAGGGCGCCGTGTTGGCCGAGCCCCTATCCAACCTGCTGGTCAACGCCGAGGAAACCCTGTCGTGGCAGGCCCCTCATGATCACCTCGACTGCAGTACGCGGGCGGAGGTTTTCGCCCCGGTGAGTGTGCAGGTCGAGGGTGAACCGCAACCCTTCAGGCTTTATTTCAACAGCTTCATCAGGTGTGGCGATCATCTGGTGTATGCGGACAGGAACGGCAACAGTGGCGCATTGCGGTTCGGGCCGGAAATGGGGCGGCACGGTCGGCGGATCCTGGAGGGCCGGACGCCGGAGGACACCGAATTCGCGATCGCTCAAGCCATACGCCTGGGCGCGGTGTACAACCCCACGGATGTGATCGACCGGCTGAAACAGATGGGCATGCTCCAGTTGCCCGCTCCCAGCCAGCCCACTGCGTCGTCGCCTGCCCGGTTCCGCTTCGCGGATTCCACACTGACCTATACCGACGCCGATGGGCAGCGCGGTGAAGTCCGCTTCCTGCCGGTGACCACCGCAGAGGGCGTACGCTATCAGCTCGATCCGCGGGAGAGGGGGGCCAACATCCTTGTTCGGCCGACATTCCAGCAGGACGAACGTTACTCCGAGGCGGAGATCGCCTGGATGCTGCTCAACGAGGGATTCACTACGGAAGGCGAAAGCCAGCGATTGTGATCAGCAGGCGGCGCGCCGCAGGTAGCCCGTGTGCAGCTGCGTTACCGCCCGTTGCAGCGCGTCCAGCGGACCGTCGTTGACCACCACGTCATCGGCCAGCGCCAGGCGCTGTTCGCGGCTGGCCTGGGCCGCCACCACTACCCGGCTATGCCATACTCGAATACAGTTGCGTGTGATGGTTTAGGGGGGATCAGTCCGCAGGTATTGGCGGTCAGTGCGTATGCGTCACGGTGTTTAGGCGACTGCGTATTCCGCCATGAGATGGTTCACGTACGTGATCTGCTAGCAATGGGTTCTAATCCGTGCAAAGCCAGATCTCGAGGGACTGTCGTAGGTTTTGATACCCTTAGTCAGAATGATGCGTCTGAATTGCGTGCTTATGACGCAGAGCTGGCCTGCTTGTCTGAGCGGCGTAAACTGTTCTGCGCCGGCGATAGTTGTTTGGGCGCCATTGAGCATCGGACTAGTGTCCTCAAAAACTCGCGGAGGAGGTATGAGTCGGGGCCGTAGGTTGACTGCCCTTCGGGCATTGCTCATGACGCTTATTTTATCTGCCACTTTGATGCCTAACCTCGCTTGGGCTGGCGGGTGTGCCCCATCTATAAGCGCTTACCTTGTTAAACGGCAAGGCGATGAATTGGATTTCGAATTAAGGAATTCGAGTCATTCGGATATTATATTGCCGCGGCATATGTTGCCGTGGAGCTGGACAAGAGCTGTCGTGATAACGGCTGTCGGACTTCAGACGGGGAATTCACTGCCCCAGTCCGTAGTCATGAGTGACCCCGTTCCAGAGGATGTGATTGTGCGTCCGGGGCAGACGCTCCGCGGGAAGGTGAATATAAATCACCACGTGCAAAACTTTGGCTTAAGAGTGCGTGAGCAGGATCTTGTGGTTTTCTGGTATTACAAAGCGATTGATCGCGAAAATCGTTGTGTGGGAGAATCAGGTGGCTATTTCGGTGTATCAAAAGATGGTTAATGGAATGCGTTGCTCCTTTTTTCATGGGTCGCTGAGTGGCGGGTACGAGTCAATCGCAACGCCTGGATCAATAACGAGCGTGAACTGTTTTATTACGTTTTTGTCAACGTTGATGAGTGCGTTTCTGAGGGAGTAATGATTGGGCTTGGTAGTTCTTTTGCGCGAAGAAAGAGAGTTGGAGATTTGGCTTTTATCGCAGGCGAATGTGGCGCGCGACCCCATTGTTTAAAATAAAAAGTAGTCCAAAAAATTCTGGAGCTTCTGAGAAGAATCGATGGTGAAGGGCAGTCGCGCGGTGAAGTCGGCCTTCGGAACTGCGTGATTCATGGGGCGTCAGCGTAAAGTGCTTCCGGTCAGAAGAGAGTAGATTTTTTAATCTTCACCCAGCGTATCTAACGTGCAGCCGTTCGACCGCCCGTTGCAGCGCGTCCAGCGGACCGTCGTTGACCACCACGTCATCGGCCAGCGCCAGGCGCTGCTCGCGGCTGGCCTGGGCCGCCACCATCGTTTCTGCCAGCGCTCGGTCTATGCCATCGCGGGCCATCAGCCGGCGCAGCTGGACGGCCACCGGCGCATCCACCACGAGTATGCGATCCAGCCACGGATAGGCGGTGCGCCCACCGGCCTCGGCCAACAGCGGAATGTCGGCGATCGCATACGGCCCATCGGCCTGTTCGCACTGCTCACGCAGCAGAGTGCGGATGGCGGGGTGGGTGATGGCCTCTAGCGCCTTGCGTTCGGCGGTGTCGGCGAATATGTGGGCGCGCAGGCGCGCGCGATCCAGTTCGCCCGAGGCGAGCAGCATGTGCGGACCGAACCGCTCGGCGATCTGCGCCAGGGCCGGGCTGCCCAACGCGACCACCGCGCGAGAGGCCAGATCCGCATCCGCAACGGTGACCCCGAGCGCCTTGAAGCGGGAGGCCACCGCGCTTTTGCCGGAGGCGATGCCGCCGGTCAGGCCGACCACGAACCGGCTCATCGCAGGTTCGCGTAATCCAGGTAGGCGTCGATCAGCGGCTCGCCCCACATGAAGACCAGCCAGCCGGCCAGCGCCAGGTACGGCCCGAAAGGAATGGGCGTGGCGCGGTCACGGCCGCGGCTGTACAGCCAGATCGAGCCGATCACCGCCCCCACCACGGACGACAGCAGGATGATCGGCAGCACGCCTTTCAGGCCGCACCAGGCGCCCAGCGCGGCCAACAGCTTGAAATCGCCATGGCCCATGCCTTCCTTGCCGGTGAGCTGCTTGAACAGCCACCACACCGACCACAGCACCAGGTACCCCACCAGTGCGCCCAGCAGGGCAGGCTTGGCGGGCATGTAGAGGTTGTCCACGCTGGCGATCAGGCCCAGCCACATCAAGGGCAGGGTGAGCTGATCCGGCAGCAGCTGGGTCCGCATGTCGATGCCGGACAGCGCCACCAGGAAACAGCTCAGCACGATCGCGCCGAAGCCCTGCCAGCCGAACCCGAACTGCCACACGCTGGCCAGCACCAGCACCGCCGTGAGCAGTTCCACCAGCGGGTACTGGATGGAAATCGGGGCCTTGCAGTGGCGGCACTTGCCACCCTGGATGACCCAGCTTACCAGCGGGATGTTCTCGTACCAGGACAGCTTGTGCTTGCAGTGCGGGCAGTGCGACGGCTCCACCACGATCCCCGGCGGGGGCGGCTCGTAGATGTCCTCTTCCTGCAGCACTTCGTGCGCATCGCGCTTCCACTCCCATTCCAGCCGCTTGGGCAGGCGCAGGATGACGACATTCAGGAAGCTGCCGAGCAGCAGTCCGAGACCGGCCGCGGCGGGGTAGCCGAGGGCCGGGTGTTGATCGAGAAAAGCCATGGGTCAGCCAACCACCGCGCCGAGTTTGAAGATGGGCAAGTACATGCCGATCACCATACCGCCAACGACCACGCCAATGAAGACCATGATCATCGGCTCCAGCAGGCTGCTGAGCGCATCGACGTCGTTGTTCACTTCCTGCTCGTAGTACTCGGCCACCTTGAACAGCATGGTATCCAGCGCGCCGGCCTCTTCGCCGATGCCGGTCATCTGCACCACCATGTGCGGGAACAGGTTGACCTGCTTCATGGACACATTGACCGGATAGCCGACCGACACGTCCTCGCGCATGCGCAGCACGGATTCTTCGTAGACCTTGTTGCCGGTCGCGCCGGCCACGATGCCGAGGGCTTCCACCAGCGGCACACCGGCCTTGAAGGTCACGGCGGTGGTGCGGGCGAAGCGCGCGATCGCACTGTTGTGCATGATCTTGCCGATCACCGGCACCTTCAGGATGAAGCGGTCCATGCCGTGCTGCATGGCCGGTGAGCGTTTGTAGGCCATGATGAAGCCGGTCACCGCACCGCCGATCACCAGCAGCATCAACCACCACCAGCTGACGACGAATCTGGAGAGATTGACGATCATCTGGGTAAAGGCCGGGAGCTCGGCACCAAAGCCCTTGAACACGTCCTCGAACTGCGGCACCACGAAAATCAGCATGATCGAGCTGACCAGCAACGCGACAACCACGACCATGATCGGATAGAACAGGGCCTTCTTGATCTTGCCCTTCAGCGCTTCGATGTTTTCCTTGTAGCCGGCGATGGTCTCCAGCACCGTTTCCAGCACACCGGCGCCTTCGCCGGCGCGCACCAGATTGCGGTAGAGCTCATCGAACTGCACCGGGTGCTTGCTGATGGCTTCATACAGCGATGAACCGCCTTCGATGTCGGTCCGGATGCTGTCGACCAGCTTGGTCATGCGCGGATTCTTGTGGCCGCTGGCGATGATCTCCAGCGACGATACGATCGGCACGCCGCTCTTCATCATGATCGCCATCTGGCGACTGAAGAACGCGATGTCCTTGGCCTTGATGGTCTTGCCGGCCGCGCCGAACAACGGCTTCGACTTCGGCTTGACCACCTTGGGCGTGATGCCCTGGCGGCGCAGCTCGGCCTTGAGCAGGTTGGCATTCTTGGCCAGCTGCTCCCCTTTCATCTTCACGCCCCGCTTGTCGGTCCCCTCCCAGACAAACGGCGCCAGCTCCATTGTGTTGCGCACCACCGGCTCTTTCTTGATCGCACTGCGACTAGCGGACATTTCTGGCTCCCCGGCCTGCCATCCCCAGCCTGCCATCCCCAGCAGGCACGAGATGCTGATGCTAGCGGATTCCCGGCCCGTGTGGCAGTGCGCCGCGTCGACTGACCGGACCGACAGTGACGCTTACGGCCAAAGGTGACGCACTGCGTCACATTGTCGGGTTCGTCGCAGAATCGGCGGCGGGGGGTTCCCAATCCCGAAATTGCTGCCATCATTGCGCCGGGGGAATAGGTCTGCAGGTGCCGGGGAAGTTGGCACGCAACCTGCTGCACTCCCATTGCAAGGCACTGCGTCCCGCTCAACCGGTGGCTGCCACCGGCTGGTCGTAGTGCCTGTTACCAACCACTCACTTGGGGATGTATCAAAATGAAGAACCAGAAGGGCTTCACCCTTATCGAACTGATGATCGTTGTCGCGATCATCGCCATCCTGGCCGCCATCGCACTGCCGGCTTACCAGAACTACGTCGCCAAGTCGCAGGCCACCGCCGGCCTGGCCGAAATCACCCCGGGGAAGACCCAGGCTGAGGTTCTGTTGAATGAAGGCAAGGACTACGCCGATGTCACCGAGATCGGTCTTGCTGAATCCACCGATCGTTGCGCCATCTCCGGCACCGGTACTTCCGCCACTGGCGAAGCCACCATTGCCTGCGAGCTGAAGGGCAACTCGAAGGTTGCGGGTAACACCCTGACCCTCACCCGCGCTGACACCGGCGTGTGGACCTGCTCGGCCACCGGTCTGGACGCTGAGTTCATCCCGACCGGCTGCGCGGCGCCGACCACCCCGTAATCCAGCTGCAAGGTTTGCGACGAAGGCCCCGCATTGCGGGGCCTTTTTCTTGGCACGGAAACTGCTCTGACGATGACGGGGAGTCATCTGTACTACAGGGGGAAGTGTGAAAAGAACTCAGGGGTTTACGCTGATCGAGCTGATGATCGTGGTGGCCATCATCGCCATCCTGTCGGCGATTGCGCTGCCGCTCTATCAGACTTACATCTCGAAGGCGCAATTGGGTGCGGCACTGGCCGACATCCGTCCGGGCAAGACCACCATGGAGCAGGTGGCGCAGAACAGCAGTGACGCATCCGCAGTCGATGCCGACTACCTCGGCCTGACGCTGACCGAGCGCTGCCCGGCCATCGATGCCGAACTGGCCAGTACCGGAGTGGGCACGATCACCTGCACCGTCAACGGTAACAGCCAGGTCAACGCCAAGGCGCTGGTACTGCGGCGCTCGTCGGAAGGCACCTGGACCTGCGACGCCAGCGCGTTCGACGAGGACATCCGGCCGTTCGGCTGTGTCGGTATCTGACGCGTGACGGCGGGCCTGCGACGTCTGCGGCACTCCGCAGCTTTCCTCATAGACGAAAAGTGGGTCCAGCGAGCACTCTGACCCGGCTGACAGCAGCATCGTCAGCCGGGATTGGCATCCCGACTCAGATATAGACCTAGCCTCTGTTGTGCGCCTTCGGGCACCGGCGGAGAATGCACTGCCTTGCCGGTTCATTGGCGGGCGGTGCGCGGGGATCCCTGATCCGCCGGGTTTTTAGGTCTTATCTGACCGGTATGCCAACCCGCACCGTCCGCCACCTGCGCTTCGGCGCAGGTGGCCTCTACGTTGCGAGGTCTGCATGCCCAGCTCGTCGTCTCCACCCCTGTACGTGTTGCCAAAAGTGCCGAAGGCCCATAGTGCCTCTCCGCCGCGCGCCCAGCTCATCAGCGCTGCCCGGGAAGAAGCCCTGTTCATGGGGCTCCCGAAGCGATGCGCACCCCAGGTCAGCCGCAAGCTGCGCGGCCTCGCCGTGCTGCTTGAGCGCGTACACAGCACCCGGCTGAGCCACGAGTGCGGCGCCCAGGTACCCTTCCGCGATGCCAACCTGATCGAGGCGCTGCTCGTGACCGGACACGATCTTTCGCAGTCCGTGGTCATGCTCCTGAAGTCCGATGCGCCAGGCAGACGCAGCGCAATCCACTGTCATTCGAGCAGGGCACGCCATGACCACGCCTGATGAACGCATGCGCCACCTCGTCCAGACCGGCGCGTTTCTCATCGAACTCGCGGTACACCGTGGGTGCCCTGTCGAAGTGCGGATGCATGCGGCGCGGTTGGCGTGCCATTACCCGACCGATTGGGACCTGCGCCTGATCGGCCGCGAGAGCACCCAGTTGTGCAGCGAGATCGATCCGGAGTGGCTGACCGCGTATCCCCGTGGCGCACTCACCGCCGCCGCTGCCGAGAGCTTTGCGCTGCTCATCCAGGCACGCGGCACGTAGCTGACCGATCGGGCATCGTTCTGGGCGGCGGGTCATGCGGGACGGGCGCCCCGTCGCGGTTCAGATGGGACGCGCGCCAAGGACGCGGATCAAGCTTGCTGCATCGCACCCGCCATCTGCTGCAGTTGCTGATCATTCTGCTGCGCCAGTGCTCGGCCCATCTCGCGCTCCTGGGCCTGCTGGCTCGCCGTTTCGTACTCGACTGCGTCAGGAGCAATTGTCCATGACGCTGCCAGTCAATGTGCACATACAGGGCCCTGAACGAAGCTGCGAGGGCGTGCTGACGGGTGGCAGCGCTCTCTGCGACGCTCTTCTGCTGCGACTGCACGTCCAGGCGTGCCCCGCGCTAGGGTGTGGCGCTCTCGATAGGGCCCAGTCCCGGTCGGTCGAAGTGGATCTGCCGCTGCGTTGACCTTGCGGCGCCGTCGGCAGGGTGCGCGTCCAGCCGCGTTCGGGATGGGTGGGATCGCCTGCCATGTGTGGCCATCGCTTCCGCGCTGGGCATACACGCGCCACTGGTCGATCCTGTCGGCGAGCTCGTCGCCTGCCAGGACTGTTCGCCCCGACTAGGGCGGCCGGATTGTCAAGCTTTTTACGCCAGTTGTAAGCGGCGGGATCTCATCCTCGCAGTTCGATGCCTTGCTGGGCGGTAAGTAGCGTGGTCACAAAACGCAGTCCGCCGCCAGGTCCAGCGTCACGTTGTAACTGGTGTTGACTGCGAAAACACCCCCGTCCTTGTAAGCGGTCAATGCCTGCTGCAGGTCATCCAGCACGTTCTGCCGGTGCGGCTCAAGGGGCGAGGGGAGGCCCTCTGAGCCATTGATGTATACCAACAGCCAGTGCGACCAACCAGGAGCGCCTGCCGCCCCTTGTCCTCCACGAAGATCAAGGCGCAGCGTAAGCAGCGACCCCTTCCAGTAAAAAGTCCAGAGACTCTCATGTTTGGTATCTTCGTTGCGACCCATCGCAACATTTCGAAGGTAAATGTCACGACTACGATCGATAGTCCAGTCTCGGGATTCGTTGCCGCCAATCACCTTTGCGTCTATATCCCTGAGGCAGTACTTTTCGGCGTCCTCGGGAGAGGTGTATTCATTGACGAAGGGCATCATGAGGTCCTTGCTGGCGATAGGGATGTGGAAAAGATGCTGCGCGAGCATCCGATGCTGCGGGCGGCCCAGAGGCTTGTCATCAGTTCGCAGCTCATGGTCATGACGAACGGATCACTCCTGACCACCACGATACGTTGCATGACGGTGGCTGGCGTAATCACAGGATGCAATCTTCAGCCAGTTCCAGCACCACGGTGTAATCAGTACAACGTGCAAGGACGCCACTGTCCTTGTACGTAGTGAGGGCGTCCTTGAGGTCGTCAAGAATGCGCTGCTGATTGGGCTTCATGGCAACCGGCAGACCTTTGGATCCGTTGAGATACACCAGTTGCCACCGCGACCAACCCATGCTGCCAGCTTTCCCACCTGCATCAAGAAGATCGAGCCGCAGGAGTAGAGGTGTTCCTTTCCAGTAGAACGACCACAGGCTTTCGTGCCGGTCCTCTTCCTCGCGTCCGCGGGAGACGATGCGCAGGTAAATGTCGCGCTCGCGGTCGATAGTCCATTGTTGTGAGATGCCGCCGGCCCGCAGTTGGGCATCAATCTCTGCCAGTGCGTATTTTTCAGCATCCTCGGGAGAGATGTATTCGTTGACGAAGGGCATCATGAGGTCCTTGCTGGCGATAGGGGCGTGGAAATGATGCTACCCGAGCATCTGGTGCTGCGGCGGCCCAAGGGCCAGGTGGTCGCTTGGTTGACCCAGACTGTGGACTGTGCGGGAGCTTGCATCAGCACGTTGCCGTCATCATCTGCGAAAGCAATGCTTGGGGATCGCTGGGCATCACGGGATGAGGTGCGGCGAGCGCCGTGAGCGCCTGACAGGATGCCGGAAGAGACAGCGACTCGGACTCCATAGGTTTGGCCATAAAGGCGGTCAGCGATCCATCGCCTGGTGGGTAACACCGCCGGGCGATCAAGGCCCGCGCTGCCCACTTGAACTGCCGCCGCGCTGATGTGCGCTCGTTGTGAGCTGACTGTTCCAGCCGCAGCGGCTTGGAGGCGTGCATAGCGGCAACCATTGATTTCAAGACATGCAGCCATTGCAACATCTTGAGGTAATTGTCACGACTGCGATCCATAATCCAGTCTAAAGATTCGTTGCCGACCACGAAGTGCGCTCTAGACGCTTCAGGTGAGGTTTTTTTACAGTCGTCGTACGGGTGTCCAGCTCGCATTCGTAGGGTCGAAGTTTCTAGAGGGCCCTGCAGAAAGTGTTACAGCACTAGATCCCTGCCGGTGTCGAACGTCAGGTCGAATTCGTCGCTTTTCGAGAGCACGCCGTTATCCTTGTAGGCCTGCAGTGCTTCCTCAAGATCGGCCAAGATCTGTTGTTGCTGATTTTTAAATTCTGCAGGAAGACCGCGAGTGCCGTTGAGTTGCATGAGTCTCCAGTGTGTAGAGGCGGCGCCTCCCGGTATTCCTGACGCAGCCACGATATCCAGCCGAAGAGCTAGTTCTGCTCCCTTCCAGTAGAGCGTCCAGAGACTTTCGTGCTTGGTATCTACATCCCGACCCATTGAAACATTGCGCAGGTAGATGCCGCGCTCGCGATCAATGGTCCAGTCCCGGGATTTGTTTCCGCCGATCAGCTTTGCATCTATATCCTTCAGGCGATATTTTTCAGCATCCTCGGGAGAGATGTATTCGTTGACGAAGGGCATCACGGGCTCCGTGCAGGCATCTTGGCGTGGGAAGGATGCTACCCGAGTGGCGATCCGTGGAGGCGGATTCCCGACCTT
This sequence comes from Xanthomonas sp. 60, assembly GCF_011761925.1. Lineage (NCBI taxonomy): Bacteria > Pseudomonadati > Pseudomonadota > Gammaproteobacteria > Lysobacterales > Lysobacteraceae > Xanthomonas > Xanthomonas sp. 60. The sequence goes on along the minus strand of NZ_JAASQW010000002.1, from coordinate 497,358 downwards.
CCCAATGCGTCCGACGGTTTCCATGGTCTCGCCGAGGCGTTGCGGTCCTTGTAGGCAGCGGGCCTGAGCCGGCATCAGAATCTGGCGGGAGCACCGGGCTACCAAGGCAAAAGGTCACACGCCCGCGCATTGCAGTGCCAATCACGACCGCAGACCCCGATCAAAACATGACCTCCGGTCCGGGCCGGCTCTCCAACGCCCCTGTATCGTTCCAGCCAGGGCCGACCACGGCCCTCCGTTTTCGTATTGAAGAGTCGGCCCCCGATGGCCCCACGGTTCGTCGCCTCAACCTGCGCCGCCAATGCACTCAACAATGTTCTGCTGTTGCAGGTTGCCGTTGGCTTAAGAGCACCCCAATGCCTTGGTCCGCCGTCAGGGTGCCATTCACAACGCACACCCGTTGTCCACGTCCCAAAAAACGGAATAATCTTTATTGACCGAGAAGTTGTCGCCATCTTTATAAGCGCGCAAAGCTTGCTCAAGGTCTATAAGTACGTCGGATCGATACGATTTCAGGGCCGGTGGCAGGCCTCGGCTACCATTCGAGGACTTAAGGATGCTCTGAACAATCAGCACTGAGTCCTTAATTTAGAGGTTCGGCCCGACCAACGACCGGCAGGCGCGCCAGATGTGCGGTTTTTCGCCGTTTTGGTGGTGCTGGCAGGCACCTGCGGACGGATTGATCCCTATGCCGGCAGCAGCTGCCGGCGCACCATCCACAGATTGGACAGTGCAAACAGTGTCAGCACCTGTGCCGTGTTCTTGGCCAAGCCGCGGTAGCGCGCCTTGGGGTAACCGAACTGACGTTTGATCGCCCGGAACGGGTGCTCGACCTTGGCACGCATGCTGGCCTTCCAGCTCTCCCAGCGTTCCACCTGTTTGCGTTCCCGCGCGTCGCCAATGGCCCTGACCTACGAGCGCCTGCCGGCGATGAAGAAGCCGATCCTTCCGCTGTAAAGGATCGTAATTTTCCCTGAGCTGTTCGCGTCTACTTGGCGTACGAGGGCTCCGAGCTGCTCGCGCGTCTCGAAGCTGCCGGGATCGCTCAGAAGCGCTTCGGCGGCTTGGGTATGTGTCAGTGAATCGCTCACAACACGCAATTCTCATCAATATCCAACGTCACTTCGAAGTCAATACTCTTCGATAGGACGCCATTGTCTTTGTATGCACGCAACGCCTCTGTCAGGTCATCAAGTATCTGATGCCTGTAGGGTTTTAACAAAGATGGTAGTCCGTTCGTGCCGTTCAACCTGACCAGCCTCCAATGCGTCCACGCTGCGCCGCCGGGTCTGCCGGTCGCATTCACAATGTCTAGCCGGACGGTCAGGTTGGTTCCCTTCCAGTGGAAATCCCAGAGGCGCTCGTGTCTGGTGTCCACATCGCGACCCTTCGACATATGGCGTAGATAAATGGCGCGATCGTGGTCAATCGTCCAATCCCTGGCGCCGGTCCCGGTAGCGAGCTCCGCGTTCCTATTCTCAAGATCAAATTTTCTAGCATCATCGGGCAAGATGTACTCGTTGACGAAGGGCATCGTGACTTCCTCGCAGGCATTCTGAGCTCGTGGGAGATGCTAGCCCAACCTTCGCGGCGGGACGCATCGCTTTGCGTCACGGGTTCCACCGGGGCGCTGACAAGCCGGCCTCGGCGTTGCAGTCGGACGCTCCATCGCTCATTCCAGCGAATCAGCGTGCTCACTGGACATTAAGCGCCACGCACGATGCGACCGATGCTCTGCATGATGCCAGAAGCGTCACGCCCCCCCCCGCCTCCTTGATACAGCCGCGCCCCCATTATTCCGGGTCATCCAAGATCCAAGATCCAAGACCATGACGTCCGATCCACGACCCGTCGCCGGGCCCCCTGTATCGTCGTGGACGGGTCTTCAGCGGCCCTTCGCTTTCGCATGCAGGAGTCCGCCCCCGATGCCGCCCACCGTCCGTCGCCTCGATCTCTGGCTGATCTGCACGTTCGTGCTTTCAGGCTTCGCCGGGCTGGTCTACCAGTCCATCTGGACGCAGTACCTCGGCCTGTTCCTCGGGCATTCCGCCTACGCGCAGTCACTGGTCCTGATCCTGTTCATGGGCGGCATGGCGATCGGAGCCTGGTGGGCCAGCCGCCGCAGCACGGCGCTGCGCGGTCCGCTGCTGGCCTACGCCGTCGTGGAGCTGGTGATCGGGCTGCTCGGACTGGTGTTCGATGGCGCTTTCCGGGGAACCACCGGGCTGGCCTATGAGCATCTGCTGCCCAGCCTGCAGGGGCAGGGTGCGACGGTGCTGCGCTGGGTGCTGGCCACGGTGCTGGTGCTGCCGCAGTGCATCCTGCTCGGCGCGACCTTTCCCCTCATGAGCGCGGGCTACATGCGGACGCAGCCGCACGCGCAGGGGCGGGTGCTGGCGGGGCTGTACTTCTCCAACAGCATCGGTGCGGCAATCGGCGCGCTGGCGTCCACGTACCTGCTGCTGCCGGCGCTGGGCCTGCCGGGCACGGTGAAGGTGGCCGGTGGCTTGAACCTGCTGGTGGCGGCTGTGGTCTTTCTGCTGGTGCGGACGCCTGCAGGTGTGCCGGCACCGGCGCCCGCACAGACGCCGCCGGATCACCCACGGCACGCATCACGCCCGGTCAGGGCGGTGTTGTGCATCGCGCTGCTCACGGGAGCGACCTCGTTTGTCTACGAAATCACCTGGGTGCGCATGCTGTCACTGGCCTTGGGCACCACGCTGCATTCCTTCGAGCTGATGCTGGCCGCCTTCATTGCCGGGATCGCCTTCGGCGGCCTGTGGCTGCGACACCGTGCGGACCGCATGGCCGATCCCTTGCGTGTGGCAGGCTGGGTGCAGGTGCTGATGGGCCTGGCCGCGCTGGCCTCGATGTTCGTCTACGCGCAGGCCTTCGAGTGGGTCGGCTGGCTGATGAAGGTGATCGTGCGCAGTGCCGATGGCTATGGTCTGTACACCGTCGCCAGCGCGGTGATTTCAGTGGCGGTGATGTTCCCCGCTGCGTTCTTCGCCGGCATGACGCTGCCGCTGCTCACGCTTGCGCTGCTGCGCCAGGGGCAGGGCGAGCGTGCGATCGGTCAGGTGTACGCGTTCAATACCGTCGGTGCGATCGTGGGCGTGTTGGCGGCCGTACATGTGCTGATGCCCCTGCTGGGCCTGAAGTACGCCCTGCTCGTGGCGGCCGTGGTGGATATCGGATTGGGTCTATGGCTGCTGTGGCCGGCGCGGTCATCCGCGCCCGGGCCCATGCCCGGCCATGCGCCGCCCAGCCGGCTGGGTGCGCAGGTCGCGGCCGGGCTGGGTGTGGCCGGCGTGCTGGCGTCGCTGCTGCTGGTCCGGTTCGATCCCCTGGTGCTGAGTTCTTCGGTGTACCGGCATGGCGGCGCGCGGCTGCAGGACAGCGCGCAGATGCTGTTCTTCCGCGATGGTCAGACGGCAACCGTTTCGGTGTTCGAGAGCGACCGCGGCAGTGGCCCGGTGCGCTCCATCGCAACCAACGGCAAGGTGGATGCGGGCATGACCGTGAGCCTCGCGCAGACCCCCAGTGGTGATGAATCCACGATGGTGCTGCTGGGCGCGCTGCCGCTGGCGCTGGGCAACGGATTCGAGCGCGTGGGAGTGATCGGCTTCGGGTCCGGGCTGACCACGCACACGCTGCTGGGCGATGCGCGGGTAGGGCGCGTGGATACGGTGGAGATCGAGCCGGCGATGGTGGAGGGCGCGCGGTTGTTCGGTGATCGGGTGGCACGGGCCTTTGATGACCCGCGCTCGCAGATCGTCATCGACGATGCCAAGGCACACTTCGCCGGCAGCGGTCAGCGCTACGACCTGATCGTTTCGGAGCCATCCAATCCGTGGGTCGGCGGCACCGCCTCGTTGTTCAGCGATGAGTTCTATGCCTTCGTGCCGCGCCAGCTCAACGAGGGCGGTGTGTTCGTGCAGTGGCTGCAACTGTATGAAATCACGCCCGAACTGGTGGCCTCGGTGCTGGACGGCCTGCTGGCACACTTCAGCGATGCGCGTGCCTACCTGGCCAACGGGGTGGACCTGATCATCGTGGCGACCCCGGACGGGCGGCTGCCCGAGCTCAACGGGGGTATCTTCCAGCAGCCGTCGCTGCGTGACGAACTGGCGCGGATCGGCGTGCGCGGGGTGGACGATCTGCGCGACACCTTCGCGATGGGCGATGCGGCGCTCCGTGCCTACGGCCCGCTGTACCCCTCGCCGCGGCACTCGGACTACCACCCCGTGCTGACGCTGGAGGCGCCCGTGGCGCGGTTCCGGCAGGCATTCGTGGATGATGTTGAATCAATCACCACGGCGCCGTGGCCGCTGTCGCGCGCCTGGGGTGGCAGCGAGCCGCGCGCGGCCGCCGAGCTGCCCGCTGCGGACGCCGTGCAGCTGTCGCTGCAGGTGCTGCAGTACCGCACGGCGGCACGTGAACTGGCGGGCCGGTTGCAGCAGGGCGATGCGTTGCCCGGCGGTGGGGATCTGGCGCTGGCCGATGCGCTGCGCACGCTCGCCGCGCGCTGCGAACTGGAGGCCACCCCGGTGGAGACGGTGGGCCTGGTGTTCTCGCTCGCCGGTTCGACCATTCCGTTCCTGGCGCCGGAGGAGCGGCGCGCGCTGTGGGTGGCGCCGGCGTGGCAGGGTTGTGCGCTGTCACCGGGCACGGTGAGCGATGCGCTGGCGCTGGTGGCGGCAGCGGCCACCGATGATCATGCGCAGGTGCTGGCCGCCGGGCAGCGGCTGCTGGCCGGGGCGGACGCGGCGGCGCTGCTGGCGGACCCGCGCGCAGGCTACTACCTGTTCGGCGCGCTGCAGCACGCCGCGTGGGCGAGCGGGGATACCCGCCAGGCGCGCGCGCTGGCGGACCGGCACTGGGAAGCGCTGGATTCGATCAGCCGCGGCAGTACGCGGCTGCGCCTGGTGACTTTCATGGCCGCATTGGGCCGGCCCCCGCCGTGACGCGGGGCCGGGGCCGACCGGGTGCCCTGATGCGCGGACCAGGCTGCAGCAGGGGGTCCGCCGGACGCCGCGCTCCGCTACTATGGGCACGTGCAGCCAGGGGAGTGGCCGCCGCCAATACGCAGGTCTGCCGAGCCGTGAAGGATGCATGGCGGCAGCCGCTACAGAGAGAGTGCGCATGAACGCTGTCAGCACGGCCAACCTCGTCGGCATCACCGGTATCGCGCGCCGCCTGGTCCAGGATGGCGCGCTGGACGAGACCGCCGCCCGTGATGCGATGGCCAAGGCCGCGGCGGCGCGTCTGCCGTTGCCGCAGTGGTTCGCACAGAACAAGGTGGTCAGTGCGGCGCAGCTCGCTGCGGCCAATGCGCTGGAGTTCGGCATGCCGCTGTTCGATGTGAGCGTGTTCGATGCCAGCCAGAACGCCATCGGGCTGGTCAGCGAGGAACTGCTGCGCAAGCACCACGTGCTGCCGCTGTTCAAGCGCGGCGGCAAGCTGTTCATCGGCACCAGCAACCCGACCCATGCGCTGGACGAGATCAAGTTCCACACCAATCTGGTGGTGGAGCCGATCCTGGTGGACGAGGACCAGATCCGCCGCACGCTGGAGCAGTGGCAGCAGCACCACGACACACTGAACGACGCGCTCGGCGGCGACGACGAGGGCATGACCAACCTGGACGTGGCGGCCGGTGATGAAGACGGTGGCGCGGGCGGGGATACCGGCATCGACGCCAAGGGCGATGACACACCGGTGGTGAAGTTCGTCAACAAGGTGCTGGTGGATGCCATCCGCAAGGGCGCTTCGGACATCCATTTCGAGCCCTACGAGGACGACTACCGCGTGCGCCTGCGCATCGACGGCCTGCTGAAGATGGTCGCGCGGGCGCCGGTCAAGCTCAACCAGCGCGTGGCCGCACGCCTGAAGGTGATGGCCCAGCTGGACATCGCCGAAAAGCGCGTGCCGCAGGATGGGCGCATCAAGCTCAACCTGAGCAAGACCAAGCAGATCGACTTCCGCGTCAGCACCCTGCCCACGCTGTTTGGCGAGAAGGTGGTGCTGCGTATCCTCGATGGCAGTGCGGCCAAGCTGGGCATCGACAAGCTCGGCTACGAGGCGGACCAGCAGAAGCTGTTCCTGGAGGCGATCCACAAGCCGTACGGCATGGTGCTGGTGACCGGTCCGACGGGCTCGGGCAAGACGGTTTCGCTGTATACCGCGCTGGGCATCCTCAACGATGAAACCCGCAACATCTCCACGGCCGAGGATCCGGTGGAAATCCGCCTGCCCGGCGTGAACCAGGTGCAGCAGAACAACAAACGCGGCATGACCTTCGCTGCGGCGCTGCGCTCGTTCCTGCGCCAGGATCCGGACATCATCATGGTCGGCGAGATCCGTGACCTGGAAACGGCGGAAATCGCGATCAAGGCCGCGCAGACCGGCCACATGGTGCTGTCCACGCTGCATACCAACGACGCCCCGCAGACCATCGCGCGCCTGATGAACATGGGCATCGCGCCGTACAACATCACCAGTTCGGTGACGCTGGTGATCGCCCAGCGGCTGGCGCGCCGGCTGTGCAGCAACTGCAAGCGGCGCACCGACCTGCCCGCGCACGCACTGCTGGCCGAAGGCTTCACGCAGGCCCAGCTGGATGCGGGGATCGAGCTGTACGAGGCGGTGGGCTGCGATGACTGCACCGAGGGCTACAAGGGCCGTACCGGCATCTACCAGGTGATGCCGATGACCGATGAGATCTCGACCATCATCCTGGCCGGGGGCAACGCGCTGCAGATCGCCGAGGCCGCCCAGGCGATCGGCGTGAACGACCTGCGCCAGTCCGCCCTGGTGAAGGCCAGCAAGGGCGTGACCAGCCTCGCCGAAATCAACCGCGTCACCAAGGACTGAACAACTGGGGCGGAGGGGGATCAGGCCGGCAACGGCCTGACGGCGGCGCGTCCGGCCGTCGCGGTGGGCTGAATCGATTTCACCTGCAACTGTCATCCGGATCGTGTCTAATACGTCTCCCCACTGCGACACCCGACCCCCATGTCCCTTCACTCCCACGGCCCCGTGCCGTGCGACGACGCTGACGGCCACCTTCTGGCCGCGGAAGGTCTCGCACCCGACACCCATGACGCCGACGGTCACCTGGTCACCGCAGGTCCGCTGACGCCGCCGCCGGACAGCGCGGGCACGGTGCGCGATGCCCAGGCGCTGCACCATTCGCCTGCCGAAGACGTGCAGGGCATGGTGCTGGCCACGCTGGTGGCCTCGCTGGGGCTGGCCATTTTCGCCAAGGGCGGGCTGATGATCGGCGGCATGGCCGGCCTGGCGCTGCTTGTCCACTACGCGGCGGGCTGGAATTTCGGCCTGGTGTTCGTGCTGGTGAACCTGCCGTTCTACTGGGTGGCCGTGCGCCGCATGGGCTGGGAGTTCACCCTGAAGACCGCCGCGGCAGTGACCACCTGCGGCCTGCTCACGGACCTGCTGCCGCGCTGGATCGCCTTTGCCCACATCACGCCGCTGGTCTCGGCGATTGTCGGCGGCGCGCTGGCCGGGCTGGGCATCCTGTTCTTCATCCGCCACCGGGCCAGCCTGGGTGGCATCGGCATCCTGGCGGTATACCTGCAGCGCACGCGCGGCTGGAGTGCGGGCAAGGTGCAGATGAGCTTCGATGCGGTGCTGATGCTGGCCGCGTTCAGCGTGCTCACGCCGATCAACGTGATGTACTCGGCCATTGGCGCGGTGGTGCTCAGCCTGGTGCTGATGTTCAACCACCGCCCCGGCCGTTACATGGGCGTGTGAGGCGGCCGCTCAGCGGCCCGCCGCGGTCAGCCACGGTGGCCGCAACGCAAGGATCCGCTGCTGCACCGGACAGTCCTGCGCATGGGCGCCGGGCAGGTAGCCCAGGCTCATCAGGAACTCGCCGGTGATTTCACCGCCGGTGAAGCGGAAGGTCTTCTTGAACAGCTTCACCCAGTCGGCTTTCGGCAGGGGATGCTGCGCGTCCAGCCAGCCGGCGAAGCTGCCATGCGCGGCGCGCAGCTGCTGGATGACCTGCGCGTTGTGGATGGCCGCGTGCACCTTCAGCCGGTTGCGGATGATGCCCGGATCGGCCAGCAACCGTGCGATGTCGGCCTCGCCATAGGCCGCCACGGCATCCACGTCGAAGCCATCGTAGGCGCGGCGGAAGCCCTCGCGTTTCTTCAGGATGGTTTCCCAGCTCAGGCCGGCCTGGTTGATCTCCAGTACCAGCCGTTCAAACAGGTCGGCTTCCTCGCGCTGCGGGAACCCGTATTCGTGGTCGTGATAGGCGCCATGCACCGGATGACCGGGGGCGATCAGGCAGTAGCCGCTCATGGGGTGTTCTCCGGTTCGTCCTCGATGTCGTCCATGCTTGCCGGCGCGCCGCCATCGACGGACAGGCCCGGCCAGCGCGGCACCTGCGTCACCAGCCTGCCCGCACGGACGGCCGCCTGCAGGCGGTGAGCGTCATCCCGGCCGGCACCGGGGTTCAACCGGTAGGTGCCCACGCTCCACCAGCCCTGCCTGCCCTGTGCGTGCAGGTGGCAGGCCACGCCGTCCTTCGGCGGCAGCGCGCACAGCAGCACGTCCTGCCGGCCATCGCCATCAAGGTCGCGGTGGATCACAACGCAGGGTACGTCACCTTCCAGGCACGCCCCGGCGTCGAGTTGGCGGGCCAGCAGCGCCTGCCACCAGTCCGGCGGGGGCGACGTACTCCCCGAGGCCAGCGCCAGGCGGCTGCGCAGCACCTGGGGATCACGGATGCCGGCATCCACCTTGGGCTCGCCGCCCCACCGTTCGCGGCGCGCGAGCACCTGGTCGACCACGCTCAGGGCACGCACATCGGCCGCGAATGCCGGCGCCTCCCGCAGCTCGCGCAGGGCCTGCACGCCACGGCGCCCGAGCTCGAAGCGCAGCAGCATCGCATCGTCCACCGTCACGGCCCCGGGGTGGGCCAGCAGGCGTGCACGCTGGCTGGCCAGCGCGATCCGCACGGGATCCAGCACGGGCGAACTGGCCAGCAGCGCCGCAGCCAGCACGACCCAGCACATCACCCGGTTGACCGGCTCCAGCGCCTGCAGCCAGCGCCCGCCACGGCGCAGGGCAGCCCCCGCATAGCCGAGCGCATAACCCATGACCACTATGGTGATCAGCACTGCCCAGAAGCGCTCCACGGTCCAGCCGTACTGGCCGATCCGCAGCGCGGTGGCGTACAGCGCCAACCCGGCCAGTACCGGCAGCGCGAGCAGGCTGCCTTCCACCAGGCGGCGCAGCCAGGCCGGATAGGGGGGCGCGTCGCTGTCGTGCTGGTACACCGCATTGGCGAAGCTCACCAGCAGCAGCACCAGCGTGAGCAGCAGGAAGGCCGCCGAACGCGTGCCCCACAGGGCCGCCAGGCCGGTGAACGGCAGGCTGAGGGTGAAAATCACCGTGATGAAGGACAGCAGCGGCAGCAGGCCACGGCACATGGCAAACAGCACGTGGCGGGTGATCTGGATCGCGCGCGCCTGGGTGCGGCCGATCAGCACGCCGAAGCCGGCCAGCGTGCCGGTAGCCAGTGCGATGAAGGCGGCCTCGCCGAACAGCTTGCGGAAGAACGAGATCTGCAGCAGCTCGAACAGCGCGCCCCACAGCCACAGCAGCAACCACGTGAGCAGGGTGAAGGCGGCAGCCAGGGCCAGCGTGAGGCCGTTCTGCCAGGCCCGCTCGAACAGCGCGTCGTAGCTCGCCCGCCAGTGGCCGTGCTGCAGGCGGTGCTGCCACCACGGCAGGCTGATGAAGGTGGCGATGGCGATCGCCAGCGAGAACGGCATGCGCAGCGGTTCGCTGTCCAGTCCGGCTTCGCCCTGCAGGTTCCAGCCGATCCAGCTGGCCAGCGCCAGCACCACGGCGGAGGCCAGCGCGGCGTGCAGCCACAGGCGGCGGTCGCGCAGGTCGACCAGGGTCAGCGCGAGCGCCGTGGGCACGCTCAGCACCCAGGCGTACCAGCGGTAGCGCGAGCCGATGTCCTGGAACGGCCAGCTGTCGCCGAGCTCGTGCACCAGATACAGCGCCAGGCCCTGCAGCAGGGCGATGAGCACGATGGCACTGCGGGTGGCATAGGGCAGCGCGGTGCGGTGGGTCATCGGGTTCTCACGCTGCAGCGGGTGGGCGGACATTATGCCGATGCGAAGGCGCGCGCCGCAGCCAGCGGCTAGAATGGCGCCATGTCCGTGAAGCCTACCTCCCTCGCCAATCATCTCCTGGTCGCGCTGCCCTCGCTGACCGATGCCACCTTTGCCCGCAGTGTCGCGCTGATCTGCCAGCACGATGAAAACGGGGCCATGGGCGTGCTGGTCAACCTGCCCTCGGAGTACACGCTGGGCGAAGTGCTCGCGCAGATGGACATCACCACCGATGACGAAGCGCTGCGCTCGACCCCGGTGCTCAACGGTGGTCCGGTCCACCCCGAACGCGGCTTCGTGATCCACGACGATCCGCGCGCCTGGGATTCCTGCCTGCCGGTGGGCGACGACCTGTACCTGACCACCTCGCGCGACATCCTTGAAGCGATGGCCCGCGGTGAAGGCCCGGCCAACGCGCTGGTGACGCTGGGCTGCGCCGGTTGGGCCGATGGCCAGGTCGAGCAGGAGCTCGGCGAGAACACCTGGCTGGCGGTGCCGGCCGATGCCGGCATGCTCTTCCAGACGCCGCTGGACCAGCGCTGGCAGGGCGCGGCGGCGCGCATCGGCGTGGACCTGTTCCGGCTGACCGATTACAGCGGCCATGTCTGAAGCACCGCTGCCGAAGCGTGACGGCACCGTGCTCGGCTTCGATGTCGGCTCCAAGCGCATCGGCGTGGCGATCGGCAGTGCGTTCGGCCTGCACGCGCGCGCCATCGCGGTGGTGGACATGCATGGAAAGGGCCCGGACTGGGCCGTGATCGCGCAGCTGCTCAAAGAGTGGGGGCCGGACGGCCTGGTGGTGGGTGATCCGCTCACGCTCGATGGCAAGGACCAGCCCAACCGCAAGCGCGCGCAGGGCTTCGCCCGCCAGCTGCGGGAACGCTTCAAGCTGCCGGTGGCGATGATCGACGAGCGCTCGAGTTCGGTGGAGGCGGCGCGCCGTTTTGCCGTTGAGCGCGCCGAAGGCCGCAAGCGCCGGCGCGATGCCGCCACCCTGGATGCCGTGGCCGCGGCGGTGATCGTGGAGCGCTGGTTCGCCGCGCCGGACGATGCCATCGCCATGCCTTGACCGGCAGCGGCCACCGCGCTGTCATCCGACCTGTTTCCTTCCCTTGCCAGATCGCCTGCCATGACTGCCTCGCAACTTGATTCCGAAGGACGCCTGCGCCACCTCCTCACCCTGGAAGGCCTGCCGCGCGAAACCCTGCTGCAGCTGCTCGACCGCGCCGGACAGATCCGCGATGCGGCCGTGGGCCGGGTCGGCAACAAGCGCCACGTGCTGGGCGGTTCGGCGGTGTGCACGCTGTTCTTCGAGCCTTCCACGCGTACGCGCAGTTCGTTCCAGCTGGCCGCGCAGCGGCTCGGCGCGGACGTGCTGAACTTCGACGCCTCCACCTCGTCCACGCGCAAGGGCGAGACCGCGATAGACACCCTGCGCAACCTGGAGGCCATGGGTGTGCGCGGTTTCGTGGTGCGCCATCCGGATGACGGCGCCGTCGCCGAGCTCGCTGCGGCGGCGGGCGAGGGCACCGCCCTGGTGAACGCCGGCGATGGCCGCAGCTCGCACCCCACGCAGGGCCTGCTGGACATGCTCACGCTGCGCCAGGCCAAGGGCAGTGATTTCGCGAAGATGAAGGTGCTGATCGTGGGCGACGTGAAGCATTCGCGCGTGGCCCGTACCGACCTGCATGCGCTGCGCACGCTGGGCGTGGGCGAGATCCGGGTGTGTGGTCCGCAGCAGCTGCTGCCGGACGATGACACGCTCAAGGGCTGCGTGGTCGGCGATGATTTCGATGCGATGCTCGACGGCGCCGACGCGCTGATGATGCTGCGGCTGCAGCGCGAGCGCATGGAAGAAGGGCTGGTGCCTTCGCTGGAGGACTACCACGCGCGCTACGGCCTGCATGCCGCGCGCCTTGCACGCGCGGGCCGCGACGTGGCGGTGCTGCACCCGGGGCCGATCAACCGGGGCGTGGAAGTGACCGACGAGGTGGCCGATGGACCGCAGTCGTGGGTGCTGCGCCAGGTGGCCAACGGCGTGGCCGTGCGCATGGCGGTGCTGGAAACGCTGCTCGGGTGATGTGATGTGGCGGGCTGCCGGGCAGCGCCCGGCCCTGGTCCAGGGGCGCGGCGGAATCAGTTCCGCTGCGCGAACAGCCACTGCCACATCGACTCATCGGCGTAGGCCGCGTCCCAGGCATTGTGGTTGCCCTGCGGGTACTCGGTGTAGCGGACCTCGCGCGCGCCCGCGGCCTTGAACGCGGCGACCAGTTTCCGGTCATCTGCCGGCGGCACCACGTCATCCAGCGCGCCATGGAACAGCCACACCGGCACGTGCTTCAGCCGCTGGGCGATGACCGCGTAGGGATCGCGCGCCTGTGCCACCGAGGTGACATACAGCGTCGGCCGCTCCGCGCGCGGGGCGAGTACCGCGCCGCAGACCGGCACGATGGCCGCAAAGCGCGTGGGCGCGTCCAGCGCGATGTTCCAGCTGCCGTAGCCGCCCATCGACATCCCGGTCAGGTACTGGCGCGCGGGATCACCGCTGAACTCCTTCATCGCCGCGTCCAGCGCGGCGAGGGCGACCCGGTTGTTGTGGCCATCCCACTCCTGGTTCTCCGGTACCTGGGGCAGGACGACGATGGCCGGGAACCCGGCGGCGTGGGCGCGCAGGTACGGCCCGATGCCGGCCCCGGTCTGCTTGCTGCCATCACGCCCACGCTCGCCGGAACCGTGCAGGAACAGCACCACCGGCAGCGGTCCGCCCGCCCGCGCCGCCGCATCCGGTACGAAGACCTGGTAGCGGGACACCGTGCCGTCGACAGTCACCGTGCGTGCGTGGAACGGGTTCATGGAGGCCTCGGGCAGGTGGGTGCAGGCCGTGGCCAGCAAGGCCAGCGGGATGAGCAGGATCAGGCGCAGCAGGGGGCGGAACATGGCGGGTCCTGGCAGAGGGGGTCAGGCCCCGATGGTAACGCTGCACCGGCACGCCAGGCGTGCCCTTGGAGGCGGCTAGCGCCCGGCGCCCGTGGACGCGTGGAAACCTGCGATGAGCTCCAGCTGCTCGCGTGCTTCGGAGTGCCCGGCAGCCGCGGCGGCTTCCACCTGGGCCATGCTCGGGTGCATCACGATCAGCACCGGGTTCTCGCATTCCGGGCAATCGTATTCGGTGAGGTCCTCGTGCAGTTCCATCACCAGTCCACGCGAGGTGCCGCTCCACTCGCACGCGGCGCAGACCCGTTGCGCATCGCGCCAGCCGGGTTCGAAGTAGTCGTTGACCGTGGTCGTCATGTCAGGGCAGCCGTCAGTTCAGCAGGATCAGGGTGGCAAGGCCGAGGAAGCTGAAGAATCCGATCACGTCCGTCACCGCGGTCACCACCACGGTACCGGCCACGGCCGGATCGACATTCATGCGCTTCAGCAGCAGGGGCAGCAGCACGCCCGCCAACGCCGCTGCAAGGAAGTTGATCATCAAGGCCAGGGTGATCACCACCGAAAGCAGGAGGCTGTGGAACCAGACGAAGGCAACAATACCGACGAGCAGGCCGATCAGCGTGCCATTGATCAGCGCCACGCGGGATTCCTTCCACAGCAGGATGCGCGCATTGCTGGGGCCCACCTGGCCGAGCGCGATGCCGCGCACCATCAGGGTCAGCACCTGCACGGCGGCGTTGCCGCCGACGCCGGCAACGATGGGCATGAGCACCGCCAGCGCCACGATCTTCTCCAGCGTGAGCTCGAACTGTCCGATCACGCTGGCGGCGAGGAAGGCGGTGCACAGGTTGATGCCGAGCCAGACCACGCGGCCGCGTACGGCGCGCTTGATCGGCGAGAACAGATCCTCTTCTTCGTCCAGACCGGCGGCGCCGAGCGCCTGGTGCTCGGCCTGGGCGCGGATGATATCCACCACGTCATCGATGGTGATGCGCCCGAGCAGGATGTTGTTGTCGTCCACCACGGGCGCCGACACCCAGTCGTGGTCGGAGAACTGGCGGGCCACTTCATCGGCACTCTCGCCGACATCGATGGCAGGCTGTTCGTCATCGATCAGCCGGTTGATCGGCATGTTGTCTTCGTGGGTAACCAGCGCTGCCAGCGAAAGCCGGCCGAGGTACTGGTGACGGCGGCTGACCACGAACAGGTGATCGGTGTGATCGGGCAGTTCGCCGCGCAGGCGCAGGTAACGGAGGACCACGTCCACGTTGACGTCGGCACGCACGGTCACCACGTCCGGGTTCATCAGGCGGCCGGCGCTGTCCTCCGGGTAGGAGAGTACCTGCTCCAGGCGTTCGCGGTTTTCGCGGTCCATCGATTTGAGGACTTCGTCAATGACCGTGTCCGGCAGGTCTTCGACGAGGTCGGCCAGGTCATCGATGTCCAGGTCTTCGACCGCCGCGATGATTTCGTCCGGGTCCATGTCGGCGAGCAGGCTTTCGCGCACCTCGTCACCGACGTGGACCAGCACCTCACCGTCATCTTCCGGGTCGACCAGGCCCCACACCACTTCACGCTTGCCGGGCGGCAGCGATTCCAGCAGGTTGCCGATTTCGGCCGGCGCCAGTGTGTTGACCAGACGGCGTACGGGCCCGAGGCGACCACTGTCCAGTGCATCGGACAGCAGGCGCAGCTGGCGCGCGGTCTTGTCATGGCGTACGGCTTCGGCCATCGGATCTCCGCAGAATGAAAAGGCCGCAATCCCGGCAAGGATGCGGCATGGAAGGTAGGCAGCGCGTCATTATCGCGCGCGGAGGTGACGTTCCGATAGCGCGGCGATTGCCGGCGGCCGCGGCTACGCGTCGGCCAGCCAGCGTTCGATGCCACGGCGGTCGCGCGCGGCGAGCAGGCGTGGCGCACGCGCGCGCAGGCCTGCGAGATCCGAGCGACGGATCGCGCGGCGTACTTCCAGCAACGTGCCCGGATGCAGGCTGAATTCGGTCAGTCCCAATGCCAGCAGCAGTGGCACCAGGCGGGCGTCACCGGCGATTTCGCCGCATACCGCCACCGGGATGCCATGCCGCTGCCCGGTTTCCAGAACCATCGACAGCAGCCGCAGCACGGCCGGGTGGAGTGGCGAATACAGTTCGCCCAGTGCCTCGTTGTTGCGGTCCGCCGCGAGCAGATACTGCACCAGATCGTTGGTCCCGATGGAGAGGAAGTCCACCAGGTCGATGAAACTCTCCAGCGCCAGGGCGGCCGCAGGCACTTCGATCATCGCGCCCAGCGGCACCCGATCGGCCACCGCATGGCCTTCGGCGCGCAGCTGCACGGTGAGTCGGGCCAGCCGTCGGCGCACGGCGAGCAGTTCATCGCGCGTGCTGACCATGGGCACCAGCACGCGGACTTTGCCGTAGGCGCTGGCACGCAGGATGGCACGCAGCTGGGTGTCGGAGACCTTTGGACGGGCCAGCGAGAGGCGCACACCGCGCAGGCCGAGCGCGGGGTTGTCCTCGTTGCTCAGCGTGAGCCCGGTGCGGTCGGCCTTGTCCGCGCCCAGATCCAGCGTGCGGATGGTCACCAACCGGCCGGCCATGCCGAGGGCGGCATCGCGGTAGGTCTGGAACTGTTCTTCCTCGTCAGGCAGTTCGTTGCGCTGCAGGAACAGGAACTCGGTGCGGTACAGGCCCAGGCCCTGCGCACCGAGCGCATGCGCCTGGGTCACGTCCTCGATCGATTCGGCGTTGGCCAGCAGGGCGATATCGACCTGGTCCAGCGTGCGGCTCGGCTTGCTGCGCAGGCGCAGCAGTTCGCGGTGCTCGCGCGCGTGCTCCTTGAGGCGCAGGCGGTAATCGCGCAGGTCGTCGGCCTGGGGATTGACGGTGATGGTGCCGTCGCTGCCGTCGACGATCAGCACGTCGCCATCGCTGACCTTGTGCAGCAGACCCGCCACGCTGACGATCAGCGGCAGGTGCAGGCTGCGTGCGAGGATCGCGCTGTGCGACAGCGCGCTGCCGGCCACGGTCACGATCGCCACCACGCCTTGCGATTGCAGTTGGGCCATCTCCGAGGGCGCGATGTTGTCGCAGACCAGGATCTCGCCGGCCAGCCCCTTCACCGCGGCGGGCAGGTCCGGCTGCAGGAAGGCGTGGATGCGCCCGATCACATGGTCCAGATCGTCCATGCGGCTTTTCAGGTAGGCATCGTCCATGCCATCGAAAACCCTGGCCAACCGGTCGCGCTGCAAGCGAAGCGCATACCCGGCGGCATACGGACCGGTGCGGATCAGCTCGTCCAGCCCGTGCAGCAGTTCGGGATCATCCAGCAGCAGGGCGTGCAGGTCGAGGAACTCGCCGACCTCGTGGCTCAGTGCGCCGTGCAGGCGCTGGCGAAGGTCATGCATCTCGGTGCGCGCGGCATCAACCGCCTTGTGCAGGCGCTGCAGCTCGCGTTCCACCTCGTGCGGCGCGATGCGCTTTTCTGCCACATCCAGGGTATGGGCGATGCGCACGCGCGCGCGTCCGAGCGCGCTGCCACGTGATGCGCCATGGCCTGCCAGCCGCTGCACCGGCCGGGGGCCGGCAGGGGCGAGTCCGGCGCGGGCGCGCGGCATGCTCAGCTGTCCTCGTCGAAGCGGCGTTCGAACAGCGAAACCACGGCGTCCATGGCGGCCTGTTCGTCGTCTCCGCTGATGCGGATGGTCACCGGCGTGCCCTGGCCGGCGGCGAGCAGCATCACGCCCATGATGCTCTTGGCGTTGATCTCGCGGCCCTTGGCGGCCATGGTGACGTTGCAGCGGAAAGGCGCCAGCTCCTGCACCAGTTTGGCAGTGGCGCGTGCATGCAGGCCCAGGCGGTTGGTTACGGTGAGTTCTCGTTCAAGCATCGTCGACTATCGCTCCATTTCGGGCGCCCGCCGCGGCCGTGGCGGGCAGTTGATCCAGTCCCTGTTCCGGATAATTCATCACCCGCAGCAACATCGGCAGGCTCAGCGCTGCCACCCGGCGGACGGGGGTGCCCAGCAGCGCCAGCCGTGCGGCCAGGTTGCTTGGGCTCGCGCCGTACAGGTCGGTCAGGATCAGCACGCCTTGCCCGCCATCCACCCGGCGCAATGCGGCCGAGGCGAGGGGGAGCAGCGCGTCCAGGTCTGCGTCGAACGGTACGTCGAACGCTTCTGTCTTCAGCGGCAACTGCCGCAGGAGCCGGCTCGCCACCTCCAGCAAGGCGTTTCCGACACCAGGATGTGTTACGAGGAGAATGCCACAGGTCATGACCCAACGTTAACAGGTCGGGATGACGCCGCGATAGCGGTCCCAGCGCCTTTCAATGTTCCGTATTCAGCAAAAGGAAACGTGCAGGAGGAGACGGTGTTCGTCAGGGCCTTCCCGCCGTCACCATCCCCCTTCCGTCGCGCTCAGTCGAGTTCGCGGTGGAAGGTGGCGACGTCCTGCCAGCCTTGTTCGCGGGCATGGCGCGCCAGCCGTTCGGCGAGGAAGACCGAGCGGTGCTTGCCGCCGGTGCAGCCGAAGGCCACGGTCACGTAGCTGCGGGTGTCATTGCCCAGCCGGGGCAGCCAGGTGTCGAGGAAGTCGGTGAGCTGGCCGAGGTAGCGCTGCACGTCCGGCTGCGCTTCCAGATAGTCGCGCACGCCCGCCTCGCGGCCGCTGAGCGGGCGCAGTTCGGGATCCCAGTGCGGATTGGGCAGTACGCGGGCATCGAAGACGAAGTCCGCCTCGGCCGGCACGCCGCGCTTGTATGCGAACGATTCGAACAGCAGCGACAGCCGCGCGCTGTGGTCCATCGCATAGCCGGTGACGATCTGCCGGCGCAGCTGGTGCACGTTGAGGTGGGTGGTATCGATGATCGCTTCGGCGGCCTCGCGCAGGGGGGCGGTCAGTTCGCGCTCGCGGGCGATCGCGGCCGGCAGCGACAGGCCGAGCTGGCTCAGCGGATGCCGGCGGCGGGTGTCCGCATAGCGCTTGAGCAGGGTTTCATCGCTGGCTTCGAAGAACAGGATGCGGACCTCCAGCCCGGCCTTCTCCGCACGCTGCCGCCATTCTTCCATCCGTCCCAGATCGGTCTTGCCACGCACGTCGATGCCGACCACGAAGCGCTGCGGACCGGCGCCGGCATCGCTGCCGCTGAGCACGCTGCGCACGAAATCCGGCACCAGGTTGAGCGGCAGGTTGTCCGAGCAGTGGTAATCCTGGTCCTCGAAGGTCTTCAGCGCCACGGACTTTCCGGAGCCGGACAGGCCACTGATGATGATCAGGGTCGGGGCGGGGGAGGCGGGGCGGTTCATGGCAGGACTCTTCGTTGGCGGGATCAGGCGGTGACAGGCCGGCCGCGGGCCGCTGTCTGCAGGATGCGGCGAGCGGCGGCGGTCATCACGGTGTCCGGCGTTCGAGCAGGTTGCTGTGGCGCGCGATGAACATCGCCGCCGGGTCGATGCCCTTGGTGCGCAGGATGTGCAGCCGCGTGGCCGCCTCCGTCAGCACCGAGAGGTTGCGCCCGGGCATCACCGGCAGGGTGATCAGCGGCACGTCCAGGTCCAGCACGTGGCGGGTGCCGGAGTCGCCGGTGAGGCGCTCGTAACCGTAGGCGCTGGGTTCGGTCATCGGCTTGGTCAGGTGGACGATCAGCCGAAGGTACTTGTTCTTCTTTACGGCCGTGTCACCGAACATCTCGCGCACGTTGAGCACGCCGAGGCCGCGCACCTCGAGCAGGTCCTGCAGCAGCTCCGGGCAGGTGCCGTCGAGCACGTCCGGGGCGATCTGGGTGAACTCCGGCGCATCGTCGGCCACCAGCCGATGGCCGCGGCTGAGCAGTTCCAGCGCCAGTTCGCTCTTGCCGGAGCCGGCTTCACCGGTGATGAGCACGCCGATGGAGTAGATCTCCATGAATACGCCATGCAGGATCACCCGTGGCGCCAGCGTGCGCGCCAGGTGGTAGGAAATGTGGTTGAGCAGTTCATGGCCACGCTTGGGCGAGAGCCACAACGGCGTGTGCGATTCGTCGGCCGCCGCGCGCAGGTCTTCCGGGCAGGGCTGGTTGCGGGTGATCACCAGCGCGAGGGGATGCGACTGCATGATCTTTTCGATGGTTTCCCAGCGCTGGCGTGGCTCCAGCGAGTCCAGCCACGTCAGTTCCTCGGTGCCCAGGATCTGCACCTTGTTCGGATAGATGGCGTTGAGATAACCGGCCAGTGATGGCCGCCGCGATACCGTATTGCCGGCCTCCAGCTCGCGTTTCTCGCCTTTCTGCCCGGCCACCCAGCGCAGGGCGAGCTTGTCGCGCTGCTGGTCGAACAGCTCGCGCGCGGTGATGCTGGTGTTCATGCGGCGCTCGCCGGTGGCGGCATGTCGATGACCTTGCGCAGTGCGGCGGCGTCGGGCGCGGCACGCAGTGCCTCGCGCACGGCCGCTTCGGAAAAGAACTCGGCCAGCTCCGAAAGCAGCATCAGGTGCTGGTGCGTGTAATGCGCTGGCACGGCGATGGCGAAGACCAGGTCGACCGGCTCCTCACCGCCGAAATCGACCGGCTGCCGCAGCTTCAGCAGGGCGCCACGAGGAAGCTCGAGCGCGGCCGCGCGCCCGTGCGGAATGGCGATGCCGTGGCCGATGGCCGTACTGCCCAGGTCTTCGCGCTCGCGCAGGTTGCGCTGGAGCTGTTCGGCGTTGGCCTGGCGGCACGCCAGCAGCCGGGCGGCGACCTGCAGAACGCTGTCCCGGTCGGTGGCCGTGCAGACCTGGGTCTGCACGGCTGCCATCAAGTCAGTCAGGGGCATGGCAAGGGTTGAAGAGGGAGATCAGGCGACATTGTCGCCCAGCGGCAGGGGCACGTGCTGCTGTTTCTTCTGCTGCTTCTTTTCTTTTTCAGCGGTGAGCTGGCGGTCGAGCTTGTCGGCCAGGATGTCGATCGCCGCGTACATGGTCTGCCCACTGGCCTCCACGTGCAGCGTATTGCCCGGGATATTGACCGTGGCGTCCACGTGGTGCTCGTTTTTCTGCAGTTTCAAGGTGACCCGCGTTTCGCAGTGCTCGCCGACGAAATGCTTGCCCGCCCTGGCGAGCTTGGTTTCGACATACTCCTTCAGGGCCGGGGTGACTTCGACGTCTTTGCCAAACGTTTCAATACGCATCGGGTGTCTCCTTGGTGGATGTGCCAATGAACACTGCCGGCCGCGACGGTGGCGTCAAGCAATGCGGACCCGTTCGTGCGAGGCGGAAATGTTCATGGCTTCACGATACTTCGCAACTGTCCGCCGCGCCACCGGGATGCCGGTGGCCTTGAGCAGGTCAGCCAGCTTGGCGTCAGAAAGCGGCTTGCGCGGATTTTCGTCGTCGATGAGACGTCGGATCATCGCCTGGATGGCCGTACTGGAGGCTTCGCCGCCGCCGTCGGTGTCGATGCCGGAGGCGAAGAACGCGCGCAGTGCCACGGTGCCGCGCGGGGTGCGCACGTGCTTGCGGGCGATCGCGCGGGACACGGTGGATTCGTGCAGCCCCAGCTCGCCGGCCAGCTCGCGCAGGGTCAGCGGTCGCAGCGCCTGTTCACCGAACTCCAGGAAGCCGGCCTGGTGCTTGAGCAGGCTGCGCACCACGCGCAGCAGGGTCTCGCCGCGCGCTTCCAGGCCCTTGAGCAGCCAGCGCGCTTCCTGCAGCTGGGTGCGCAGGTAGCCGGCATCGGCATCACCGCAGTGGCGGATCATCTGCTCGTAGCCGCGGTGGATCATCACCTTCGGCCCGGCATGGGCGGCCAGCGCGGCGCGCCACACGCCGTTCTGCCGCCACACCACCACGTCGGGGGCGATGTAGGTGTCCTGGGCCAGGGGAGCGATCTGGGTGCCGGGGCGCGGGTCCAGGGAGCGCAGCAGCGCGATCGCCGTTTCCACTTCGTCCAAGGGCCGCTTCAGCTCCTGGGCCATCCCGGCCGCACCGCTGCGGGGCAGGCGCTCCAGCGGGCCGCGTGCCAGGGTGCGGGCAAGGTCGAGCCCGGGCGTGTGCGGTGCCAGCCCATCCAGCTGCAGGCACAGGCACTCGCCGAGGTCGCGCG
Source organism: Xanthomonas sp. 60 (assembly GCF_011761925.1). Lineage (NCBI taxonomy): Bacteria > Pseudomonadati > Pseudomonadota > Gammaproteobacteria > Lysobacterales > Lysobacteraceae > Xanthomonas > Xanthomonas sp. 60. The sequence goes on along the minus strand of NZ_JAASQW010000002.1, from coordinate 476,210 downwards.
CGCCGACGCCGACGGGATCAAAGCGCTGGATCCGGTGCAGCACCGCGAGGATTTCATCGTCCCCGGCGCGGATGCCGGGCAGCAGGGTTTCAGCGATGCCCGACAACGGTTCGCGCAGGTAGCCGTCGTCCTCCAGGGCATCGATCAGCGCCGCACCGATGCTACGGTCGCGGGCCGAAAGGGGACTGAGGTGCAGCTGCCACAGCAGGTGGTCGGCCAGGGTCTCGACCTCGGCCACGCGTTCGGCGGCGCTACCGGATTCATCATCGTCGAATCCCGAGCCGGTGCCGGCGGCCTGCCAGTCGCCCTGTGCGGGCGGCCAGTCCTCGTCGACCGTCGGCCCGGGCGGCTCGGGCAATTGATCGGCTTCGGCGTGCACGGCGTCGTCGCCGGTCTCCACGGCGGCATCGGTGCCATGTTCGTCCCAGTCCAGCAGTGGGTTGGTTTCCACCGCCTCGCTGATCTCCACCTCCAGCTCGGTGCTCGACATCTGCAGCAGCTTGATGGCCTGGCGCAGCTGCGGCGTCATGACCAGGCGCTGCCCCAACGATGTCTGCAACCGGGTTTTCATGACGGGGCCGAGCGCGGAGGGAGAGGTCCGGCGCCCCGGCTGTCAGAGCCGGAACGACTCGCCAAGGTAGACGCGGCGGACATCCGCATTTTCCAGGAGATCCGCAGGCGCACCCTGGGCGAGTACCGCACCTTCAGCGAGGATATACGCGCGGTCGCAGATTCCCAAGGTCTCGCGCACGTTGTGGTCGGTGATGAGCACGCCGATGCCGCGTTCTTTGAGGTGGGTGACGATCTTCTGGATGTCACCCACGGAAATCGGATCGACGCCGGCGAAGGGCTCATCAAGCAGGATCAGCCGCGGACGTGCGGCCAGCGCGCGGGCGATCTCGCAGCGGCGCCGTTCGCCACCGGACAGGCTTGCGCCCAGCTGGTCGGCGACGTGCCCAAGCTGCAGTTCCTCCAGCAGGCTGGAGAGCTCGCGCTCCTGCGCCTCCTTGTCCGTGAGGTCGTCGCGCAGCTCCAGCACGAGGCGGATGTTGTCGGCCACGCTGAGCTTGCGGAACACCGAGGCTTCCTGCGGCAGGTAGCCCACGCCCTGCTTGGCGCGGGTGTACATCGGGTCGCTGGTGATGTCCTTTCCATCCAGCACGATGCTGCCCGAATCGGCTTCGACCAGGCCCACGATCATGTAGAAACAGGTGGTCTTGCCGGCGCCGTTCGGTCCGAGCAGGCCGACGACTTCACCCGCTTCGAGCGTGAGGCCGAAATCCTTGACCACTTCGCGCTGCTTGTAACGCTTGCGCAGACCCTTGGCGACCAGCATTACTTGGCACTCCCTGCCGCGGCCGGGGCCTTGGACTTGGGCTGGATCACGGTGCGCACGCGGCTGCCGTCGCCGCCGCTGTTCATCTCGCCGGTGCGGGTGTTGTAGACCATGCGCTGGCCAGCGTTGGTGCCGCGCGCGCTGGTCACCTTGTAATTGCCGGTGAGGGTGATGATCTCAGTGGTGATGTCATAGTCGATCTTGTCGGCGGTGGCATCCATCCAGGTGCCGTCGTCCATCTGCTGCTTGAGCTTGGCCGGCTTGCCGGTGAACACCGCACGCACCGCTTCGCCACCGCGCATGTGCAGATCGGCCTGGCCCGCGCGCAGGTCCAGCGTGCCTTGGGTAATGACCACGCCCTGCGAGAGCACCGTGGTGCCGTCACCGGCGAGGCTGCCTGACTGGGCCCCGGCATCGATGTTCATCGGCTCGTTGCGGTCGGTGGAGCGGGCGCTGGCGGTCAGGGCCGGGGTGAGCAGGGAAAGCGCAATCAGGGCTGCAAAAGTGATCTTCATCGTGTGCGTTCTGCCGGGTTGGTCGTGGGGGCGTGCCATGCGTGGGCGGCTGAGCTCATCGCTGGGGCGTATAGCGTCCCTTGGACTGGCTGAGGAAATGATACGTGTTGTTCTTCGAATCCACTTCAAATCCCACCCCGCTCTGCACCATGCCGGGACGGGTCATGGTCACCAGGGCATCGGTGCGCGCCTTGTTGTCCTTCGGGAATACGTCCAGGTGGTCGGTCCGGAAGGTGGTCGGCGGGGTGCCGCCGGTGGTCGGGCTGTCACCGCTGACATCGCCGCGCAGCTTGAGCTGGTCGCCTGCCGCGCTGACCCAGCCGCTCTGCGCCTTGAGCGTCCAGTGATTGCCCTGTTCGTCGGGCATCTGGAACACCGGAAGGGCCACGGTCAGTGTCTGGTCGGCACGGGCGCGTTCCAGTTTCGGTGCGCTCAGGGTGGTGGATTCCTTGCCCTTGTCATCCAGTGCGGTGACGGTGAAATCATGCAGCACATAATCCACGCTGCCTTCGTCGGCGGCGGCCCGCGGTCCGCTGTCACGGTTGCGCAGCAGCGACCAGCCGCTGATCAGCGCAGCGGCAAGGAGGACGCCGCCCAGTACGGTTCGAGTGTTCATGCGCCAAATCCTGCAAGTACGTCGTCGATGCGGCCCTGCGCGGCCAGCAGCACGTCGCACAGCTCGCGTGCCGCGCCACGGCCGCCGGCGGCACGGGTCTGCCAGTGGACGCGCTCGGCGATCCAGGGATGCGCGTCGGCGGGCGCCACGGCCAGGCCGACGGCGCGGAGCGGAGCCAGGTCGGGCAGGTCGTCGCCGAGGAAGGCTACCTGCTCCAGGCCGATGCCATGCTGTTCGCACAGCGCCCGCACGCTGGACAGCTTGTCACCCACCGCGATCTGCGTGTCGATGCCCAGGTCCGCGCCCCGCTTCTGCGCCGAAAGGCTGTTGCGCGCAGTGATCAGCACGGGATGGATCCCATGTTTCTGCAGCAGCTTCAGACCCAGTCCGTCCTGCACGTAATACGCCTTGCTCTCGTTGCCGTCACGGTCGTAGTAGAGCCGACCGTCGGTGAGCGTTCCGTCCACATCGAAGCAGGCCAGGCGGATCGAGGCCGCGACGGCGTGCAGGTGGGCGGGAAAGACAGGCAGGGGAGACCAGGGCATCAGGTGGGCATCATCCATCGTGTGGGCAGGGCCGAGCATGGCGCAGTGCGGCTGAATAGGGAAATAGCCGGCGCTCAGACCACCCGCGCCCGCAACAGGTCGTGGATGTTCAGCGCGCCGACCGCGCGCCCGGCCTCGTCCACGACGATCAGGCCGTTGATCTTGTGGGTTTCCATCAGCCGAGCCGCTTCCACGGCCAGCCGGTCGGCGCCGATGGTGCGCGGATCGCGGGTCATCACATCCACGATGCGGGCGCTGCGGACATCCAGTTCGCTGTCCAGCGCGCGGCGCAGGTCGCCGTCGGTGAACAGGCCGATCAGCCGCTGGTCGGCGTCGACGACGGCGGTCATGCCCAGGCGCTTGCGGCTCATCTCCACCAGCGCCTCGCTCAGGGTGGCGCCGGCATCCACGCATGGCAGGTCCTGGCCGCTGTGCATCACATCGGTGATGTGCAGCAGCAGGCGCCGTCCGAGGCTGCCGGCCGGGTGCGACCGGGCGAAATCATCGGCGGTGAAGCCGCGCGCATCCAGCAGCGCCACCGCCAGGGCATCGCCCATGGCCAGCGACGCGGTGGTGCTGGAGGTCGGCGCCAGCGCCAGTGGGCACGCCTCGGCGGGCACGCTGACATCCAGGTGGACATCGGCGGCCTGCGCCAGGCTGGAGGTCGGCCGGCCGGTCATGGAGACCAGCACGTTGCCCTGGCGCTTGAGCACCGGCAGCAGCATCAGCAGCTCATCGGACTCGCCGGAGTAGGACAGCGCCAGCACCACGTCGGCCTCGGTGATCATGCCCAGGTCGCCGTGGCCGGCTTCGCCGGGATGCACGTAGAACGCCGGCGTGCCGGTGGAGGCCAGCGTGGCGGCGATCTTGCGGGCGACGTGGCCGGATTTTCCCATGCCGGTGCAGACCACGCGGCCGCGGCTGTCCAGGATCCGCTGGCAGGCCGAGGCGAACGCTTCGCCCAGTCCTGCGGCTACGGCATCCAGCGCCTGGCGCTCGATCTCGAACACGCGGCGGCCACTGGACACCAGGGCCGCCGGATCGACCGAGGCACTCGCAGGGGAGGGGGGCAGGTTGGTGTGGGGCATGCGGACGCCACGCAGCGGAGTAGAATGTGCCGACATTTTATTAGGAAAGCCCGTTGGACGCCGAGACCATCCGCAACCTGATCGAAACCGGCCTTCCCGGCGCCCGTGCCGACGTGCAGGGCGAGGACGGTGTGCATTTCGAAGCCACCGTCATCTGCGATGCCTTCGCAGGCAAGATGCCGCTCGCCCGCCACCGCATGGTCTACGCCACGCTTGGCGAGCTGATGGGCGGCGCGATCCACGCGTTGGCGCTCAAGACCATGACTCCGGCCGAAGCCGGCTGACCAGGGAACAGGATTCGAACCATGGCCAAGATCGTAGTGACCGGCGGCAGCGCGCTGCACGGTGAAGTCAGCATTTCCGGGGCCAAGAACGCCGTCCTGCCCATCCTCTGCGCGACCCTGCTGGCCGATGCGCCGGTGGAGATCACCAACGTGCCGCACCTGCATGACGTGGTGACCACGGTGAAGCTGCTCGGCGAGCTGGGCGCGAAGGTGACCATCGACCAGGGTACGCTCTCGCGCGGCAGTGCCATCGTGGTGGACCCGCGCTCCGTCAACCAGCACGTGGCCCCGTATGAGCTGGTGCGCACCATGCGCGCCTCCATCCTGGTGCTGGGCCCGCTGCTGGCGCGCTTCGGGGCCGCGGAAGTTTCGCTGCCCGGCGGCTGTGCGATCGGCTCGCGCCCGGTGGACCAGCATATCAAGGGCCTGCAGGCGCTTGGCGCTGAAATCGTGGTGGAGAACGGCTTCATCAAGGCGACCGCCTCGCGGCTGAAGGGCGGCCACTTCACCTTCGACATGGTCAGCGTGACCGGCACGGAGAACGTGCTGATGGCCGCCACTCTGGCCGAAGGCACCACCGTGCTGGACAACTGCGCGATGGAACCGGAAGTGACCGACCTTGCGCATTGCCTGATCGCGCTGGGCGCGAAGATCGAGGGCCTGGGCACCACGCGGCTGGTGATCGAAGGCGTGGAGCGCCTCAGCGGCGGCCGGCATGAAGTGCTGCCGGACCGCATCGAGACCGGCACCTTCCTGGTGGCGGCGGCCATGACCGGGGGCAGCGTGACGGTCAACCGCGCACGCCCGGACACGCTGGACGCCGTGCTGGCCAAGCTGGTGGAAGCCGGTGCGAAGATCGAGACCACCGACACCAGCATCACGCTGGACATGCACGGCAAGCGGCCAAAGGCGGTGAACCTCACCACCGCGCCATACCCCGCTTTCCCCACGGACATGCAGGCGCAGTTCATGGCACTCAACTGCGTGGCCGAGGGCGTGGGCGTGATGAACGAGACGATCTTCGAGAACCGCTTCATGCACGTCAACGAACTGCTGCGCCTGGGCGCGGACGTGCAGGTGGAAGGGCATACGGCGATCGTGCGGGGCACAGAGCGGCTGAGTGGCGCGCCGGTCATGGCCACCGATCTGCGGGCCTCCGCATCACTGATCCTGGCCGGCCTGATGGCCGATGGCGAAACCACCATCGACCGCATCTACCACCTTGACCGCGGTTACGAGAACATCGAAGAAAAGCTCGGTGCACTCGGGGCCAGCATCCGGCGCACGTCATGATCCTCCGCGGTCGCTTTACCCGCCGCCGCAAGGCGCTGCTGGTGCTGCTGGTGATCGTGCTGGGCTGGCTGGCCTACGCCGGCTGGGCCGGCATCGCCATCACCAAGGGCGTGGAGCAGAAGGACATGGACTGGAACAGCGACGGCACGGTGAGCCGCCAGGAGATCCTGCAGGCGTTCTATGCGGTAGCGGCCACCGACACCAAGGAAGGTAACCGCGAGTGCCGCACGTTCGTCTGGCGCCGCACCGGCGAGCAGATCCGCGTGGACTGCCGCACGGTGTTCACTCCCTGAGCAGCGGTGCCGGGCATGGCCCGGCCCACTGCGGTGCGTGCCGGTAACACCCGGCACGGTGGCGATGCGGGATTACTTCAGCGTCTTGATGGTCAGGTCCAGCGCATCGCGACCGCCTTCGCGCTGCAGCAGGCGCGCCGGCACGGGATACTCCGGCACCACCCACGCGATCAGCTCCTTGTCACCATCCACGCGCGACACCTTGGTCGCCTCGTGGGACTTGCCGTTGACCGTGATCTGCTCCTTGCCCACCACGCGGTAGGTCATCGGCTTGATACGGCCTTCGTCGACCATGCGGTAGGTCAGCGGCTTGCCTGCGGCCAGATCGCGCGCGATCGCCAGGTTGATCAGCAGCGCATCCATGTCCCCGGCGCGCAGGGCGACCGGTCCACGACGCTCGGGTTTCACATCGCCGGTCCAGGTGGCCTGGTTGGTGGTCCAGTTGTAGGTGGCCTGCACGTTCTTCTTCTTCACCAGCAGCACCGAGCTGTCCTGGCTGCTCAGCGGGCGCAGGCGCCCACCGGCTTCCTCGAACACGGTGCTCTGGCTCAGGTCGGCCAGCTGGTTCTTCACCTTCAGGCTGTAGCGCCACTTGTTGGCGCCCTCGCTGGCCAGGGTCATCGTGCCGTTGGCCTGCATGCCCATGTAGCTGGCCAGGTACTCGGCCTGGAAGGGTTGCACGGCCAGGGCCGGCGCACTGGCCACGGTGAGGGTGGCGGCGGCGATCCAGGACAGCGGGGCTTTCATCAGGGTCATGCTCATACTCCTTGGTATTCGATCAAACGCAGATCAACGGCGTCTTCGCCATCCTTGCGCTGCAGGATGCGCACGGGGGTCGGTACGCCGTTGGCGATCCACAGGACGGTTTCGTCGTTGCCACCGTTGGTGCGCTGCACGCGCAGCGCGTCATAGCCAAGCTCGCCCACCTGCACGCTCTCCGTCGCGGCGGCGGCCTGGTAGGTATGTTCGCGGACACGGCCCACATCCACGTAGCGGTACTTCATGGCGCTTCCGGGGCGGGCATCGCGCATGATGGCCAGGTTGAGCAGCAGGGCGCTCTGGTCCCCCGGCTGCAGCGGGATGGGACGGGTGCGCTCTTTCTTCAGGTCACCCAGCCACTGGGCCGTGCCGGCCCGCCAATCGTAGGTGCCGGTGACCTTCTTGCCGAGAAACAGGCCTTTGCGCACGGTGCTCTGGCTGAGCGGCACGTACTGGCCGCTGCGGTTCTCGAACACCGTGCTCTGTTCGAGGTTCAGGCCGAGCACGCTGGCGAACCCGCGGCGGCCGATCACCTGCATGTCCACGCGCCACTGGGTGCCGCCGGTGTGGGTCACGCGCATCACCGCGTCGCCGGCTTCCTTGCCCTTGTAGAAGGCCTGGTAGGTGGCACTGAACGGCTGCAGGGGCGGCGCATCCCAGGCCATGGCCGGCAGCACGGGAGGTGCGCCCGCCGACGGGGCAGCGGGTGGGGCCGGAGCAGGAGCCGGCTGCGCGGCCACCGGCAGCACGGCCAGGCACAGCAGCAGGGGCAGCAGGGGCACGGAGCGGTGCAGCAGGAGGGTGGTCATACCGGGCAGGCGCGGAAAGGGAGGGGGAGGATGCCAGCGCCAGAGTCAGGGGCGCGTGTTCAGACAGGCGGTACGTGGAGCGTTCCTGCCGAATCTAGGGCCATCGGGCTGAAAAGGGGGTGACCATCGAGCAGAAGCTGTCCTCCCTGTTCAGCTACGCGACCACTGCACAGCAGCCGCAGGCTGGCGAGCAGCAGGGGATGCTCGACGCCCAGTACGCGCGCGGCGAGGCTTTCGGCCGTGTCGGTGCGCTCCACGCCCACCCGCGCCTGCGCCAGCACGGTGCCGGCATCCAGTTCGGGCACTACGAAGTGCACGCTGGCCCCGTGTTCGGCATCACCGGCCGCCAGCGCCCGTGCATGGGTGTGCAGGCCCTTGTAGCGTGGCAGCAGCGAGGGGTGGATGTTGATCAGGCGGCCGGCGAAGCGCGCCACGAAGGCCGGCCCCAGGATGCGCATGTAGCCTGCGCAGACAATCCAGTCCGGCGCCGTGGCGGCCACTGCATCCGCCAGCGCGGCCTCGTACGCCGGGCGGTCGCTGAAGGCTGACGGGGCCGCGGCCCAGCGCTGTGCCTCGGGCACGCGCAGCAGCGCGGCGGCGGCAGGGCGGTCGGAGAACACACCGACCACCTCGGCAGGCAGCGTGCCAGCGGCGATCGCATCGAGGATGGCCTGCAGGTTGCTGCCGCGACCAGAGGCCAGAACGGCGATGCGGGCGGTCATGGAAGGACGTTCATGGCAAGGCGATCAGCGGAAGAGGGATCATCTGCGCGGGGCAGGCCACGGCAAGGGCAGCGCCGTCGCCTCCCCGCGCGCCGGGACACTCAGCGGATATGAACGCGCTCGCTGCCCTGCGCGGCAGCCGTGACCGCACCGAGGGTCCAGTGCTGCAGGTCCAGCGCATCCAGCGCGGCGGCCACCGCCGCGGCCTGTGCCGGCGCGACGATCAGCACGAAGCCGATGCCGCAGTTGAACGTGCGCCACATTTCCGCATCCGCCACGGCGCCTTCCTTCTGCAGCCACTGGAACACGGGAGGCAGCGTCCAGCGGGCGGCATCAATGTGCAGGCCCAGGCCTTCGGGCACCACGCGGATGATGTTCTCGGTCAGGCCACCGCCGGTGATGTGGGCCATGCCATGCACCGCCTCGCCGTGGGATTTCAGCAGCGACAGGATCGGCTTGACGTACATCCGGGTCGGTGCCATGAGGGCATCGACCAGGTTGACGCCGTCCTCCAGCACGAGGTCTGCCGGGCGGCCCGCGCGGTCGTAGATGCGGCGGACCAGCGAGTAGCCGTTGGAGTGCGGGCCGGACGAGGCGATGCCGATCAGCACGTCGCCTTCGGCAACGCTGGCGCCGTCCTTGAGCTCGCTCTTCTCCACGCCCGCCACCGTGAACCCGGCCAGGTCGTATTCGCCGGGGGCGTACATGTCCGGCATTTCCGCCGTCTCGCCGCCGATCAGCGCGCAGCCGGCCTCGGTGCAGCCATTGGCGATGCCGCCGACGACCGCTGCGGCGGTGTCGATATCCAGCTTGCCGGTAGCGAAATAGTCCAGGAAGAACAGCGGCTCGGCGCCCTGGACCAGCACGTCGTTCACGCACATGGCGACAAGATCGATGCCGATGGTGTCATGCCGGCCGAGCTGCTGGGCCAGCTTGAGCTTGGTGCCCACCCCGTCCGTACCGGACACCAGCACCGGCTCGCGGTATTTGCCGGACAGGTTGAACAGGGCACCGAAACCGCCGAGTCCGCCCATGACTTCCGGGCGGAAACTGCGCTTGACCAGCGGCTTGATGCGTTCCACCAGTTCGTTGCCGGCATCGATGTCGACACCCGCATCACGGTAGGTGAGGGGCGTAGGGGCGGAGGACGGGCTGTTGGTCACGGGCGTCGGCGCTGGCTGGGGTGAGACGGCGATTTTAACAGGCCACGTTGGCGCAAAGCCCCTATTCGGGCAACAATCTCCCCGGATACGTCGAGCCAATGGAAGTCCAGATGCCCCGCAGCCTGTTTCGGACCACCTCGTGGGTCTCGCTTTTGCTCCTGATTCTCGCGCTGCATGTGCCCGGCATGGCCCTGGCGCAGAGCGGCATGCGCACCGAGGGGGACGTGGCCACCGCCAGCAGCCCGTACTCGGCCGAAGTGCCCGTGCGCGGCCAGAGCGATGCCGACCGCAACGGCGGGTTGGCGCGCGCGCTGGGCGAGGTACTGGGGAAGCTGAGCGGCGATCGCAACATCACCGCGCGTCCCGGCGTGGTGCAGGCGTTGCGCAATGCCAAGGACTATGTCGAAAGCTACGACTACAAGCAGGACCAGAGCACGGCCGCCAGCGGCGCGCCGAGTTTCCGCACGCTGCTGGTGGCGCGCTTCCGGGAAAGCGACGTGGACGGGCTGGTGAGTGCGCTGGGGCTGCCGGTCTGGCCGCAGCCGCGCCCGAAGCCGGTGCTGTGGCTGGCCATCGATGACGGCTCGGGTCCGCGCCTGGCCAGTGTGCAGCAGGCCAACGCCGTGCGGCCGATTCTGGCCCGGGCGGTGGAACGCGGTTACAAGCTGGGTCTGCCCTCGGGCAGCACGGCCGAGCAGGCGCTGGTCGGCGCGATCTGGCGCCAGGACAGCGGCGCGGTGGCCCGGGCGTCGGCGCGCTATGCGCCGCCGATGCAGCTGATCGGCAAGCTGTACCGTGCCGACGGCGGCTGGACCGCGGACTGGGTGTTCGTGGACAACGGGCGTGAGCTCAACAAGTGGACCACCAAGGACAGCAGCGCGATGCGTGCCATGGCCAGCGGCGCCGATGGCGCCGCCGATGCGCTGGTGCGCCGCTATGCGAAGGCGGGCGCGGCGACCGGCCAGGCGGGCACCTACCGCATCGTGATCACCGGCATCCACAGCGCCGACGATTACATGCGCGTGGTGGCCAACCTGCGCGAAGTGCCCGTGGTCCGCAACGCGATCCCGCTGCGCGCGCAGGGTGACCGCCTGGAGCTGAACCTGGAAATGACCACCGGCCTGGCGGGATTGAACCGGATGCTGGGCGACCAGGCGGTGCTGGTGCCGGTAGCGCCGGTGGCGATCACGCTTGAAGGCGAAGAACAGAACCCGGCTCCGGCCAGCAACGAGTACCGCCTGCGATGATCCTTTCTGCCGAGGCGGAAATCGCCCTGTTCCTGCGCCGCGTCAAGTTCGTCGCGGTAGCGCTGCTGATCGGCTGGGTGCTCTCGCGCCTGGCGCCGATCCTGACCCCGTTCGTGCTGGCGCTGGCGCTGGCGTGGCTGGGCGACCCGCTGGTGGACCGCATCGAGGCCAATGGCCGCTCGCGCATCACCGGCGTGATCCTGGTGTTCACCGCGATGGTGCTGATCATCACCGCGCTGCTGCTGATCCTGGTGCCGATGATCGAGCGGCAGATCAGCACGCTGATCGCTTCGGCGCCGCAGGCGCAGGAATGGCTGATGCAGCGGGCCATTCCGTGGTTCGAGCAGAAGACCGGGCTGGAGGTGATGAAGTGGATGGATCCGGACCGGCTGATGGAGTGGGTGCGCAGCCATTGGCAACAGGCCGGTGGCGTGGCCAAGCAGTTCTTCGGCTACGTGCAGCGTTCGGGGTTTGCGATGGTGACGTGGGTGGTGAACCTGCTGCTGCTGCCGATCCTGGCGTTCTACTTCCTGCGTGACTGGGACCTGCTGGTCGAGCGCGTGCGCTCGCTGATCCCGCGCAACCACGTGGCCACCATCACCCAGCTGGCGCGCGAGTCCAACGACGTGCTGGGCGCGTTCATCCGTGGGCAGTTCCTGGTGATGATCGCACTGGGCGTGATCTACGCCGGCGGCATGACGCTGGTGGGCCTCAACCTCGGGCTGCTGATCGGCATCATCGCCGGTCTGATCAGCTTCATCCCCTACCTCGGCGCAACCACCGGCATCCTGATGGCGATCATCGCGGCGCTGGTGCAGGCGCAGGGCTTCGACCTGCAGCTGCTGCTGCTGATCGGCGTGGTGTTCACCGTGGGCCAGCTGCTGGAAAGCTACGTGCTCACGCCGCGCATCGTCGGCGACAAGATCGGCCTGCACCCGGTGGTGGTGATCTTCGCGGTGATGGCCGGCGGCCAGCTGTTCGGCTTCCTCGGCATGTTGCTGGCGCTGCCGGTGGCGGCAGTGAGCAACGTCCTGCTGCGCTATGCGCACCAGCGCTACCGCGAAAGCGAACTGTACGCCGGTGAGACGGCCATCGTGCTGGAGACCACCGTCGACCGGTCGGTCATCATCACCGACCTGCCACCGAAGGGTCCGACCGAGAAGTGAGTGCCGTGCCGCAGCTGCCGCTTGCCCTGCGTTACCCGCGGGACGAGCGCCTGGAGACCTTCATCGGTGCGCCGGACGGTGCACTGGCGCAGCTGCGCGCGATCGCCGTGGGAGCGAGCCGGGACTGGATCTACCTGGAAGGGGCGGCGGGCACCGGCAAGACCCACCAGGCGCTGGCGATGTGCAGCACGGCGCAGCAGGCCGGGCGCCTGCCGACCTACCTGCCGCTGGCGGCCGTGGCCGGCCGCGTGCGCGAGGCGCTGGAAGGCCTGGAAATGCGCGATCTGGTCGCGCTGGACGGGCTGGATGCCGTGGCGGGGCATCGCGACGACGAGGTGGCGCTGTTCGATTTCCACAACCGGGCACGGGTGAGCGGGGTCACCGTGCTGTACACGGCGCAGCACGCGCCGGCGGCGCTCGGACTGGCGCTGCCGGACCTGCGTTCGCGGCTGGGCCAGTGCGTGCGCGTGGTGCTGCAGGCGCTGGACGAGGAAGGGCGCGCGGCGGTGCTGCGCGAGCGGGCGCTGCAGCGGGGGTTGGCCATTGATGAGGCGGCCATCGAGTGGCTGCTGTCGCACAGTGGACGCGAGCTGGGTGGCTTGATCCTGCTGCTGGACTGGCTGGATCGGGAGTCGCTGGCGGCGCAGCGGCGGATCACGGTGCCGTTCCTGCGACAGGTGATGGAAGACGGTCGGCCGCGGTAAGGACGTCTGCGCCTGCAGGGCGGCAGGCTGGCCGGCCGCTGATGGTGCGCGTGCCGCCGCCCACGGATTGAAGAAGCGAAAGGCAGGCGCAGCGGAGGAGGCGTCCGCGTCGCTCGGGTGTCGGGCCTACACGGACGCGCCGGATGAGCGCAACTGCGCATCGAGGTTCTGCAGGCGTTCGACGGTGCCGACATCGGTCCAGCGGCCGGTGTGGTGCTGGCCGGTGACACGGCCCTGCGCCATGGCGTGCCGGAGCAGGGGGGCGAGGGCGAACGCCGGCGGGACGGCGGCGGCACCTGGGGTGGGGCCGATGACGGTGCGCCAGTCCCGCAGGATCGATGGCCGGTACAGGCCCACGCCGGCGTAGGTGAGGCGTGCGTGGTGGCCGTGCTCGTTGACCGTGCCATCGGGTTGCAGGATGAAGTCGCCCCTCGGGTGCTGGGCCGGGTTGTCCACCATCACCAGATGCGCATCGCCGGCAGGTGCCTGCGGGAGCGCGGCGAAATCGAAGTCCGTCCAGACGTCTCCGTTGACCACCAGGAAGGCGTCATCGCCCAGCCATGGCAGCGCGTTGAGGATGCCGCCGCCGGTTTCCAGCGGCGTGTCGCCTTCATGCAGAAGGTGCAGGCGCAGCCCCCACTGGCGGCCATCGCCGAGCGCAGGCGCGAAACGGTCGGCCAGCCAGGCGGTATTGATCACCACCTCGCTCACGCCTGCTGCGGCGAGCCGCTCCAGGTGCCACACGATTAGCGGCTTGCCGGCCACGGGCAGCAGCGGCTTTGGCGTGTGCAGGGTCAGCGGGCGCATGCGTTCGCCCAGCCCCGCTGCGAAGATGAGCGCCTTCATGGCACCGGATCCTGCTGCGCCAGCTCGGCCATCGCCGGGCGGATGCGCGTATCCAGCAGGCGGCGCAGGCCGTCCAGTTCGGGGTAACGCGGCAGCACCTCGTCGAGATACCCGATGAAGCGCGGTGCGTCGTCGAGATAATGCCCCTTGCCGTCGCGATAGCGCAGGCGACTGAAGATGCCCAGGCATTTGACATGGCGCTGGATGCCCAGCCAGTCCGCATCGCGTTGGAAGACCTCAAGCGCAGGCACCGGCAGGCGCGCCTGCCGCGCACGCGCGTGGTACTGCGCCAGCCAGTCATCCACGCGCGCCAACGGCCAGCTCAGGAAGGCGTCCTTGAACAGGCTGACCGGATCGTAGGCGATCGGCCCGCGGACGAGGTCCTGGAAATCCAGCACGGCCGGTCCGTCGCCCACCGGCATCAGGTTGCGCGGCATGAAATCGCGGTGGGTCAACACCTGGGCCTGGCCCAGCGCGTTGTGCATCAACTGCTGCTGCACCGCGTCCAGGCGGGCGGCCTCCCCGGCCTCCAGGACCACGCCGAGATGGCGCTGCAGGAACCAGTCGTCGAACAGGCCCGCATCGCGCTGGAACAGCGCGGGCCCGAAGCTGCCAAAGCCCTCGGGAACGTCGATCCGCTGCAGCAACAGCAACTGCGTCATCGCGCGTTCGAACCAGGCATCGGCCGTATGCGTGTCGATCACCTTGGCCAGCGTCGGACCGCCGAGGTCTTCCAGCAGCAGGAACCCCGCGTCGGTCGCCTGGGCCAGCACGTGCGGCACGCGCAGGCCGTGGTCGGCGAGCAGGCTGCGCATCCGCAGCCAGGGGCGCACGTCCTCCAGCCCCGGCGGCGAATCCATCACCACGTGCGTGCCGTGGCGGCCACGGGCACGCCAGTAGCTGCGCATGCCGGCGTCGACGGAGGCGCGTTCGAGCACCAGCGTTTCGTCGGCAAGGCAGGCGCGGGTCCAGTGCAGGCGTTCTTCGACGCGCGCGGGCAGGGTGGCAGGATCGTTCATGCAGGCAGCATCCGGGCGCCGTGGAACGACGCCGTCATCAGGGGGAAGCAGGTTCAGCGCCGACCGCCGCTCACCAGCCGCAGCAGGGCGAGCACGGCGACCGCACCCAGCACGGCACCCAGGAAACCGGCCGGCTCACCGGCGGCGTACCAGCCCATGTACTGCCCGAACCAGCCCGCCACGAGCGCACCGACGATGCCGAGCACGATCGTCAGCAGGCAGCCCATGCGGTTGTTGCCAGGCATGAAGAAGCGCCCCAGCAGGCCCACCACGAAGCCGACCAGGATGATGTAAAGCCAACTGCTGCTGCCGAACAAACCGTCCACACACCTCTCCCCAGCGCAGGCCGGCGCGTGGCCGGCACAGTCCATGTCCCCGGCGGGCACCGGCCCCAGGCCGGTTCACCAGGCGAAAAAAACAATCAGCAGCAACCGTGGTCGCCGTTGCGGGTCCCGCTGTCGGCGGCTACCGGCGAACCACGGGTCTCCCCGCGCAGGCTGGCCGCGTGATGGTCGCTGAGCACCTTGGCCACGCATGCGGTGACTTTCTTGCCCATCGGGATATGCAGGAACTCGTTCGGTCCGTGCGCATTGGAATGCGGGCCCAGCACGCCGGTGATCATGAACTGCGCGCCAGGGAATTTCTCACCCAGCATGCCCATGAACGGAATGGAGCCGCCTTCGCCCATGTACATCGCCGGCTTGCCGAAGAAGGTCTGGCTGGCATCGTCGATCGCCTGCGTCAGCCATGACGACATCGCCGGCGCATTCCAGCCGCTGGATGCCTTTTCCAGGTCCAGGGCCACTTCGGCGCCGTTGGGCGGATCACGCAGCAAGGCCTCCTTGAGCAGCTCGCCGCAGGCCTTGCCATCGGCGGTCGGCGGCAGGCGCAGCGACAGCTTCACCGCGGTGTGGGGGCGCAGCACGTTGCCCGCCGACGCCAGCGGCGGCATGCCGTCGATGCCGGTGACCGACAGCGCCGGACGCCAGGTGCGGTTGAGCACCAGTTCGGTAAGGTCATCGTTCATCGGCTTGAGGCCGTCAACGAGCGGGAATTTGTCGAAGATCGCGGTATCCACCACATCGGCGGCGCGGCGGGCCTGCTCCAGACGTTCGGCGGGGATCTCAACCTGCATGCCATCGATCAGGATGCGGCCAGTCGTCTCGTCCTCGATGCGCGAAAGGATCTGGCGCAGCAGGCGGAAGCTGGAAGGCACCACGCCGGAGGCATCACCGGAGTGCACGCCTTCGTTGAGCACCTTGACCGAGAAGTTGCCGCCGGTCAGGCCGCGCAGCGAGGTGGTGCACCACAGCTGGTCGTAGTTCGCACAGCCCGAGTCCAGGCAGACCACCAGCGAAGGCTTGCCGATACGGTCGGCCAGATGGTCCACGTAAGCGGGCAGGTCGTAACTGCCGGATTCTTCGCAGGCTTCGATCAGCACCACGCAGCGGGCATGCGGCAGGCCCTGCGACTGCAACGCGAGCACGGCGGCCAGCGAACCGTACATGGCATAGCCATCGTCGGCACCACCACGGCCATACAGTTTGTCGTCGCGCAGGACTGGGACCCATGGACCGAGGTCATCGTCCCAGCCGGTCATTTCCGGCTGCTTGTCCAGATGGCCATAGAGCAGCACGGTGTCTTCGCCGGTCTCCGGGCCGGTCGCCGGGATTTCCAGCAGGATCAGCGGCGTGCGGCCTTCAAGGCGCACCACTTCGACGGTCAGGCCAGGCAGGTCCTGTGCTTTTGCCCAGGTCGCCATCAGTTCGACCGCCCGCTCCATGTACCCGTTCTGCACCCAGTCGGCATCGAACATCGGCGACTTGTTGGGAATACGGATGTACTCGACCAGCTGCGGGACGATGTCGCTGTCCCATTTTTCGTTGACGTACTGGCCGAGCTTGGCGCTATCCATGTGGAACTCCGGTGCGATGACTGATGCTGTCATTCTACGCCTGTGCGTCCACCTACCCCAGCAGCCCTTGAGGGCGGGGTAGGTATTTTCCTACAACGGGTCGGGTATTTAGCTGGCTGTTAGAAATGTGTCCGGACGATAGGCTGTGTACATGTGGTGACGGACCCTTGCCAGACCGACGGAACAGGTCGGCACGGTCCGAATCACAAGGAGACGTACGTCATGCCAGGGGTTTTCGTGGTGTGGGCGTGGGTTCTGGGGATCTGGTTCGCACTGGCACTGGACGCCGGGCGGGTGGACATCAACCAGGCTGACGCCGCCGCGCTGCAGGAACTGACGATGATCGGACCCGGACGGGCCGAGGCCATCATCAGGTACAGGCGGCAACACGGTTCCTTCCAGCGCATCGAGGATCTGATGCAGGTGAAGGGAATAGGGAAAGCCATCGTCGAACGGAATCGACAGCGGATCACGCTCGAGGGCAGGGAGCCCTTGAGGGATCCGGCGCCAGGACCGGCGTCGGTGAGATCCGTCCCCAGGCGCTGATTACGACAGGATTTGTCGGGCCAGGCGGGATGCCAGGCGGACCTTTCGTGCTGGAGCGCGGGAGGCCGACAGACGCCGGAGGCGTTGAACACTCACCAGGACGGTGGCATCACAGACCTGTGGAAGGGGCTGAGATAAACACGGCAGGGATGATCGCGGTTTCCGTGCAGGAGGCACGCCGCTCCTCACCGCAGGATGCGTGGGGTGGCTGGAAACCGACATGGACGTGACTGTTGCCCGGTACGACACAAGGCTGTGTCGCCGGGCAATCTGTTTTTCCGGGTCAGGCCGTAGTGGGGGCCGCTCCCGAGTACAGACTGAACCCTTCACGGCGCGGGTGTTGGCATCGCCCCCCGGCTGGGTGCACCCTGAGCGCGATGCCTGCCTCTCTTCCCGCCCGAACGTTCCGCCACGAGGCGGCCGTGCTGATCCTGACCGGCCTGCTGGCCACGGGCGCCGTGCCGACGGCCACGGCGTCAGCGTCCTCCGGCAATGGCGGCGACCTTGCAGCGGCACTGGCGAAAGCCGCTCCCAACGCGGACCGTCGCGTGCTGCGACTGGCCGCCACGGCCATGCGCTGCGCATTGAAGCGCCCGGGTTCGGCGGTCGCGCGCGGGCGCCTGGGCGTCATTGATTATTCGCGCCCTTCCACCCAGCCGCGGCTGTGGGTGTTCGATCTGCAGCGGCAGCGGCTGATGTTCGAGGAATGGGTGGCGCACGGGCGCAACAGCGGCGCCAACCGGACCGAACACTTCTCCAACCGCGAAGGCAGTTACATGTCCAGCCTCGGTGGTTTCACCGCGGCAGAAACCTACAGCGGCAACGGCTATTCGCTGCGGCTGGATGGCCTGGAACCCGGCTTCAACGACCAGGCGCGAGAGCGTGCGATCGTGATCCATGGCGCCCCGTACGTGAACCCGGCGACGGCCCGCCTGCAGGGGCGCCTGGGGCGCTCGCTGGGATGCCCTGCAGTACGGTTGTCGGTGGCCCGGCCGCTGATCGACGCGTTGAGCGGTGGCACGTTCGTGTTTGCGTATTACCCGGATACGACGTGGCTGCAGCACTCGGAACTGCTCAGCGCCGATTGCGGGGACAGCGTCGCCGCGCGATGACCTGCGGCTCCGCGCAGGGCACACTGGTGGCATGAACGAAGCCGCCTTCCTGCATGCACCCAGCCGCGTCATTCCGTCCGGGGACTACGTACGCGAACGCTGGCGCAACGGCCTGGGCTGGACCCGGGAGATCCTGCGACTGCCCGCCCCGGGCATGGACTGGGCACTGCGTCTGTCCATCGCCGAGATCGAGCAGGACGCCGCGTTTTCGGCGTTTCCGGGCGTCGAGCGGGAGCTGGTGCTGCTGCACGGCAACGGCGTGCGGCTGCACCACGGCGATGGCCGGGTCAGTGACGTCCTGCCGCCGCACGGACGTGTCCGGTTTGCCGGCGAACAGGACGTGCAGGGCGCCCTGGTGGATGGCCCCACGCACGATTTCAACCTGATGTGGCGCCGCGATGTGCTGCACGCCGAACTGCTGCACCGGCCGCTGGTGGGCTCGATGTTCTTCTTCACCGGACCGGACGTGGCCTGGGCCATCCATCTGCTGGCCGGGCACGCCACGTTCGATGCGGGCAGTGGAATGGCGGCGCTGGCGCAGGGCGATACCGCCTGGCTGGGGGCGGGCGAGCGCTGCCGGTATGGCGTGGAGGGTGGCGGTGAACTGCTGGCGATCCGCGTGGCGCCGGGACCGGCGCGCGCGCTGTAGCTTGCGTGCGCATCGCGCTGCGGCGCCGCCCTCAGTACACGTCGCGCCGGTAGCGCCCCGAAGCTAGCATGGCTTCACGCAGCTCGGCGCCCAGGACCGCTTCGATCACCGCATCCACCGCCGGCGCCATGCCCTGCAGGCTGCCACAGACCAGGATCGTGGCGCCGTCGTCCACCCATGCGCGCAGGCGCGCGGCGTCGGCCTGCAGCCGGTGCTGCACGTAACGGTGGGTGCCGCCATCGCGGCTGAAGACGGCATCCAGCTGTAGACGTCCTTGCTGTTGCAGCGCAAGCAGTTCATCGCGGAAATGGAAGTCATGCGCGGCCGAGCGCTCGCCGAACAGCAGCCAGGTGCGTTGGCCGTCCACCAGGGCGCGCTCGCGCAGGTGCGCGCGCAGGCCGGCGATGCCGGTGCCGTTGCCGATCAGGATCAGCGGCGCTTGGGGCGAAACGCCGTGGAAACCGGGGTTGGACCGCACGCGCAGCGCCTGCTGCTGGCCGGTTTGCAGGTGATCGCAGAGCCAGCCGCTGCCGAGGCCTGGGCTGCCATCGGCACGCCGTTGCCGGCGCACCACCAGCTCCACCGCGCCATCGGCCATCACCGAGGCGATCGAGTATTCCCGGTGCGGCAACGGTTCAAGCTGGGCCACGAGCGTTGCCGCGGGCATCTCCTTGAACGTGCCGGGCGCCGCCTCGGGCAGGTGCGACCGCGCGAGGTGGTCAGACAATGGCCGACCTTCCACCTGCGTGGCATCGCCTTCGCGTCCGTGCGTGCGCAGCCACGTGGCCACCGTGGCCGGTGCATGGCGCGGGCCGATCTCGGCGATGTCGCCGGCCTGCCACGCCGGCTGCGTGCCGGCCGGGGCCTGCAGGCGCAGCCAGAACACCGCGCCGCCCGCACTGCCGGGATTGAGGTGCGTGCGCTCCAGCAGTGTCCACGGCTGGTACGCCGCCGGGCTCCAGTCCGGTACTTCGCTGGCCTCACCGCCGAGCTGGCCAAGCAGCTGTTGCCAGTGGCGCAGGGCAGCGGGATCGGCGTTGTCCACGTCCACCGTGTCGAACAGCGCATGCGCGCCGCGCTGGCGCAGCCACGCATCGAGCTGGTGGCCGAAGGCACAGAAGTGTCCGTAACTGCGGTCACCCAGTGCCAGGACCGCGTACTGCAGTTTTTCCAGCCGGAGCGCGGCTGGCATGACCCGGCGCAGGAAGGGCAGTGCGTGGTCAGGCGCATCGCCTTCGCCGGTGGTACTGGCGATGAACAGGGCGCGCCCGGTCTGCTGCAGCAGCGCGGCGTCGACCTGGTGCAGGCTGCGCACATGCACCGGCACGCCCGCGTTGCGCAGCGCCTCAGCGCTGCGGTTGGCCAGCGTAAGCGCGAAGCCGGTCTGGCTGGCCCACACGACCAGCACCGGTGCCTGTCCGGAATCTCCGGAGCTGTCACCCGCGCGTCCACGCCAGCAGAAGAGCAGGCACAGCGCAGCGTAGGCGAGCACGCTCAGCCCTGCCCAGGCCCAGTGCGTACGCGTAGCCGCAGCGGACCAGCCGGCATCGCCCAGATGCAGGCGCAGCAGCAGGCCCGCGATGACGGCCAGGGACAGCATCGCCAGCGCGTTGCCGAGCAGCGGGCGGGAAGGTCTTCTCATGACAGCAGGGCTTCAAAGGCGGGGCTCATCGTTTCCACCGGGGCCTGGCCTGCGCGTGCGTGCTCGAGATAACGCACGGCCAGCCCCCGCGTGGTGGCCAGCGCCAGGCCGTCCTCGCGGCCGAGCACGGTCAGTGCGGTGGCCCACGCATCAGCGAGCATGGCGGTTGCCGCAACCACGGTCACCGCCGCCGCCGCCCGCTGTACCGGTCGTCCACTGCGCGGATCCAGGCTGTGGCTGAGCGGGCCTTCGTCACCGCCATACTGGTGCCAGCGGTCGCCCGAGGTCGCCACGGCGTTGCCCTCCAGCGCGATCACGCGGGGTGGCGTGGACAGGCGCGCATCTTCTTCCGGCGCCGATTCCACCAGCACCCGCCACGGTTCGCCACCAGGCTTGGTGCCGTAGCCGTGCAGCTCCCCGCCCACCTCCACCAGCGCGGCGGTCACGCCCTGCGCGCGCAGCCAGGCGGCCACATCGTCCACGGCGAACCCTTTGGCGATTGCAGAAAAATCCAGCTCCACGCCGCCGGGCTGCAGCACGCCGCGCGCATCGCAGGCGATGCGCTGCCAACCGCAGCGCTCACGGGTGAGGGCGAGCGTCCGGGGGGCGGGCGGGTGGCGGGGCCCGGCGTGCGCGCCGAAGCCCCACAGCGCCACCAACGGGCCCACCGTGGGATCGAAGGCGCCGCCACTGGCCGCTGCCACCGACAGCGCAGCGTGCAGCACGGTGCGCATCTGGTCGGGAACCGCGATCCATCGGCCTGCCTCGGCGCGGTTGTAGCGGCTGATGTCCGATTGCGGTTCCCACGTGCTCATCTGTGCGACCACCGCGTCCAGCCGGGCCTGGATGCCGGCGTGCAGGGCGTGCAGATCGCGGCTGCGCGCAACGCACAGGCGGACGCTCCACGTAGTGCCCATGGTGGCGCCGCCGAGGCAGGCGGGTTCGAGGGAAGAGGCTGTCATGTCCGTTTCGTGCGTGGCGCCGGTCAGCAGGGTCGATGCGGTTCCTGCATGATGCAGGGACCGCATAGGGTCGTCACGCCGCCAGCGTCGCCGTCACTGCGGCAGCACTTCCAGCGTGGCCACGTAGCTCAGCCGACGCTTGGCCGCCTGCTTGACGGTGGTCTTGCTGTCTTCGCTGCCGGTTTCGAGCCAGTACATGCCGGCGTCCGGCCAGGTCACTTTGATCTCGCCCCTGGCATCGCTGGTGACCTTGATCTCGTCCTGCGCGTTGCGGTAACGCGTGGCGCCACGCACGATCTCGAACGCCAGGCCCGCCTTCGGCTGTCCATCCACCAGGACGCGGAAGGTGGCTTCTTCACCGGCGAACAGATCATTGGGATGTGCGAGGGCGACCAGTTCGATGCCCGTGCCGGTGGGCTTGAGCGCGGTCGCGTTCGGGGCACCGTTGGTGACGAAGGTTTCCACGCGGCCCACCGATTCACTGACCTGCAGGTTGCTGGCGTCCTTCGGCAGTTCTCCCAGCGCGGCGGCGGTGCCGCGCCAGCGCTTGCGCTCGCCGTTGAGTTCGTAGGTCGCCGACAGACCCTTGTTGACCGAGGCGATGCGATAGGTGCCCTGCTGTTTCAGCTCCACATCGAACACGCTGCGGAACTTGCCGGTGGCCCCGTTCTGCGGCTGCACGGCGGTGCCATCCGGTGCGGTGATCACCACCGATTCCAGTCGCAAAGGCACGTGGTTGAAATAGAACAGGTCGTTGGATACCGCACCGTCCACGGTGATCCACGGCGTGTTGCCGGCGATCACCGTCTGCGAGGGCAGCAGCCACGCCTTGTGCGCGAGGGCGGAGAAGGGAAGGGCGGCCGCAAGGGCGGCGGCGAGGACAAGCGTGCGCTTCATGAGGGAATGGACTCCGGAACGGGGACGGGTGCTTCTCAAGGGGCGGCGAGGCGATGGGCGGTACACGCCGCGCCGCCTGTTGTCAGGGTTTGACGGCGAGGGTGACCTTGCCGAGTTCGCTGGTGCCCTGGGCGCTGCCGCTCTGCGCGGCGTTGGCGGGCCAGGTGAAGGGAACCTTCAGCAGTTCGCGGCCGCCCACCTCGCGCACCGCCTCCACGACCAGGGTGTAGGTGCCCGGCGCCAGGCCCTTGAGCGCCGGCTGGCGGCCGTTGAAGCTCAGTGCATGGGTGCCGGCCGGGCGCGTTGGACCGGTCACGCCGTCCACCGGGACCTCCAACGTGCGGCCACTCTTGCGCCACCACTGGCGCAGGTCCGGCAGCCATTTGGTGCCATGGCCTTCGCTGTTGCTGGTCTGCTGGTACCACACCGACAGGTTGGCGGCGACCTTCTGGTCCGCGCCTTCCAGCCACACCGCGACATAGGGGCGGTGATACTCGGAGACGTTGAGCCTGGGCACTTCGACGCTGATATCGAGGGTGGCCGCGTAGGCCGGCGAGGTGGCCAGCAGGCCACTGAGGGCGATGGTGAGGGTGACGCGCATGGGCGGCTCCGGAAGCAGGACGGAAGGAATCAGTGGATCAACAGCAGGGCGATCAACAGCGGAATCAACAGGCCCAGGCCGACCAGCGGCCAGGTCATGCGCCGCTGCCGGGCATGCAGGTGGAGCAGGAACAGGCCGGTGATGCAGAACACCAGGCAGGCCACCGCGAACAGGTCCAGGAACCAGCCCCACGCCGGGCCCGCGTTGCGACCCTTGTGCAGATCATTGAGGTAGGACACCGCGCCGCGCGAGGTGGATTCGTACTCCACCGCGCCGCTGTGGCGGTCAATGCTCAGCCAGGCATCGCCGCCGGGGCGCGGCAGCGACAGATAGATGTCCTCTGCCGACCACTCTGCCGCACGGCCGCCGATGGAGATGCCCAGCGCGTGATCCAGCCAGCCGCGCACGCTGCGTGGCAGCGGTGCGTTGCCGTCCTGGCGTTCACCCAGCTGTTCCCGCACCTGCCGGGGAAGCTCGACCTGCTGGTTGATGACCTGCGGGGTGGCTTCGATCTTCGCGGCATGGTTGAGCGTGATTCCCGTGGCGGCAAACAGCAGCATGCCGATCAGGCACACGGCCGAGCTGATCCAATGCCACTGGTGCAGCGTGCGCAGCCAGAAACCACGGCGCTGTTGCGTCTGCACGGGCGAAGCGTCAGGTCGGCTCACAGGTCTGTTGGGCATTGCAGGCACGAAGGCGGCATTACAACATTGATGAGAATGGTTCGCAATTGAGGGGCCCGGGCGTGGTGGGTCAGAGCGAGACGTTCAGGCTCACCCACACACTGCGGGCCTTGTCCTTGTTGTTGTAGTCGTCCTCGAAAAGCACTTCGTTGGTGCCGTCGGCGTACACGCCATCGCCATCCAGATCGTTGAACAGCGACTGGTAGGTGGTGAAGTCGCGGTCCAGCAGGTTGTTGATGCGCGCATTGACTGTCAGCCACGCACTGGCTTCGTACGAGGCGCCCAGGTGCAGCACGGTGTAATCCTTGTAGTGCAGCTCCTGGCCGGTGATCGTGCTCAGTCCGCGGTAGCGCCTGGAACGCGCCTCGGCGGTCAGGAACACGTTGAAGCGGTCGCTGGCCTGCCAGTTGAACGTGGCATTGGCCATGTGGCGCGCGGCATTGCCGAGCGGATGGCCCTTCTCCGCGCCACTCTTCTGCTCGCTGTCGGTGAAGGTGTAGTTGGCACGCAGGCCGAGCCGTTCGCTGAGGTTCCAGCGGCCGGCGACTTCCGCGCCCTGGATCACCACCTCGTCGATGTTGACCGTGCGGGTGCTGCTGGCATAGCCGAGCTCGGCGTAGTCGCCGCTGCTGCTGCAGCCCACGCGCAGCGCGGGGCCGCAGGGCTGCTGGCTGATCTTGTCGTCGAACCGGTTGTGGAAGATCGTGGCGTTGAACGTGTGGCCCTGCGGGTGCTGCCAGTACACCGCCAGTTCGGTGCTGGTGCTGGTTTCCGGCTGCAGGTCCGGGTTGCCGTACATCGGCGAGGTGCCCTGGCCGCCGAACCCGGTCACCCCGTCGTACAGCTGGGTTGTCTTGGGGGTCTTGAAGCCGGTGCTCACACCGCCCTTGACCGTCCACTGCGGGTTGACGGTGTACACGCCGTACAGGCGCGGGCTCAGGTGGTTGCCGAACACTGCGTGGTCATCGAAGCGCAGGCCGTAGGTGATGGCCAGCGGGGCGGCCACCGTCCAGGTGTCTTCGGCGAACAGCGAGTACAGGTTGTGGTCCTGGGTCTGCCCCGGGTTGCCACTTTCCATGCCGAACACTCCATCGGTGAGTTCGCCGCGGATGATCTGGGTACCGACCACGGCCATGTGCTCGCCAGCGGCCTGGAACGGGATGTCCAGCTTCGCATCGAGGGTGTACTGCGCGCTTTCCAGCGTGCGCTGCGGGCGTGGCAGGAAGGTGGCTTCGGCGATGCGGCGGCGCTCGGCGAGCGGCAGGCCGGCATACGCACCGGTGCCATCGATCATCTGCAGCAGTGTGTTGCGCTCTTCCACCGTGAACGGCAGGGTGCGGCCTTCGTTGTTGGTGGCCACGTGGGCCAGCGATACCAGGCTGTTGCCGAAGCTCCAGTTGCCTTCATGGGTCACTGCCCACGCATCGCGGGTGAACTGCTGGTCGGGGCTGTAGCCCACGCGCGGGTCCGCGCGCCGCGCCCACGTACCGCCGCTGGCGCGGCAGGCATTGGCGTTGGCACCGGCGCCGCCGCGGCAGAAGTTCGCGCTGCGCCAGATGCTGCTGAGGTTGTCGACGGTGCC
The DNA here is from genome assembly GCF_011761925.1 of Xanthomonas sp. 60. NCBI lineage: Bacteria > Pseudomonadati > Pseudomonadota > Gammaproteobacteria > Lysobacterales > Lysobacteraceae > Xanthomonas > Xanthomonas sp. 60. The sequence goes on along the minus strand of NZ_JAASQW010000002.1, from coordinate 451,216 downwards.
GACCGGGTACTCCTCCACGCCGGCGTCATTGATCTTGATTGAATTGTCGTAGTCCTGGCGGGAGGTGTCGTAGTCCAGGGTCAGCTGCTGGGCATCGCTGAGGTTCCATTCCAGGCTCACGCCGCCGGCCTTGTTGGTGTTGTCCACGGTCTTCCCGCCGGCACCGAAGCCGAGCGCCCGGTCGTGCGGCCGGCCGGCCGGATCGGTGACCGGTGCGAACACCGGGTTGGAGGCCTTGCGGTCGTACCAGCTGGCCCGTGCGGTGAGGTTGAGCACCCCCGGCACCAGCGGCCCGGTGAGGTACACATCGGCCGTGCTGTCATCGCCGAACTGGTCATCGGTCTCGAACGTGCGGCCCAGCGTGGCCGAGCCCGACCAGCGGTCCAGCGAGCGCTTGGTGATGATGTTGATGACCCCGCCCATGGCGTCGGCCCCGTACAGCGTGGACGCCGGCCCCCGGATGACCTCGATGCGTTCGATCGCATCCAGCGGCGGGATGTGGTTGAACTGGTTGCCGCCGAAATTGTTGGGATAGATGTCGCCGTGGTTGTTCTGGCGGCGCCCGTTGACCAGGATCAGCGTGTAATCCGAGCCCATGCCGCGCATCGAGATGGTGCCCTGGCCGGTTTTGTCGCGGGTTTCGCCTACGTCCACGCCTTCCAGGTCGCGCACGGCATCGAGCAGGGTCATGTAGGGGCGCGTGGTCAGTTCCTGTTGGGTGATGACCGAGATGCTGGCCGGCGCGGCGGTGATCTTCTGTTCGAAACCCGAGGCGGTGACCACCACCTGGTCCAGCGTTTTCGGGGCAGCGGCCAGTTCGGCCCGGACCGGCGAGGCCACCAGCGCGCTCAGCAGCGCGCTGGACAACAAGGTGTGGGGGAAGGACCGGCGGAAAGCAGGCGAACGGAAGCGATGGCGCTGGGCCATGGTGGCGACCTCGGAAAAAGTGCAGAGCGCGGCACCCTGCACGGAGCGGGTACCTGCGGAGCGCCCGGAGCGGGCAGCGGTGATGGGTAGGGCGGACGGGGCGGTACGCCGCAATGGCGTACGCGCGCGCTGATCAGGCCTGCGGGGGCGCCTGTCCGCGCTGCTGGCGGCGACCCGGCGCATCGCGTGTCGGTGGCGCGGACTGCACGGTGGGCCAATCGTTGGCCTTCAACACACGGCGTGCGGCGGGCAGCATGAGCGCAGTCCAGCACGGCGCGGCCGCCAGCAGGGCGGCCGGCTGCCTGGCATCAGGGCGGCTGGGAACCTGCAGCGCGGTCCGGCGCAGCTTCACCGGTGCCGGCTCGTGCAGCGGCAGCTCGCCGCCGCGGTCTTCGCTCTGGCGGTGCTGCAGGGTCACCTCGCCCTCGGCTGCACTTGTCGCGGTGACCCGTGGCAGCGCGACGAGCGTCATAGCCGCCAGGACAACCCACAGCAGCAGGCCCGACAGCGCAGGCTGCCGACCGCGCATGGCGGCGCCGAAGTGGAGGTGGCGGTGCGGATGACGCAAGGAAGGCCCCCGGAAGGTGGACATCCGCGGTGGGCGGATGTGCATGGGGCGTGATTGTAGTGAGATACGTTCGCAGTTGCAAATGATAATGATTTGCAAGAATCGCGCATCGCTTACCAAGGGCCTTCAATCGCGGTCGTCGCGCACCCAGACGGCATCGTGTTCACGCTTGACCGGAAACTTCGGAGCCGGGCTGTACGCCGGTGCGCACAGTGCGCGCCCATCGCGCACATCGAAGCGTGCGCCATGCAGGACGCACTCGATGCTGCCTTCGGTCACGTTGAACTCGCCTGCGGACAGCTCGAATTCCTCGTGCGTGCACTGGTCCTCCAGCGCATGCAGATCGCCGTCCAGGTTGAAAACGACGATGGGCGTGCCCGTAACCTCATCGAACACGGTCTTCATCTCACCGGGCAGCAACTCCGCGCTGGCGCACACGAAGGTCCAGGCCGCGCTCACAGCGGCTTCTCCAGGATCTCGAACTGCAGATCGTCGCGCTTGGGGATGCCGAAGCGCTTATCGCCGTAAGGAAACGGCTTCTTGATGCCGGTGCGCATGTAGCCGCGGCGCTCATAGAAGGCGATGAGTTCCTCGCGGACGTCGATGACGGTCATCAGCATGCGCGGCACGCCCCACGCGCGTACGGCGTGGGCCTCGGCCTCAGCGATCATCTGCTTTCCCAGGCCACTGCCCTGTTCGCAGGGGCGCACGGCGAACATGCCGAAGTAGCCGTGCCCGCCGCCGTCGGAGACATGCGCGCAGGCCAGCAGTTCACCGCCGCGCTCGGCGAGCAGGATCTGCGAACGCGGCGTGTCGAGCGCCGTCTGCAGGCTGTCCGCATCGATACGGGCGCCGTCGAGCAGGTCCGCTTCGGTGGTCCAGCCCGCACGGCTGGCATCGCCACGGTAGGCCGAGGTGACCAGGTCGATGAGGGCGGGAATGTCGGCCGCCGTCGCGGTCCGGTAGGTCAGTGTGCTCATGGCGCCCATTGTAGGCGCAGCCCAGGGTCCGGAACGACCCGGCGGCAGGGGCGGGCCGGGACGCCGGGACCTCAGCCGAGCAGTACGCGGACCTTGCGCAGGGCTGTCACGAAGCGTTCGATCTCATCATGCGTGTTGTAGAACGCCAGCGACGCACGGCACGTGGCGGCCACGCCGTAGTACTGCAGCAGCGGGTGCGCGCAGTGCTGGCCGGAGCGGATCGCCACGCCTTCCAGATCGAGCAGGGTCGCCAGATCGTGGGCATGCGCGCCCTCGATCAGGAAGGACACCACCGCCGCCTTGTCCGGCGTGGTGCCGAAGATGCGCAGCCCCTCCACCTTCTGCAGCTCTTCGGTGAAGTGGGCCAGCAGCTCCGCTTCGCGCGCCTCGACGTGGGCCAGGCCCAGCGTGTCCAGGTAGTCCACGGCGGCCCCCAGGCCGATGAAACCGGCGATGTTCGGCGTGCCGGCTTCGAACTTGTGCGGCGCCTCGTTGAACACCGTGCCTTCGAAGCTGACCTCGCGGATCATCTCCCCGCCGCCCAGGAACGGCGGCATGGCATCAAGGTGCTCGCGGCGTGCCCACAGTGCGCCGGTACCGGTCGGCCCGCACATCTTGTGGCCGGTGATGGCGTAGAAATCGCAGCCGATGGCGGCCACGTCGACCTTGCGGTGCGGCACCGCCTGCGAGCCGTCGACCACCGTGACGATGCCGCGCCGGCGGGCTTCGCGGCAGATCTCGCGCACCGGGTTGACCGTGCCCAGCACATTGGAGACGTGGGTGATCGCCAGCAGCTTGACCTCGGGCGTCATCGCCCGGCGCAGCGCGTCCATGTCGATCGCCCCGTCCGGGGTGATCTCGGCCACGCGCACGCTGGCGCCGGTACGCTCGGCCACCAGCTGCCACGGCACGATGTTGGCATGGTGCTCCATGCGCGAGACGAGGATGACATCGCCGGGCTGCAGGCGCGGCAGCGCCCAGGAATAGGCCACCAGGTTCAGGGCGAAGGTGGTGCCGCTGCACAGCACCAGCTCGCTGGCGCGCACGTTGAGGAAGCGTGCCAGCTTGCTGCGCGCGCCCTCGTAGGCGTCGGTCGCCTCGGTGCCGAGGGCGTGCACCGCACGGCTGACATTGGCGTTGTAGCGGCGATAGAACTCGTCCAGCACGCCGATGACCTGCATCGGCTTCTGCCCGGTGTTGGCGTTGTCGAAATACACCAGCGGCTTGCCGTGGACCTCGCGCATCAGCAGCGGGAAATCCAGCCGCACCCTGTCCCAGTCCGGTGCCTGGGCCTGGCCGGGGGCGCCCGGTTGCGTGGACAGGTTCATGCGACGCCTGCCTCGACCAGGGCACGGTCAAGCTGTGCACCCAGCTGCTCGCGCAGCGCGTCGGGCAGCACCCGCAGCGGCTCATGGCAGAACGCGGCGCTGAGCAGGGCCTGGGCCTGCGGCTCGGGCAGGCCACGCGAGCGCAGGTAGAACAGCGCGTTGGCATCGAGCTGGCCGACCGTGGCGCCGTGGGCGGCCTTGACCTCTTCGGCGTCGATCACCAGCGTGGGCTGGGTATCGATCTCGGCATCGGCAGACAGCAGCAGGTTCTTGTTGGACAGGTTGGCGTCGGTGCCATCGGCCCCTTCGCGGATATGGATGCCGCCATGGAACACCACGCGGCTGCGGTTGCCGGCCACGCCGCGCCACAGCAGTCCGGCGCTGGTGTCGCGGGCGATGTGCTCGATGCCCAGGCGGGTATCCACGTGGCGGCGTCCACTGCCCAGCAGCACGCCGTTGGCGGTGAGGTGGGCGTTGTCACCCTCCAGCCGCACGTTGAGCTCGTGGCGGGCCAGCGCGGCACCCAGTTCGAGGTCCACGCGGTGGTACTGCGCATCGCGCGCAAGCACCGCATCGGTGCGCAGGAAGCTGGTCTGGCGTGCGCTGCCGGCCTGCACGCGCGCATGGGAGAAACGGGCGTCACGGGCGATGTGGACGTGCATCACGCTGTTGTCCAGGTGTGCCGCATCACCGACCTGCAGGTGATGCTCGACGATGCCCAGCTGGGCGCCGGCGCGCAGCTCCACCCAGTGACGGTGGTGCCAGGCCAGGTCGGTGCCGGTGGCCGCGCTGGCGAACACCAGCTGCAGCGGCAGGGCCACCTGCACGCCTTCCTCGACACGCAGCACCACGCCTTCATCGGCGAGGGCGGTGTTGAGGCGCGCGAACACGTCCTCGGGCCGTTCATAGCGGCGGCCGAGCAGGCGCGCGCTGTCCTCGCCAGCCGCCACGGCCTGCGAGAAGCTCTGCAGCTGCACGCCGGCAGGCAGGCCGGTGAGGTCGCTCAGGCCGGCATGCAGGCGCCCATTGACGAACACCAGGCGCGGCGCGGGAATGCCCTCCACGAAGGTCGCATCCACCACCGGGGCCTCCAGTGGCGCCGGTGCGAAGGTGCGTCGATCGAGCTGGCGCAGCGATGTGTATTTCCAGGCCTCGCTGCGGGCACCGGGCAGGCCGTCCTGCAGCACGCCCTCGAGCACCTCGCGGCGTGCGTCGGCGCCATCGAAGGCGGTGGCAAGTGAATCCAGCAGGGCGCTCATCAGACCGCCGCCTCCGGCACCACACGGTCCTTGAGGAAATCGTAGCCGTGCTTTTCCAGCTGCAGGGCCAGCTCCGGACCACCGGACTGCACGATGCGCCCTTCGGCCAGCACGTGCACCACGTCCGGCCTGATGTAATCGAGCAGGCGCTGGTAATGGGTGATCACGATGAACGACCGTTCCGGGCTGCGCAGCGCGTTGACGCCGTCGGCGACGCTCTTCAGCGCATCGATGTCCAGGCCGGAATCGGTCTCGTCGAGGATGGCCAGCTTCGGTTCGAGCACCGCCAGCTGGAAGATCTCGTTGCGCTTCTTTTCACCGCCCGAGAAACCTTCGTTGACCCCGCGGTGCAGCAGTTCATCCTTCAGGTGCAGCACGGCCAGCTTCTGCCGCACCAGTTTCAGGAACTGCATCGAATCGAGCTCGGCTTCGCCACGGGCGCGCCGCTGCGCATTGAGCGCGGCACGCAGGAAATAGGTGTTGTTGACGCCGGGAATCTCGACCGGGTACTGGAAGGCCAGGAACAGGCCCGCCGCCGCACGCGCTTCGGGTGCGAGGTCCAGCAGGTCGGCGCCTTCGAACTGCACGCTGCCTTCGCTCACGTCATAGCCTTCGCGGCCGGAGAGCACATGGCCCAGCGTGGATTTGCCCGCGCCATTGGGGCCCATGATGGCGTGCACCTGGCCGGGCTTCACGTCCAGCGAGAGACCCTTGAGGATCTCCTTGTCACCGATGCGGGCGTGGAGGTTGTCGATCTTCAGCATGGCGGTTTTCGTCTTCTCGGATAGGGGGCTGGCGGCAGCGCGACTCAGAGGTCGTATTCGCTGCGCTCAAGGAACTGGTTGCGCAGGAAGGCCGTGCGCGTGGCGGTCAGCGCGGCCTTGGCTTCGGAATGGAGCATGGGGTACATGGAGCCGTAGAGCAGGCGCGGATCTTCGTCTTCGCCGACCGGATACCGGGCCTCCAGATCGGCGTCGCGCAGCTGCACCCACAGCCGCTGCGCTGCCTTGATACGGGCCAGCGCCACGGGGGCGTCGGCGTGGCGGGCAAGCACCTGCCGGTAGACCGCGTTGAGTTCGGCATCGGCCTTGCTGAAGGCCTGGCCGGCGCAGGCGTTGAGCTCCAGCTGCGTACCGGCGGGATTGCAGGCCGGCGCATCGTCGGCGTGCGCGCTGGACGCACCCCCGAGCAGCAGCGCGCAGGTGAGCGGGAAGGATGACAGGCGCATCATCCGACCGAACCCTCCAGGCTCACTTCCAGCAGCTTCTTGGCTTCCACCGCGAACTCCATCGGCAGCTCGCGGAAGACCTGCTTGCAGAACCCGTCCACGATCAGCGAAACCGCATCTTCCTGGCTGATGCCACGTGCCCGGCAGTAGAACAGCTGGTCATCGGAGATCTTGGAGGTGGTCGCTTCATGCTCCACCGTCGCACCGGGATTCTTGACCTCGATGTACGGGAAGGTGTGTGCGCCGCACTTCTTGCCGATCAGCAGCGAATCGCACTGGGTGTAGTTGCGCGCACCGTCTGCGCCGCGTTCCACCTTGACCAGTCCGCGGTAGGTGTTCTGGCCGCGGCCGGCGCTGATGCCCTTGCTGATGATCTTGCTCTTGGTGCGCTTGCCGACGTGGATCATCTTGGTGCCGGTGTCGGCCTGCTGGCAGTGGTGGGTCAGGGCGACGGAGTGGAATTCCCCGACCGAATCGTCACCGAGCAGCACGCACGAAGGGTACTTCCAGGTGATCGCCGAGCCGGTCTCCACCTGGGTCCAGGTGACCTTGCTGCGGTCACCGCGGCACTCGGCCCGCTTGGTCACGAAGTTGTAGATGCCCCCGACGCCGTTCTCATCGCCGGGATACCAGTTCTGCACCGTGGAATACTTGATTTCCGCATCGTCCAGCGTGACCAGCTCCACCACGGCGGCATGCAGCTGGTTCTCGTCGCGCATGGGCGCGGTGCAGCCTTCCAAGTAGGAGACGTACGCCTTCTCCTCGCAGATGATCAGCGTGCGCTCGAACTGGCCGGTATGGCCGGCGTTGATGCGGAAATAGGTGCTCAGTTCCATCGGGCAGCGCACCCCCTTGGGGATGAACACGAAGCTGCCGTCGGAGAACACGGCCGAGTTCAGTGCGGCGAAATAGTTGTCGCCCACCGGCACCACGCTGCCCAGGTACTGCCTGACCAGCGCCGGATGTTCCTTGATCGCCTCTGACATGGAGCAGAAGATCACGCCCTTCTCGGCCAGCTCCTTGCGGAAGGTGGTGCCCACGGAGACCGAATCGAACACCGCATCCACGGCGACGCCCGCCAACCGCGCGCGCTCATGCAGCGGCACGCCCAGCTTGTCGTAGGTATCGAGCAGTTCCTTCGGCACATCGTCCAGCGAGGCGTACTTCGGGCCCTTGGGCGCGGAGTAGTAGCTGAGTGCCTGCAGGTCGATCGGGGCGATGCGCAGCTTCGCCCAGTCCGGCATCGGCATGGTGAGGAAATGGCGGTAGGCCTCCAGCCGCCACTGCGTCATCCATTCCGGCTCGTCCTTCTTGGCGGACAGGGCGCGGATGACGTCCTCGTCCAGGCCGGGCGGCAGGGAGTCCGATTCGATGTCCGTGATGAAGCCGGCCGAATACTTGCGGCCGAGCTGTTCATGGATCTCGCGGTTGGGGGTATCGCTGTCAGCGACGGATTCGATGATTTCGGTGGCCATGGGGCTGCCTGTGGATCAGGAGACAACCGCAGCGGCGATGGTGCGGCGCGGGTTGTCATCGACAAGGGGAGGAGGGGGGAGAATCTGGGCGAGGGTGACGTTGCGCAGGGCCTCGGACACCACGTCGTTGATCAACCGCCAGCTGCTGCGCGCGCCACACTTGGGCGCCATGCCGCACTGATGGTTGTCGTGGCTGCATTCGGTCAGCGCGAGTGGACCTTCCATGGCCTCGACCACCTCGCACAGCGAAACCTCCGCCGGTGCGCGGGTAAGGCGGTAGCCGCCGCGCACGCCGCGCAGGCCTTCCACCAGCCCGGCCTGCGCCAGCGGCTTGAGCACCTTGCTGACGGTGGGGGGCTCCAGGCCGGTGAACTCGGCCAGCTCGGTCGCACTCATGACCTCGCCGGGGTGGGCAGCGAGCACGGTCAGCACGACGGTGGCGTAATCAGTGAGCTTGGTGACGCGAAGCATGGGCGGATGCAGCAACGGTAGCAAAGCGGACCAAAATTGTACGCTTTTATCATTCCCGAGCCAAGTCGCGCGTTGTCGCACGGCCAGATGGCCGCGGCCCGCCATGCTGCGGCCATGCGGGCATTTTGGCAATCACGAAGATTAAGGGAGAATCAACGCCCAACCCACCAACTGCCGCCCGCACCCATGCCGAAGAAGATCAAAGCCCGCAAATCCGCCATCCATGGCAATGGTGTGTTTGCCGTCGAGCCGCTGAAGAAGGGCGAGCGGATCATCCGTTACCGCGGCCTGCTGCGCACGCACGCCGAGGTGGACGCCGATGACAGCGGCGACGTGGAAAGCGGGCACACCTTCCTGTTCACCCTCAACGATGAGTACGTGCTCGATGCCAATTACAACGGCAACGATGCGCGCTGGATGAACCACAGCTGCTCGCCCAACTGCGAGGCGGTGATCGAGGAGAGTGCCGACGATGACCGGCGCGAAGACAAGGTATTCATCGAAGCGATCCGCAACATCAAGCCGGGCGAGGAGCTGGTCTACAACTACGGCATCACCTTGGCCGAGCGTCACACGCCACGGCTGAAGAAGATCTGGGAGTGCCGTTGCGGCTCGAAGAACTGCACCGGCACGATGCTGCAGCCCAAGCGCTGAGGCACCCCCGCCGTGCCGCCCGCGGGGGCCGGCACGGCCGTCCGGTGCGGGCCGGTCAGCGGCCGAGCAGCCCGGCCGGCACCACTGCGCCCAGATCCTGGTTGAAGGTCACCACCAGCCGCCCGTCCTTGACCTGCGCGGACTGCACCTGCAGCGCGCCGAGCAGGCCGGCCACCGAGGGGTCGATGCGGTAGATCGGCTCACGTCGCGCGTAATCGGTCAGGAAGGCATTGAGCAGGCCGCGCGTGCGCGCGTCCAGCGTCGCGCCCTGCTGGGCGGGCACGAAATCCTCCACGTTCGGCTGCTGCAGGTGGAATCCCTGGGTCTGCGCGTCATAGCGCAGCCCGCTGCTGAGCTTGACCGTGCCGAGCCGGGTCGGCTGTCCACCGGCCGTCGCCAGGGCGACGTCCATGCCGAGGTTGAGGCGTTCGCCTGCAGGCAGCGACAGCTGCGGCCGGCTCATGGTGAGCGCGATGAGCCCACCGAGCGCGTCCTGCGTGCGCGGGAAGCTGCCTTCCAGGTACTGCTGCACGTCCCCCGCACCGACGGAGATCTGCTTGCCGTTGATCGACGGTGCGGCCTGTGCGCCGACGGCGGCAGCCACGAGGACGGCCGACACGGCCAGGCGGGTGAAAAGCGGGCGCAGGGACATGGGCAAGGTCCGTCGGGAAGAAGGTGGCAACGAAGATAGCCGGAGGCACTGAACGCCACGTGCACGGCGGTGGTGGCAGGCGCGGCCTGCCGCGTGCCAGGCGGGCTCAGTCAAGCACCGGCTGCACGCTCGCAGCGTGCAGTTTCCATTGCTGCCGCGCCGGGTCAGGGACCAGGCGGTACCAGCCGCTGTAGCGCAGGTGACCGGCATCGGTGACCACCCGGACCGTCACCGGCACCTCGATCAGCGTGGCGGGCTCGCCTCCATCGCGGGCCACGGGCCGGCCGGTGGCCACGCGCAGGTTACGCACATCGCGCAGCGCACGCAGCGCGCCATCGCCGGCCGCTGTCGGCGCGGGGGCATGCAGCCAGTAGGCGTCGGACGCGCGACGATCATCGTGCAGCAGCGAGATGACATAGCCGCGCACCACCTCGGAAGGGCGCATCGCGCCGGCGGCCACGGCCCCGACGGAAGGGTCCGGAGCGGGCGCCTCTGCGCGGCGCTCCGGCGTGTCCGCGCTGACCGGCGTGCTGCGCCCGACGCGCGGCGCCTGCTGACCGGCAGCGGCGGCATCGGGGGGGTCAGGCTGGCAGGAGCAGCCTGCCAGCAGCAGCGGAAGCAGCATCAGGGGACCGCGCATCGGGGACGCTCCTGCGGACGATGGCGCAGTGTAGCTCTCGCCTGCTCAGCGTGGACGATGGAGCGCATCGAGCGCTTCGAACGCGGCCTGCAGCGCCTGTGCGTGTGCACTCACCGGGTGGCCGGGATCGTCGTGGTGACGCGCCACCACATCGCGCAGGATCTCACCGGCGATCAGTACCGCGGCCCGCTCGTCGCCGCTGAAACCGGCCAGCCGCGGCGCATTTTCCAGCAGGCGCATCCAGTCCTGGCGGGCACGATGCTCCACTTCGATGGTGCAGCGCCCGCTGCAGTGCATCCCGTCCTTTTCGATGGGCGTTACGGTCAGTCGGTAGCGGGTGGACGGGGAGGCCATGGCGGAAGCTCGTGGTCGAAGGAGCATCCACCATAGGGGCGCGGCGGTGGCGCGACGACCGCACGCGCATGCATGCAGCGTTCCATCCGGGACACCGGCCGCCAGGGTGTTGCCGATGCAGGCCTGCACAGGGCGCGCAGGCGGTCCGCCCACTGCCCGGACACAGTGTTCTGTCGTCGGCGGCTGGAAAACGAAAGGGACGGCGTGGCCGTCCCTTTCGTTCGATTCGTGCGTCGGGCGGGCTGGATTACAGCGCAGCGTCCTTGAGCTTCTTGAGCGGACGCACCTTGAGCTTGATGGTCGCCGGCTTGGCAGCGAACCACTGCTCTTCCTTGGTGAACGGGTTGATGCCCTTGCGCTTGGGCTTGGCGGCGACGCTGACGGTGGAGATCTTCAGCAGGCCCGGCAGGGTGAAGCTGCCAGCGCCCTTCTTGTGCACGGACGAGTGGACGGCGCTTTCCAGCGAAGCCAGCACGGCGCGCACGTCCTTGGCGACAACGCCGGAGGTTTCAGCGATGTGTGCAACCAGGCCGGACTTGGTCAGCACTTCCTTGAGCGGCTTCGGCGCGGCCGGCTTGGCGGCGGCCTTGGTAGCGACTTTCTTGGCAGCCTTCTTCGGGGCGGCCTTCTTAGCGGTCTTTGCCATGATTTCCTGATTCCGTGAACGGTTGGTTGTGGTGGACGCGCCGAACCCGTCGGCAAACGCAATGTAGGGCAACTGGCGGGCGCCGCCAATAGGCAGAGCGTGGAAATCGCGGGATTTCATGCGGTCCCGGCGCCGGCCGGGGACCTGGCGGCGTCCCTGTGCTGTCCCACGCGTGTCGCGGGACCGACGCCGCACTAACGCGCGGCAGGCTAGCGTGGGGTTCCATTCAAGCCGATACAGGAGCTCCACCATGGGAATTTCGCGACACGCCAACGCGCATTGGGAAGGTGATCTGAAGTCCGGCAAGGGCCAGCTGAGCACGCCGCAGAGTGGCCTGCTGGACAACACCCGCTATGCCTTCAGCAGCCGCTTCGGTGACGAGAAGGGCACCAATCCGGAAGAACTGATCGCCGCCGCGCACGCTGGCTGCTTCACGATGGCGCTCTCGGCGAAGCTCGCCGAAGCCGGCTTCACCGCGACCTCGCTGGATACCCAGGCCCAGGTCGATCTGTCGATGGACGGTGGCCCGGCCTTCTCGCAGATCACCTTGAAGCTGAAGGCGGTGGTGCCGGGGATCGATGAGGCCCGCTTCCGTGCGATCGCCGACGATGCCAAGCAGAACTGCCCGGTGTCAAAGGCGCTGAGCGCAGTGCCGACCACGCTGGAAGCCGAGCTGGCCTGAGCGCAGCGGTCCGCCTGACCGGCAGCACCCGGCGTTGCGCGGTGCTGCCGGGACGGGGTCGCTCACCAGTCGAGGGTTCCGCGGATCACGGTCTGGACCTGGCCGCCGGACCAGACATCGCCCTGATCATCGATGGCCAGTGACAGGCGCGCATCGTGGCCCACCTCACGGCCTTGGCTGACCTCGTAGGTGCGCCGGCCCTCCGGCAGCGCCTGCCGGAGATCAAGCCATGCCGCAAGCACGGCATTGGCCGCACCGGATGCGGCATCTTCGAAGCGGCGTCCATTGCCTACGAACGCGCGGACCGCCAGGTCATACCCGGTGCCGGCGGTGCTGCGGGCATACGCGAAGATGCCCATGGCATCGGTGGCTTCGGCCAGCACGGCAAGTGCTTCCCAGGCCGGCACGAGGCTGCGCAGCGCGGCTTCATCGCGCAGTTCCACCACCCACCAGCTGCGGCCGCCCTGCATGCGCGCCGGCGGCAGCGGCCCCAGGGGCCAGCCGGCCAGCGCCGCCTGCAGCCGTGGATCGGTGGCCGCGGCCACTTCGGCCAGCGTGGCACGCGGCGTGCGGATGAAGATGCGCCGTGCGTCGCCGCTGCCTTCCACGCGCAACGGCAACAGACCGGCGATCCCGTCCTGCGTCAACATGCCTTCATCCGCAGTGGCAAGTCCTGCTTCCAGCACCGCGTGGGCCGTGCCGATGCTGGGATGGCCGGCGAAGGGCACCTCCTTCTGCGGGCTGAACATGCGCAGCCGGTAGCGGCTGCCGGATGACCCGGCCGCGAACACGAACGTGGTCTCGGGCAGCCGGGTCCAGCGTGCGATGGACTGCATCGCGGCCTCGTCCAGGCCGTCGGCATCGAGCACGACCGCCAGTGGATTGCCTGCGCCAGCGGTGGGGGAGAAGACGTCCAACTGCAGGAAGCGGCGTGAGGTCATGGCAGGGTCCGGGGGCAGGGCTGCGCAGCTTAGCAGGCACGTCGATCCACCCCCGCGGCACCTGGCTCCCGCGTGGTACCGCGGCCTCGGCCGCCCGAGCGCGGCGCTGCGCGCTCATCACAGGCGCGTTGGGCTTAGAATCGGGGGTCCCGCCCCTGCGGGCGGTCTTCCCCCCTCTACCAAGCCAATTCCATGCCTGCTTCTTTCCCTGTCGATCGCTGGATCGTCCTCAAGTTCGGCGGCACATCCGTGTCGCGTCGCCATCGCTGGGACACGATCGGGAAACTGGCGAAAAAACGCGCGGAAGAAACCAATGCGCGGGTACTGGTGGTGGTCTCGGCGCTCTCCGGGGTCACCAACGAGCTGACCGCGGTCGCCGAAGGCGCCGCCGACAGCCGCGCGCGCGTGGCGGCGCTGGTCGCCCGCCACCTGGCGTTCCTGGATGAGCTGGCGCTGGCGCACGAGGTGCTCGACGAGCGCCTGGCGGCGTTGCAGGCGCTGCTGGACGATCCACGGGCCAGCACCCGCACGCTTGACTGGCAGGCGGACGTGCTGGGCCAGGGCGAACTGCTGTCTTCGAGCATCGGTGCGGCCTACCTGCGCAGTGCCGGACTGGACATGGGCTGGATGGACGCGCGCGACTGGCTGCACGCGTTGCCGCCGCAGCCCAACCAGAGCGCCTGGTCGCAGCGGCTCTCGGTCAACTGCCAGTGGAAGGGCGAGGGCGACTGGGCCCCGCGCTTCCGTGCGCAGCCCACGCGCCTGCTGATCACCCAGGGTTTCATCGCGCGGCATGCGGACGGTGGCACCGCCATCCTCGGCCGCGGTGGCTCGGACACCTCGGCGGCCTATTTCGGCGCGCTGCTGGGTGCCAGCCGCGTGGAGATCTGGACCGACGTGCCGGGCATGTTCAGTGCCAATCCCAAGGACGTGCCGGACGCGCGCCTGCTGACCCGCCTCGATTACTACGAGGCACAGGAAATCGCCACCACCGGCGCGAAGGTGCTGCACCCGCGGTCGATCAAGCCATGCCGCGATGCGGGCGTGCCCATGGCGATCCTGGATACCGAGCGGCCTGAAATGCCCGGTACGAGCATCGATGGCAGTGCCGCACCGGTGCCCGGCGTCAAGGCGATCAGCCGCCGCAACGGCATCGTGCTGGTGTCGATGGAAGGCATCGGCATGTGGCAGCAGGTCGGCTTCCTGGCCGACGTCTTCGGGCTGTTCAAGAAGCATGGGTTGTCGGTGGACCTGATCGGTTCGGCCGAGACCAACGTGACCGTATCGCTGGACCCGTCGGAGAATCTGGTCAACACCGACGTGCTCTCGGCGTTGTCGGCCGACCTGTCGCAGATCTGCAAGGTCAAGGTCATCGTGCCCTGCGCGGCGATCACGCTGGTCGGCCGTGGCATGCGTTCGCTGCTGCACAAGCTGTCCGATGTGTGGGCCACGTTCGGCCGCGAGCGCGTGCACATGATCTCGCAGTCCTCCAACGATCTGAACCTGACCTTCGTCATCGACGAAACCGACGCCGACGGGCTGCTGCCGATCCTGCATGCCGAGCTGATCGACAGCGGTGCGATGCCGGTGGAGGAGACCGAAGTGTTCGGCCCGCGCTGGCGGGAGATCGCCGGCACGGTGCGTCCACGCGCAACGCCGTGGTGGCGGGGCCAGCGGGCGCAGCTTCTGCAGCTGGCCGAGGCCGGCACGCCGCGCTATGTCTACCACCTGCCCACCGTCCGCGCCCGCGCCCGTGCGCTGGCCGCCATTCCCTCCATCGACCAGCGCTACTACGCGATCAAGGCCAACAGCCACCCGGCCGTGCTGGCCACCGTGGTGGAAGAAGGTTTCGGCCTGGAATGCGTTTCGCTGGGCGAACTGACGCACGTGTTCTCGATCCTGCCGCAGCTGGCGCCGCAGCGCGTGCTGTTCACCCCCAGCTTCTGCCCGCGCACGGAATACGAAGCCGCGTTCGCGCTGGGCGTGACGGTCACCGTGGACAACGTGGAAGCGCTGCAGCGCTGGCCGGAGCTGTTCCGCAACCGCGAGCTGTGGCTGCGCGTGGACCTGGGGCGCGGTGAAGGCCACCACGCCAAGGTGCGCACCGGTGGCAAGGAATCCAAGTTCGGCCTGCCGATGGCACGCGTGGACGAATTCGTGCGCGTGGCGACCGAACTCGGCAGCACTGTGGTCGGCCTGCATGCGCACCTCGGCAGCGGCGTGGAGACGGCGCAGCACTGGCGCCTGATGTGCGATGAACTGGCCGGTTTCGCGCGCCGCATCGGCAGCGTGCAGACCATCGACATCGGGGGCGGCATGCCGATCCCGTACAGCGAGGAAGACGAGCCGTTCGATCTGGAGGCGTGGGCCGCCGGCCTGGCTGAGGTCAAAGCGGTGCATCCGACGTTCCGCCTGGCCATCGAGCCGGGCCGTTACCTGGTGGCCGAATCCGGCGTGCTGCTGACCCGCGCGACCCAGGTGGTGGAGAAGGAGGGCATCCGGCGGGTGGGACTGGATGCGGGCATGAACACCCTGATCCGTCCGGCGCTGTATGACGCCTGGCACGATATCGAGAACCTGAGCCGCCAGGGGGGCTACGCCGAGGCCGCTTTCGATGTGGTCGGGCCGATCTGCGAATCCAGCGATGTCTTCGGCAAGCGCCGCAAGCTGCCTGCTTCCACCACGCCGGACGATGTGATGCTGGTGGCCGACACCGGTGCCTACGGCTTCGTGATGGCCAGTACCTACAACCAGCGCGCACTGCCGGACCAGGACATCCTGGAATGAGCCCTCCGTGCCTGCGCTTGACTGCCTACCCGCGCCGCGCCCATGCGCGCCGATGCGCTTATCCGGGATGAACATGACTGCTTTTGATAAACACCAGGTTGCCTGCTTCCGCTTCGTCCGCTGTGATTTCGCAGCCGACACCGGGGTGGCGCGTCTGGTCTACGCCTTCGACGATGGCCCGGAGATGGTGGAAACCATCACCGTGCCGGGCGCACCGTTCCAGCTCGAGCCGGCGCGCGCCGAGGCCGTGCAGCGTGCGCTGCGGCTGCTGCACCTGATCGCGGGCGTGAGCTATTACAAGGCCGGCGTGCCCGCGCGCGTGGCGGTGGAGAGCCATGCGGTGGACGCGGAGACGGCCGCGCTGGTGGAAGCGATCTACCTGCAGGGGCTCGGCGAGTTCGCCTATCGCAATGGACTGAACCTGCGTGGACGCTTCCGCCTGCCGGTCGGCGCGGCAGCGGCAGCGGCACCGGCGGCTGCAGCAGGATTGCGCGCGCATGCGCTGGTGGCCATCGGCGGCGGCAAGGATTCGCTGGTCAGCATCGAGGCCCTGCGCCGTGCCGGTGTGGAGGAAACGGTGGCCTGGATCGGGGGTTCGCAGTTGATCCGCAGCTGTGCCGAGCGTACCGGCCTGCCCACGCTCAATGTCGGGCGCGCGCTGGCCCCGGAGCTGTTCGAGCTCAACCGCCAGGGGGCCTGGAACGGCCATATCCCGGTGACCGCGGTGAATTCGGCGATCCTGGTGCTGGCGGCGCTGCTGCAGGGCGTGGACCAGGTGGTGTTCTCCAATGAACGCTCGGCAAGCTACGGCAGCCAGATTCCCGGCACCGGCGAAGTGAACCACCAGTGGTCGAAGGGGTGGGCATTCGAGCAGTCCTTCGGCACCCATGTGCAGCGCTTCATCGCCGCCGACCTGCAGTACTACTCGCTGCTGCGGCCGATGTCCGAGCTTGCCGTCGCCCGCCAGTTCACCAAGACCGATTTCTACGACGCGCATTTCTCCAGCTGCAACCGCAATTTCCACATCCTCGGCGAGCGGCCGGTCAACCGCTGGTGCGGTGTCTGTCCGAAATGCCACTTCGTGTTCCTGGCGCTGGCACCGTTCATGTCCAAGGCCCGTCTGGTGCGCATCTTCGGCCGCAACCTGCTGGATGACAGCACCCAGGCGCCCGGTTTCGACGCGCTGCTCGAATTCCAGGATCACAAACCGTTCGAATGCGTAGGCGAAGGGCGTGAATCGCGGGCCGCGATGGCCGCGCTGGCGACCCGTCCGGACTGGCAGGAGGATGCGCTGGTGAAGCGGTTCTGCAACGAGATCCTGCCGCAGCTGGATGCGGATGAACTGGCGCTGGAGCCGCTGCTTGAACTGCAGGGCGAGCACCGCATTCCTGCGGCACTGTGGGAGCAGGTGCGTGCAGATTTCGCAGCTTGAGGGTCGGCGCGTTGCCCTGTGGGGATGGGGCCGCGAGGGACGTGCGGCCTTTGCCGTGCTGCGCGCGCGCCTGCCATGCCTGCCGCTGACGCTGTTCTGCCCGCCGGCTGAAATCGAGGCGGCGCGTGCCGAGGCGGGTGGCGCGCTGGACGTGCGGGGCGAGCCCGATGCGGCTGCGCTGTCCGCCTTTGACGTGGTGATCAAATCACCGGGCATCAGCCCGTACCAGCCCATCGCGCAGGTGGCCGCCGCGCAGGGCACGGTCTTCCTCGGCGGCACCGCGCTGTGGTTCGCCGAGCACGCTGCGGCCGACGGCATCGTGCACGACACGATCTGTGTGACCGGCACCAAGGGCAAGAGCACCACCACGGCGCTGCTGGCACACCTGCTGCGGGCGGCTGGGCATCGCACGGGGCTGGTGGGCAACATCGGCGTGCCCTTGCTGGAGGTTCTCGATCCATGCCTCGCCCCTGTTTACTGGGCGGTCGAACTCTCCAGTTACCAGACCGGCGAAGTGGCACGCAGCGGTGCGCGGCCGGCGATCGCCGTCGTGCTCAATCTCTTCCCGGAACATCTGGACTGGCACGGCAGCGAGCAGCGCTACATCGAGGACAAGCTTTCACTGGTCACGGCGGCGCGGCCGCAGATTGCCGTGCTCAATGCCCAGGATCCGCACCTGGGGCGGTTGCAGCTGCCCGGCAGCCTCGTGGTGTGGTTCAACCAGCCACAGGGCTGGCACATGCGTGGGGAGGTCGTGTATCGCGGCGCGCAGCCGATCTTCGATACCCGCAACGCGCCGCTGCCGGGCCGCCACAACCGCGGCAACCTGTGCGCGGTGCTGGCCGCGCTGGAGGCGCTCGGGCTGGATGCTGCCGCGCTGGCACCGGCGGTGAGCACCTTCCGCCCGCTGCCGAACCGGCTGCAACGGCTGGGTGAGCGCGAGGGCGTGGTGTACGTCAATGATTCCATCAGCACCACGCCGCATGCCAGCCTGGCGGCCCTGGACTGCTTTGCCGGGCAGCGCATCGTGCTGCTGGTGGGCGGGCATGATCGCGGACTGGACTGGCAGGATTTCGTCGATCACATGGCGCACGGCACGCCGCCTCTGGCGATCGTGACCATGGGCAGCAACGGCCCGCGCATCCACGCGCTGTTGCAGCCCTTGGCCGACGCCGGGCGCCTGGCCCTGCACGCCGCTGCCGATCTGCCGCAGGCCATGGCGCTGGCGCACGCGGCGCTCGCGGGCGAAGGCGGCGTGGTGCTGCTGTCGCCCGGTGCGCCGAGCTTCGGCGCCTATCGGGACTATGTGGCGCGCGGCCAGCACTTCGCCGCGCTTGCGGGGTTCGATCCGCAGGCCATCAGTGCGATTGCCGGGCTGGGCGTGCAGGAAGCGGCGCACCGTCGGCCGTATGCTGCCGGCCTGCCGATGGAGGGACCATGAGTGACTTCGTCAGCCTGGTGCTGCCCGCCGGTGCGGATACCGTCGCGCTGGCGAGGCTGATGGCAGCGCATGGCCGGGACCTGCGTCCGCAGGACAATGCCAGCCTGCAGGCGCACATCGGCAGTGACTGGCGCGCGTTCCTGACGCACACCGGTGAATCGGACGAGGGCACGGCGCTCGGCGCAGGCAGCCGCCCATCGGGGCCTCGGCTTGATGCGGAACGCGACGCTGCCCGGATGCGCAAGCGGGGATGGAACGAAGCTCGGATCGCGCGGGCCCTGGCCCAGCGCTCGGCGCACGCACAGTGGGCGGGACAGCAGGCGCCCCAGCGTGCGCATCTACGGGCCGCGCACACCGCGGATGCGGAGGCCTGGAGCGCGCTGCTGCAGGCGCTGTTCGCCGAGGGCGTGGAGCGGCTGGGACTGATGGTGCGTTCGTACGAACGTTCCGTCGGCGCACGGCTGACCGTGGACGCAGAGCAGGACCTCACCCTGGACGCGGTGGATCCGCAGTCCCTGATCGACCTCCGCCCCGGCGTGCTTTACTGGATCACCCGCTGAGGGTCAGTGGCTGCGCTGGATCGCATAGCGCGCCAGGCCGCGCAGAGCCGCCACCGCTTCGTTCTCATCCAGTCCATCCAGCGCCTGCTCGGCACGTGCGGCGTAGGCTTCGGCGCGCTCGCGGCTGTAGGCCAGCCCCCCGGTCGCCTGGATGGCCACCAGCACCTCCGGCATGGCCGAGGCGTCGCCGTTCTGTACGATGGCGCGCAGACGTTCGCGGGTGGCGGAATCCGACTGCGCCATGGCGTGGATCAGCGGCAGGGTCGCCTTGCCTTCGGCCAGGTCGTCGCCGAGGTTCTTCCCCAGTGCTTCGGCGTCGGCCGAGTAATCGAGCACGTCATCGGCGATCTGGAAGGCGTAACCGAGGTTCAGGCCGTAGGCATGCAGCGCCTCCTGCACCGCGGCGTCCCGGCCACTGGCGAGCGCACCCAGGCGTGTCGCCGCGGCGAACAGCACCGCCGTCTTGCGTTCGATGACGCGCAGGTAGGCGGCCTCGTCGGTATCCGGGTTGTGCACGTGCAGCAGCTGCAGCACCTCGCCTTCGGCGATGCGGTTGGTGGTGTCGGCCAGGATCTGCATGACAGGCATCTGGTCCAGCTCCACCATCAGCTGGAAGCTGCGCGAATACAGGAAGTCGCCCACCAGCACGCTCGGCGCGTTGCCCCACAGCGCGTTGGCCGTGCTGCGGCCGCGCCGCAGGCTGGATTCGTCCACCACATCGTCGTGCAGCAGGGTGGAGGTATGGATGAACTCGATGATCGCCGCCAGCTGGTGGTGGTCCGGCCCGGCCCCACCCACCGCGTGCCCGGCCAGCATCACCAGCATCGGCCGCAGTCGCTTGCCGCCAGCGGAGATGATGTGGTCGGCGATCTGGTTGATCAGCACCACATCAGAGGACAGCCGGCGCCGGATCAGGCTATCGACAGCCGCCATGTCGGCAGCGGCGAAGGACTGGATCCGGGGCAGGCCCAGGGCGGGGCGGGTGTCTTCGAGGAGGGTCATGCGGCTTTGCACTGGGATATCCAGCGGAATTATAAGCGCTTGGCGTGAAATAGACGCGGCGGGCCCGCAGGCCGTCTTCTGCGCCGCATTGGCGTGGTGCCGCGTGGCGGGGCATGGCATGACCCCGGGGCGGCGACAGGCTGACGTTATCAGGCCGGCTGCCCGCCAAAGTTCTGCACTGCGGCGCACATCCGGCCTGTGATGGGACTCGCGTTGACAACTGCTGCAGCGGGAAATGACGCAAATCTGAAAAAAGAGGCCAGACCGGGCTGGCTAACGTTGCCCCGTCATTCCGACAACAACGAGGGTTCGACATGAAAACGTATTTCCGGATTGGAACCGCTGCCGCGCTGCTGATGCTGGCCAGCCAGGCCCTTGCGCAGACCACGCCGCAGGTGTGTCGCGAGAACTTCGCCCGGTCCGAGGCGTCGCGGACGTGCATCGTTTCCGGTGTCGTGGTGCCACCGGGCAGCACCCTGTGCCAGATGCAGATTGCCTGCCGGCGCAATGACGGCAGTTACCGCAACTACAACGGCGCTTTCAATCCCCATCAGCTTCCCAACTACTGCAACCGCAATGGTGAGCTTGTCCTGGGCTGTGCGCCGCGCCCCTGACGGCTCCGCGCCGTCCCGGCCCCCCGGGGCGGCGCTCCGGGGGGCCGTGAATACGTATGCACCGGCCACCGCGCAGGACGGCTGCCCGCTAAGCTTCCATCGGTGATTTCCGGCCCGTTCCGCGCCGGGTCAATGTGCCCGGAGGGGGCCCCGATGTCGAACAATCCGTGGTGGCGCGGCGCCGTCATCTACCAGATCTATCCGCGTAGCTTCCTTGACGCCAACGGCGACGGCGTCGGCGATCTGCCCGGCATCATCGAGCGTCTGGATTATGTGGCCGCGCTGGGCGTGGATGCCATCTGGATTTCGCCATTCTTCAAATCCCCGATGGCCGACTTCGGTTATGACATCGCCGATTACCGGGCAGTGGATCCTCTGTTTGGCAACCTTGAGGATTTCGATCGCCTGCTGGCCAAGGCGCACGCGCTGGGCCTGAAAGTGATGATCGACCAGGTGCTGAGCCATACCTCGATCGAACACGCGTGGTTCCGCGAGAGCCGGCAGGACCGTACCAACGCCAAGGCCGACTGGTATGTCTGGGCCGACCCCCGCGAGGACGGCACTCCGCCGAACAACTGGATGTCCCTGTTCGGCGGCGTAGCCTGGCAGTGGGAACCGCGCCGCGAGCAGTATTTCCTGCACAATTTCCTGGCTGACCAGCCGGACCTGAATTTCCATCACCCCGAGGTGCAGCAGGCCACGCTGGACAATGTCCGGTTCTGGCTGGATCGCGGCGTGGACGGGTTCCGCCTGGATGCCATCAATTTCTGCTTCCACGATCCGCTGCTGCGCGACAACCCACCCAAGCCGGTGGACAAGCGGGTCGGGCGGGGCTTCAGTCCGGATAACCCGTACGCTTATCAGTATCACTATTTCAACAATACCCAGCCGCATAACCTTCCGTTCCTGGAGGCCCTGCGCGCGCTGCTGGATCAGTACCCGGGCGCGGTGAGCCTGGGCGAGATCTCTTCGGAGGATTCGCTGGCCACCACCGCCGAATACACCACGGGCAAGCGCCTGCACATGGGCTACAGCTTCGAGCTGCTGGTGAATGACTACAGTGCCGCCTATATCCGAGAAACGGTCTCGCGGCTGGAAACGGCCATGACCGAGGGATGGCCGTGCTGGGCCATTTCCAATCACGACGTGGAGCGTGCCGTGACCCGCTGGGGCGGCCATCCGGCCAACCCGCGGCTGGCGCGCATGCTGGTGGCGATGCTGTGCACGCTGCGCGGCTCGATCTGCCTGTACCAGGGCGAGGAGCTCGGGCTCGGCGAAGCGGACGTGCCGTTCGAGGCGCTGCAGGACCCCTACGGCATGACCTTCTGGCCGACGTTCAAGGGGCGCGACGGATGCCGTACGCCGCTGCCCTGGACCAATGCGCCGTTGGCCGGTTTCACCCGCGGCGAGCCGTGGCTGCCGATTCCCGCCGACCACCAGGCCCGGGCCGTGGCGGTGCAGGAGGCCGATCCCGATTCGGTGCTGGCCGCGTTCCGTGCCTTTTTGGCATGGCGGCGGACCCAGCCGGTACTGCTGGCCGGTGCCATCGAATTCGTTGAAACGGCCGAGCCGGTGTTGATGTTCAAGCGCACGCTGGGCGAGCAGATCCTGCTGCTGGCCTTCAATCTGTCGGGTGAGGACGCACGCGTGGCGCTGCCCGAGGGGGCCTGGCAGACCGTCGCGGTACCGGGGCCGGACGCCGGCCACGCCGAAGGCGCGGTCCTGCGGCTGCCGGCGCACGCGGTCTACTGCGCGCGCCGCAGCGCCTGAGGAATTCTCCGTTGGTGGCACTTGAGGGACGGTCCGCGAGGGCCGTCCTTTTTTATGCCTGAGACCTGCAGGCTGTTGATTGTCCGGCGCAGGCGGCGGCCCACGTTGAAGCCCCGGCAGCAACGAGGGAGGGGCGCTGGGCTGGCCTCAACGAAAAAACCCGCTGCGTTGCCGCAGCGGGTTGCTGTCCAGGGTGGGCTCCGCGGACGCATCCGCGGAGACGGCACCTCAGAACTTGTAGTTCACACCCAGCATATAGGTGCGGCCCCACTCGACGTATTCCAGCGGTCGGTCGGTGGTGCCGGCGTACGTGCGGTACGGCGCGTTGGTCAGGTTCGTGCCCTGCAGCAGCAGGGTCAGGCCGGCCATCGAACTGCTGTCGCTGAAGGTGTAGCTGATCTGCGCGTCGGTCACGTTCTCGCCGACCACGTAGCGCAGGGTGCGGTTGCCGTTGAAGTTGCCGATCTCGCCGATGAAATCCGAGCGGCGGCGCTGGCTCACGCGTGCCTCGAACCCGTTGCGTTCGAAGTAGGCGGTGACGTTGTACACGCGGTCGGAAAGCCCGGGAAGCGCGATGGGATCGCTGCCCACGCTGGACGCGCTTTCCGGATCGAGGATCTCGATATCGCTGTCATTGAACGTGGCACTGGCCTGCACGCCGAAGCCGCGCAGTGCATCGGTGAACATGTCCAGCGGCAGCGAAGCGGTCAGCTCCAGGCCGCGCAGCGTCCCGCCCTTGCCGTTCTGTGGCGAGGAGAAGGTGCCGGTGGACAGCACCGGTGCGACCATGCCCGGCGGCGGCACGTAGCTGGCCAGCAGGTCGGAGAAATCATAATCGTCCACCGACTGGGTGTAGACGTAGCTCTTGAGGTCCTTGTAGAACACTGCGGCGGCCACGTAGGCACGCTCACCGAAGTACTTTTCGTAGGACAGATCCAGTGCCGTGGCACGCCAGGGATCCAGCAGCGGGTTGCCGCCGCTGCCACCGGGGCGACCGGTGGAGGTGTCCACGCCGAACTCCAGGCCTGCACGCATCTGGTCCACGCGGGGCCGCGCGACCTGCTTGGCGGCGGCGAAACGCAGCGTCTGCTGGTGCGGGAACATGAAGGCCAGGTTGAGGCTCGGCAGCCAGTCGTTGTAGCTCTTGCCGTCATCGATCGGCAGCACGTTCTGCCCGGCCGGTCGCGAACGGTCGAAGTAGTTGGACTGCGAGCTCTGATCGGCATGCTGCATCTGCACGCCGATGTTGCCGCGCACGCCGACCACGCCGATATCGGTGTTGATGTTCGCGCGCAGCCAGGCGGTGGTGATCTTTTCCTGCACCGTCCAAGCCTTGGGAATCAGGTAATCCAGATCGTTGACCGGGTTGAACTCCATGTAGCGGCCGACGGCGGCCGGCACGTTCCAGGCCGGGATGTAGCCGATGCCGGCGAAGCCCAGGTTGACACGCCCGCGCTGCAGGTCCGAAGCGATGTTCGCATCGCCCTGTTCACCGAGCAGGATGTTGCCTTCGGCCTGCGACTTGTCTTTCTGGCGGTCGGCATAGTTGACGCCCACATCGATATCGGCGAACACCGAAGCGATGCCTTCCGGCGCCGGCAGGGTGAGGGCTACTCGCGCGCCCTTCAGGCGGTCTTCCACGGTGGGTACCTTGCCGTAGCCGGAACCGTAGATCGTGTTGGTCAGGAACAGCGCGTCCGGGTTTGAGTAATCCAGCCCAGGGGTGATCTGCGAGAAACCATTGGGCCGGATCACCAGGCCGATGGTGTCCAGCTGCGGCATCGGGGTGAGCTGCAGGTTGTTTTCCAGGTTCAGCTCATCGCGCGTGGCCTTGGAGTAGTTCAGGTCAGCGACCAGCTTGACGCCGTTGCCGAAGGTGAACTCGTTGTTCCAGCCGAACGCATCGATCTTGTCTTCGCGCTTGTTGTACATGCCGCGCACCAGCGGATACACACCGCTGGCCGTACCACCGGCGAAGCTGCCGTTGGCGTTGACGATCGGATTGCTGATGAAAAGCCCCGGCGTGTAACCGCCGTTGAAGTTGCTGAGATTGAGCTCGAACTGGTTGGCGGTGTCGATCTGCTCGGCTTCGGTATGGAAGGCGTCGAACGTGCTGGTCCAGCTGTTGTTCGGGCGGAACTGCACGGTGGCCATCACGCCGTCGCGCTTGTTGTTGCCCGTGCGGCGCAGGGCCTTGATGCCGTCGCTGAAGGCCACGCCCGGGGCCACGCCCGGCCGGTTGCCGTTATCGGTCTGCTCGGTCGTCCAGGGCTCGTACAGGCCGACCTGGTTTTCCTGGATCGGGTTGTCGCTGTGCGCGTAGCCGATGGCAATACCAAGCGTATTGTCGAGGAACTGGTCGATGTAGCTGGCGCTGAAGCGGTTGCCGAACTCATCCACGCCGGCGGCCTCACCGAGCGAGCTCTTCTGGTAGCGGCCGCTGATGGCGATGACGCGGTCCGGGAAACTCAGCGGGCGCGCGGTCTGCATGTCGATGGTGCCCGACAGGCCCTGGCCGACCAGCGCGGCGTCGGGGGTCTTGTAGACAGTCACGCCGTTGACCAGTTCCGAAGGGTACTGATCGAACTCCACGCTGCGGTTGTCACCGGTGCTGACCACTTCGCGGCCATTGAGCAGCGTGGTGGCGAAGTCCGGCGAAAGGCCGCGCACGCTGATCACCTGCGCTCGGCCGGCCACGCGCTGCGCGGCCAGGCCGGGCAGGCGCGCCAGTGATTCAGCGATGCTCACGTCCGGCAGCTTGCCGATGTCCTCGGCGGAGATCACTTCCACCACCGAAGTGGCGTCCTGTTTCACCGCGATCGCATTCTCGATGCCACGGCGGATGCCGGTCACCTGGACGGCATCGAGATTGGTTGCGGCGGTGCCGCCGGTGCCCTGCGTGCTGGTCTGCGCGGATGCGATGACCGGTGACAGTGCGACGGCCAGCGCGATTGAAAGCGCGTTGCGCGTGTGGTTCGACATTTCCCCTCCCAGGCAATGGTGCCGAAACTGGATATGGTCCGCATCGGCGGTGCCGATGCGGGTCGCGACGCGGTGGTCGCTGACAGCGGGGCTATGGTATGCAGCGCGTCGTTGCGGCGAATCAGCCTGCATACGTATTCACTGCCGACGTGCGCGTTGTAAGCGATTACATGCGGGTCATCCCACCCAGACCGCCGTCCGGTACGGCGATTACAGCGGCGTGAAGCGGATCGCCTGGCCGCCACCCGGGGCCAGTACCAGCTGCATGTCGTCGCTGGCAGTGACCGTGTGCGTCTCGCGCACAAAGGCAAACGGGCGCGTACGGAAATCGGCACCCTCACCGTCCCGGTAGATCTCCGCGCGGTAACGCACTCCCGGTTCGAGGAACCCCAGCGATACCGGCAGCACCCGGCCGTGTTCGTCGGTGATGCTGCCGAGGAACCAGTCGCGGCTGTTGCGGTCGCGCCGCACGATCGTCACGTAGTCGCCCACTTCGCCCTGCAGCACGCGCGTCTGTTCCCAGTCCACCGCCACGTCCTTGATGAACTGGAAAGCGTCGCGGTGCTCCCGGTAATGCTCGGGCAGGTCGGCCGCCATCTGGATCGGGCTGTAGATCACCACGTACAGCGCGAGCTGGCGCGCCAGCGTGCTGGGAATGGACTGGCCATGGCGACCCTTCAGCGAAAGCACGCCGGGGGTGTAATCGAACGGGCCGGCCAGCATGCGCGTAAAGACCAGGTTGACCTCATGCTCCGGTGGATTGGGCGGCTGGCCCCAGGCGTTGTACTCCATGCCACGCGCGCCCTCGCGGGAGATCCAGTTGGGATAGGTGCGGCGCAGGCCGGTGTCCTTGATCGGCTCGTGCGGGTTCACCGAGAGCCGGCGCGCGGCGGCCTCCTGCACCACCTTGAGGTGGTGGCGGGCCATGAACTGGCCGTCGTGCCACTCCCGCCACAGCGGGCCACCGGCCGGGTTGCGTCGATCGATCTGGCCGTCATCGCAGACATAGCCGGTCTTGAACGAATCCACGCCCAGGCGGGCGTACAGGTCCAGCGCCGCGCCGAGCTGGTCTTCGTAATGCTCGATGGCGCAGCCGGTCTCGTGATGGCCGACCAGCCGCACGTTCTTTTTCGCGGCGTAGGCGGCGAGGCTTTCGATATCGAAATCCGCAGTGGGACGGGTGAAATCGAATTCGTAGCCGTTGCCGACCCAGTTGTGGTCCCAGCCCGGATTCCAGCCTTCCACCAGCACGCCACGGAAGCCGTTCTCGGCCGCGAAATCGATCACCCGGCGGGTCTTGGCGGTGGTGGCCGCATGCCGCGGTCCGGTGGCCCAGCTTTCCTCGTCCAGGTGCATCGACCACCACACGCCGAGATACTTCGATGGCTTTACCCAGCTCACGTCGCCCAGTGCGTTGGGCTCGTTGAGATTGAGGATGAGGTCCGATTCCACCAGCCCACCGGCGCGGTCACTGATCTGCAGCGTGCGCCAGGGCGTGGTGAACGGCAGGGTGCGGCGGACCTTCCAGCCCTCGGCCGAAGGCGAAAGCTGCGCGCGCAGGCGTTGTCCTTCGGTGCGTCGCAGCCACATGCCCGCGTAGTCCACCAGCGCGGCTTCATGGATCGCCACGTGCAGGCCGTCGGCACTGCGCAGGGTCAGCGGGGTATGCACCGTGGGCACTTCGCGCAGGGGCGTGCGTTCGTACAGATACTCGTAATGGATCGGCTCGCCGGCCGGGATCCACCATGCGGTGGATTCGGCGGCCAGGTCGAACTCGGTCAGTTCTTCATCGATGATGGCCTCGCGCACGCCCGGCTGCTGCGGGAAAACGTAGCGGAATCCGATGCCGTCGTCGTATACGCGGAACACCACGTCCAGCCGCCGCGCAGGTTGTTCCCCGGCACCGGGCTGGCGCAGGGCCACGCTGAGTTCGTTGTAGTGGTTGCGGGTGAGGCGACGCTCGCCCCAGGGTTGCTCCCAGCGTTTATCGAAGGTGCTCACGCGGCTGTCGACCAGCTGGAAATCGCGGTCCAGCCGGCCGTCGCGGAGCTCGAATCCGAGCCTGGACGCGCGTACCACCGGCTCGCCAAGGCGCTGCACCGAATAGCGGGCGGTCCCGCCATCCACCTCCAGCGTGACCTTCAGGATCCTGCCTGGCGAGTCCACGCTCGCCACCTGCGGTGCGGCCTGCAGGGGAGAGGTGGAGAGGGTCAGCACAAGGCCAAGCGCGCACGCGGCGACGCCACGCCACGATGATGAGAACAGCTGCATTTTCCCCTCCCGGGGCGACTCCGTATCTGCCCGGACCTTAGCCCACGCATCGCGCCGGGCCGTCGGCCGGTGGCATGAATACGTATGCAGGCAGGGCGGCTCCGGCGTGCGCCGTCTACCATGTCCGCACGGTGCCTTGAGGGAGGCATTGCGCCCCTGGCAGCCGCAAGGCCGGCAGGGCACTACAACGAGCAAAGAGGGAGGGAGGCCGACAGGCGCAAGCCGGTCCGCCGCTTCGATGCTGAAGATGATCTGCCTGTCCGTCGCCCTGAGCGCGGCGATGGGTTCGACCGCAGTGGCGGCGGACCTGGAATTCGACGGCCGCCATGCGCGCGCCACCGCCACGGCCACGGGGGGCTTCGTGCTGCATGCGGAGGGGCGGGCGGTCACCATCGCCCCGCAGCCGATGCACGCCACCACGGCCAGCGTGCTGTTCGATGCACTGTTCGCGCTTGCGCAGCAGGAGCTTGACCAGGACCGCGTGGATGCGATCCGCGACCCGTCCTTCGACGAAGGCCGCCCGGTACCGTGCGAGTGCTTCAAGACCGGTGCGAACTGGCCCTACGTCTGGACCCGCGACATGAGCTTTGCGGCCGATCTGGCCCTGGCCCGGCTGGATCCGCAACGCACGCGGCAGTCGCTGCAGTTCAAGCTGTCGGCCGCGCGCGACGGGCATACCGACGGGCTGTTCGTTGCCCAGGACACCGGCTCAGGCGGCAGCTGGCCGATCAGCAGCGACCGCGTAGTGTGGTTCCTCGCCGCGCGTCACCTGCTCGATGATGCGACGTTCTCCGCCCAGGTCTGGCAGGCCCTGCAGGCCACGCTGGCGCAGGACCGCGCCATGGTCTTCGACCCGCATACCGGCCTGTACCGCGGCGAGACGTCCTTCCTGGACTGGCGCGAGCAGACCTATCCGGACTGGACGCGCGAGGATGTGCGCTTCATCGGCGAGTCCTTCGCGCTCTCCACCAACGTACTGCATTACCAGGCCCTGCGGCTTGGCCAGCAGCTGGCCACCACGCAGGGCGATGCCACGCTGGCGGGTGAATACGGCCGCTGGGCCGACGCGCTCGCGGTGCAGATCGATGCACGCTTCTGGCGTGAGGATGCCGGCCAGTACATGAGCTACATCGGCGAAGCCGCGCACCCGGTGCCGTACGCAAAATACGATCTGCTCGCCACCTCGCTCGGCATCCTCGCCGGCGTGCTGCCGCCGGACCGCGCGCAGCGTGCGCTGTCAGGGTATCCGGTGACGGCCGCCGGCAGCCCGGTGGTGTGGCCCCAGGAAGCGCAGCAGCCGATCTACCACAACCGTGGCATCTGGCCGTTCGTCAGCGCCTACGCGCTGCGTGCCGCGCGTGCGCTGGACGACGCGCCACGGATCACGATGGAGATTGAATCGCTGATGCGCGGTACCGCGCTGGCCGGCTCCAACATGGAGAACTACGAGCTGCTCACGCAGAAGATCCACGTGGACGAGGGGGCGCTGAGCGGCCCAGTGGTCAACTCCGAGCGCCAGCTGTGGTCGGTGGCCGGCTACCTCTCGATGGTGATGGAAGGCATCTTCGGCGTGCAGGCGGACGGCCGCGTGCAGCCCAAGCTGCCCGTTGCGCTGGTGCCGCGTCTGTTCGGCGAGCGCCGCAGCATCGCGCTGGAGGCCCACGGCCAGCGCTACGTGCTGCTCAGGCCGCAGACGCTGAGCGGTGAGCTGCTGGTGGCGGGCGTGAGCCGGCACGAGGGCACGACCACCACCGTGCAGCTGGTCCCTGCGCCGGTCGGCACCGGCGCTCCGCGCACGCCTCCGGTGCTGCAGGGCGCTGCGCATGCACCTGCCACACCGGCGGCGCCGGTGGTGCGGGCCGCGGGCGCGCAGTGGCAGGCACAGGTGCCTGCCGGCCACCGCCTGTGGCGGGATGGCCAGGCCGTAGCGCCCGACGGCGGCATTGCGCAGTGGCCCGATGATGGCCTGCAGCACTGCTTCAGCCTGACCCGGCGCGAGCACGGGCTGGAATCCCTGCACAGCCCGACCACCTGCGTCGGGCCGCAGCAGCGCCTTGCCGGTGCGGCCGCATGGCGCTGGACGCAGCCTGTGGCCGGCCGGGTACGGCTGCGCCTGCAGTATGAGAATCCCAACGGACCGATCAACACCGGTGTCACCGCCGCGGTGAAGCAGCTGGCGCTGCACTGCGACGGCGCTGCCGTGCAGACCCGCACCGTGGTGATGCCGCACAGCGTGGCGCGGCAGGACTCCACGGCGGCCGAGTTCCAGGTGCCTGCCGGTGCCTGCCGCGTTGTCCTGGAGGAGGGCTTCAACATGAGCGCGCTCCAGCATTTCGCGCATTACACCGGCGGCAAGGGCGGGCGCGATGGAAGGCTCAACCAGGCCGACGTCAAGGCCCTGCTGCTGTCACCGGTGCCGGTGGCGGAGGCCGTGCGATGACCCGTCGTGAGAAACCGCAGCTGTCGTTCTGGCAGATCTGGAACATGTGTTTCGGCTTCCTCGGCATCCAGTTCGGCTTCGCGCTGCAGAACGCCAATGCAAGCCGCATCTTCGAAACCCTCGGCGCCCCCATGGAGGCCGTCCCCGGGTTATGGATCGCCGCGCCGCTGACCGGGCTGCTGGTACAGCCGATCGTGGGCTACCTGTCCGACCGGACCTGGACGCGCTGGGGTCGGCGCCGACCGTTCTTCATGATCGGTGCGGTACTGACCACGCTGGCCCTGCTGGTGATGCCCAACTCGCCGACGCTGTGGATCGCGGCGGGCACGCTGTGGGTGCTGGATGCCTCGATCAACATCTCGATGGAACCGTTCCGCGCGTTCGTCGGCGACCAGCTGGCGCCCCGCCAGCGGCCGACCGGTTTTGCCATGCAGAGCTTCTTCATCGGCGTGGGCGCGATCATCGCCAGCTTCCTGCCTTTCATCCTGGCGCACGCCGGGGTAGCCAACACGGCGGCGCCGGGACAGGTGCCCGATACCGTGCGCTACGCGTTCTACTTCGGTGCGGCGGTGCTGCTCATGGCCATCACCTGGACCGTGGTCAGCACGCGCGAATATCCACCGGGCGAGCTGGCGACGTTCGCCGATGCCGAGCCACCGGCGAACACGCAGGTCGCCGCGGTCGTGAACAGTGCACCGTGGTCCGCCGCGGCGGGCTGGGTCGCCGCCGGTGCGGCGCTGGCGCTGCTGATCGTCTGGCAGGGCGGCGACAAGATGCTCTATGTGCTGGCTGGGCTGATCGCCGCTTACGGCCTGCTGCTGGGCAGTGCGCGCGTGCTGCCGACCACGCACATGGTGGCGGTGATCGTGGGTGACCTGCGCAACATGCCGGCCACCATGCGGCGACTGGCGTGGGTGCAGTTCTTCTCGTGGTTCGCGCTGTTCGCGATGTGGATCTACACGACCACGGCGGTGGCCGGAACCCACTTCGGTTCGGTCGATCCCAGGTCGGACGCCTACAACGAAGGCGCGAACTGGGTCGGCGTGCTGTTCGGCGCCTACAACGGGTTCGCCGCGTTGGCGGCCCTGCTGATTCCGCTGATGGTGCGTGCCATCGGGCTGCGCTGGAGCCACCTGGTCAATCTGTGGCTGGGTGGCGCCGGGCTGGTGTCGCTGATGCTGATCGACGACCCGGCCTGGTTGCTGCTGTCGATGGTCGGCGTGGGCTTCGCCTGGGCGTCCATCCTGTCGCTGCCATATGCGCTGCTGTCGGACAGCGTGCCGGCCGCGAAGATGGGCGTGTACATGGGCATTTTCAACTTCTTCATCGTGATCCCGCAGCTGGTTGCCGCCAGTGCGCTCGGTTTTGCCCTGCGTGCCTGGCTGGGCGGCGAGCCGATGCACGTGCTGGTGCTGGGCGGGGTGAGTCTGTTCATTGCGGGACTGTGTGTGCTGCGGGTTCCGTCCCGTCCGGAGGTGGTGTGATGCGTGTGCGTCTGTCTGTTGCGGTTGCCCTGTCCCTGTGCGCCGGCGATGTGCTGGCCGCGCCCCGCCCGGAGTACGTGGGCACCACCGAGCCGTTCGCCAGCGATGCGGTGTACTTCGTGGTCACCGACCGCTTCGTCAACGGCGATCCCTCAAACGATCACCGCGACCAGGGCGGGGAACACCGCACGTTCGATATCCCGGTGCCATGCCCGGACAAGGTGGACGGCAACATCGGCTACCTCGGTGGCGACTTCAAGGGCGTGCTGGACAACGCCGCCTACATCCGCGGGCTGGGCTTCGGTGCGGTGTGGATCACGCCGATCGTGGACAACCCGGACCAGGCCTTCACCGGCAGCAAAGCGATCAGCTGCACCAGCACCCTGACCGACCGTGGCAAGACCGGCTACCACGGTTACTGGGGCGTCAACTTCTTCAAGCTCGACGAGCACCTGCCCAGTGAAGGGCTGGATTTCGCCGCCTTCACCAAGGGGCTGCACGCGGCGGACCTGAAAGTGGTGCTGGACATCGTGGGCAACCATGGTTCGCCCAGCTGGACGATGCCGAAGGCGCAGCCGCAGTTCGGCCAGATCTTCGACAAGGCAGGGCGGCTGCTGGCCGACCACCAGAACCTGCCGCCGCAGCAGCTGGATCCCGCGCACAACCAGCTGCACGCGTTCTACAACAACCGCGGCCCGGTGGACGCCGGCACGGGCTCGATCTTCGATGGCAACCTGGCCGAGCTGGGGGACTTCAACGAGCGCAATCCAGCGGTGATGGATTACCTGGTGGAGGCCTACCTGCAGTGGACGGCGCAGGGCGTGGACGCATTGCGGATCGATACCATCGGCTGGTTGCCCCACCCGTGGTGGCACGCGTTCGTGCGCCGCATCCGCGACCAGCACCCGGGCATGTTCATGTTCGGCGAGGCCTTCGACTACGATGCGGCGAAGATCGCCGAGCACACGTGGTCGTCCAATGCCGGGGTGAGCGTGCTGGACTTTCCCTCGCGTGGCGCGATGGAGCAGGTCTTCGGCACGACGGGCAAGGGTTTTGAGGCGTTGTCCGAACCGCTGCACCTGCTCGGCGGGCCGTACGCCAACCCGTATGAGCTGATGAGCTTCTACGACAACCACGACATGCCGCGGCTGGATGCCAGCGATGACGGCTTCATCGATGCCAACAACTGGCTGTTCACCGCACGCGGCATCCCGGTGCTGTACTACGGCTCGGAAACGGGCTTCATGCGCGGCCGCGCCGAACATGCCGGCAACCGTGCCTACTTCGGCCAGGCGCGGGTGGACGCGGCACCGCAGAGCCCGATCTTCGCACCGCTGCAGCGCGTGGCGCGGCTGCGCCAGGCGACGCCGGCGCTGCAACGCGGGCTGCAGGTCAACGAACGGCTGCAGGGTGACCAGGCGGTCTTCTACCGCGTGCTGCAGCACGGCGATACCACGCAGACCGCGCTGGTGCTGCTGAACAAGGGGGATGCCGCGCAGGCGCTGGAGGTATCGCGTTACCTGCAGCCGGGCGCGTGGCGCGACGCACTGGACGGCGGCACGGTGGACGTGCGCGGTGTGCTGAAGACCGTGGTGCCCGCGCACGGCATCAAGGTGTTCGTACTGGACGCGCCGGTGCGGCAGGGTCCGCTGCAGAAGGAGCTGGACAAGGCGATGGCCGAGCGCAGGCTGCCGCCGCGCTGAGCGTGAGGGCGTGCCCGCGCGGGCGGGCACGTCCCCTGAAGCGGCGCGTGGGCCGCGCTACACTGCCCCGCCCTCCATCCCGCCTTGGCGTCATGACCGATCTTCCGCCCCAGACTCCCCTCGAAACCCTGCTGCAGACGGCGATGGCCGGGACCCTGCCGATCGGCGCGTTCATGCAGGCCTTCGTGGCGTCCGACGTGCTGGTACTCACCGGCAGCCTGGTCACCCCCGATGGCAGTGGCTTCGATCCGCTTCTGTTCGACAAACAGGGCACGCTGCACGTGGCGGTGTTCACCCATGCCGCGCGGATCGGTCCGCATGCCCAGCAGGCACCGCACCAGATCCGCTGGCTGATGCGCGACGTGCTCCGGCGCGTGCCGGGCGGCTATGGCGTGGTGATCAATCCGGGTACCTCGCTGGGCTTCGAGATTTCACCGGGCGGCGTTGGCGAGATCCTCAAGGACTTCGGCGGATGAGCGTCCCGCTGTTCCACCCTGTGTCCGGCGGTGCTTGAAGCTGCCGGCCTCAACGGGCTGGGGAATCCCCTCGCGACGAGTCGCGCACCACCAGCCTGACCGGGATGCTCAGGCCTTCGGCGGGTTCTCCGGCCACCAGGGCCAGCAGCTTCTCCACCAGCAGCAGTCCGGCCTGCTTGGTGTCCTGGGCCACGGTGGTCAGCGGCGGCGACACCGAAGCGGCCAGCGGGATGTCGTCGAAGCCGGTCACCCGCACGTCCTGCGGCACGCGCAGGCCGCTTTCGCGCAGCGCGCGCAGGGCCCCGATGGCGATGAGATCACTTGCCGCGCACACCGCGTCGAACGGCCGTCCGCGCGTCTGCAGGATCTCGCACGCCGTCTGGCCGGACTCCTCGGTGGTGATGGCGTCCACCTGCAGCAGCGGGTCCGGCGAAAGGCCCTGCGCGCGCAGTGCGGCCACGTGTCCACGGTAGCGTTCCTGGAACTCCGGATAGTGACTGGAGGCGTGGCCGAGGAAGGCGATCCGCACGCAGCCCTGGTCCAGCAGGTGGCGGGTGATGTCGAAGCCGCCCTGGTAGTTGTCGCTGCCGATGGACACGCCGGGCTGGTCGGGCAGGGCCGCACCCCAGCGAACGAAGTGGGTGCCCTGGGCGACCAGCCGGTGCAGCCGCTCCACTGACTCGTGATAGTCGCCATAGCCCAGCAGGATGATGCCGTCGGCCTTGTTGCTGTCTTCGAAATCCGTGTGCCAGTCGTTGGACAGCTGCTGGAACGAGACCAGCAGGTCACGGCCGTGCAGGGCGCAGGCGCGCGTGATCGAGCCCAGCATGGAATGGAAGAACGGATTGATGAGCGAATCGTCGGTGGTGGGGTCTTCGAAGAACAGCAGCGCGAGCGTGCCCGCATTGCGCAGACGCAGGCTGGAGGCGTTCTTGTCGACCTTGTAGTTGAGCTCGCGGGCGATGCGCAGGATGCGTTCGCGGGTCTCCGCATTGACCATGGGGCTGCCGCGCAGGGCACGCGACACCGTGGGCTGTGACACCCCCGCCAGGTGGGCGATGTCCAGGGAGGTGGCCTTACCTTTGATGGTCATGAACGCGGTGCCGGGGTGCCGGCCTGCATGATGCCATGGGTGGTCAACGGACGCGGGGAGGCATCCGCACCTGGACCGGGTGTCCGCGCCGCACGGCGTAGTGGAGCAGTATCCGGATGGGGGGATTCCGGCCGTCGGGACCCCTTTTTCCGGCGCGGTCCGCAGGCGCGGCGGTGATAACATGGGGCGGTCTGTACCCCCTTTTTTCACTGGGGCGGTCCTGCGCCGGTGCCGCGAGGCCCGCCTGGAGCGTCCCCGGACAACGGAAGAACACTCCTATGGCGCGTGGCATCAACAAAGTCATCCTGGTCGGCAACCTCGGCAACGATCCGGACGTGAAGTACACCCAGGGCGGGATGGCGATCACCCGCATCAGCCTGGCCACCACCAGCGTGCGCAAGGACAAGGATGGCAACCAGCAGGAGCGCACCGAATGGCACCGCGTGGTGTTCTTCGGCAAGCTCGGTGAGATCGCCGGCGAATATCTGCGCAAGGGCAGCTCGGTCTACGTGGAAGGCAGCCTGCGCTATGACAAGTACACCGGCCAGGATGGCGTGGAGAAGTACTCCACCGACATCATCGCCGATGAAATGCAGATGCTGGGTGGCCGTGGTGAAGGCGGCGGCGGCGGCGGCGGCGGCGGAAACTACGGCGGTGACCGTCCGCAGCGCCAGCAGGCGCCGCGACAGGAGTACGGCGGCGGCGGTGGGCAGCGCCAGGGCGGGCAGGGGGGCGGCTACGGCCAGCAGCGTCCGCAGCAGCAGCCCCAGCAGTCGGCCCCGCCGATGGACGACTTCGCGGACGACGATATTCCGTTCTGATCCCCGCCTCCACGCCCATCCCCCAACGACCCCGGTATGCCTCGCGCTGTCGGGGTTTTTCTTTGGCCGCGCAACCCTCGCCGACCCGGATCCCGCTGCCTTGGATCCACGCAAGCCCCTGTTTTACTTAACCATTCACCCGTGGCCGCTTGCAGTATCAATCAAGACTAAAGATTGCCCGCCCTGAGCCGATCATGTGATGCACGGCACACTTTCATGTTTTCTAAACATCTGCGGCCTCAGGGGACCAGGGAATGAACAGAGTATTCAAGGTGGTATGGAGCAAGGCCGTAGGCCAGTGGGTGGTGACCTCCGAATTCGGTGTGGCCGCGGGTGGCCGCACCCGCCGCACGGTCAACCGGCTGACTAGCGGGCCGCTGGCGGCCCTGAGCCTGATGACGGCGTTGGCGCTGTACGGCCCCTCGGCCATGGCCGCGGTGAACATCAACAACATCGGCTTTGAAACTGGCACCCTGAGTGGCTGGACGTACTCCAAGACCGGTACCCAGGGCTCGACCAGCTATGGCAGCACCGGCGTTGGCGCCTCGGTGGTCACCGGCATGACCGATTTCGAAGCCGACGACGGCACCCACAGCTGGACGGTGACGCCCTTCGGCAACAACATGGCCTCGCTGCAGGCCGGCTCCGGTTCGGACTCCTTCGCCACGGGTGCCGCGGCGCTGGGCCTGAGTGCTGCGAGCAGCTCGCTGGTGGCGAGCACGATGGCCGGCTCGCCGACCAACGCTTCGTGGCTGTACCAGGACCTGACGCTCGCTGCTGGTGACTATTTCAGCATGGCCTGGCAGTACGTCTCAACCGACTACGAGCCGTACAACGATGCTTCGCTGACCTCGCTGGTCAACCTCGGTGATGCCTCTGTGTTCGCAACGGTCAACAACCAGAACGCGCAGTACGCGCTGCTGGGTGCGACCAACAAGGGCACGGGCAGCTACTCCACGGGGAGTTATGGTGCGACCGGCTGGCAGGTGGCCACCTATCAGGTGAGCACGGCCGGCACGTACCGCCTGGGCTTCATGTCATTGAATCTGCAGGACACCATGCTCAGCCCCGTCCTGTTCATTGACCAGGCGCCTGGCCTGACCTTCGACAACGGCGTGCCCTTCGGCCCCGTCGCGCCCAATCCGGGCAGCGGTGCGCCGACCACGCCCACGACCCCGACGACCCCGCCCGGTCCGGTCGTCATCGATGGCCCGAAGGGCACCGATGAGCTGGGCACTGCAGACGAAGCCTCCTTCGAAGGTGGCACGCTGGTGGTCGACAAGGACACCAGTGTCGATCAGGATTTCAAGATCGATGACAAGCCCGGCACCATCGACCAGAACGGCCACGACTCGACCTTCACCGGCAAGATCGACGATGCCGGCACCGGCATCCCGGGTTCGCTGATCGTCAAGAACAGCGGCAATGGCGGTTCGGTCACGCTGACCAACACCAACGGCTATACCGGCACCACGCAGGTGGACAAGGACGCCACCCTGGCCCTGTCGGGTAACGGCTCGATCGACACGTCGAAGAAGGTGGTGATCGACGGGACGCTGGACGTGACCCAGGCCGGCCCTGAGGTCAACATCACCTCGCTGGGCGGCAAGGGCGAGGTGGCGCTGGGCAGCAACACGCTGTCCCTCACCGATGCCAACGATGAGTTCGAAGGCACCATCGGCGGGCAGGGCGCCGTGGCCATCAAGGGCGGCACGCAGGTGCTCTCGGGCAAGAATACCTACGCCGGGGGCACCTCGGTCAGCAACAACGCCGTGCTGCAGGTGAGCAGCGATGAAAACCTGGGCGACGCTGCAGGCAAGCTCACGCTTGATGGCGGTACCCTGCACACCACCGGTGATGTGGTCAGCGATCGCGATGTGGTCCTGGCGGGCAACGGCACCTTCAACACCGACACCAACACCACGCTGACCAACAGCGGCGATGTGTCGGGTAATGGCGGCCTGATCAAGAACGGCGAAGGCGGCCTGGCGCTGACCGGTACGGTCAGCCACAGCGGTGGCACCACGGTGAATGAGGGTGAGCTGACCCTGTCGGGCCAGAACACCTACACCGGGGGCACCACGCTCAACGGCGGCGTGCTCAACGTGAGCAGCGATGGCAACCTCGGTAATGCGGCGGGCAACCTGACCTTCAATGGCGGCGAGCTGCACACCACCGGCGACGTCAACAGTGATCGTGACGTGGTCCTCGCAGGCAATGGCACCTTCAACACCGACACCAACACCACGCTGACCAACAACGGCGATGTGTCCGGCACCGGCGGCCTGATCAAGAACGGCGAAGGCGGCCTGGCTCTGACCGGTACGGTCAGCCACAGCGGTGGCACCACGGTGAATGAGGGCGAGCTGACCCTGTCGGGCCAGAACACCTACACCGGCGGCACCACCCTCAACGGTGGCGTGCTCAACGTGAGCAGCGACGGCAATCTCGGTGATGCGGCAGGTGGCCTGACCTTCAACGGCGGCGAGCTGCACACCACCGGTGATGTGGTCAGCGATCGCGACGTCACACTGGCAGGCAATGGCACCTTCAACACCGACACCAACACCACGCTGACCAACAGCGGCGATGTGTCGGGTAGTGGCGGCCTGATCAAGAACGGCGAGGGCGGCCTGGTGCTGACCGGTACGGTCAGCCACAGCGGTGGCACCACCGTCAACGAAGGCGAGCTGACCCTGTCGGGCCAGAACACCTACACCGGTGGCACCACCCTCAACGGTGGCGTGCTCAACGTGAGCAGCGATGGCAACCTCGGTGATGCGGCAGGTGGCCTGACCTTCAACGGCGGCGAGCTGCACACCACCGGTGATGTGGTCAGCGATCGCGACGTCACACTGGCAGGCAATGGCACCTTCAACACCGATACCAACACCACGCTGACCAACAGCGGTGACGTGTCGGGCACCGGTGGCCTGATCAAGAACGGCGAAGGCGGCCTGGCGCTGACCGGTACGGTCAGCCACAGCGGTGGCACCACGGTGAATGAGGGCGAGCTGACCCTGTCGGGCCAGAATACCTACACCGGTGGCACCACGCTCAACGGTGGCGTGCTCAATGTCAGCAGCGATGGCAACCTCGGTAATGCGGCGGGCAACCTGACCTTCAATGGCGGCGAGCTGCACACCACCGGCGACGTTAAAAGTGATCGTGACGTGGTCCTCGCAGGCAACGGCACCTTCAACACCGACACCAACACCACGCTGACCAACAGCGGTGACGTGTCGGGTAATGGCGGCCTGATCAAGAACGGCGAAGGCGGCCTGGCACTGACCGGTACGGTCAGCCACAGCGGCGGCACCACGGTGAATGAGGGCGAGCTGACTCTGTCGGGCCAGAACACCTACACCGGTGGCACCACGCTCAACGGCGGCGTGCTCAACGTGAGCAGCGACGGCAACCTCGGTGATGCCGCAGGTGGCCTGACCTTCAATGGCGGTACCCTGCACACCACCGGCGACGTCAGCAGTGATCGTGACGTGGTCCTCGCAGGCAACGGCACCTTCAACACCGATACCAACACCACGCTGACCAACAGCGGCGATGTGTCCGGCAATGGCGGTCTGATCAAGAATGGCGAAGGCGGCCTGGCGCTGACCGGTACGGTCAGCCACAGCGGTGGCACCACCGTCAACGAAGGCGAGCTGACCCTGTCGGGCCAGAACACCTACACCGGTGGCACCACCCTCAACGGTGGCGTGCTCAACGTGAGCAGCGATGGCAACCTCGGTGATGCCGCAGGTGGCCTGACCTTCAACGGCGGTACCCTGCACACCACCGGCGACGTCAGCAGTGATCGTGACGTGGTCCTAGCGGGCAACGGCACCTTCAACACCGACACCAACACCACGCTGACCAACAGCGGCGATGTGTCCGGCACCGGCGGCCTGATCAAGAACGGCGAGGGCGGCCTGGCGCTGACCGGTACGGTCAGCCACAGCGGTGGCACCACGGTGAATGAGGGCGAGCTGACCCTGTCGGGCCAGAACACCTACACCGGTGGCACCACGCTCAACGGCGGCGTGCTCAATGTCAGCAGCGATGGCAACCTCGGTGATGCCGCGGGCGGCCTGACCTTCAATGGCGGCGAGCTGCACACCACCGGTGATGTGGTCAGCGATCGCGACGTCACACTGGCAGGCAATGGCACCTTCAACACCGACACCAACACCACGCTGACCAACAGCGGCGATGTGTCCGGCACCGGCGGCCTGATCAAGAACGGCGAGGGCGGCCTGGCACTGACCGGTACGGTCAGCCACAGCGGCGGCACCACGGTGAATGAGGGTGAGCTGACCCTGTCGGGCCAGAACACCTACACCGGTGGCACCACCCTCAACGGTGGCGTGCTCAACGTGAGCAGCGATGGCAACCTCGGTGATGCGGCAGGTGGCCTGACCTTCAATGGCGGCGTGCTGCACACCACCGGCGACGTCAAAAGTGATCGTGACGTGGTCCTCGCAGGCAACGGCACCTTCAACACCGATACCAACACCACGCTGACGAACAGCGGTGACGTGTCGGGTAATGGTGGCCTGATCAAGAACGGCGAAGGCGGCCTGGCACTGACCGGTACGGTCAGCCACAGCGGTGGCACCACGGTGAATGAGGGTGAGCTGACCCTGTCGGGCCAGAACACCTACACCGGCGGCACCACGCTCAATGGTGGCGTGCTCAATGTCAGCAGCGATGGCAACCTCGGTGATGCGGCGGGCGGCCTGACCTTTAACGGCGGCGAGCTGCACACCACCGGCGACGTCAACAGCGATCGCGACGTCACACTGGCGGGTAACGGCACCTTCAACACCGACACCAGCACCACGCTGACCAACAGCGGCGATGTGTCCGGCACCGGCGGCCTGATCAAGAACGGCGAGGGCGGCCTGGCACTGACCGGTACGGTCAGCCACAGCGGTGGCACCACGGTGAATGAGGGTGAGCTGACCCTGTCGGGCCAGAATACCTACACCGGTGGCACCACCCTCAACGGTGGCGTGCTCAATGTCAGCAGCGACGGCAACCTCGGTGATGCCGCAGGTGGCCTGACCTTCAACGGCGGCGTGCTGCAGACGTCTTCTTCGATGATCACCGGGCGGTCGATGGTGCTGGATGGCGTGGGCGCGCTGCGCAGCGGCGAAGGCAGCACCCTGACCGTCAACGGTCCGATCAGCGGCGGCGGCACCCTGGTGGCCGATGGCCGGGGCACGCTGGTACTTGGCGCGGCGAACAGCCACGCGGGCGGCACGGTGATCAGTGGCGGCACGGTGGTGCTGGCGCATGCCGGCGGCCTGGGTTCTGGTGCCGTGGCGATCAACGATGCGACCCTGCGCACGACGGTCGACACCCGGCTATCGCAGCCGCTGCTGGTCATGGGCGAGGCCACGCTGGACGTGGCTTCGGGCACCACGACGCAGCTGACCGGCCTG
Organism: Xanthomonas sp. 60; assembly: GCF_011761925.1. NCBI lineage: Bacteria > Pseudomonadati > Pseudomonadota > Gammaproteobacteria > Lysobacterales > Lysobacteraceae > Xanthomonas > Xanthomonas sp. 60. The sequence goes on along the minus strand of NZ_JAASQW010000002.1, from coordinate 410,091 downwards.
CTGGATGGCTCGCGCAGTACCGGCTGCTTCATCAAGAGCGGTGCGGGTCGCCTGAACATGGCGGGCACCGCGGTCCTGGCCAATGGCACCTGCGTCAACGAAGGCACCCTCAGTGCCAACGGCGTGCTGCTGAGCAACGTGCAGGTTGAACGTGCCGGCACGGTGCGCGGCACGGGCGCCATCGCCGGCAACATGCGCGTCGATGGCACGCTCGCCCCGGGCAACTCGCCGGGTACGCTGGCGGTGACGGGTACGGTCACTTTGACCGACGCGGCCACGCTGCAGATCGATATCGACGGCTATGGCACCGGCGCCGGAGCGGGCAATTACTCGCGCCTGCTGGTGTCCGGCGCGGCCGGACGGTTCGTGGCCAACGGCACCCTGCAGCCCCTGCTGCGCGGCATCAGCGGCAATGCCAGCAACACCTTCACTCCGAAGGTGGGCGACATGTTCCGCATCGTCAGTGGCGAGGGCGGCGTCACCGGAACCTTCGACAGGCTGCTGCAGCCGACCGAGGGCCTGGCCGCCAGCACGCGTTTCCAGGTGTACTACACCACCGGTTTCGACATCGACCTGTACGTGACACCGACGGCCTACAGCGCCGACCTGGTGGGCAAGGTCAACGGTAACGGCCTGGCCACGGCGGCTGCACTGGATACGCTGGTGGACGCCAGCGACGCCGGCACTGCGACCGCCGATCAGACCGATCTGCTGCGCACGGTGTGGCAGCAGGATGCGGTGACACTGCCGGTGCTGGTCACCGCCCTGACCGGCGAGAACCACGCCAAGCTGGCCGCGCTCGCCCAGTCCAACGCCACCGCACTGGCCGACGATGTGACCGGTCGGCTGGGCCAGGGCGTGCTGGTGGATGCCTCCAGCACGCGGATCGAACAGCTGCTGTGGGCCAACATCGGCTACGGGGATGTGTCGGTGGACGCCGATGCCAGCGCCGACCGCTTCGATGCCCGCCAGCGTCGCGCCAGCGCCGGTATCGACGTGTACCGCTCCTCGACTGTGGCGTGGGGTGCCGGCCTGGGCCGCACGACCTCGGAGCTGGAGCGCAGTCCGCTGGACAACACCCTCGACAGCAACGCGTTCTTTGCCTACGGCGCTGCCCGGGCGGGTGCGGTGGTGCTGGACGGCATGCTGTCCTACTCGGCCGATCGCTGGGAAAGCCAGCGTCCGGACATCCTGAGCGCCGATGGCGTGCTGGCCGGCAAGGCGTCGGGTACCACGCGCATGGCCAGCGTTGGTGTCAGCCTGCCGTTCACGGCGGCAGGCCTGAGCTGGCAGCCGTCGCTGCGCGGTAACTGGCAGAAGGTGGAGCGCAATGCCTACCGCGAAGGTGGCGACTCCCTGGCTGCGCTGGACGTTGCACGTCTGCAGGCCGAAGGCAGCCGCGCCACGCTCGGCCTGTCGGTCGGCTCGCTGGTGGACAACCCGCTGGCGGCGCGTGCGACCTGGCAGTTCGGCCTGCAGGCGGGCCTCAACCACGGCCAGGTGCGCCAGGCCACGGTGACCACCGCACTGGCGGGCCAGCGCGTGGACCTGTCCGCCGCCGAGGCGGGCAAGGCCTTCGGCCGGGCCCAGCTGCAGGGCACCGTGCGACTGGGGGCCTCGAGCTACCTGTACGGTGGCATCAGCACCGAGCAGGGGTCGGGCGTGGAAAACAACAGCGTCAACGCGGGTATCCGCATCGCGCTGTGATGCCGGGGCAGCGGGAGGGCGTCGCCTTCCCGCTGCGGTATGCACCTCAAGCCGCGCAGTCCACCGGGGTGCGCGGCTTTTTCATGTCCGCACGGCGCAGCTCACGTCAGATCGTGCAGATCTTTCAGCGACGCCGGCCCCAGCGTCCAGTCCGAGAAGCTCACCCGCAATCCGCCGCGCTCCGGGCTGCACGCCATCGGGCCGGCCCAGTAATGCGATGCTGCGGGCAGGGGACACAGCCGCACCAGGGGCCACTGCCGGCCATCGCGGGAAACCTGCAGGCGCAGCACCGCATTGGACACGGTGGCGCGCATCCAGAAGTCCGCCGGATCATCGCCGTAGGGTGCGGTGGCCCAGTCCGAGCCCCCATCGGTGCGCACACTGCTGAGCATTGCGTGGCCATCATTCACTTCGATACCGGCCTTGACCCAGCGCTGGGCATCCACGCGCACCATCAGGCCCGCCTGGTCGTACAGGGCTTCGTATGTGCCACGAATGCGCAGCTGGCAGGTGAATGCGGAGGGGGTGCGGATGCCCAGGAAATGACCGCTGTCGCGGGTGAAGCCGTAGTGCGTTTCGCGCCAGAAGTCCGTGTTGGCGCCGGTCACCAGATGCAGTGCACCGCTGCCATCGAACGCGTGCTCGGCCGGGGTGTTGAGCCACTGGCCCTGCTCGAGCCCGTCGCCGCGGTCCCCGGCGGCGGGTGTGCGTGGGTTGCCTGCGCCCATTTCAATCTCCATTGCCACCTCGTTGCTCCAGGATGCGTGCCGGTATTTCAGCATGGCCACGCTCCGCAGGGGGCATGCGGCGTGCATCATGGGCGCACCTGAAAGCGAAGTGACGGTGCTCCGATGACGAACCAGGCGTTGCAGGCCCGCCGCGCAGCGTTCCGTGCGCTGCACGAACGCGGATGTTTCGTGCTGCCCAATCCGTGGGATGTGGGCAGCGCGGTTGCGTTGGCCGGGTTGGGATTCAAAGCGCTGGCCACGACCAGCGCGGGGCACGCGTGGTCCTGCGGCCACGCCGATGGCGCGATGAGCCGCGATCAGGTGCTCGCGCACCTGCGCATGCTCGCCGGGGCTACCGATCTGCCTTTGAACGCGGATTTCGAAGACGGCTTCGGCGTGGACCCGGACGCCGTGCACGAGAGCGTGCGCATGGCCCTGGACACCGGGCTGGCCGGGCTGTCCATCGAAGATGCCAGCGGTGATCCCCGGCAGCCGCTGCGTACGCTCGACGATGCCGTGGCACGCCTGCGCGCGGCACGCGCGGCCATCGATCGCCATGCGCCGGATGTGATGCTGGTGGCGCGTGCGGAGAACTTCTTTGTTGGTTGTCCTGATCTGGACGACACCGTGACGCGGCTGCGGGCATATGCCGATGCGGGTGCCGATGTGCTGTATGCGCCCGGCATCCGCACGCCCGACCAGGTCCGCGCGGTGTTGGCCGCCGCCAATGGCCTGCCCGTCAACCTGCTGCTGGGCGCTTCCGGCTCGATGTCTTTCAGCGAAGCCGCGGCGTTGGGCGTGCGGCGGATCAGCCTTGGCGGTTCCCTTGCGCGCAGTGCCTGGGCCGGGTTCCTGGATGCCTCTAGGGCGATCATCGAGCAGGGTGCCTTCGATGCCGTCGCCACGGCACCCACGGGCGCGCAGCTAAATGCGATGTTCGCACACCGCACCGACGACGAGTCGACCCTTGTTCCCCAGCAGGACGACCGTCCATGACCGTGCACTGTTCCGGGACCCACCTCACCGCGATCTTCACCGGCCGCGCGGTGCCCTACACGCGGCCGGGCAGCCTCAGTGCCATCGCGAAATCCCCCGTACCTGGGCCCGTGTGCGTGCACGCCGAAGGCATCGAGGGCGACGAGCAGGGTGACCGGCGCGTGCATGGCGGGCCGGACAAGGCCATCCACCACTATCCGTTCGAACACTATGGATTCTGGCGCGGGCTCCACGCGCATCCGCTCCTTGAGACGGCGGGCGCGTTCGGTGAAAACTTCTCCAGCACCGGCTGGACGGAGGCGGACATCCATCTGGCCGACGTCATCCGCGTAGGCACGGCCACCCTGCAGGTGTCGCAGGGGCGGCAGCCCTGCTGGAAACTCAACGACCGCTTCGGCCATCCGGAGATCGCACGGGCCATGCAGTCCAGCGGGCGCACGGGCTGGTACTACCGTGTGCTGGAGCCGGGCACGGTGCGGGCCGGTGACACGATGGCCGTCATCGAGCGTCCATGTGCCGAGTGGCCCCTGAGCCGCCTGATGAGCGTGCTGTTCGATCGTGCGCTGCGCGCCGAGGTGCTGCGCGAGGCGAGCCTCCTGCCGCTGCCCCCGTCATGGAAGAACCTGCTGCAGCGGCGGCTGGAGAAAGGCGAGGTGGAGTCGTGGCAGTCGCGACTGCAGGGGCCGTCCAGCGCGCCCTGAACATCAAGGGAGGGTCCGCTCAGCCGCCCAGCGCTTCGGCGATCGGGGTGTCGCCGGCCGTCGCTTCGATGATCACCCGGCTGATGGCCGGCCGTTCGATCAGCGCCAGCAGCGTGGCGGCGACATCGTCGCGCGCGATCTCGCCATAGGCGATGGCGGGACCGGCGTTGATCCGCCCCGTGCCCGGTGCGTCGGTCAGCGTGCCCGGCCGCAGGATCACCCAGTCCAGGTCGGACTGGGCGAGGTGGACTTCGGCGGCCTTCTTGACCGCCATGTAGACCTCGAACGTATCTGAAACCACCGTGCCACGGCCGGCTTCGGGAAACGCGGATACCAGCAGCAGCCGGCGTACACCGGCCAGCCGTGCGGCGGCTACCGCCTTCTCCAGCCCCGCACCGTCGACGGCACGGGTGGCCTCCACGCCGCCCTTGCCGCCGGCACCGGCAGTGAAGACCAGAACCTCGCTGCCATCGAGCTGCTCGGCCAGCGCATGCGCATCCATCGCCACCAGGTCGCCGGCGACGGGAACTGCACCCAGCTGCTGCAGCATCGCAGCCTGCGCGGTGCTGCGATGGAGCGCACGCACGCGATGGCCGCGGCTGGCGAGCTGGGCGGCCAGTGCCCGGCCGACCTTGCCGGCGCCACCGATGATGAAGACAGTGCTCATGAGGGGGCATTTCCAACCGGGACAGACGGGCAAGGGTGGCGCACCGCGTGTCGGCGCAATGTCGCGATGAACCTGCACGGCGAGACGGGTCAGGCGTGTCCGGCGGTCGTGGGCACACCCAGCCCCCGCCGCACCGCTCCACGCGGTGATTTCCCGTACCGGGGTGGACAAAGCGGGGACGGCGCGAATGTCCGGCGCCCCCACGGGCCACCGATCGCCGCTGGCTGCGGCTCGGCGGCGGCGTGCACGCGAACCTAGTACCCTCGCATTCCCTACGTTGGCCTGATCCGGGAAGTTGCCTGTGCTGAGCGTCGTTGCGTCTGTTCTCGCGTTGTACATCGTGCTTCGGCTGGTCTGGCCGCTGCGCCTGCCAGTGGCGGTGCGCCTGCTGCTTGGCCTGTTGGTATTCGCCATGGCCCTGCACCATCGCATCGTGGCGCAGTTCGCGGGCACGATGGCTTCGCCGGAGATTCCGGAAATGGCCATCGCCGTGCTGGCCACCGGCTTTACCGCCCTGCTGCTGGGTGCCCTGTTCCTGCTGCTGCTGGACGCGGCGCTGCTGCTTGCGCGCCTGCTGCGCTCGGCGCGGGCAGTCCGCGCATTGCGTGTGCGCTGGCTGCGGCCGGCAAGTGCAGGCATCGCCCTGGTGCTGGCGGTGTTCGGGGTCAGCCAGGGCATGGCCGTGCCCAAGGTACGCACGCTTGATGTGGTGGTGGACGGACTTCCCGCCGCGTTCGAGGGCTACCGCGTGGTGCAGCTCACCGATACCCATGTCAGCCGCCTGCTCACCGGCGACTGGCTGGCCCGTGTCGTTGCGCGGACCAATGCGCTGCAGCCGGACCTGGTGGTCATCACCGGCGACCTGATCGACGGTGACGTCAGCGCACGGGCGGACGCTGCACGGCATTTCGCGGACCTGCGCGCAGCGGACGGCGTTATCGCCATCACCGGCAACCATGAGTATTACGCGCAGTACGCGCAGTGGATGCGGGCCTTCCGGCAGCTGGGCATGACGGTGCTGGAAAACAGCCACACCCGGGTGCGCCGCGGCGATGCGGCGCTGACCATCGCGGGCGTGACCGATCCGGTGGCCTCGCGCTATGGACTGCCGCTGCCTGACCTGGACGCCGCGTTGGTGGGCGCTGATCCAGCGGCGCCGGTCATCCTGCTCGATCATCGGCCTGGCCAGGCGCGCCGCAATGCCGCCCGCGGCGTGGCGCTGCAGCTCTCCGGACATACTCACGGGGGCCACATCATCGGCATGGACCAGCTGGTGAAGCGCGCCAACGGCGGTTATGTGTCCGGCCGGTACGCGGTGGACGGGATGACGCTCTACGTCAGCAATGGCGCCGGGTTGTGGCCAGGCTTCGCGGCACGCATCGGTGTACCTTCGGAGATCACCCAGGTGACGCTGCGCGCCCGGGCGGGCACGCAGGGCCCGGCTCAGGAATCCCAGATCGCGCCATAGGCAGGCAGGCCACGCGCCTCGCAGCCTTCAACGACGAGCTGGGTGAGGCGCTGGTTGGAGATGCAGATCACCGCCTCCGCACGGGACTGGCGCGCAAGGCGCCACGCCAGCGCGAGCAGGTCCGGCTTGCCGTCCACGGCCGTATCCCAGATGAGGGCGTCGGGCACGGCCTGCAGGATCTCCTCGACCACGCCGTCGCCATAGGTCTGGCGCGGACTGCGGGCCGACCAGACCAGGCGCGCGGGAACACGCCCCGCCAGCAGGTGGGGCAGCACCGGGCCGATGCCGCTGCCGGTGGCGACGTAGACCACTGAGCGGAACAGCGTCTCGACGTTGGCGACCCCTGCGGTGGTGAATCCGCGGATCCAGACGTGAGCAGGTGGCGAATCGATGAGCTCGCCGGTCCAGTCGCCTGCCCGCGAGACGATCAACCGGAACGGGTGCTTGCCGGGCGAAGGGATGCACGCGAACCCGTGCCATTGCCCGAGCGGTGAGCGCGCGATGGCGTTGGAGGATCCTGGGAACGGCGTGCGACGCCGCGCCAGGTGCAGGATGACGGCATGGGTGGACAGCCGTTCGGCCCGTACCGGTACGCGCCGCAGGCCGAGCCATGGCAACAGCACGCTCGCCGTCGCCAGCAGCAGCAACCAGGCCGCCGGCGCGTGCAGCAACGCATCCAGGCCCTGCGGCGCAGGCAGCAGGGCCACGACCAGCCACGCGCTGGCGACCAGGCTGCTCCAGCCCGCAAAGCGGTGCACGTGCTCAAACAGGTTGTGCATCTTGCGTCGGACGGGGGGCAGGGCGGTCAGCGCCATGCCCGTCCAGAGAAGCAGCAGCGCGGTGGCGCTGGCCAGTGCTGCCGTGGGTGTGCCGGGCGTGCGCAGCATCAGCACCACGGTCAGCAGCAACCACGCCAGCGCAGCGGTGGCAGAGCCGGTGTGCAGGCCGCCGAAGTGGTAGACCTTCGCCAGTTCACGACGCACCGCGAGCGGCCATCGCAGGGGCGCGCGCGTGGCCAGGCGGAACAGACCATTGATGACCAGGCTCTGCCGCATGAGCACCGCCACCACGATGTTCAGCACCACCAGTCCGGGCGGTGAGAGCAGTTTCATGCTGGTGCCCGACCACGCCAGCGGATCGCCCGCGATCAGCAGCGCCGCACACACATTCAGCACGCAGACCAGCGCGAACAGGCGGTTGTAGTGACTGAACAGGCGCAGATGCAGCCAGCGTCGGCGCAGCGGCAGGGGCGCCGGGAGGGGGTCCTCGGCGCCTTCCGGGTCGTTGGAGGACGACGTATCCGCCACAACCGCCGTGGCCGCCATCCGTTGCAATGGGGCCCGGTCGATCTTGCCGCGTGGCGTCAGGGGCAGCCGCGGCAGCGGCGTCACGCGCTGCGGCACGCTGTAGTAGGGCAGCAGTTTCTGCAGGTGGCGGGTGGCACGCTCGACGTTCACCGAATCCGGGCTGACGAAGGCCGCAAGCTGGTTGTCAGGGGTCTTCAGCGTCACTGCCTGGTCCACATCGGGCAGGCGTTCAAGCAGTCGCGAGATTGCTTCCAATTCCACGCGGAAGCCCTGGATCTTGACCTGGTCATCCACGCGACCAAGATGCTCGAGATTGCCGTCGGCGTTCCAGCGTGCCAGGTCACGCGTGCGGAACATCAGCCAGCCGTCGCCAAGGAAAGGATCGGGACGATAGCGCTGCTGCGTCAGTCCGGGATCATCCAGATAGCCACGCGTGATACCGCGGCCACCGGCCCACAGTTCTCCGGGCACGCCCACGTCACAGGGTTGCAGGTCGTCATCGAGGACGTAGACGGTGTTGTTGGGCGTGGGGCGGCCGATCGGGACGAGACCGCTGCGACTGCCGCTGGCGAACGGATGCAGGGTGTTGACGATGGTGGTCTCGGTGGGGCCGCAGCCGTTGTAGAAGCGGCACCGCGCGCTCCACCGCTGGGCCAGTGCTTCCGGACAGGTTTCACCGGCCACCGCAACGACCTGCACCCGCGTGCAACGGTCAGGATCGATACGGGCCAGCATCGCCGGGGTGGCGATGAGCACCTCCACCTGCTCGGCGCAGGCCTGCAGATCGCTGCCGCGGATCACCAGAGTGGCCCCGTTGCACAGCGCGCCGAGGATCTCCCAGGCGGCCATGTCGAAGGCGATGTTCATCATCTGCCCGGTCCGCAGGCCCGGGCGCATGCCGAGGTTGCCGGGTGCGGTGAGCAGCAGGTTGCAGAGATTGTCATGGCTCACCTGCACGGCGTTGGGCGTGCCCGTCGTGCCCGAGGTGAAAAGGATCATGCAAAGCCCGGCTGGATGGGCCGGACGCAGGCGCTGCGGACGCGTGCTGGCGGCCTCTCCACGATCGGTCATCACATCTTCGATCACGAACTGCGGGACGTCGGGCGCGAGTCCCTCGATCCGCGCCGTTCCGCGCATGCAAAGGACGACGCGGCACTGCGCATGGCCGACAATCCGTGCGAGCGTGGCCGGTGGCGTGATGCGGATGTCCTGCGGAACGTAGGCAGCCCCGACCTTCAGCACCGCCAGGATGCCCACCAGCATCGGCAGCGAGCGCACGACGAACACTCCCACCGCATCTCCCGGACGAACGCCTGCCTCGGTCAGTGCCTGGGCCAGTGCTTCGGCATGGCGGTCGAGTTCGGCGTAAGTCATCTGCTGATCGCCGTGTCTGGCAGCGACGACCTCTGGATGCACGCGCACCTGATGCTCGAACGCCTCAGTGACGCTGGCGAAGGCTGGCGTGGCTTCCGGGCCATGACTCAGCTGGCTGATGCCAGGATGGGGATGTTCCAGCAGCTGTCGGGTGGGCCAGCCTGCGGTAGCCAGCGCATGTACGTTCAAGGAATTCTGCGTCATGGAACAGCGTCCGTATCGAGCAAGGGAGGCTGGAGTCTAGGAGCGCGAATCAACGCGGCTGAGTGACAAAGTGCGCAGTTTTTCAGACCAAAACTAAGGGTTTTCTATCAATGGAATGAAATGGATAGATACGCTGAAAGTTCGAGCGCGTTGCTGGCCCTTCACGCAGCGGAGCGGCGCATCTACCGATATCGCCAGGGGGTGATCAGGAAGGGATTGCCGGGAGTTAAGATGACACCGCAATGCGGCATAGACGGAAGGCAACGCTTTCAACGGCGTGTTCTGTGACAGGGTCGTTAATTCCGACGCGGCTCTGCTGCGAAGGCTGATATCCCATTAGGGAAATGGAGTCTTACATGGCGTCGATGCGGCAACGCTCGATCTGGATCGCAGGACTCTCCACCGCCGTGGAGTGGTATGACTTCACGTTGTATCTCTACTTCGCCACAGTCCTTTCGCGCGTGTTCTTCGGCGGCGGTGAGCAGGCACTGCTCACAACGCTGGCCGGCTTCGCGGTCTCCTATCTGATGCGACCGCTGGGAGCGCTGTGCTTTGGTCACCTTGGCGACCGCCTCGGACGCCGCTGGATGCTGCTCGCGTCGATGGCGCTCATGGCTGCGGCGATGCTCGCCACCGCGCTGCTGCCCACCCATGCGCAGATCGGTGCCAGTGCGGGGGTGATGCTGCTGGTCCTGCGCTGCGTGATGGCCTTCTCCGTAGGCGGGGAATACACCGGCGTGGTGGCCTACCTGCTTGAAAGTGCGCCGCCACAGCGTCGTGGCCTGGTGACTTCGCTGGCCTCGGCCGCGAGCGAAGTGGGCGCGCTGCTGGCGGTGGCGCTGTCCGCGTTGACGGTGGCGCTGTTGCCGCAGGCCGATCTGGACGGCTGGGGTTGGCGCATCCCGTTCTTCGTCGGCGCGGCGCTGGCCCTGCTCATCCTGCTTGCCCGCTCGGGCATGCATGAATCGCCCGAGTTCGAACGGCAGAAACGGGAGGGAAGTGTGCCGGCTTCACCGATCCGGCAGATCCTGCGCACCCACCCGGGGGCGGTGGCCAGGACATTCGCGATCTCCGCGCTGGGCTCGATCACCTACTACGTGGGGATCACCTACGTGCCGGCGTTCCTGCATGCCAGCGGCCGCAGCGAAGGGCAGGCCCTGTGGCTGTCCACGGTGGCGGCCGTAGCCGTGATCGGCGCCACGCCGGTGTTCGGGCTGCTCTCGGACCGCTGGGGGCGGCGTCCAGTGCTGCTGGGATTGACGGCGCTCTCGGCGCTGCTTCCCCTTTCGCTGTTCGCACTGATGGCCGATAGCACCGAAGCAGGGGTGATCGTGGCGGCGGTGGTGCTGGCCTGCGTGGCCGGTGGCATCAGCGCGGTGGCGGCCTCGGCCACGGCCGAGCAGTTCCCCGGCGAAGGGCGCCTGAGCGGGCTCGCGCTGGGCGTGACCATGGCCACGGCGGTATTCGGCGGGGCCACGCCGTGGCTGGCCCAGTGGTGGGTGGAACGCAGCGGGTGGTCCGCCGCACCGGGGGCGATGATCGCGATCGTGGCGGTGCTGGTGCTGCCGGTGCTGTGGCGCCTGCCGGAAACCCGCCCGACGCCGTAGCGCCGGGCGGCGCGACCCTCACAGCGCCAGGGTCTTCTCGATGTCCGCCAGCACCGCTGCGGCATCCACGCCGATGGCGATGGACTGCATCGCCTGGCCGTCCCACACGCTCGGGCCGAACGCCATGCCGGCCGGCTTGGGAATGGTCATGCCGCGCGCCACGCCATCGGTGGCCACGCGCACGCTGGCGTGCTCGTACTCGAACAGCTCCGGGCGGGTCAGGGCGATGCACGCGCAGCAGTCGTGCACCACCATGCCCTTGTGACCGGCCTGCAGGTAGAAATCCACGTAGTCCTGCGAGAGCGCGCGGACCAGGTCGGCATCGGCGCCACCGACGTGGGCGAGCGCATCCAGTCCGTGGCGATCCATCTCCACCTGCGTGGTGACATCCAGGCCGATGGCGATCAGCGGCCAGCTGGCGGTGAATACGATGTCCGCCGCTTCGGCATCGCCCCAGATGTTGGCTTCCGCCGCCGGGGTGATGTTGCCGTTGACATGGAAGGCACCGCCCATGATCACCACGCTCCGCACCAGCGAAGCGATCTCCGGCGCGTGGTGCAGGGCCAGGGCGAGGTTGGTCATGCGGCCCACGGCGACCAGGGTGATCTGCCCGGGCTGCGCGCGCACCATGTCGATGATCAGCTGATGGGCCGGGCGCGGGTCCGCGCTGACGTCCAGCTGCGCAGGCACCGGGTGGTTGCCGAGGCCGTTGTCGCCGTGGATGTGCACCGGCCAGGCTTCGGGCTGCGCCTCCGGCTGCAGCGGGCCGGCAGCGCCTCGGGCCACCGGCGCATCGAAGCCCCACGCCTGCTTCAGGAACAGCGCATTGTGGGTGGTGGACGCCACAGCGGCGTTGCCGAACACGGTGGTAACGGCCAGCAGGTTCACTTGCGGGTGCTTGTGCAGGTACAGCAGGGCCAGGGCGTCGTCGACGCCCGGGTCCGTATCGAAAATCACGTTGTGCATCATGGTGTCGTTCTTCTTCGTGCGTGCAGCGCGCATTGTGTCATGCGGCTGCCGGTGGAGCGTGGAGGATCCGCCCCTCCACGCGCCACCCGGCCTGTGCTCAGTACCGCCAGCGCAGGCTGAAGGCGACGAAGCGCGGCTCGCCGTAATTGTTGTAGTCCAGGTTGGCCCAGTAGGTCTTGTCCAGCGCGTTGCGCACGCTGAGCGTGGCCGTCCAGCTGTCACTGATGCGGTAGTTGGCGTTGAACTGCACCAGCGCGTACGCCGGCTGGTTCACGGTGACCGTGCCGCCGGTCGGGTAGGGCACGTTGAATGCCTGCACCTTGCTCTGCCACTGCACGCCGCCGCCCAGGGTCAGCCGCTCCCACGCACCGCGCAGCCGCACGCTGGTGTTGAGCTGCAGGAAATCCTCCGGCAGGTTCGCATACAGCAGATCGGTGGCGGCGCGGGTGACCTTGACGTGGGTGAAACCGGCATTGATCGTCCAGCCCGGCAGGATTTCGCCATTGAGGTCCATTTCCCAGCCGCGGGCCTTGGTGCCGTTGATGCCGATGTAGGCCGAGCTGCCATCGCTCAGCGAGCCGTCGGGTACGCTGGCATCGCGCACGGCATAGTTGTCCTGCCGGGCTTCGAACACCGCCGCGTTGGCGGTGAAGCGGCCATTGAGCCACTGCGACTTGAGACCCGCCTCCAGGTTGGAGCCTTCCACCGGCGCCAGCAGGTTTTCGTTCCTGTCCTTGTAGTTCTGCGGGTTGAAGATCTCGGTGTAGCTGGCATAGCCGGCGACGTTCGGCGTGATGTCATATACCAGGCCCACGTAGGGCGTGACTTCGTCATCGACCTTGTAGGCGCCGCTGGTGGCGGTGTACCGGTTGGCCGCGTTATAGGCACGGGTCCGGGTTTCCCACGAGCTCAGGCGCGCGCCGGCGATCAGCGAAAGCGGTTCGGCCAGGCGCAGGCGCGTGGAGGCATACACGCCGCGCTGGGTGGTGCGTGCATCGCGGTGCGCGCCGGTGCGGCTGACGACCAGTTCCGGGGCATCGCCGTTCCAGGTGTGGATGTTGGGAATGTCGTAGCGCCAGCCGCCGGTCGGGGTCATGGTCCAGGCGGTGGACTGCAGGTCGGAGAAGCTGCCGCCCAGCACCACGTCATGCTCGCGGCCGAACAGCCCGAAGGTGCCTGACAGGAACACGTCCACGCCCTTGCGGGTGTCGTCGGTCTCGCCGGCCGCACCGAGCAGGTACACGCCGGCACCGGTGGCCGGATCCGGGTAGCCGCTGCCATACACGCGCACGTTCTGCACGTTGCCGCGCGTGTAGGCGGTATTGACCTTCAGCAGCCAGTTCTCACCGAAGCGCTGCTCCAGGTTGGCGAAGGCGGTGCTGGTCTGGCGCTGCCACTTCGCCCAGTCCGGAGCCAGGTTGGTGCTGCGCGGCAGGTGCGCGAAGCTGCCATCGCTGTTGAAGAACGGCACCGTGCCCCAGGTCGTTGCGGTGGGGTTGTTGTCCTGTGTCTGGAAGCCGAGGGTGACCGTGGTGGACTCGGTCAGGTCGCCTTCCAGCACCGCCATGCCGGACATCTTGTCCTCGCTGTAGCGATCGTAATAGAAGTCCTTGTCCTGCCAGGCGGCGACCACACGGCTGCGGAAGCGCCCGTCGGCGGTCAGCGGCGCCGTGACGTCGGCCTGCATCCGGCGGAAATCCCAGGTGCCGGCGCTGACGGCGAAGGACGCGTCGAACTCCCTGCCCGGACGCTTGCGCAGCAGGTTGACCGTGGCCGAAGGCACGCCGGCGCCGCTGAGCAGGCCATTGGCGCCGCGGATCACTTCGACGCGGTCGTAGAAGGCGGTGTCGTATTCCTGGTTGGTCGCGCCGCTGTAGGTGGGCAGGCCGTCAACCTGGAAATCGGTGATGGCAAAGCCACGGGCGTAGTACAGCGGGCGCTGGGTGTCATAGAACGAGACATTGACGCCGGTGACGTTGCGCATCACATCGTTGATGCTGAAAAGCGATTCGTCCTGCAGGCGCTCCAGTCCGATCACGCTGGTGGACTGCGGCGTTTCCTGCAGGGTGATCGGCAGGCGGGTGGTGCTCGAAGGCACTGCGCGGCTGCCGTGCACACTGACCTGGTCCAGGGTCTTGGCCGTGGCCGATGCACTGGCATCGGCCAGCAGGCTGGCCTCAGCGAACACGGGAGAGGCCGCCAGGGCGGCAACCAAGGCCACGGCCAGCGGAGCAGGGCGGAACGAAGAGAAGGCAGTCATGTGGGGTCGCTGATAAGGTCGGGAAAGGCGGACAGGGCGTGGCCGGCTTGGGCGCCAGACACGTTTTTTTTCAGGGCTGGCCGGCAACAAGGGTCTGCAGGCGGGCAGGCCCGCCGGAGGACCGGGGGCAACGGGCGCAAATGTAAATGATTATCGAAAAGTTTACAATTCGCAGTGGCATATGCGACAGCGCAGGCGGCAGAAACGACAACGGCCACCCGAAGGTGGCCGTTGCAGAGACTGCCTGGCAGGGTGGCAGGCGGCTTACAGGGCCTGCAGTTCCTTGTTCTCGTGGCGCGTGTCCGGAGACGGCGGCGGCACGGTCTGGTCCGGTGCCGGCACCGCCGCCGGGGTGCCGGCGCCGACATCGGCGGGCACCTCCAGGTAGGGCAGCTTCAGCGACTGGCTGGTCAGCGAACGGATTTCGTTGGTCAGCGCCGCGCTTTCGTTGAGCTTGCGCCCGTACGAGGGCACGATCTGTTTCAGGCGCTGCTCCCAGCCGGCCTTCATCTCGTCCGGGAACGCCTTGGCCATCAGGTCGAGCATGATCGGCGGCGACGTGGAGGCACCCGGCGAGGCCCCAAGCAGTGCTGCCAGCGTGTGATCCTTGTCGGTGACGATTTCCGTACCGAACTGCAGTACCGGACCCTTCAGTGGATCACGCTTGATGATCTGCACGCGCTGGCCGGCGGTGACCAGCTTCCAGTCTTCCTGCTTCGCATTGGGGAAATACTTGACCAGCTCGGCCTGGCGGTCGGCATCGTCCAGCCGGGCCTGGCCCACCAGGTACTGCACCAGATCCAGGTTGTCCTTGCCGACGTTGAGCATCGGTCCGACGTTGTTGTGGTTGACCGAAGCGTACAGGTCGAACCACGAGCCCTGCTTGAGGAACTTGGTGCTGTACAGCGCGAAGGGCCCGAACAGCACCACCGGCTTGCCATCCAGCTTGCGGGCATCCAGGTGGGGCACGGACATCGGCGGGGAGCCGGTCTCGGCCATGCCGTAAGCCTTCACGCCGTGGCGCGACGCCACGTCCTGGCCCTGGAAGGCGAGGAACTGGCCCCCCACCGGGAAGCCGGCGTAATCACGTGACTCGGGAATGCCGGAGAGCTGCAGCAGCTTCAGCGCGGCGCCACCGGCCCCGATGAAGACGAAGCGGCTGCGCGTGGTGCTTTCCTTGCCGGAGCTGAGGTCCTTGAACGTCACATTCCAGGTCTTGTCCTCGTTCTGGCGCAACGCCGTCACTTCATGGCCCAGGTGCAGGCCGAAGTTCGGTGCGCGCTTGAGACCTTCGGTCAGCTGCCGGGTGATCACGCCGAAGTTCACGTCCGTGCCCAGGGGCATCCAGGTCGCGGCCACCTTCTGCGCCGGATCGCGACCCTCCATCATCAACGGCGCCCACTGTTTGATCTGGGCCGGGTCCTCGCTGTACTGCATGCCGTAGAACAGCGGATTGCGCACCAGTGCCTGCTGGCGCTTGCGCAGGAAATCAATGTTCTCCTTGCCCCAGACGAAGCTCATGTGCGGCGTTGGATTGATGAAATCGCTCGGCGTGCTCAGGCGGCCTTCGCGGACCTGGTGCGACCAGAACTGGCGCGAGATCTCGAACTGCTCGGCGATGCCGACAGCGCGCTTCGTCTCGATGCTGCCGTCGGGCAGTTCCGGGGTGTAGTTGAGTTCGGCGAATGCCGAATGGCCGGTGCCGGCATTGTTCCAGCCGTCCGAGCTTTCCTCGGCCACGCCGTCAAGGCGCTCGTAGACCTGGATGTTCCAGTCCGGCTGCAGTTCCTGCAGGTAGGTCGCCAGGGTGATGCTCATGATGCCGGCGCCGACGAGCACGACATCGACCGGTTTATCGTTGCTGGCCGCCGGCACCGAGCGCTGGTGCAGCGGCCAGTACAGGAACAGTACGGACACCAGCAACAGCAGCACGAGCAGGGCGAGGAGAGCCTTGCCAAACTTTTTCATGGGAGAAATGGATCCGTCTTGGGGGAGGGAATCAAGAATGCGTGCGGGCCCCCGACGGGCTGTTAAAAGCCGTCAGATCAATGCTCGACACGTACGCTATTGACGGATTTTACCCGCTTCCGGTCCTGATTTGGTGCGACGCAGCATCCTGCCCACCGTCGTGCAGGTCAGGTTGCTGACCCGTGCAAGGGTGCCCACAGGGGCGCGCGAGCCTTCATCGCCGTGTCCGGATCAAGGCTCTGGACGCCTCAAGCACGGCCTCGGTCAGCAGCGCCATGGTCTGCACGTCCCCTTTCCAGTGCTGCCAGTACAGCGGCACGTCCTCCCACGCGCGCTGCCGCACGTGGACCAGCCGGCCAGCGTCCAGGTGCCGCTTCACCAGCGGCAGCGGGTTCATCGTCCAGCCGACGCCGCCGAGGTTGGCCTGCACGAACGCGCGGGTGGAGGGAATCCACCAGGTCGGCGCGGCCGAGGGCCGGTCATCGCCGGACAGGCGCCGGGAGAAACGCGCCTGCATGTCGTCCTTGCGGTTGAACACCAGCACCGGGGCCACGGCCAGCGCCTGCGCGGTGACGCCCTTGCCGAAATAGCGCTCGCGGAAGGCTGGCGTACACGTCGCCGCGTAGCGGATGCTGCCCAGCGCATGGATCTGGCAGCCCTGCACCGGTTCGTCCAGCGTGGTCACCGCCCCCAGCACGATGCCCTGGCGCAGCAGGTCGGCGGTGTGGTCCTGGTCCTCCACGCGCAGGTCCAGCGTGGTGCCGGTGCGCTGGGCGAACAGCTGGGCGGCCTGTGGGAACCACGTTTCCAGGCTGTCATGGTTGACCGCCACGGGAATGCTGGCCTGCGGCAGGTCCTCGTCGGCCAACCCCATGCGGTGCAGCGCATCGTGCTCCAGCAGCGCGGTCTGCTCGGCGAGCTGGACCAGCAGCTGGCCCTCGGCCGTTGCGCTGGCGGGCGTGCCACGCTTCACCAGCAGGCGCCCGATGCGGTCTTCCAGCGCTTTCACCCGCTGCGAGATCGCCGAAGGCGTGACGTTCAGCGCCTGCGCGGCGCGATCGAAGCTGCCCTCGCGGATGACGGCCGCCAGCGCCCGGAGCTGGGCATGGTCGATGCGCATGATTAAGTTCCTCTAATGTGACCTTAGTAAGTTTAGCTGTGCTTTTGAATGGTGCAACGCGACAATACTCCCCGTTCCGGTGCTGTCCGCCTTCGCGAGGCACCGTCCCCATCAGTT
The DNA here is from genome assembly GCF_011761925.1 of Xanthomonas sp. 60. Taxonomy (NCBI): domain Bacteria; kingdom Pseudomonadati; phylum Pseudomonadota; class Gammaproteobacteria; order Lysobacterales; family Lysobacteraceae; genus Xanthomonas; species Xanthomonas sp. 60. The sequence continues at coordinate 392,898 of NZ_JAASQW010000002.1, read as the reverse complement.
ACCAGGGTCATCGTCATGTTCTCCATCATTTCCGCCAGCGCCGGCCTCGGCGCCTGGTTCAGTGGCGCTGCCACGGGCGTCGGCCTGTTCGCCGTGGTCGGTGCGCAGAGCGCCTTCATCCTGCGCCAGGGCATCCTGCGCAAGCACATCGTGCCGGTCGTGGCGACCTGTGCGGCCATCGATGCGATCTTCATCTTCGCCAGCGTGGCCGGCCTGCGCACGCTGACCAGCGCGCTGCCGTGGCTGACCACCGCGGTGCTGTGGACCGGCGTGGCCTTCCTGGCGTGGTACGCGCTGAAGTCCGCGCGCCGTGCCGTGGCCGGTGGCGGTGGCATGGGCGAAGCCGACAGTGACGATGGCAGCCGCCGCGCGGTGCTGCTGGCGGCCGTCGGCTTCTCCCTCATCAACCCGCATTTCTGGCTCGACATGATGGTGATCGGCTCGATCGCGGAAAACTTCGGCAATGCCCGCATGGCGTTCGCCGCCGGCGTGGTGACGGCAAGCTGCCTGTGGTTGACCGCGCAGGGCCTGGGTGCGCGCCTGCTCGCACCGCTGTTCAACAAGCCAGGCACGTGGCGCGTGCTCGATGGCACGATCGCGGTGATCCTGAGCGTGCTTGCATTGGCGCTCGCGTTCCGCGGCGTGCACTGATTCCACTCTCTCCAAGGTGTGGTGTGCAGGGGCGGTACCGGCGACGGTGCCGCCCTTTTTCGTGTCCAGCTGTTTTGCATCGTTCACCTGCCGCTTAGACTTGTGCAAGGCGGACAGGGTGTCTGCATGGGAGAGAAGGATGCGAAAGACGATTCTGGCGGCGCTGTTGGCCGCCTGCGTGATGCCGTACGGCGCTGTGGCGGGGGACGTGGACCTGGATGCGTACCTCAAGCGTGACAGTTTCACCGACCTGCGGCTGTCACCGGGCGGGGACTACTACGCGGCGACCATTCCCCTGGAGAAATCCACCGCGGTGGCGATCCTCCGCGTCGCCGACGGGCAGATCGTGGGCCGGTTCGTTCCCCCGGAGAACAACCACGCCGCGCGCTTCGACTGGGTCAGCAATGACCGCGTGCTGATCGAGCTGGGGCAGAAGCTCGGCTCGCTCGATCAGCCGCAACCGACCGGTGAGCTGTACTCGCTGCGGGCCAACACCAGCAGTGGCGAGCTGCTGGTCGGTTACCGGGTGACGGGCGGCCACACGGGCACGCGCATTTCGGGCAAGAAAGCCGAGGCGGTCGCCGCCTTCCTCAGTGACGACCTGCCCGGCGACGACAAGCACGTGCTGATCGCGGTGTCGTCCTTCAACGGCGATCCGTACACCCGCCTGGAGCGCATGGACGTCACCAGCGGCCGCCGCATCCCGGTCACCCGTTCACCGGTACAGCGGGCGCGCTTCACCACCGACGCCGCAGGCAACGCGCGCTTCGCGCTGGGCGCCGGTTCGGACAACATCAACAAGCTCTACTACCGCGACCGCAACAACGAGAACTGGAAACTGGTCAACGATGAGGCGGTGACCCACCGCATCGAGCGCGCGATCGGATTCTCCGAAGACGGTGCGCTGGCCTACCTGATCGCCGAGCAGCCGCAGGGGCCGGACGCGATCGTCAGCTGGGATCCGGTCAGTGGCGAGCGCCGTACGTTGCTGCGCGACCCCGTGGTGGACCCGGCGCGGGTGATCCATCGGCCTGGTACCGCCATCCCGGTGGGCGCGCTGTTCCTGGGCGACACGCCGCGCACGCGGTTCTTCGACGAAAGCTCGGCCGATGCGCGGCTCTACCGCAGCCTGGAGGCGGCGTTCGACGGCAACGCGGTGTTCGTGGCCTCCAGCACCCGCGAGGGCGACAAGCTGCTGGTGGAGACATTCTCGGCGCGCAATCCGGGCGATTTCTTCATCTACGACCAGACCGCCAAGGCTGCCCGGCACGTGGTGAGCCGCAGCAGCTGGATCGATCCGGCCAAGGCCGCGCTGGTGCGACCCATTACCGTGAAAGCGCGCGATGGCCTGGCATTGCACGGCTACCTGACGACCCCGCACGGGCAGGAGGCGAAAAAGCTGCCAATGGTCGTGCTGCCGCACGGCGGACCGTTTTCGGTGTTCGACGATGGAACCTATGATCGCGAATCGCAGCTGCTGGCCGCGGCCGGCTATGCCGTGCTGCAGCTGAACTACCGCGGCTCTGGCAACTATGGCCGGGCCCATACCCAGGCCGGCTCGCAGCAGTGGGGCCAGGCGATGCAGGACGATCTGACCGATGCCACCCGCTGGGCGATCCGCGACGGCATCGCCGATGCGTCACGCGTGTGCATCTACGGGGCCAGCTATGGCGGCTACGCCGCGTTGATGGGGGCGGCCAAAGAGCCTGATCTGTACCGCTGCGCGGCCGGCTATGTCGGGGTGTACGACCTGCCGATGATGCACAGCCGCGGCGACATCCAGCAGCACATGTCCGGCGAAACCTACCTGCGCGAGTGGCTCGGCCCAGTGGACAAGGTACGCGCCGTGTCCCCGGTGAACCTGGCCGCCCAGATCAGGGTGCCGGTATTCCTCGCCGCGGGCGGCGAAGACCAGCGCGCGCCGGTGCAGCACACCGAACGCATGGAAGCGGCGCTGAAGCGGGCAGGCGTGCCGGTGGAGAGCCTGTATTACCCCCGCGAAGGGCATGGCTTCTACGTCGATGCCCACCGCCGCGCGTACTACGGCAAGCTGCTGGCGTTTCTTTCGCAGAACCTGGGTGGCGACACGGCGCAGGCGCCTGCGGCCGCAGGGGAAGGGAAAGCGCCCTGACAGCGCGCGAGAAGGGGAGGGCCCCGCCACGGGGTGAAGGCCCGTCCCCGCATCCCGGGATCATCTGACGCCGTGCATCATCCGTTTCAGCAGCGGGGCACTGACGAAGGCCAGCAGCGCGCAGCCCAGCCCGATCCCCGTCATCAGCCAGAACAGGTCGGCGTAGCGGGTCGACATGGCCGCCAGGTCCAGCGCCTGGCCTTCCACGCTGTCCACTGCGGCGAGCTTGCCGAACTGGGCGGCCAGGGTTTCGGAGAAGGCGGTGGCCAGGAACCAGGTGCCCATCATCAGGCTCACCACGCGCGGCACGGCCAGCTGGCTCACGGCGGACAGGCCGACAGGCGACAGGCACATCTCGCCGCTCGCCAGCAGGAAATACGCCAGCACCAGCCACCACACGCTGGCCATCTGCCCGGTGGCACCGACCTGCTGGGCGGCCAGCGCCAGCGGCACGAAGGCCAGCGCGCCCAGGACCAGGCCGAAGGCCGATTTCACTGCCTTGCCGGGTTCGGCGCGGCGGCGGTCGAGCCAGGCCCAGAGCATTGCGAACAACGGCGCCAGCAGGACCAGGAACAGGCCGCCCAGGTAAGTCAGCGAGCCGGCCGTCTGCGGAATCACCAGGCAGTCGCGGACCAGCAGCACCACGATGAGCGCACTGACGGCGATGAACACCTGGCGTGGCAACGCCGAGCCGGGAGCGCGTTCGGACAGGCGCGCGCTGGCCACGAACGCCAGCGGTGCCAGCGCCAGCGACAGGATCGACCAGGGCAGCGGGGTACCTCCGGTGATCACCAGCGAGGGCACGATGTCCTTGGTCAGCAGCCGATCGGTGAAGGTGACCCATGAGCCGTAGGTCTGCTCGTACAGGGTGAAGAACACCAGCGCCATCACGATCAGGGCCATCAGCGCGATCATCTGCCGGCGCTGCACGGGCGTGCAGCGGGTGCCGGTGAACCATGCGAACCAGACCAGGACGCCGCCCAGCACCACCAGCATCAGCAGCAGCGCCAGGCTGATTTCCCCGCCGAGGGCGAACGCCCCGTTGGCGGCGGCCCACATCAGCGCGGCCAGCGGTACCACCGCCAGCACTGCGGCCAGATAGATCAGCCACTCACGCGGTACGCCGGCGATGCGCTGCCGCAGGGCAAGACGATCGCGCGGTTCGGCATGGCCGTGCAGGTACTTCTGCCCCCACAGGAACATCCCCAGGCCGGCCAGCATGCCGATGCCGGCCGCGCCGAAGCCGTACCGCCAGCCATAGGCCTCGCCGAGAAAGCCGCAGATCAGCGAAGCGAACAGCGCGCCGAGGTTGATGCCGGCGTAGAACAGCGAGAAGCCGGAATCGCGGCGTGGATCGTCCTCGGCGTAGAGCCTGCCGACGATGGTGGAAATGTTCGGTTTCAGGAACCCCACGCCCATGATGATCAGCGCCAGGGACAGATAGGTGACCATCAATGCGCCGGTATCGCGCACCACGCCCCCGTCCTGCCGGTAGGCCGCGTGGCCCTCGAAGACCATGCCCAGATGGCCGAGCACCAGCAGCAGGCCGCCGAACACCACCGCGCGCCGCATGCCCAGCCAACGGTCGGCGAGCAGGCCGCCGAACACCGGAATGCAGTACACCAGTCCCCCGTAGGCGCCGAGCAGGTCCAGGCCGGCGCGGTCGTCGAACAGGTGGTACTTGGTGAGGTAGAGCAGCAGCAGCGCCTTCATTCCATAGAAGGAAAAGCGCTCCCACATCTCGGTGAAGAAGCAGACGTAGACACCCTTGGGATGACCCAGGAAATCGTCGGAAGCAGTGGCGGTCATCGGCGGGCAGCAAGCGGGAAGCCGCCAGTATCACGGTCATGCCCGCGCCTGGGTAGTACCGGCGGTTACAGGTAGCGCAGCCAGGCGATGTCGCGTCGGCGCGCCTTCAAGGCGGCGAACGCGCGTGTCGGCCGGTACAGCAGCAGCGCCAGCAGCGCACTGATCAGCAGCAGGGCCGCCACCGATTCCACCGCGTACAGATCGCCCACCGTAGGGCCCCATGCGGCCAGTGCGGCAAGGTACATCAGCTTCAGCACGTACAGATGCAGCAGGTAGAAGAACATCGGCGCCGCACCGATCTGTGCCAGGGGCTGCAACGCGCGCGACAGCGCCGGCACCTCATACAGCCGCAGCAGCAGCAGGCCCACGCCCAGCGTTGCCAGCAGGAACAGCAGCGACGGCGGATACTTGGTGAGGTTGAGCATGCTCATCAGCGTCTGCACCGGGGTGTCCTCCACGCTCCACGGCGCATCGCCGTAACCGTTGAGCACGCGCAGGAGCACGAAGGCGCTCAGCGCGCCCAGGCCGGCGCCGAGCAGCCAGCGCCGGCGCTGCGCCGGCTCGCGGTCGCGCGCGAACCACGGTCCCATCAGGTAACCGAGCACGATCACGCCGATCCACGGCAGCAGCGGATACGAGGTCCGCGCGCGCAGCCCGTCACCGAGGATGATCCAGTCCCGCTGGTGCAGTATTTTCCACAGCACCGCCAGCACGCCGTTGCCCTCCACATGAACGCCGTCAAGCAGGTTGTGCCCGGCCACCAGCAGCACCGCCAGCGGCAGCAGGACCGCCCGCGGCAGCCAGACCAGTGCGGCCAGCGCGACCATGCTCAGGCCGATGGCCCAGATCACCTGCAGGTAGATCGTGTCGGGGGGGAACTGGAACGTCCACGCGAAACCCACCAGGGTGAGCTCAAGCACTACCAGGAACAGGCCACGCGTGAGCAGGAAACCGGCGATCGCCCGCCGTGGGTCGGCATGGCGCTGTCCGTACAGCCAGGCGGACAGGCCCGTCAGCAGCACGAACACCGGTGCACACAGGTGGGCGAGCAGGCGGCAGGCGAACAGCGCCGGCGAGACGTCGGCCACGTCCATCGGGTCGGACACCTGATGCGTCATGTAGAACGTTTCGCGCACATGGTCGAGCAGCATCAGCAGCATCACGGTGCCACGCAGCTGGTCGATGGAGGCCAGGCGGGGAGAAGCGGGTGGGGACATGCGGACGCAGCGGCTCGATGGATCAGAAAGGATATAACATATCACTTTGACAGGATCCGGTCATCGGTCGCCGGAACTGGACTTGCCTGACCCCGGACGCTAGCGTTGCAGGGATTTTTTCCGTTCCAGGGGCTCCAATGAACAACCACGCTGCACCCAGGCAGCTCACCTTCCGCGCGGTGGTGCTTGCCATCGTGCTGGCCGTGGTGCTGTCGGCTGCCAACGCCTACCTTGGCCTGTTCGCAGGCCTGACCATCGCCACCGCCATTCCCGCCGCGGTCATTTCCATGGGGGTGCTGCGCCTGCTGGGCGGTGGCTCCATCCTGGAAAACAACATCGTGCAGACCGGCGCCTCGGCCGGCTCGTCGATCGCCGCCGGTGTGATCTTCACCATCCCGGCGCTGGTCATCATGGGGTACTGGCCGGACTTCAAGTACTGGTGGGTGCTTGGCATCGCCGGACTGGGCGGCCTGTTGGGCGTGCTGTTCTCGGTGCCGCTGCGGCGTTCGATGATCGTCGAAGATCCGCTGCCGTTCCCCGAAGGCAAGGCCGCTGCCGAAGTGCTCAAGGCCGGCGAGAATCCGGGCCCGGGGCTGAAGATCCTCGCTGTCTCGGCGGTGATCGGCGCGGTGGTCAAGGTGGCCGCCGCCAGCGGCATGCGCTTGATTCCCGATGCATGGGCCACCTCGGCCTACCTGGGCAGCTCGCGCATCACCGCCTTCATCGGCACCAACCTGTCGCCGGCGTTGCTGGGCGTGGGCTACATCGTCGGCCTCAACGTCGGCATCGTGGTGGTCTCCGGTTCGATCCTGACCTGGCATATCGCCATCCCGCTGTACCAGGCATTCTTCCTGCAGACCGATCCGGCCCTGGCCGCCTCGATCGCCACCGCCTCCTCGGCCGATGCCGCCTTCGCCATCTGGGGCGCGAAAATGCGCTACCTCGGCGTGGGCGCCATGCTGATCGGCGGCATCTGGACGCTGTTCTCGCTGCGCAACTCGCTGCTCAACGGGGTCAGGAGCGGCTTCGCCGCCGCACGCAAGAGCACGGGACCGGCCGTGGCCGAAACCGAGCGCGACCTGCCGATGAAGTGGATGCTGGTCGCCCTGGTGGTGTTCACGCTGCCGCTGCTGGCGCTGTACCAGGCGATCGTCGGCCAGTGGCACGTGTCCATTCCGATGACGATCATCATGATCGTCGCCGGCTTCCTGTTCGTTTCGGTCTCGGCTTACCTGGCCGGCCTGATCGGTTCGTCCAACAACCCGGTTTCGGGCATCACCATCTCCACCATCCTGTTCGCCTCCGGCGTGCTGGTGCTGCTGCTGGGCAAGGACGGGCTGCAGCCGGTCGGTGCCTTCGGCGCGCCGCTCGGGGCGGTGGCCGCGATCATGATCGGCGCGGTGGTTTGCTGCGCCGCGGCCGTGGGCGGAGACAACCTGCAGGATCTTAAGGCCGGCTACATCGTCGGCGCCACGCCCTGGAAGCAGCAGCTGATGCTGGGCATCGGCGCGTTCTCCTGCGCGCTGATCATGGCACCGGTGCTGAACCTGCTTGCCACCGCCTACGGCATCGGGGCACCCACGCCGGAGCACCCCAACGCGCTGGCGGCACCCCAGGCCAACCTGATGGCCTCTGTCGCACGCGGCCTGTTCGGCGGCGAACTTCCGTGGAATTTCATCCTGATGGGGGCCGGCGTGGGTGCGGTGATCATCGCCCTCGACGAATGGCTGAAGAAGACCGGCAAGCGCTTCCGCGTGCCGGTGCTGGCCGCGGCGATCGGCATCTACCTGCCGCTTGAACTGATGGTGCCGATCTTCCTCGGTGGCCTCATCGCGCATCTGGTGGAGCGTTTCCACAAGGTGCGTGCCGAGGACGAAGAAGGCCGCGACCGGGTGCACAAGCCGGGCGTGCTGTTCGCCGCCGGCCTGATCACCGGCGAAGCCCTGATGGGCATCGCGATCGCGATCCCGATCGTGGTCAGTGGGCGTGCCGACGTGCTGGCGGTGCCGTTCGCGCTGCCCGGCGCGCAGTGGATCGGCCTGGCCGTCCTGTTCCTGGTGGGGCTGCTGATCTACCGCACCGGCAGGAAGGCCAGCGCAGGCTGACCGCTGCGGGCGCCGCAGGGCATCGCCTGGCGGTGCCCGCGGCGCCGGCACCCGCCCGTGTGGCGTGCGCCCATGACCGATGGGCTAGGCAGCGGCGCCTGCAGGCGCCTACCATCGACGTTTTGCCGTCCTGCGGAGAACCCGATGAAACTGCGCCATGCCCTGTTGCCGCTGAGCCTGCTCGCGGCGCTGCCCACCGTGGCCGCCGCCCGCGGCCTCGATGTCCGCGACATGATCGCCATGGACCGGGTGTCGGCACCGGTGCTCACCGCCGATGGCGGCACCGTGGTGTTCGCTAAGCGCAGCGTCGACAGCGCGCAGAAGGCCAGCTCCGCACTGTTCATGCGCAACCTGCGGACCCGCGATGCGGCACCGCCCAGGCAGCTCACCCCGGCCGGCTGGAACGTCAATTCGGCCTCGCTGTCCGCTGATGGCCGCACCGTTTATTTCCTCAGCGCGAAGAATGGCAGCCAGCAGCTGTACGCACAGCCGCTGGACGGTGCCGCGCCGCGCCAGCTGACCGATTTCCCGGTGGACGTGGACAGCTACCACGTGTCCCCGCAGGACGACCGCGTGCTGTTCAGCGCCGGCGTCTACCAGGACTGCGGCTCGGACCTGGCCTGCACCGAAAAGAAGCTCGCCACCGCCAAGGACGCCAAGGCGAGCGGGCAGGTCTTCGATTCGATGTTCGTGCGCCATTGGGACACCTGGAACGATGGCCGCCGCAATACGCTGTTCGTGGCACCGCTGCCGACGGGCAAGGCGGGCGCGGTCAAGGGCGCCTCCGCGCTGAGCGCGACCCTGGCCGGTGATGCGCCGTCCAAGCCGTTCGGCGGCAACGATGATTTCGCCTGGTCGCCCGATGGCCAGAGCGTGGTGGCCAGCATCCGTGTGGCCGGCCGCGGCGAGCCGTGGTCGACCAACTTCGATCTGTACCGGTTCGACGCCAGCGGCAGGCAGGCGCCGGTGAACCTGACCGCCGCCAATCCCGCGTGGGATGCCGGCCCGGTCTTCAGTGCCGACGGCAAGACGCTGTTCTACCGTGCGATGAAGCGCCCGGGGTTCGAAGCGGACCGCTTCGGCCTGATGGCGATGGACCTGGGCAGCGGCGCGACGCGCGAGATCGCCGCCGACTGGGACCGCTCGGCCGGTGGCATCGTGCTCTCCGCCGACGGCGCCACGATCTACACCACGGCCGATGACATGGGCGAGCACCCGCTGTTCGCCGTGGACGTGGCCAGCGGCAAGGTGCGCAGGCTGGTGGGCGAGGGCAGCGTGACCGGCGTGGACGTGGCCGGCAGCAGCGTGGCGATCACCCGCAACAGCCTGAAGAGCAACGACCAGGTGCTGGTCGGCATGCTGCCTGCGGCGGGCGAGGCGCTGGGCGAACTGCGCGCGCTCACCCCGGCGGCGGGTGAGGTGCTCAAGGACGTGAGCTTCGGCGAGTACGAGCAGTTCGAGTTCAAGGGCTGGAACAACGAAACCGTGCACGGTTATGTCGTCAAGCCGCACAACTATGAGCAGGGCAAGTCGTACCCGGTCGCGTTCCTGATCCATGGCGGACCGCAAGGCAGCTTCGGCAATGGCTGGAGCTACCGCTGGAATCCGCAGACCTATGCCGGCCAGGGCTACGCGGTGGTGATGATCGACTTCCACGGCTCCACCGGCTATGGCCAGGCCTTCACCGATGCGATCAGCCAGCACTGGGGCGACCGCCCGCTGGAAGACCTGCAGAAGGGCTGGAGCGCGGCGCTGAAGAAGTACGATTTCCTCAACGGTGACAAGGCCTGCGCGCTGGGTGCCAGCTACGGCGGGTTCATGGTCAACTGGATCGCCGGCAACTGGAACGGCCCGTTCAAGTGCCTGGTCAACCACGATGGTGTGTTCGACCAGCGCATGATGGGGTATGCCACCGAGGAGCTGTGGTTCACCGAATGGGAGCAGGGCGGCACGCCCTACGAAAAGGCAGAGAACTACGAGAAGTTCAATCCGGTCAACCACGTGGCGCAGTGGAAGAAGCCGATCCTGATCATCCACGGGCAGCTGGATTACCGCATCCCGGTGGAGCAGGGGCTGGCCGCGTTCACGGCGGCGCAGCGCCAGGGCATCGAATCGAAGTTCCTGTACTTCCCGGACGAAAACCACTGGGTGCTCAAGCCGGCCAACAGCGTGCAGTGGCACGATACGGTCAACGGCTGGTTGAAGCAGCACATCGGCCAGTAAGCCGGACCAGAGCGCCGCCCCCCGGGGCGGCGCTTTTTCGTGCCATCTCTTCCGCAACCGGAACCCCTGCATGCCGTCGACCGCCCTGATCCAGAATGACATCGTGGTCTTCGGACTGATCGCCGCCACGCTGGGCGCCGTGTTCTGGACCGCCGCGCGCGAGCGGGGTCCGTGGAAGCGTTTCTACACCTTCGTACCGGCGCTGCTGCTGTGTTACCTGATTCCCGGCATCTACAACACGGTCGGGCTGATCGACGGTCAGGACACGGCGCTCTACAACCCGGTGGCGCGCGACATCCTGCTGCCGGCGGCACTGGTGCTGCTCACCCTGGCAGTGGACATCCGAGGCATCCTGCGCCTGGGCCCGAAGCTGGTGGTGATGTACCTGGCGGCCTCGGCAAGCATCATGGTCGGGGCCGTGGTGGCGTTCCTGGTGATGCGCGCGCTGCATCCGGCAACGGTGGCGGGCGACACCTGGGCCGGCATGGCCGCGCTGGCCGGCAGCTGGATCGGCGGCGGCGCGAACATGCTGGCCATGCGTGAAGTGTTCGACGTCGATGCGACCACCTTCGGCCAGTTCGCCGTGGTCGACGTGGGCGTGGGGTATGTGTGGATGGCGGTGCTGATCTTCCTGGCCGGTCGCTCGGCGGCGATCGATGCGCGCAGCGGGGCCGATACCTCGGCCATCGATGCACTCAAGGCACGCGTGATGCGCTTCCAGGCCGAGCATGAGCGCGTGCCGACGCTGACCGACCTGATGCTGATCGTGGCAGTGGCCTTCGGCGGCGTGGGCCTGGCCCATGCCATCGGCGCGCCGCTGGCGGCCTGGTTCAAGATTCACGTGGCGTGGGCGTCGCAGTTCAGCCTGGATGCGCCGTTCGTGTGGGTGGTGGTGCTGTCCACCACCCTGGGGCTGGCGCTGAGCTTCACCCGCGCGCGCACGCTGGAAGGGGTGGGGGCTTCACGCGTGGGCTCGCTGCTGCTGTATTTCCTGATCGCCTGCATCGGCATGCAGATGGACCTGCTCGCGCTGCTGGAGCGGCCGTGGCTGTTCGCGCTCGGCCTGATCTGGATCGCGGTGCACATCGTGCTGCTGTGGCTGCTGGCGAAGGTGTTGCGGGTGCCGTTCTTCTACTTCGCCATCGGCTCGCAGAGCAACATCGGCGGCCCTGCATCGGCGCCGGTGGTGGCCGCGGCGTTCCATCCTGCGCTGGCGCCGGTGGGCGTGCTGCTGGGCACGATGGGTTATGCCACCGGAACCTACCTGGCGTACATCGTGGGCATCACTCTGCGGGCGCTGGCAGGCTAGTCGTTGTTGCTGGCTGAGGCGTGGTGCAGGGTGGCCAGGACGGGCGGGCCAGGCCCTGACGTACAGCTCAGCCGTCCAGCAGACCCCGTTCAATCAGCCACGCGCGTGCGTCTTCGGCGTCCTGTTCGAACCACGCCTGGGTGGAGCCCAGACGATACGTATAGCCCCAGGCATCCATGTCCGCCATCAGGCGCGCGCTGCCGACGCCGGGCAGTTGGCCGGCGAGCACGATCTGCAGGTAGCAGGTGGCATCTTCTTCGGGCACCGAATCGGTGGCATCGGTGTGCACCTGCGCACGCCGCTCCGGCGGCAGCACGATCAGATGGCAGGCTTCGTGCAGCATCGAATGCACGGGCGTGTCATCGCGCACATAGACGTTGCTGGCGATGATGCCTGCCTCGGGCTCGCCCCAGTAACTGCCGGGGATCGGCGCACCGTCGGCGACGTGGTGCAGGACCAGCCCATGGGTGCCGAGCAGGCGCGCCGCATCGTCGAAGGCGATCTGCCCTACGCGGGTGACGATGGGTTCGGGGGGAGTCTCGGTCATGAGGGTTCAGTGCGGGTGTGCCGGGTCAGCGAACGGAACGCTGCGCCTGCTTCTGCTTTTTTATTTCTCTACCGTGGTTGACGCGGAACTGTCCCAAGGCCGGGCGGTGGGGCGGGGTGGGGGCGTTGAGCGCCATGGAGGGCGCGAAGCGCGGCCCGCAGGTGCGGCTCTTGCCGTCCCCCACCCCGCCTCACCGCCCGGCCCGAACCCAGTAACCCAGAACCCAGCACCCACCACGGAGGGGCCCAGCCGTTCGCCGTATGTGCCCCCAGTGGCCAGCGGACAACCGTCAGGACTTTTCAGGCCCTTCAGGCAGCGCCACCGAAATATCCAGCACGTCATGCTGGCCATCCTTGACCAGATCCACCTTCACCGCCTCGGCGTCGATGTTGACGTACTTCTTGATCACTTCCAGCAGTTCACGCTGCAGCAGCGGCAGATAATCCGGCCCGCCGCGGTGGCTGCGCTCCTGCGCGATGATGATCTGCAGGCGATTCTTCGCGGTCTCGGCAGTGGTCTTTTTCGTCTTCAGGAAATCGAACAGGCCCATGCTTACGCTCCGAACAGCTTGCTGAAGAAGCCCTTCTTCTCCACGGACGTGAAGCGCATCGGGCGGTCTTCGCCCATGATGCGCGCGACGGCATCGTCATAGGCCTGGCCAGCGGCTGATTCCCCATCCAGGATGACCGGCTCGCCCTTGTTGGAGGCATTGAGCACGTCACCGGATTCGGGGATCACACCAATGGCCTTCAGGCCCAGCACTTCTTCCACGTCGGTGATGCTCAGCATCTCGCCCGATTCCACGCGCACCGGCGTGTAGCGGGTCAGCAGCAGGAACGCCGGCACCGGCTGGCCGTCTTCGGCCTTCTTGGTCTTCGAGTCCAGCAGACCGATGATGCGGTCCGAATCGCGCACCGAGGACACTTCCGGATTCACCACCACGACAGCGCGGTCGGCGAAGTACATGGCCAGGAACGCGCCCTTCTCGATGCCGGCCGGCGAATCGCAGATCACGTACTCGAAGCCTTCCTTGGACAGGTCGGCCAGCACCTTGCCGACGCCTTCCTGGGTCAGGGCATCCTTGTCCCGCGTCTGCGAGGCGGCGAGCACGTACAGGTTGTCGAAGCGCTTGTCCTTGATCAGGGCCTGCTTGAGGGTGGCTTCGCCGTGCACGACGTTGACGAAGTCGTACACCACGCGGCGCTCGCAGCCCATGATGAGGTCGAGGTTGCGCAGGCCGACGTCGAAGTCGATCACCGCCACCTTCTTGCCACGACGCGCCAGGCCGCAGGCCAGGCTTGCGCTGGTAGTGGTCTTGCCCACGCCGCCCTTGCCGGAGGTGACTACGATGATTTCAGCCAAAGGACTTCTCCTGCTCTTGTTCTGGTTGGAGCTGCATCAATCAAGCGCAGCGATGTTTATCTGGTCCTGTTCCAGCCATACCTGCACGGCCTTGCCGCGCAGGTGGGCGGGTACATCATCCAGTACTTTGTAATGGCCGGCGATGGCCACCAGTTCCGCATGGAACTCGCGGCAGAAAATACGCGCCGCGGTATTGCCCTGGGCCCCGGCGAGCGCACGCCCACGCAGGGTGCCATAGATATGGATGCTGCCGTCGGCGATGACTTCCGCCCCGGCCCCGACGGTCGCCATGACCGTCAGGTCGCAGTTTTCCGCGTAAAGCTGCTGGCCCGAACGCACGTTGCTCAACTGCATGCGACCCGGTTTCGGTGCTGCCGCTGCCGCGGCAGCGGCCGGAGCGGGGGCAGCCACGGTGGCCGGCGCCGGCGCGGCGGCCGGACGGCGGTTTTCCCGCGGCGGCGGAGCGTGGTTTTCGTGGGCGTCGGCGCGTTCGTACTGGGCGCGGAACTTCGCCAGCAGCGGCAGGCCCAGCTGCTGGGAAAGCAGGTCGGTCTCGGTGGTGCCGTAGGCCAGCGCCACCGGCAGCACGCCGGCGCCACGCAAGCCATCCAGCAGCGCCTGCGCGCTCGCCACGTCAGGGGTGCGGCTGAGGCCGCCAAAATCGAGGATGACCGCTGCACGCCCGAACAGTTTCGGGGCGCGGGTCACGCGCTCGCGCATTTCCTGGACCAGGCGCTCGACGTCCATCGTGCGGATGCGCAGGTTCGCGATACCTACCTGGCCGATCTTCAGTTCACCGGCCTGTTCGTAATCCATGTTCACTGCCACCCTCAAGTACCCGTCGACCGATGGACCTGCGACGGCAGGCTGCGGCCGCGCGCCCAGGCCACGTCAGGAAGCTTGCCGCCGTAGGTCTCCTGCACCCACGCATGGCTGCACAGATCCTTGGTCAGCATGCTGGCGCGCACGTCCACGTGCGGCATGGTGTTCTGGCCGACTTCGCGGAATCCGAAACTGCCGTGGAACAGCAGCGCCGCGTCCGCGCCATGGTCCTGGAAAACCTCGCAGGTCATGTGCGGATAACGCAGCTCGGCATAACTCTGGGCATCGGCGTAGAACGCACGACCGACGCCGCCACCACGGCGGCGGCTGGCCACCACGATGCGATCGATATAGAAAAAGGGACTGCCCAGATGTTGTTTGAACCAGGCGAAATTGCTGCTGTCGTGGCTGCTCCCGCTGCCGAAACCAATCAGGAACCCGGCCAGGTTGCCGTCGCGCTCGGCGACGCGGAAATATTCGGCGGTCTCGTGGAACAGGCGCAGGCGATGGGCGTCCAGCGGCAGGATCGCCAGGCCGGCATTGTTGTTCAAGGCCAGGACGGAATCGAGCTCATGCTCGCGCACGTCGCGGATGACAATCGACATTGTGACTCCGTGGGGTAACGCGGTCGGGTCCGGCGAGGGGCCCTCGGGTTTGATTATTGCATGGGCCGCCGCTGCCGGGGGCGCGCCGGCATGACTTCGGCGTCGAGGGCTTCAGGGTGCATGACTTAAGTGGGAGTGACGCGGGGCCGGTTCAGCCTACTATGCAGGGATGTTGGAAGTCCTCAGCCATACCCGCGTGCTCCGCCTGGCCGGCCTGTTTACCTGGGTCATGGTCGGGCTGCCGCTCGTGCTGCTCGCCGCTGGCGAGCCGTCGGCCCTGCGCTGGGGGCTGCTGTCCTTCATCGCCTACCTGGCCTTCGGTGCCGCTTATTTCTGGCTGACCCGCGACCTGCGCAGCGGGGGGCACGCCAGTGCGCTGGACCGGGCGATGCTGGTGGTGCTCACCGCCTGCGCGCTGGGCGTGAGTTTCTTCAGCGGCTCCGGGCTGGGCAGCATCCTGATGATGGTGGCCGCCGGGGTGATTCCCTGGATGCTTCCGGCGCGGTATGGCGTGGTGTGGCTGATGGTGAGCCAGCTCGCGGTGGCGCCGGTGTACTACCTGTTCCTGCCCTTTCCGCTGTTTGAAGCAGTCATGCAGTCGCTGTTGTACGGGGGCTTTTCGATGTTCATCTTCGTGACCAGCCTGGTGGCCCGCCAGCAGACCGACGCGCGCGAAGAGCAGCGCCAGCTCAATACCGAACTGCGCGCCACCCGGGTGCTGCTGGCCGAAAGTGCGCGCGTGAATGAACGCACCCGTATTTCCCGCGAACTGCACGACCTGCTCGGGCACCACCTGACCGCGCTGAGCCTGAACCTGGAAGTGGCCGGCCACATCACCGAAGGCCGCGCGCAGGAGCACGTGCACCAGGCGCATACGCTGGCCCGGCTGCTGCTGACCGACGTGCGCGAGGCCGTCAGCCAGCTGCGTGGCAGCGGGGCCATCGACCTGGCTGCCGCGCTGCGTCCGCTGGCCGAGCAGGTGCCTTCGCTGGACATCCATCTGGATGTGAGCAGCCCCCTGAATGTCGAGGACCCTGAAGGGGCCCACGTGCTGCTGCGCTGCACCCAGGAAATCATCACCAATGCCATCCGCCACGCCGCCGCGCGCAACCTGTGGATCACCGCACGCAGTGAAGCGGGCGGGGTGGTGCTGGAAGCACGCGACGATGGCGTGGGCGCCGAAGCCCTGCTGGTGGGCAACGGCTTGCGCGGAATGCGTGAACGACTGCAACAATGCGGGGGCGACCTGCAGATCCAGACACGCCGTGGCGAAGGCTTCTGCCTGCGCGCCTCGGTTCCCGGTGTGCCGGCGATTGCATTGAGCACCGCCCCTGAAGGAGTACGTTGATGATCCGCGTGTGCCTGGTCGATGACCAAACCCTTGTGCGGCAGGGTATCCGCTCGCTGCTGGCGCTCGACGACGGGATCGAGGTCATCGCCGAGGCGGGGGATGGCCGACAGGCTGTCGAGCTGATCCCGCAGGTGAACCCGGACGTGGTGCTGATGGATATGCGCATGCCGGCCATGTCGGGCCTGGAGGCGCTGCAGATGCTCTCGCGCGCCGGGCAGCTGCCGCCGACGATCATCCTGACCACCTTCGACGACGACCAGCTGGTGCTGGCCGGGTTGAAGGCCGGTGCCAAGGGCTACCTGCTCAAGGACGTCACCCTTGAACAGCTGGTGGGGGCCATCCGTGCCGTGGCCGGCGGGGGGTCGCTGGTGCAGCCGGCGGTCACGCAGCGGCTGCTGTCGGGCCTGGAACACATGCGCAACGAGTTCGTGAGCCTGGATCGGCCGGACCCGCTGACCGACCGTGAAACAGAGATCCTGCGGCTGATGGCCAGTGGATTTTCCAACAAGGAGATCGCCAACTCGCTGGGCGTGGCCGAAGGCACCATCAAGAACCACGTCTCCAACATTCTCTCCAAACTCGGCGTGCGTGACCGCACGCGCGCGGTGTTGAAGGCGTTCGAGCTGCAACTTGTCTAGAAAATTCGTTAAATTACAATCACCTGCAATCAACATGCGGGAGCGCCGCAGGGCGGCGTGCTACTGGAGCGCGCCGTGATGCGTTACGCTGCCGCACCCCGCGTCACGTTCCATCGCACCATTACGGAAACCGGTGCACCTGTGCACATCAACAACGACGGTGAAGCCTGCTAGGATTGGCGCTTCGCTTCGCTTTATCAACCCGGCCGTGGGATCGGCCTCGGAGACTCCTGAATGACCCGTATTATCGAGTTCCTGATCGCCTTGGGGATCGTGGCTGGCCTGTTCGTCATCATCGGTGTGGTCCTGCCGGGCGAACGCCAAGTCTCCGAGAGCATCGAGACCAACCGCAAGATGACGATCGTGTACGACACGGTCAGCAGCCTGCGTCGCTTCAAGGACTGGAATCCGCTGTTGCTGCGTGACCCCGCTGCCAAGCTGGAGTTGTCCGGCCCGGCCGCAGGCGAGGGCGCCACGCTGGCTTACACCTCCGCGGTGGGCAATGGCTCCTGGAAGATCACCGAGGCCGAAGAAAACAAGCGTGTGGCGATTGCCATCGAGGATGACACCAAGGGCCACGACAAGGTCACTACGTTCACCCTGGAGCCGACCGGCAAGGGCGGCCGCAACGTCAAGATCACCCAGGATTACAGCGTCAAGTACGGCTTCGACCTGTTCGGTCGTTACGCTGGCCTGTACGTCAGCCGCCACATCGGCGACGACCTGAAGCTGGGTCTGTCGCGCATGGCCAACATGCTGGCCACCGTGCCGAACGTGGACTACCGCCAGGCCGAAGCACCGCTGGCCGATCTGGCGGTGATCGACGTGCCGGTCGAAGACCTGCTGGTGGTCACCGCCGGCAACGTCGACCGCGGCGAAGCCACCATCACCAAGTCCATCAAGGACAACCGTGAGTGGATCCAGCGCGTGATGGATGCCAACAACCTCCAGGCCGCCGGTCCGTTCCGCATCATCACCACCGATTTCGGTGCCGAGAAGTACGCCTTCGATATCGCCCAGCCGGTGAAGAAGAAGGCGGCAGCCCCGGCAGCTCCGGCGGCCGGTGCTGCGGCTCCGGCCGCGGCTGACGCGGCGGCTCCGGCCGCTGGCGAACTGTCGGTGAAGATCGATGGCGATGCCCCGGTGAAGTATGTCCGCGTGGCCCCGCACCGTTCGGCGCATGCGACCTACGTCGGCCACATGGCAGGCCTGGATATTGCCCGCAACGCGCTGCGTGCGTGGGCCGTGACCTCCGGCAACGAAGTGGTCGACCGTCCGTACGAAAGCTGGAATGGTGGACTGGAGAAGTCCTTCACCCAGGAAGGTACCTACGACATCTACTGGGCCGTCAAGTAAGCCCGGACGCTGGATGCAGGACTGAACACGAAAACGCGCCGCTCACTGCGGCGCGTTTTTTTTTACCCACGCAGAAGCAGGAGTTCGCATGTTCGCACCGGATCGCCGCGCCCGCCGCCCCTCGCTGGTGGCCAGTCTGGGCGCATTGCTGGCAGGTACCGCCATCGGCCTGTCCGCCTACGCATCACACGGGGTCAGTGATGCGCTGGCGCAGCAGCACCTGAACATGGCGGCGCTGTACGCCTTCGCGCACGGTGCGGTGCTGGCGGCGCTTGCGCCACGCGCGCAGGGCGCCCTGGGGCGGCTGGCCATGGGCCTGCTGCTGCTCGGCACGTTGCTGTTCGCCGGCAGCCTGGCCGGTCACGCCCTGTGGCACTGGCCTACGCGGCTGGCCCCGTATGGCGGCATGGCGTTGATGCTGGGCTGGGCCCTGGTGGCGATCAACGCGCTGCGGCGTTGAACCCTGCACGCCGGGCGGCGTCGCCGGGCCGGCGCTGGCTCAGCCGCCGGCATGCCAGCGCCAATGCCAGGGCTCGTAGACGATGCCGTGCGGATTGTCGCGCGGATAACTCAGCCGGAAGCCGTGCGCACCGGCATTATCCTGCAGCCACGCGAAGGCGCCGGTCTGCTCGAAACGTTCCTCGGCCGGGGGATCACCGGGCGTGCCGATATCCAGCGCAAGCCCCGTGTGATGTTCGCTGAATCCCGGCGCGGCGTTCACGGTGAGAATCTCCTGCACCGTCTGCCCGCGGGCGAGCTTGCGCTGGAAAATGCCAAGCTGGTAATCGTGGCTGCGGTAGCCGGAGATGGCATCAAGGGCGATGCCCTCGCGCTGCGCGGTCACGCGCATGCGCTGCCACGCCTGCGCGGCGGCGCGGCGCAGCCAGACAGGCCGTCCGAAGCGATCACGCCCTGCCGGGTGCAGCAGCGCCGGTTCGGCTTCCAGCACCAGGTGGCTGGCCCGGGCGTAGCTGTCCGCGTCCAGCCCCAGCCGCTGCAACCGCGCGTGCAGTCCATCCACCGGCAGATCGACGTCTTCCAGGGGGGATCGTCCGCCGCGCTGTGGCAGCGCAACGAGCGCGTCCAGAGCGACCTGCGCACCGGGTTCGCCCGGGAGGTGGGTCACCATCGAATGCACGCCGGTGCAAAGGACCGCGGCGAGATAGCGGCCATCGCCCTTGCGCCGCAGCACCCACCGGGCGCGGGCCAGCAGACGGGCATCGGCGTTGCTGCGCGCGCGCAGCAGGCGTGCCGGCCACAGTTCAATGGCCGGGGTGTTGAGCAACAGGGCAGGTGAGCGGTCCATGCATGCAGCTTAGCGCACCGCCACCGGTCACCCCGCCGCGGCGGCCGTGCGCAGCGCCGCCAACAAGGCCTTCGGCTCGGCCATGCTCAGCATCACCACCGAGCCGTCCTTGAGCGGGATCACCAGCGCACGCTGGCGGTCGGTCAGCAGCGCGAATCCCTTGCGGCCATCGTTCAACACGTAGTGACCGGAGTGGAAACCCGGCACGCTGTACCCGAGACGCCGGCGCTTCAGCGCAAGGCACGGATGGCGTTTGACAACCATCACCCCGGCCTGCTCCAACTGCATGTCGGCTACCGGCACGCGTCGACGGAACAGGGTCGAGCGCACGTCCAGCACATGGCCGTCGAAGGTGACGCGGCGCCGGAAGAAAGCCGCTCCGAGCGCGGCCGCCATCACGCAGAGTACCGCCACCGACCAGAGACTCGCCGCCTGGGGCGAGGCCCAGGCCACGCCCGCCCAGCGCGCCGGTGCGCTGTCCTGCTGCGCAACCAGCACCAGCGCGATCGCGCCGAGCATCGGCAGCACCACCCACAGCACGCCCAGCGGCGTGCCGTCGATCACTTCAAACCGGCGCGGATCGCTGCCGCGGCCGTGGGTACGCCGGTGCGTGGTCATGGGGCTTCCTCCTCGGGGGGCGTGGGTCTGGGCAACCGTCCGGCGCGGCGCAGGGCATCACGCAGCGCATATTCAATCTGGGCATTGAGGCTGCGCAGCTCGTCGTCGGCCCAGCGCTGCGCGGCGGCCAGGACCTCGGCGTTGATGCGCAATGGATAGGCTTTCTTCTCGCTCATGAAATCTCCCGCGATGGCCTGGGCGCCGACGGCAAGCGGCCGCACGGCGCCCAGGCCATCGGATCAGTACAGCGAGCCGGTGTTCACCACCGGCTGGGTGCCGCGGTCCGAACACAGCACTGTGAGCAGGTTGCTGACCATGTGGGCCTTGCGCTCCTCATCCAGCTGCACCACGCCGTTCTTCTGCAGTTCGGCCAGCGCCATTTCCACCATGCCCACAGCACCGGCCACGATGCGCGTGCGCGCGGCGATCACCGCGTTGGCCTGCTGGCGCTGCAGCATGGCCTGTGCGATTTCGGCGGCGTAGGCCAGGTGGCTGATGCGCGCGTCGATGATCTGCACGCCCGCGTCGGCCAGGCGCTCGGCAAGTTCGTTCTTCAGGTGCTGGGAGATCTCGCTGGCATGGCTGCGCAGCGCCAGTTGCCCGTCCTCGTGCTGGTCATAAGGGTAGCTGGTGGCCATCGCGCGCAATGCGGATTCGGACTGGATGGCCACGAAGCTCTCGTAGTCGTCCACGTTGTAGACCGCTTCGGAGGCATCCACCACCTGCCAGACGATCACCGCGGCGATCTCGATCGGGCTGCCGTCAAGCTCGTTGACCTTCAGCTTGCCGCTCTCGAAATTGCGCACGCGCTGGCTCACCCGGCGCTTGGCGAAAAACGGGTTGTTCCAACGCAGGCCGTTGTCCTTGACGGTGCCCACGTATTTACCGAACAGGCTCAGCACCGCCGCCTGGTTGGGCTGCACGGTATACAGGCCGGCCAGGGCGAACACCGTAAGCGCGATGACCAGCAGCCCGGCCAGCAGCAGGACCACGTTCGGGGCGCCGGTCTGGCTCTTGGCCACCGCCCCTACCACGAACAACGCCGTGCCGCCGAGGAGGGCGAGCACGGCCCCGGCAATGGCCGTGAGGCCGTTGAGGGAGGAAATCGCTTTTTCTTTCATGGCGGCACGTCCTTGAGGATTTGGAGGAAAGATATCAAAGTGATATCAGAATACAAGCGGTATTGTCCGGGAGCGTCGCCGCACGAGCGGCTAGAATGCCGATCCGCCTCCCGTTCTCCTGCCGGAATTCCCATGTCCAAGCTCGGTACCCCGCTGTCCTCTTCCGCCACCCGTGTGCTGCTGCTCGGGTCCGGCGAACTCGGCAAGGAGGTGGCCATCGAGCTGCAGCGGCTGGGCGTGGAGGTGATCGCGGCTGACCGCTATGCGGATGCACCGGCCATGCAGGTCGCTCATCGGGCGCATGTGCTCGACATGCTCGACCCCATGGCACTGCGCGCGCTGATCGCCTCGGAGAAGCCGCATCTGGTGGTGCCGGAGATCGAGGCCATCCATACCGAAACCCTGGTGCAGCTGGAACAGGAACAGGGCCTGCGCGTGGTGCCGACCGCGCGTGCGGCGCGGCTCACGATGGACCGGGAAGGCATCCGCCGCCTTGCTGCCGAGACGCTCGGGCTGCCGACCTCGCCGTACCGTTTCGTGGACACCGAAGCGGACTACCTGGCTGCGGTGGCGGCGATCGGCCTGCCGTGCGTGGTGAAGCCGGTCATGTCGTCTTCGGGCAAGGGGCAGAGCACGCTGCGCAGTGCAGCGGACATCGCGCCGGCCTGGGACCATGCGCAGACCGGCGGCCGCGCCGGGGCAGGGCGCTGCATCGTCGAGGGCTTCATCGACTTCGAGTACGAGATCACCCTGCTCACCGTGCGCCATGCGGGGGGCACGTCCTTCTGCGCGCCGATCGGGCACCTGCAGCGCGATGGAGATTACCGCGAGAGCTGGCAGCCGCAGCCGATGTCATCGGTGGCGCTGGCGCGCGCCGAGGCCATCGCCCGCGCGGTCACCGATGATCTCGGTGGCTGGGGCCTGTTCGGCGTGGAGCTGTTCGTGAAGGGCGACGAGGTGTGGTTCAGTGAGGTATCGCCACGGCCGCACGACACCGGCCTGGTGACGTTGGCCTCGCAGGAGCTGAGCCAGTTCGCGCTGCACGCGCGCGCCATCCTCGGGCTGCCGGTGCCGGTGATCCGCCAGAGCGGGTCGAGCGCCTCCTGCGCGCTGCTGGCGCAGGGCGAAGGCGTGCCGCTGTTCACCGATGTGGCGGCGGCATTGCAGGCCCCGGACACCAGCGTGCGCCTGTTCGGCAAACCCAGCGTGCACGGCCAGCGGCGTGTCGGCGTCACCCTGGCACGCGCGGACACGGTCGACGCCGCCCGCGCCATCGCGCGTGAGGCCGCCGCAGCCATCGGTGTCACCCTCCACGACTGAAGCAGAAAAGCGAACCGGGGAGGGCAGGCCGCAGGCGCTTCCACGACCTGCCCCCCGTGCCGTTTCTATCTGACGTCGACCCACACAAGGTGGTGGTCGCTGCCGTCGGCGATGGCGGCGGCGGGTGTACCGGCGGCAGGCCAGAACACGCCGCTGCGGATGTACTCCAACCCGGTGGAGGGCAGCACGTAATCCAGCCGCAGGGTGCCGGACTTCGGCCCGAAATCGCCGGTGGCATGGAACGGCGCACCGCGCCGCGTGATGCCCTTGGCCGCGTAGGCCAGGCTGGTCTGCTCGGCGCCGACGCTGCGAGGCGTGGGGTAGCGCAGCACGCGCGGGTGCTCCAGCAGCCCGGTGATGGCCTCATGCCGCCCGTCGCCGTCGGCCGGGTCGTTGTTGAGGTCCCCCACGATCACGAACTTAGCATCCGCTGCCAGTCCGCCACAGCGCTTCTGGTCATCACACAGCCACGGTTTCCCGTCACCGGCCAGGTACTCCTGCCACAGCCTGAGCTCGTCGTGGTTGCGCGCGGCGTTGCGCTTCTCCGGGCCGTCGAACACCGGCGGCGTGGGATGCGAGGCCAGCACATGCACGACCCCCGCCGGGGTCTGCACCGGAACGTCCCAATGGGACTTGGAGGACAGCCGCAGCTGCGCCCACACCGCGTCGGTGTAGAAGGATTTTCCGGTGGCGGGCACCACCGGACGCAGGGCGCCGGGCAGCGTGCTCCACTTCAGGTGCTGGAAGGTCCGCACCTGTGCGGTGTCGATCGGATACCGCGACAGCACCAGCATGCCGTACTGGCCCGGGTGCAGGCCGTAGCCCCAGGCATCGTTGCCGCGGCTGCGGCCCTCGCCGCCGACCACACCGTTGCCGTCCAGGTCCAGCCCACTGGGCACGCCGGTATTGACCGGCGCCAGGTAGCGATAGGCATAGTGCAGCGGCTCGCCGCCGCCCGGCTGGGCGACCTGCAGGTACCGCTGCTGGAACAGATCAGCGGCGCGGTGCGCGTCGTCGTAGTCGAACTCGTTGAGCAGCACGATGTCCGGGCGCACCTGCTGCAGAACGGCGGCGATCTTGCGCGCATGGGCGCTGTCGCCTTCCAGTTCGGCGATGACACCGCCGGTCTGGTCTGCGTACAGGGAGGTGTTGTAAGTGGCCAGGCGCAGCGTGGACGGGGGGGAGGCGGGCATCGCAGCGGTCCGCTGGGGCGTCTGTGCACAGGCGCCACACAGCAGCGCCAGCGCAGCGAGCAGGGCAGGGGTTCGGAAGGACGGTTTCATGGCGCTATTGTGCACCGGCGCCCGTGTCAGTGGTCTGTCAGCGCCCGGCGGTCTGCTCGTCGAAGTCGTGCCAGCGGCGCCCGTCGTAGGCTTCCAGCGGACGGAAGCGGCGCTTGTAATCCATCTTCCGGTGATCGCGGATCCAGTAGCCCAGGTAGACGTGGTCCAGCCCCTCGCGCCGCGCCCAGGCGACCTGCTGCAGGATGGCGAAGGTCCCCAGGCTGCGCGCGGCGTGCGCCGGGTCGAAGAAGGTGTAGACCGCGGACAGGCCGTGGTCGGTCTTGTCGGTGACCGCCACGCCGACCAGTTCGCCCGGCCCGCCCTGCGGCGGCGGCAGCCGGATCTCGAGGAAGCGCGTCCGCGACCAGCTGCCGATCAGGAACTGTTCGAATTCGTGCGGGCCGTGGGTATCCATGCCGCCATTGGCATGGCGATGGCGAAGGTAGCGCTGGTACAGCGCGAACAGGTCCTCGCGCGCGGTGGCCGCCGTGATCCGTACTTCCAGGTCCGCATTGCGTGCGGCGCACCGACGCTGGCTGCGGTCGGCGGCGAAGCGTGCCACCGGAATGCGCACGGCGACACAGGCCTGGCAGTGCGCGCAATGTGGGCGGTAGACCAGATCGCCGCTGCGGCGGAAGCCCCAGCCCAGTGCCATGGGGTACAGTCCCCCCAGCCGACGGTCGTGCGGATCCAGCACCAGGTCGCGCGCGGTCCGCTCGGGCCAGTACCCGCAGGGATGTTCGCCGGTCTGGAACAGCCGCAGGTCTTCGTTTTGGTTGCCGTGGATTGCCATGCAGGAAGCATAGCCGCTGCCTGTCGCAGGCGCCGCGACTGTCCGCCCGCTTAACGCGGCCGGTGCCGGTGTCAACCCGCGCCCTGGCCAGGCGTTGTTCTCCAGCAAGGGTGACCTGTGCACCCGACCCCTTTTCCCTGGAGTGACCCGATGACCCTGCGCACCCCCCTCCTGCTTGCCCTGCTGCTGGGCACCTCTGCAACCGGCATCGCGCTGGCCGCCGACGCGCCTGTACCTGCCAAGCCCCGTCCGGCCGCGCTGGACACCAACGGCGACGGCATGATCGACCGCCAGGAAGCGGCGGCCTCGCCCCGGCTCGCCGCGCGCTTCGACCAGCTTGATGCCTACAAGGATGGCCGCCTCTCGCGCGAAGAACGCCCGAGCGGCGAGCACCGTGGCCATCGTGGCCATGGGCCTGGGCGTGGCGATGGCATGGCCAGGCTCGACACCAACAAGGACGGCCGCGTGAGCCGCGAGGAAGCCAAGGCCGACACGCGACTCGCCGCGCGTTTCGATGCGATGGACCTCAACAAGGATGGCTACCTGGACAAGGCCGACCACGAACTGCGCCGCAGCCAGCAGCGCGATGCCTGGTTCAGTGCCGCCGATGCGAACAAGGACGGCCAGCTCAGCAAGGCCGAGTTCGATGCGGCCAAGGGACCGATGCACGGCCCGCGGCCTGCGGCTCCGCGCCCGCGCTGATCGGACGCACGGGTGGAGCATGAAACGAGCGGCGCCGTGAGGCGCCGTTCTTCGTCCTGCCGATCACCGCGAGACCCACAGTACGGCGGCGAGCATCCCCACGAACGCGACCAGCATGCCGGTGCGGCCGTACAGGGTTTCGTAGCGCCAGTTCCTGCCCGTGCGCCCGCGGCGGGCCGCGTCGCGCGCGACCAGCGGCTGCATGATCCGCTGCAAAGGCACCAGGCACTGCCAGCACACAAGGCCCATGCCTGTGCTGAAAGCCAGCAGCTGCAGCCATCTCGGCGCGTCCAGGACGGTCAGCAGCAGCATGCCCGCGCACACCGCCATGGCAGTGGACGTATTGACGTGCACGAAGCGGCGGATGACGCCCCGCTCGGCCGGCGATGCGGCGAAGGACATCAGGTAACGCCCGCCCAGATAACTGCCGAGCGAGCCGCCGAGCGCGGCGGCCAGGATCATGCCCAGGTCGATCTGCGAGGCGAGCAGCGGATGCTGGCCCGCCGCCGCGGTCAGCGAGCCCAGCGCGGTGCCCGCCGAGGCGCTGGCACCGCCCAGGCCCAGCTTGGTCCCGCCCACGCCGACGGTCGAGCCCAGCAGGATCGCCGCGCTGGCCGACGCGGGCGCAGCCATCATCGCCATCGAGGCCACGGTCACCGCGAACGCAGCGCTGGGTGCACTGCTGCGCGCGAACTCACCGAAGCGTTGCAGCAGCGCATCACGCACGATGGCCCGGGCACGCGACAGCCGCTTGCGTACCGCGGCATCGCTGAGCCCCAGCAGGTCGGCCACCTGCTGCGAACGCTGGCCTTCGCGGTAATACAGCAGCAGGACTTCGCGGCTGTCTTCGGGCAGGGCTGAGATGATCTCCGCGGCGGCCACTTCCTCTTCCACGCGCTGCAGGCGTTCGGCGGCGGCGGGCGCGGGGTCGGCCGCCATGCCGATGGCCAGTTCGGCCGCTGCGCCGGTCAGCGGGCGGCCACGCTGCGTACGCAGCCAGTCGCGCGCGAGATTGCGGGTGATCTGTCGCAGCCAGGGCATGAAGCTGCTCGGATTGCGCAGCTGCGCCAGCTGCTGCCATGCCCTCACGAAGGCCTCCTGCGCGATGTCCTCGCTGGCCTGCAGATCGCGGGTGATGGCCAGGGCAATGGCGGTGACCGTGTTCTGGCAGGCCTGCACGATCCGCCCGTACGCGTGCTGGCAGCCGTCCACTGCGGCGGCGAGCTCGCGGTGCAGGGTCTCATCGATACGTGCGGCGAGGACGGTCATGGCAGCGCTCCTGCGGGGGATTGTCTCCCATGACGCGCAGCGCCGGCGGATGTGACCGGCGATGGGCCGGCACCGGCGCGGACCGGTGCCCGCAGCGCCTCAGCGCTGCGGGGCGGCGGGCTGGATGCGTACGCGGCTGGGGTCGTCTTCCGCAGCCGGCGCGGGCGCGGGCGCGGCGGGCTGGACCTGGGGCGAGGGCGCCGGTTTCGTCGCGGTGCCCGCCCCCCTGTGGCCCAGGCCGATGAACAGTGCGATGCCGCCGATCACCACCAGCAGCGCGATGCGGATGCGCCACGCCCAGCCACGCCCGGTCTTCGCTTCGGCGGGCTCGCTGAAGGCGAACGTCGCCGTGGGGTGGTCGCGCCGGGTGGTATCAAGCAGGCGCGCGTCACGCAGGATCTCGCGCGCACGCGGCTGGTCGTCGGCCCGCACCACCCACACCGTGGGCGGTCGGACGTTCCTGGGCTGGTCCATGTAACTGAACTGCCCGCTGCGCCGCGAGTGGTACGTGCGGCCATCGGTGACCCGCACCTCGATCTCGTGGCGGCGCAGCAGCTCGGCCACGCCCTCCACGGTTTCAACGCGCTGGCTGCTGAAGATCTGTCTCATGCGTTCGTCCTCATTCCTTGGCCGGCACGGCGGCTGCGGCGGCGCTGTCAGGGACCACGCGGATCAGGCCTTCCTGCGCGGTGCTGGCCACCAACCGGCCATGACGATCAAAGAACTGGCCACGTGCCAGTCCGCGCGAATCCTGTGCGCTGGGGCTGTCCAAGGAGTAGAGCAGCCAGTCGTCGGCGCGGAACGGCCGGTGGAACCAGATGGCATGGTCCAGCGAGGCCATCTGCACGTGCGGCTGGTAGTAGCTGATGCCGTGCGGGAAGGTGGCGGTGCCCAGCAGATGGAAGTCCGAGGCGTAGGCCAGCAGCGCCTGGTGCAGCTCCGGCGCATCGCCCACCGGCTCGGTGAGGCGGAACCAGACCTGGTGGTAGGGCGGCCGCTTGGGCGGGCGCAGCTCATCGCGCGGATAGACATGGCGGAACTCGAACGGACCGCCACGCGAGAGCCAGCGCTGCACCTTGATCGGCAGCCGCTCAAGCGCCTCCCGGGGCAGCGGCGCATTGGGTTCGATGTCTTCCGGCTGCGGCACTTCGGGCATCTTGTGCTGGTGCTCGGCACCGGTTTCTTCCTGCTGGAACGAGGCCGCGCAGAAGAAGATGACCTTGCCGTGCTGGATCGCGGTGACCCGGCGCACCGAGAAACTGCCGCCGTCGCGGGTGCGGTCGACGTCGTACACGATGGGATGGTCGATGTTGCCGGCACGCAGGAAATAGGCATGCAGCGAATGCACGTGGCGGCCGTTGTCCACCGTGGCCTGCGCGGCGGCGAGCGCCTGCCCCAGCACCTGTCCGCCGAACACGTACTTGGTGCCGATGTCGCGGCTCTGGCCGCGGAACAGGTTGTCTTCCAGCCGCTCGAGGGTGAGCAGGTCGATGAGTTCGGAGACGACGGGTTCGTGCGTGTCGTTCAAGGGGACGGCCGGGTGTCGGAACAGGGCCTGATTATAGCGTCCGCCGCCAGGGCGGCCGGGTGCAGCGTGCGCGGGCCTCAGGGGCCCTTGCCGATCCGTGCCGCCAGCACCTGCAGGGCCTGCTGGGTGTCCTGCGCGTACCACGCGTCCACGAAGCGATCGAGCTGGATCATGTCCGGATGCAGGGCCTGGTGCAGGTCTTCCCGGGCAACGGCACGGGTCAGCAGCATGGGCTGGCGGGGCATGGCCAGCAGTCCCTGCAGCCAGGCGATGGCGCGCGCCACCACGTCCGCACCGTCGGCCAGCTCGTCCACCAGCCCGATCTGCAGCGCCTGTTCGGCCGGCACCAACGCACCGGTGGTGAGCAGCACACCGGCACGGTGCGTGCCTACCACGCGGCGGAGCAGGCGCTGGATGCCCTCCGGCGCCACCAGCCCGACCTGTACTTCATTGAGGCCGATGGCATACGGGCGCGCCGGATCCACGCTGCGCGCCATCACCCGGTAATCGCAGCACAGCGCCAGCACGCAGCCGCCGGCCGGGGCATGCCCGGTCAGTGCGGCGACCACCGGGATGCGGCTCTCGGCCACGGCGCGCACCGCCCCGAAAAACGCGTTCCAGCTGTCCATCAGGGCACGCTTGTCCTGCCCATGCGAAAGCAGGTGGGGCACGTCCATGCCCCCGGTGAAGATGCGCTCGCTGCCGGACAGCACCACACCGTGGGCCTCTTCGGCCACGGCCTGGTCCAGTGCATGGATCAGCTGGCGGCACAGCTCGGTATCGAGTGCGTTGACCGGTGGCCTTGCCAGCCGCAGCTCGCGGATGGGGCCGTGGTTGTACACCTCGATGAGCGTGGTCATGCTGCAGTCTCTTGCCGGGAAGGAACGGGTCGATGATAACCAAACCATTCGTTGGCGTACTGTCTGTGGTGCTCGCGCTCGCTGCCGCACCGGCGGCCTGGGCGGCCGGTCCGGTGCTGAGCTGCGTGAAGGTGACCGGGGGCTGGGTCCGGGTGCTGCCCGCGCCCTCGCCGATGCGGATGACGGCCGGTTACGGGCACATCCACAACGGCTGCGCACGGGCCGTCACGATCGTGGCCGCCAGCAGCCCTGCGTTCGGCCATGTGACGCTGCATGAAACCGTGGTGGAGGACGGTGTCAGCAAGATGCGGCCCCTGCCGGAACTGCGGCTGGCCGCCGGGGCCACCGCGACCCTGCAGCCGACCGGCATGCACCTGATGCTGATGGGCGCGGCGACGCTGAAGGACGGGCAGCAGGTGCCGGTGGTGTTCGAGCTGGACGGCGGCAGCGAGGTGCGGGGCGTGCTGCAGGCGCGGACCACGGCCCCCTGAATGGTTCGTGCCGGGTCCCCCCGGCACGCGGCAGCCGATCGAATCCATCAACGCCGACGCGTCGTCGGCGTCACGCCGGGCGGGTCAGACGGAGGCGCTGCGGATCGCGTCGGGCAGCGGCGCGCTGCGGCCGGTCTGGGTGTCCATCCACACCACCACCACGTTGCCATCGGAATACAGCGTGCGCTCGTCCTTCTGGTCCACGATGCGGTGGCCGATGGTCACGCTGCTGTTGCCCAGCCGCTCCACGAACAGCTCCACCAGGATGTCGTTGGGCCACACCAGCGGCATGCGGTAGTTGACGTTGGTGGCGGCCACCACCGGCGCGATGCGGTCGGTCATCGAAACGCCTTCCACGCCCAGCATCCAGCGCACGCGCGCTTCTTCCAGGTAGGAAATGTACTTGGCGTTGTTGACGTGCCCCATGCTGTCCATGTCGCGCCAGCGCACGCTGATCGGAATGCGGGCGAGGATCTTGTGCTCGTTGCTCATCAGGCGTCCTTCTTCTTGCGTGTGGCCGTGGTCTTGCTGGCGGTGCCGGTGCTCTTGGCCGCGGCGGCCTTCTTCTTCGGTTCCGGCTTGGCCTTGCGCGGTGGGCGGGCATCGGGCTTGTTGGCCATCGCCGCCGGCTTGTCCGGACGCGCGCTGGTGGAGGGCAGCATCTTGGCCAGGAACTGGCCGGTGTAGGAATCCGGGCAGGCGGCCACGTCTTCCGGCGTACCGGTAACCAGGATGGTGCCACCGCGGTGACCGCCCTCGGGCCCCAGGTCAACGATCCAGTCCGCGGTCTTGATCACATCCAGGTTGTGCTCGATCACCACCACCGTGTTGCCCTCGTCGCGCAGCTTGTGCAGCACGCCGAGCAGCGCCTCGATGTCGTGGAAGTGAAGGCCGGTGGTCGGCTCGTCGAGGATGTACAGCGTGCGTCCGGTATCGCGCCGGGACAGTTCCTTGGACAGCTTCACGCGCTGCGCCTCGCCACCGGACAGCGTGGTCGCGCTCTGGCCGAGCTTGATGTAGCTCAGGCCCACATCCACCAGCGTTTCCAGCTTGCGCGCGATGCCGGGCACCGGCTCGAACAGCTTCAACGCGTCTTCCACGGTCATCTGCAACACATCGCTGATGGTGTGTCCCTTGTAAAGGATCTCCAGCGTTTCGCGGTTGTAGCGCTTGCCATGGCAGACGTCGCAGGGCACATAGACGTCCGGCAGGAAGTGCATCTCCACCTTGATCAGGCCATCGCCCTGGCACGCTTCGCAGCGTCCCCCACGGACGTTGAAACTGAAACGTCCCGGCGAATAGCCGCGCGCGCGCGCTTCAGGCACCTGGGCGAATAGCTCGCGCAGGGGCGTGAACAGGCCGGTATAGGTGGCCGGATTGGAGCGCGGGGTGCGGCCGATCGGCGACTGGTCGATGTCCACGACCTTGTCGAACAGGTCCAGCCCGTCGATCTCCTTGTACGGCGCGATCTGGTGCGAGGCGCCGTTGATCTCGTTGGCGGCCAGCGAGAACAGCGTATCGTTGATCAGCGTGGACTTGCCCGAACCGGATACCCCGGTGATGCAGGTCATCAGGCCGGCCGGGATCGCCAGGTCCACGCCCTTGAGGTTGTTGCCGCTCGCGCCCCGCAGGTGCAGCGTCATCCTGGGATTGGGCTTGTGCCGCCGCGAGGGGATCTCGATGGCGCGCTTGCCGGACAGGTACTGCCCGGTCAGCGAACGCGGCGAATCGAGCAGGTCCTGCAGGGTGCCCTGGCCGACGATCTCACCGCCATGCACGCCCGCGCCCGGGCCGATATCCAGGACGTAGTCGGCCAGGCGGATCGCATCTTCGTCATGCTCGACCACGATCACCGTGTTGCCCAGGTCGCGCAGGCGGGTGAGGGTGCCCAGCAGGCGTTCGTTGTCGCGCTGGTGCAGGCCGATGGACGGCTCGTCGAGCACGTACATGACACCCACCAGGCCCGCGCCGATCTGCGAGGCCAGGCGGATGCGCTGCGCCTCGCCGCCGGACAGCGTGTCGGCCTTGCGTTCCAGGGTGAGGTAATCCAGGCCCACGTCCACCAGGAAGCCCAGGCGCTCGCCGATCTCCTTGACGATCTTGGCCGCGATCTCGCCACGCCAGCCCGGCAGGCTCAGCGTGTTGAAGAATTTCAGCGCATCGTCGATCGGCATCACCACCAGGTCCGGCAGCGGACGGTCGGCGACAAACACGTTGCGCGCGGCGCGGTTCAGGCGCGCGCCGTGGCACTCCGGGCAGCTCTGCTCGCTGATGTACTTGCCGAGCTCTTCCTGCACCGCGGCCGACTCGGTTTCCTTGTAGCGCCGTTCCAGGTTGGGAATGATGCCCTCGAAGCGGTGCTTGCGCTGCGTGCGCCCACCGGCCTCGGTGAAGTAGGTGAAGCTGATGCTTTCCTCGCCACTGCCATACAGCACCGCCTTCTGCACCGCCGGCGGCAGCGTGTTCCAGGCGGCGTCGACATCGAACTTGTAATGCTTGGCCAGCGAGGCGATGAGCTGGAAATAATAGGCGTTGCGGCGATCCCAGCCGCGCACGGCGCCGGCCGACAGCGGCAGCTCGGGATGCACCACCACGCGTGCCGGATCGAAGAACTCGGCCATGCCCAGGCCGTCGCAACCGGGGCAGGCGCCCATCGGGGCATTGAAGGAGAACAGGCGCGGTTCCAGCTCCGGCAGCGAGTAATCGCAGACCGGGCAGGAGTACTTGGAGGAGAACAGGACGGGGGCGGCCTCACCGGCGCCGTTCTGCACCGCGTCCAGCGACAGCACCGACGCCATGCCGTCGCCGAGTTTCAGCGCGGTCTCGAAGCTCTCCGCCAGGCGCTGCTTGATGTCATCGCGCGGGCGGAAACGGTCGATCACCGCCTCGATGGTGTGCTTCTGGCGCAGTGCCAGCGGCGGCACCTCGTCGATTTCATGCAGCACGCCATCCACGCGCACGCGCACGAAACCCTGAGCGCGCAGCTGGTCGAACACCTGGGCATGCTCGCCCTTGCGGTCGCGGATCACCGGGGCCAGCAGCATGTAGCGCTGTTCCGGATCCAGCGTGAGCACGTGGTCGACCATCTGGCTCACCGTCTGCGCTTCCAGCGGGTACCCGTGGTCCGGGCAGCGCGGCGTACCCACGCGTGCATACAGCAGGCGCAGGTAATCGTAGATCTCGGTGATGGTGCCGACGGTCGAGCGGGGGTTGTGCGAGGTGGATTTCTGTTCGATCGAAATGGCCGGGGACAGCCCTTCGATGTGGTCCAGGTCCGGCTTTTCCATCACGCTGAGGAACTGGCGGGCATAGGCCGACAGCGATTCCACGTAGCGGCGCTGGCCTTCGGCGTAGATGGTGTCGAAGGCCAGGGACGACTTGCCCGAGCCGGACAGGCCGGTGATCACGATCAGCTTGTCACGCGGCAGATCGAGATCGATGTTCTTGAGATTGTGCGTCCGCGCGCCGCGGATGCGGATGAAATCCATCGCCATGGGGGATCCGGTTGTGGAGGGCTTGGGCTGGGGCCCGGCCAGCAGAAAGGGCGTCGCAGACGGCAATCGAGCAGCCTACCGAGCAGACCAGATGGGGGCAATGGGCGACAATGCCACCCGGTGGTCGCAGGGGATGAGATTGGCATACAGCGTGATGAAGGCCTTGTCCCGTCTACGTTTGCCTCTTGTTGGGGTGGGTTGACCGGGGCAAATCCAGCCGGTAAAATCCCGCTTCTGTCTGCCCTCGATGGCAGCAGCCCATAGACCACAATAACTACAAAGGAAGTCTGGTCATGTACGCAGTACTGGTAACCGGCGGTAAGCAATACCGCGTCGCGCAGGGCGAAAAGCTCCGCGTGGAAAAGCTCGAGGCCGAAATCGGCAGCGAGATCAAGTTCGACAACATCCTGCTGCTCGGCGACAGCGATGGCATCAAGATCGGCGACGCGCTGAGCGGCGCTGCTGTGACGGCCACCGTCGTGTCCCAGGGTCGTGCTGACAAGGTCCGGATCATCAAGTTCCGTCGCCGCAAGCACCACATGAAGCGCCAGGGTCACCGTCAGTACTACACCGAAATCGAGATCACCGGCATCGCCGGTGGCAGCAAGTAAGGAGATAGGTCATGGCACATAAAAAAGGCGTAGGTTCATCACGCAACGGTCGCGACTCCAACCCGAAGTACCTGGGTGTGAAGATCTTCGGTGGCCAGGCCATCGACGCCGGCAACATCATCGTGCGTCAGCGCGGCACCCAGTTCCATCCGGGTACCGGCGTCGGCCTCGGCCGTGACCACACCCTGTTCGCCCTGGTCGGCGGCAAGGTGGAGTTCTCGGTGAAGGGTGCGAAGAAGCGTCGCACCGTCAGCGTGGTTTCGGCCGACGCCTGATCCAGGCGCGGCTGGCGCCCATGCCAGTCATGGGTACGCTGCAGAAGAGCCCCGCTTCGGCGGGGCTTTTCGTTTGGTTCAATCGTGTAGACGGGCATCGCCCGGGTGCCGGCCGCGGTCGGCATTACAACAAGGTGGCGGCATGCATGCCGCGCCCATCGCAGGCATCGAAACATGAAACTGGTAGACGAAGCAGAAATCGAAGTGTTCGCCGGCAACGGCGGCAATGGCTGTATCGGCTTCCGACGCGAGAAGTTCATCCCGCTCGGTGGCCCTGACGGGGGCGACGGCGGCAATGGCGGCAGCGTGTGGATCCGCGCCGACGAGAACCTCAACACCCTGGTCGACTTCCGCCACGACCGCATCTTCAAGGCGCAGCGCGGCGAGAACGGCATGGGCCGCCAGGCCTATGGCAAGGGCGGCGAGGACCTGGTCATCACCGTGCCGGTCGGCACGACCGTGATCAACGTGGCCACCGATGAAGTGATCGGTGACATGACCCAGCATGGCGATCGCCTGCTGGTGGCCAAGGGCGGCAAGGGCGGCCTTGGCAACATGCATTTCAAGAGCTCCACCAACCGTTCGCCGCGCCAGGCGCTGCCGGGCGAGGCGGGCGAGGAGCGCTCGCTCAAGCTGGAGTTGAAGCTGCTGGCCGACGTCGGCCTGCTGGGCTTCCCGAACGCGGGCAAGAGCACGCTGATCCGTGCGGTGTCGGCGGCTACGCCGAAGGTGGCGGATTATCCGTTCACTACGCTGTACCCGAACCTGGGCGTGGTGAAGGTCGAGAACTACCGCAGCTTCGTGATCGCCGATATTCCTGGGCTGATCGAAGGGGCGGCCGACGGTGCCGGCCTGGGCGCGCAGTTCCTGCGCCATCTGCAGCGCACCCGGCTGCTGCTGCACCTGGTGGACATCTCTCCCATGGAGGGAGGCGTGGAAGGAATCTCGCCGGTGGAACAGGTGCGGGCGATCGAGCGCGAGCTCGAGAAGCACGATCCGGAGCTGCTGCAGAAGCCGCGTTGGCTGGTGCTGAACAAGGCGGACCTGATGTTCGAGGACGAGGCGAAGGCGGCGGCCGAGCAGGTTGTCAGCGAGCTGGGCTGGAAGGAGCCGTGGTTCCTGGTGTCTGCGCTGGGGCGTGAGGGAACGTTCCCGATCATGAGCCGGATCATGGCGTTCTTTGATCGGCAGAAGGAAGACGAGCTGCAGGCTCGGCACGCAGCGGGGGAGTAATCCTGGGCTGTGTGTCCGCGAAAAGCCCGGCTTCGGCCGGGTTTTTTGTTGGCTGCGGGTGGGGCGGTGGCGGGTTGGAGGCGAACGGCTGGGCCCCTCGTGGTGCGCTTTGTTGTTGGTTGATCGTGGGGTGGGCCGGGCGATGGGGCTGGACGGGGGACGGCAAGAACTGCGTCCATGCGTGCCTCGTTTCGCGCCGTCCCTGGCGCTCAACCCCCCTCCCGCCCAGCCCCACCGCCCGGCCCGGACAGTCCGCGTGCGCACCACGGTAAAAGAAATGAAAAGCAGAGCCGTCGCGAACGGGTGGGCCCCTCGTGGTGCGCATTGTTGTTGCTGGAGCGGGGGGTGGGCCGGGCGATGGGGCTGGGCGGGGGACGGCAAGAACTGCGTCCATGCGGGCCTCATTTCGCGCCATCCCTGGCGCTCAACGCCCCCGCCCAGCCCCACCGCCCGGCCCGGACAGTCGGCGCGCGCACCACGGTAAAAGCAATGAAAGGCAGAGCCGGGCGCTGCCCGGCTCCAAGGCCGGTCAGCGCCCCGAGATCTTTCGCGGCAACGCCGCCCGTGCCGGGCATTGCCCGGCACTACCTGCTGTTCTTCTTTCTTCAACGTGGTGGGCCGCCGATATCTGTCCGAGGGCGGGGTGGTGAGGGTGGAGGGGGCGTAGAGCGCCATGGATGGCGCGAAGCGAGGCCCGCAGGACGCGGTTTTTGCCGTCCCCCTCCAGCCTCACCACCCCGCCCATCGCGCAAAGCTGCAGGAACGCGGCCCACCACGAGGGGCTCCGCCGTTCGCGGCCACCTTCCGGGCAAGCGACCAGTCGAGCATCGCGGCATCGCCACCCGTGACGGGCATTGCCCGGCACTACCTGCTCTTCTTTTTTCTTCAACGTGGTAGGCCGCCGATATCTGTCCGAGGGCGGGGTGGTGAGGGTGGAGGGGGCGTAGAGCGCCATGGATGGCGCGAAGCGAGGCCCGCAGGACGCAGTTTTTGCCGTCCCCCTCCAGCCTCACCACCCCGCCCATCGCGCAAAGCTGCACGAGAGCGACCCAGCACGAGGGGCCGTGCCGCTCGCGGCCACCCCGCAGGCAACAAAAAACCCGGCCGAAGCCGGGCTTTTCTGAACTACCGGAACCCGAAGGCGCCGGCAACCGTTCCGGATCAGGCCGCCTTGAGGGCCTTGATGCGGGCGGTCAGGCGGCTCTTATGGCGAGCAGCCTTGTTCTTGTGGATCAGACCACGCGCGCTGAAACGATCGAGGATCGGCTGGGCAACGGTGAAAGCGGCTTCAGCGCCGGCAGCATCGTTGGCATCCAGAGCCTTGATCACCTTCTTGACAGCGGTGCGCAGCATCGAGCGCTGAGCCACGTTGCGCGCGTTGCGCACGACGGTCTGCTTGGCGCGCTTCTTGGCGGACTTGATATTGGCCACGGTGGTGGTTTCCTGAAAAATCGGTGTTATGGGAACAGCAAGCTAGCTAGTATGATGACTGAAGAAATGTACGTCAAGTCGAAAGTCAAGAGGATCGTGGTGTGAGTCAACCCAAGATGTTGCGGGGCCTGCTGTCGTTCAGCAGCATGACCATGGTCTCTCGGGTGCTCGGGCTGGTACGGGATTCCGTCATCACCACGACTTTCGGCACGAACGCGGTCACCGACGCGTTCTGGGTCGCCTTCAGGGTACCGAATTTCCTGCGCCGTTTGTTCGCCGAGGGGTCCTTCGCGACCGCGTTCGTCCCGGTGTTCACCGAGGTGAAAGAGACCCGCAGCCATGCGGAACTGCGCGAACTGATGGCGCGCGTGGCCGGCACGCTGGCCGGTGTGCTGATGGTGGTCACCGCGCTGGGGCTGATCTTCGCTCCCCAGCTGGCCAACCTGTTCGCCAGCGGCGCCGATACCGATCCGGCCAAGCAGGGCCTGCTGGTCGATCTGTTCCGCCTCACCTTCCCGTTCCTGTTCTTCGTATCGCTGACCGCGCTGGCGGGCGGGGCGCTCAACAGCTTCCAGCGCTTCGCCATGCCCGCGCTGACGCCGGTGATCCTCAACCTTTGCATGATCGCCGGCGCGCTGTGGCTGGCGCCGCGCATGGACGTGCCGATCCTCGCGCTCGGCTGGTCGGTACTGGTCGCCGGCATGCTGCAGCTGCTGTTCCAGCTGCCGTCCCTGAAGGGCATCAACCTGCTCACGCTGCCGCGGTGGGGCTGGCGCCATCCGGGCGTGCGCAAGGTGATGACGCTGATGATCCCCACGCTGTTCGGCTCCTCCGTGGCGCAGATCAACCTGCTGCTGGACACGGTGATCGCCGCCAAGCTGACCGACGGCTCCCAGTCCTGGCTGTCGCTGGCCGATCGCTTCCTGGAGTTGCCCCTGGGCGTGTTCGGCGTGGCCCTGGGCACGGTGATCCTGCCGGCGCTGGCCCGCCACCACGTGGGGACCGATCGAGACGGTTTCTCCAATGCACTGGACTGGGGGCTGCGCATGACCCTGCTGATCGCCATCCCGGCCATGCTGGGGCTGCTGCTGCTGGCCGAACCGCTGATCGCCACGCTGTTCCAGCATGGTGAGTTCTCCGCGTTTGATACCCGCATGACCGCCCTGGCCGTGTATGGCCTGAGTGCCGGCCTGCCGGCCTTCGCGCTGCTGAAGATCGTGCTGCCGGCCTACTACGCCCGCCAGGACACGCGCACCCCGGTGCGCGCCGGCATCGCGGCGCTGGTGGCGAACATGGTCTTCAACTTCATCCTGCTGGCGGTGCTGTACCAGGCGATGGTGCCCGCCGAGCTGCGCGCGCAGGGCGTCATGCAGGCGCTGGGCCAGCAGCCGGGCCTGCACCTGGCGCTGGGTATCGCCAGTGCGCTGTCCAGCTACCTGAACCTGGGACTGCTCTGGTACTGGCTCGGCAAGACGGACGTCTACCAGCGGCGGCCGGGCTGGGGACGCTTCCTGGTGCGCCTGGCGGCGTCCTGTGCGGCGATGGTGGCCGTGCTGCTGGCGCTGCTGCAGTGGCTGCCGGCGTTCACGCCCATGGGCCTGTGGGAGCGGATCGGTGCGCTGGCGCTGCTGGTCGGCGGTGGCGGCCTGACCTACCTGCTGGTGCAGGTGGCGCTTGGGCTGCGTCCACGCGACCTGCGTGGGCATTGATCGCGGCCGGTGGCGGCTATACTTCATGGTTACCACACTTGATCCAGCGGCCCCCGGCGGCCGCGAGCGGAGTTGATGAGCAGGTTGTTTCGAAGCGTCGAAGGCGGGCCGTTGTTCCCGCACGGAAGCGTGGTCTGCATTGGTGCCTTCGACGGCCTGCACCTGGGCCACCGGGCGCTGGTGCGCCACGCGGTCGAGCGCGCGCGCGCGCTGGGCGTGGCCGCCGTCGCGGTGGCCTTCGAGCCGCTGCCGCGTGAGTTCTTCGCCCAGGGCGTTCCGCCGCCGCGGCTGACGCTGGCACGCGGCAAGGTGCAGATGCTGCGCGAGCTCGGCGTGGAAGGGATTGGCCTGCTGCGTTTCAATGCGGCCATGGCCGCCATGCAGCCCGAAGCC
This sequence comes from Xanthomonas sp. 60, assembly GCF_011761925.1. NCBI lineage: Bacteria > Pseudomonadati > Pseudomonadota > Gammaproteobacteria > Lysobacterales > Lysobacteraceae > Xanthomonas > Xanthomonas sp. 60. The sequence continues at coordinate 354,335 of NZ_JAASQW010000002.1, read as the reverse complement.
TTCGTCGAGCAGCTGCTGGTGCAGCGCCTGGGTGCACGGGAAGTGTGGATCGGCCCGGAGTTCCAGTTCGGCAACCGCCGCCGCGGCAATCTGGCACTACTGCAGGAAATGGGCGCACGCCTGGGGTTCCAGGCCAACGAAATCCCGGCGGTGGACCTGCGTGGCGAGCGCATTTCCAGCACGCGCATCCGCCAGCTGCTGCTGGCCGGCGAGTTCGAGCATGCCGGCGACCTGCTGGGACGGCCGTACAGCATCGGCGGCCGGGTGGTGCGTGGCCGCCAGCTGGGCCGCACGCTGGGGTACCCCACGGCCAACCTGCGTTTCCCGAAAACCCCTGCGCTGTCAGGCATCTACGCCACGCTGGTGCATGGGGTGTTCGAACAGCCCTGGCCCTCGGTCTCCAGCTTCGGCACCCGTCCAACCGTGGACGGCGTGGAGCCGCTGCTGGAAGCGCACCTTTTCGATTTCCAGGGCGACCTGTACGGTCGTCATATCGACGTCGAGTTCGTGGCCAAGCTGCGCGACGAAGTGAAGTTCAATGATCTGGAGGCGCTGACCGTCCAGATGCACCGCGATGCCGAACAGGCGCGCGCCATCCTTTCCGAACATAGATTGCGAGCCACTGCGTGAGCCAGGACTACAAAGCCACCCTCCATCTGCCGGCCACCGAGTTCCCGATGCGCGGCGATCTGCCCAAGCGCGAGCCGGGCATCCTGGCACGCTGGGAAGAGCAGGGCCTGTACGCCCGGCTGCGCGAGAACGCCGCCGGACGGCCGCTGTTCGTGCTGCACGACGGTCCGCCGTACGCCAACGGGCGCATTCACCTGGGTCACGCGGTCAACAAGATCCTCAAGGACATCATCGTCAAGTCGCGCTACCTGGCCGGCTTCGACGCCCCGTACGTGCCCGGCTGGGACTGCCATGGCCTGCCCATCGAGATCGCGGTGGAGAAGAAGCACGGCAAGGTCGGCGTCAAGCTCGATGCGGTGGCCTTCCGGCAGAAGTGCCGCGAGTTCGCCGAAGAGCAGATCGAGATCCAGCGTGCCGACTTCAAGCGCCTCGGCGTGACCGGCGACTGGGACAATCCATACAAGACGCTGAGCTTCGAGTTCGAGGCCAACGAAATCCGTGCACTGGCGAAGATCTTCGCCAACGGTCACGTGGTGCGCGGTGCCAAGCCGGTGCACTGGTGCTTCGATTGCGGATCGGCGCTGGCCGAGGCCGAGATCGAGTACCAGGACAAGGTGTCCCCGGCGATCGACGTGGCGTACGCCGCGCGCGACGGCAAGGCGCTGGCGGCGCGCTTCGGCGTGGACCTCCCCGAGGGCGTGGAGGTGGCGGTGCCGATCTGGACCACCACCCCGTGGACGCTGCCGGCTTCGCTGGCGGTCTCCCTCGGCGCGGACATCGATTACGTGCTCGTCGAAGGGCCGTCGCACAACGGCGCTCGTCGCTGGCTCGTGCTCGCCAGTGCGCTGGCGGCGCGCTCGCTGGCCCGCTACGGCGTGGAAGAACTGGTCAGCCACGGGCAGGCACGCGGTTCGGCACTGGAAAACCAGGTGCTGGCGCATCCGTTCTACCCGCAGCGCGACATCCCGCTGCTCAACGGCGAGCACGTGTCCGACGAGGACGGCACCGGTGCGGTGCACACTGCGCCGGGCCATGGCCAGGAGGACTACGCGGTCAGCGCGAAGTACGGCCTGCTGGAGCGCTACCACGCGGGTGAAATCAATCCGGTCGACGGCGCAGGCGTGTATCTGCCCTCGACCCCCCCGGCCGGTGACACCGTGCTGGCCGGCGTGCACCTGTGGAAGGCACAACCGCTGATCGTGGACGTGCTGCGCGCGTCCGGCGCACTGCTGGCCTACGTGGAAATCACCCACAGCTACCCGCATTGCTGGCGCCACAAGAAGCCGGTGGTGTTCCGCGCCACGCCGCAGTGGTTCATCTCGATGGAGAAGGCCAACCTGCGCAACGATGCGCTGGCCGCCATCGACCAGGTGGGCTGGTTCCCGAGCTGGGGCAAGGCGCGCATCCAGAGCATGGTGGATGGCCGCCCGGACTGGTGCATCAGCCGCCAGCGCACCTGGGGCGTGCCGATCGCACTGTTCACCCATCGCATCACCGGTGAGCCGCACCCGCGCAGCGTCGCGCTGATGCAGGCCGTGGCCGACCGCGTGCAGGCCGAGGGTATCGACGTGTGGTATTCGCTCGATGCCGCCGAGCTGCTCGGCGCCGAGGCCGCTGACTACGAGAAGGTCACCGACATCCTGGATGTGTGGTTCGACTCCGGGGTCACCCATGAAGGCGTGCTGCTCGCGCGCGGCTTCGGCAAGCCGGCCGACCTGTACCTGGAAGGTTCGGACCAGCACCGCGGCTGGTTCCAGTCCTCGCTGCTGACCGGCGTGGCCATCGACACCCATGCGCCGTACAAGCAGTGCCTGACCCATGGTTTCACCGTGGACGAGCACGGCCGCAAGATGTCCAAATCGCTGGGCAACGGCATCGAGCCGCAGGACATCATGAAGACGCTGGGCGCGGACATCCTGCGCCTGTGGATCGCCTCGGCGGATTACAGCAACGAGATGTCGCTGTCCCAGGAGATCCTCAAGCGCAACGCCGATGCCTACCGTCGCCTGCGCAACACCGCGCGCTTCCTGCTGGCCAACCTCGATGGGTTCGAGCCGGCCGTGCACCTGCGGCCGCTCAACGACATGGTCGCGCTGGACCGCTGGATCGTGCATCGCGCGCATGAGCTGCAGGAGAAGATCAAGGCCGCGTACGAGCGTTACGACATGGCCGAGATCGTGCAGCTGCTGCTGAACTTCTGCAGCGTGGACCTCGGCTCGCTGTACCTGGACGTGACCAAGGACCGGCTGTACACCATGCCGGAGGACTCGCGCGGCCGGCGTTCGGCGCAGAGCGCGATGTTCCGCATCGCCGAGGCGTTCACGCGCTGGATCGCTCCGATCCTGACCTTCACCTCCGACGAGCTCTGGGGCTACCTGCCGGGCGAGCGCAGCGGCCATGTGCTGTTCGCCACCTGGTACGACGGCCTGGCGCCGCTGCCGGACGATGCCGAGCTGAGCGCGGCCGATTTCGACCAGTTGCTGGCCCTGCGCGAACAGGTGGCCAAGGTACTTGAGCCGATGCGCGCCAACGGTGCCATCGGCGCGGCGCTGGAGGCCGAGATCACCATCGCCGCCAGCGAGGAGCAGGCCGTGCGCTGGCAGCCGCTGGCCGAGGAGCTGCGTTTCCTGCTGATCAGCGGTGACGTGCAGGTGCGTCCGGCGACCACCGATGAGGTGTTCGTCAGCGCGCAGCCGACGGACAAGACCAAGTGCGTGCGCTGCTGGCAGTTCCGGGGCGACGTGGGCACGGCGCAGGCGCACCCGGAGCTGTGCGCGCGCTGTGCGGACAACCTCGACGGCGCCGGCGAAGACCGGAGGTGGTTCTGATGGCTGCCGCCCGTCCGCGTCCCAACGCGCTGGTCTGGCTGCTGCTGTCGGCGGTGGTGATCGTGCTGGACCAGTGGAGCAAGGCGTGGGTGCTGTCCAGCCTGCCCGAGTTCCAGGCCGTGCCGGTCATCGATGGCTTCTGGAACTGGTACCGCACCTACAACACCGGCGCCGCCTTCAGCTTCCTCAGCGACGCCGGCGGCTGGCAGCTGTATTTCTTCACCGCGCTGGCGGTGGGCATCAGCGGACTGATGGCGTGGTGGCTGTATGGCACGGCGCGCAGCAACTGGCGCAGCGCGCTGCCGTTCGCCCTGGTGATCGGCGGGGCCATCGGCAACGTGATCGACCGCCAGGTGCACGGTCACGTGATCGACTTCATCCAGTGGTACGTCGGTGACCACTACTGGCCGTCGTTCAACATCGCCGATGCAGCGATCGTGGCCGGTGCCGTCGGTATCGCGGTCTTCGGCCTGTTCGAAGGCAAAGCCGCACGCAAGCCCGAAGATTCAACCCCGTAACTCCAGCCGGCTTATCCCGGGAGACGTAGATAGATGGATGTCCTGCTCGCCAATCCGCGTGGTTTCTGTGCTGGTGTCGATCGCGCGATCGAGATCGTCAAGCGTGCCATCGAAACGCTCGGTGCGCCCATCTACGTGCGCCATGAAGTGGTGCACAACCGCTTCGTGGTGGACGACCTGAAGCAGCGCGGCGCGATCTTCGTGGAAGAACTCGACGAAGTGCCCGACAACAACACCGTGATCTTCAGCGCACACGGCGTGTCGCAGGCCGTGCGTGCGGAGGCGGATCGGCGTGGCCTGAAGGTGTTCGATGCCACCTGCCCGCTGGTGACCAAGGTGCATTTCGAGGTGGCGCGCCACTGCCGCGCGGGCCGCGACGTGGTGCTGATCGGCCATGCCGGGCACCCGGAAGTGGAGGGCACGATGGGCCAGTGGAACCGCGAGGCGGGCACCGGTGCGATCTACCTGGTGGAGGACGTGGAGCAGGTCGCCACGCTGGTGCTCAACCAGCCGGAGAACTTCGCCTACACCACCCAGACCACGCTTTCGGTGGACGATACGCGTGGCATCGTGGAAGCCCTGCGCGCGCGTTTCCCGCTCATGCAGGGGCCGAAGAACGACGATATCTGCTATGCCACGCAGAACCGCCAGGATGCCGTGCGTGACCTGGCCAAGCGCTGCGATCTTGTGCTGGTGGTCGGCTCGCCCAACAGTTCAAACTCCAACCGCCTGAGTGAACTGGCGCGCCGCGATGGCGTGGAGTCGTACCTGATCGACGGTGCACACGAGATCGATCCGGCATGGGTGGTGGGCAAGCAGCACATCGGCGTGACCGCCGGCGCCTCCGCGCCGCAGGTGCTGGTGGACGGCGTCCTGGACCGCCTGCGCGAACTGGGGGCCGACGCGGTTGGCGAGCTGGACGGCGAGCCGGAGTCCATGGTATTCGCGCTGCCGAAGGAACTGCGCCTGCGCCTGATCGACTGAGGGCGACCGGGCGCGGGGTCCGGTCGGCGCTTTGCCGCATCAGGTGACATGCGCGGCCGTGACCTTCGGCCATGGGGCACGCCTGTCCATCGGCCTAGCATCGGGGTCTCTTCCCGTTGCAGGAACGTCCGATGAAACTCCATGCCCTGGTGAGCTGCCTCGTGTTGGCGCTGCCCGTTCCGTCTGCGTTCGCGCAGGCGCCGTCGCCGCCGAGCCAGGTCGCCGCGCCGGGCATGCTGCGCATCGACGTGGATGCGCGGGACCTGGAACGTCGCATCTTCAAGGTCACCGCCACCGTTCCGGCGCAGCCCGGCCCGCTGACCCTGCTGTATCCGCAGTGGTTGCCGGGCAACCATTCGCCCAGCGGTCCCATCGACAAGCTGGCGGGGCTGGAGATCAGCGCCAACGGCCAGCCGCTGCGCTGGACCCGTGACCCGTACAACGTTTACGCCTTCAAGGTGGATGTGCCGGCGGGCGCGCACGAGGTCGTGGCACGGTTCAATTACCTGTCCTCGCAGGGCGGCAGCCAAGGCCGGGTGGTGATGACGCCGGCCATGCTCAACCTGCAGTGGAATGCCAACTCGCTATACCCGGCCGGCACCGACACCCACCACCTGCAGGCGCAGGCCAGCGTCACCCTGCCACAGGGCTGGGACTACGCCAGCGCGCTGGACATCGAGCGCCGCGACGGCGATACCGTTCACTTCAAGGCGATCAGCTACGACGATCTGGTCGACTCGCCGCTGTATGCCGGCACCCACTTCCGTCGTTACGACCTGGACCCGGGCGCACGGCAACCGGTCTATCTCAACGTCTTCGCCGATGACGCCGATTCACTGAAGGCCAGCGAGGCCCAGCTGCAGGCCCACCGCGCACTGGTGCGGCAGATGGACGCGCTCTATGGCGCACGCCACTTCGACCACTACGACTTCCTGTTGGCGTTGACCGAGCAGCTGGGCGGCATCGGGCTGGAGCACCACCGCTCCAGTGAAAACAGTGCCGAGCCGGGGTACTTCACCGATTGGGACAAGAGCTGGCTGGCGCGTGATCTGCTGCCGCACGAGTTCAACCACTCCTGGAACGGCAAGTACCGGCGCGGTGCCGACCAGGCCGTGCGCGATTTCAACACGCCGCTTGGCGACAGCCTGCTGTGGGTCTACGAGGGCCAGACGCAGTTCTGGGGCCAGGTGCTGGCCGCGCGCTCGGGACTGTGGAGCGTGGAGCAGGCGCGCGACGTGCTCGCCAACGTGGCGGCGACCTACGACCGTGGGCGTCCGGGCCGCGCGTGGCGGCCGCTGCAGGACACCACCAACGACCCGACCATCGCCCAACGGCGTGCGCTGGCGTACCGCAACTACCAGCTCAGCGAGGATTACTACTCCGGCGGCCAGATGATCTGGCTGGAAGTGGAGGGCAAGCTGCGCGCGTTGACCGGTGGCAAGCGCGGCCTGGATGCGTTCGCCCAGCGGTTCTTCGGCATGGACAACGGCCGTTGGGACCTCAACCCGTACACGTTCGATGACGTGGTGGCCACGCTCCAGGCCGTCGCGCCGTTCGATTGGGCGGCGTTCCTGCGCGAGCGCCTGGACGGACCCGGGCCGCTGACCGGCGGCCTGGAAATGGCCGGCTGGCGGCTGGCCTACCGCGATACGCTCAATGAGGCGTTCAAGGCGCAGGAGACGCGCGCCAAAGCGGCCCTGCTGACCTACTCGATCGGGGCCACCGTGACCGACGCAGGCGTAGTGAGTGACGTGGTGTGGGACAGCCCCGCGTTCAACGCAGGCCTGGCGCCGGGCATGACGGTGTTGGCCGTGGACGGCCGCACATACAAGAGCGAGCGGCTCAGGAAGGTGGTGGCCGCGAGCAAGGACAGCACGGCGCCGATCACGCTGCTGGTGAAAAACTTCGACCGGATCAGCCCGCTGACCATCGAGTACCACGGTGGCGCGCAGTACCCGGTGCTGGAGCGGATTCCGGGCACCCGCGACGGCCTGGCGGCGCTGTGGAAGGCGCGCTGAGGGGCAGGGTGAGCGCAGGGCGCACCGGTGTGGGAGAAGGCCGGGCGCGGCATTGACCGGTACCGGGGAAGTCTCTAGAATTGCCTGCTCAGCCGGAATAGCTCAGTTGGTAGAGCGGCGCATTCGTAATGCGTAGGTCGTAGGTTCGATTCCTATTTCCGGCACCAGATACAGCAAAAGCCCCGGCCTTGGCCGGGGCTTTTTGTTTGTGGCGCTGATAGTGCCGCCCGCTTGCCGGCAATCTCAGTACCGGTTGATGCGCTTTGGCTGACATCGGTCCTCGATCCGGGCCGGCAACGCTGGCGCTTAGCGCCAAGGGCGTTGCTCACGTCGGGATGGCATGGTTGGCCTCGATCGCCCCCGTTGGATTCATGGCGGATCATCCCTGTTCTATTACTACCAAGCCTTGCTTCAAGCGCGCGACGTTGTCCTTTCCACACCCAACAGGCCCGTTCCGAAACAGGCAGCGGCCCGCGTCTTTCCTACAACGCCATATGGACCCGGTTACGACCGCCTGCCTTGGCGTGGTAAAGCGCCTCGTCCGCGCGGGCGATAAGTGCATCCAGAAGGGTGGCGTCCGAGCCGGGAATGGCCTCGCCCGTCGCACCGCCGATGCTCACTGTCACATTGATCGGGATACCCCCGACTGTGATCGGTTCGGCCGCGATCGCGCAGCGCAGGCGCTCGGCCGTCAATGGCACTTCGTCGCGCGCGGGCGCGGCCAGCAGTGCAATGAACTCCTCGCCCCCGAAGCGCGCGAACAGGTCGCGGTCACGCAGGGTATCGCGGCAACGGCGCGCCACGATCTTGAGGACTTCGTCGCCTACGGGGTGGCCGTGGGTATCGTTGATCTTCTTGAAATGATCCACGTCCACCATCAGCACCGCCACCGAGCGTCCGGTTGCCTCGCGTGCGGCGATGATCTGCGCCGAGCGCTCCTCGAAGTGGCGGCGGTTGGGCACGCCGGTCAGCGGGTCGGACGAGGCGAGTCGGCGCAGCTCGGCCGCCATCAGCAGATCGGCGGTGACATCGTTGAACAACCAGATGCGCCCGTACTCGCCGTTGCCGCGCACCGGGTGCGTATCCACCTCGAAAGTGCGTTCGCCCAGGGTCCAATGCAGCCTCGCCGCGAAATCCACGTTGCCCACGTGCGCAGCGTAAGCCTGTTCCAGCGCATCGTGATTGTCGCAGCGCTGGCGCAGCGCACGCATCGGCGCGGCCAGGTCAGTAGCGCGGTGCGTGCCCGGTGGCAGATCAAGTAGGGCGGCCGCGCGTGCGTTGATCACGGTGCCCGTGCCATCGCCGTCGATCAGGACGACGCCGGTTGGCACGCTTTCCACCAGATCCAGGAACTGGTTGCGCACGAGGACGCCCTGCGCCTCCCGGCGCCGTGCGGAAAGCAACTGCGCGACCGCCGTGGCCAGGTGCTGCAGCGGGACGTCCACGGCGCCGCGCGGTACGGCGCCTGCTTTCCACAGCAACAGCAGGCCGCTGGAGGGCGCGCCCTCGGAGGGAGCCGGGACGAACAGCAGGGCACCGGCGGGACCCCCCAGCGACTGGGTAACAGCGGTCGGTAGACGGAAGGCGGCAGCCTCCTCGATCTGCCCGTGCCATTCGTGCTCAAGCACACCGCTGCGGCCGAGGGTGAAGCTCACGAACGGGGCAGGCGGATGACCGGTCGCCCACGTGGTACGGCCGCCGGTTTCCACTTCGAGGGCCATGACCCGGTCGGCACCGGACACGGCTCTCACGAACTCGCACAGGTCGAGCAGTGCGGCACTGTCGCGCGTACTCACGGTGGGGTGTTGCCGAGGCGGTGTTCCAGGATGCTGATGACCTCGGCAGGTGCGGTCATGTGCGGCAAATGGCCCGTGGCATCGATCACGTCAAGCGACGCGCCCTTGATTGCAGCGGCCAGCCACTGTCCCACGGCCACAGGAACGGCCACGTCGACAGCTGTCTGGATCAGGCTGATGGGCCGCGACACCTGGCCCATCATGGCGCGCAGGTCCGAGTTGAAGATTGTGCGCGAGGTATTGAGCGCGATATCCGGACGCATGCGGAAAAGCGTTCTGGAGAAATCGGCGATGACCTCGCGATCATCCACGCCGACCACCATCGGTGCAAAGCCGGCAACCCAGGCCTGGTAGTTCGCGCTCATGCTGTCAAACAGGTTTTCCAGATCATCCGCCTTGAACCCCCCGATATACCCGTCATCGTCCAGGTAGCGCGGCGACGCACCGATGATGACCAGTTGCTCGAACAGCTCCGGGCGGGCGATGGAGGCGATGGTCCCGATCATGCCACTCATTGAATGGCCGATGTAGGTGCATCGGGTGACGTCGAGCTCGTCCAGGATGTCGATGAGGTCGTCGGCATAGCCGAACATGGAGGAATGGCGCTCGAAATCGTAGGTCGCCGCGCCTTGCGGCCCGCACCCTGCAAGATCGAACGTCACCACGTCGAAACGTTCCTCAAACCACGGACGCAGGGCAGCCCATGCGGTCTGGTCCGTACCGAAGCCATGCGAAAGCACAGCAACCTGCTTGCCAACGCCGCTGCGGCGGCCATTGAACTGCTCGAAACTTGTCACGCTCTGCTACCCATGGCATCTGGCTCCCCGCGATGGTAGGCCACATGGCGATGGGGGTCCATGACAGAGAGATTGCAGACACACATCAGAAGTGGGACAGGTGCACACCCCTGCCTGCGGGCAATGATCTAGGATCCGTTGAAATCACACACGCATGGACGCGTCGACCTCCGGCTGGATGGGGCGCGTGGAGATGCAGGTAAAAGGAGGTGTAGGGATGAAGCATCGTTCGTGGGGTGCGTGCGTAGGGCTGGGTTTGTTCATAGGCGCGAGAGCGAGCCAGGCAGCAGCAATCGAGCCGTACCAGGACTATCGAAAGCACATCGAGTCCGCGCAGAACCTGACAGCGCTCAAGGTATGAGGGCAGAAATCGTAGTTGTACGCACAGCCCAGTTGGTCACTGTCAATGCTTTAGGCCTTGCCGCATTCAATGCGGGCCAGTAGCCGGTGATTCAAAAATTTCGACGCTGATGGAAGGCCGTGCACAGGGACGCTTCCAAAGCGTTTTGCGAAGGGTGTGGAGCAGGTGGGCTGATGACGAGCGTCGCGGGTAACGGTGCTGCAAGGCAAATCGCCCGCAAGGGAGATTAAGTGATGGTGCGCACCGGCGAGGTTTGCCGGGGCAGCTGCCAGGGCGATAAGCGCGCCATCCCTGATCCGTCAGGTGGGCCTAATGTACGTCTGGGTGATCTGGTTCAGGAGGTTAAGTGAAGAGGGAGCTGGGGATCGCATTTCTGGTTTTTGCCGTCGCTGCTTTCACCGTCGATGATCGTCATCCTGACCAAGACCTGGCAGGGCCGTGTTTCACGGACGCCGAAGGCTCATCTGCATCTTGCAGTGTCTCAGCCATGCACCTGGTAGCAGCAGGGGGCAGTTTCGAGGCGAAGGTGGTTCTTGTATCTCTTTACTATCCCGGTTATGGCTCCAGCCTCATGTTCGCTTCGCAGGAAGCGGCTGAGATTCATGATGTTTCAGCCGCATTCGTATTTGATCCAAGCGCCACGATCACCTTTAGAGGTCCTGCGTCCGGCTCCAGACTTACGCCGGGCTACTATCGGGTCCGTGGACGTTTTCATCAGATAGAGCCGCTGACTGTCGGCGAAGGGGTGGTTGTGCCCTTGGTAGTGGCAGGCAGTCTTGTCGATATAACGAGTTTGGAGAGAATCAGGACGGTCAGCGAGACGAGGGAAAATTGTTCCAAGTTGCCCGGCTGCAGCATGAACTACTTACATGGCTTTTATCCGATTCCGACGTTGATTCAAGAGTCTGACTCTGAAAGACGTACGAGCAAAAACGCCCCTCAGGAGCGTCGGGACGACGGCAAATAAGTCTGAGGCGGTGCATGGTCGGATATTTAAGGCGACAGCGCGGTGTCGGATGCGCTGCCGGAAACGTGATAGAGCGGACCGTCTATGAGCCGTATGGAGCGACGGTTGGCGCGGGGCCGACTGACGCACCCGGTTACACGGGGCATGTGAGTGACTCGGCTACCGGGTTGAGCTACATGCAGCAGCGGTATATGGACCCGCAGTTAGGCGCGTTTCTGTCGGTTGATCCGGTGACGGCACATCAGAAGCCAGTTGAGCAGTTCAGTCGATATCGGTATGGAAATGGGAATCCATATAAGTTCACGGACCCGGATGGGCGCCAGAGTTGGAGCGACTTCCAGACAGGTTTTGAAGACGGCACTCTTAATGCCTCACGCTACGAGTCCGGCTTTCCGCTGTCTGCCAATTGGGCGTAGCAGGCTGGGTACGCTATTGGTTCTGGCATCGTTCGCGGAGGCCAGAGTCACGGTGGTGTTCGTATGCCAGCCGTCCGTATGCAGGGAGCCCGGACTGGAGTTGTGTCAGTTGGTGCGGTTGGCAAAGTGGCAAAGTCGCCGGATGTGAATCCAAAGGATATCGCTGGTCGCACGGCGGGGGAGATCGATGGAATCGCAAAACAGAGCGGCTTGTTGCCGAAGGGGCCAGATCCGTCTGCTGGCAAAGGAGCCTATGTGGATCCTGTCAATGGGAACCAACTGGTGCTGGTTCACCCAAGCGCAGGTTGCGGCCCGCACTGTCATGTGAACGATGCCAGCGGACAACGTTTGGATATCAATGGTAGGAGTGTTGCGCCCGAGTCACCCGAGGCGCATCTCCCTCTTGAAATAAAGTGAGGTGCAGAATGCACGATTGGACGCTGTTGGATATGCGTGTTGATTGGGCTGGTGGGTTGGCGGAGCTACGTCTTCTCGATGAATGCTCTTCAGAGCGGTTGATTTTATTTAGAGGACTCTATGAAATTAATGCAGATAGGCGGGAGCATTGGGGGCCAAGCAGTTCGATCAATGAGGTTTCATGGGCGGAGAGAGGTGGCGCAAGAGCGGTTTATTTGAAGATTGAGATGCAATCAGGCGGTATGATTTATATATCGGCAGAGTTATGTGAGATTGATGGTGTGGGATATTGCCCGGCCGTGAGCGACGTATAGAGGGTGGGTTGTTTAAGTGCCTTGTATCGCCAGTGCACCCGGAGCGGGATTCACCTGCATGTACGCATTTTTGGGTGTTAGCCTTCGGGTTGCGAAGGAGAGCGGCGCGAGAGATGCTGGCCGGTCCAGTACTTATTCCTTGTTGGGCATGGAGAAAAGAGTTGCCATCGTGGTCGGTTGCTTGAGCTGTCTCGGTCAATGATTTTGGCCGTGTCGGGCAGTGTCAGAATTCTTGGATGGGGTGTGAGCCCTATCGATCATCGAGGATTGGTCATTGACGCACGGGCGGTGCCCGGCTCAAAGCGTATCAGGTGAGAAATAATGAAGACTTTCGTCGTTGCGTTCGTGGTGGCCTTCATCGCCACACTTGCCTACATGGGTTTGTTCTTGAGGTTTACGTTCCGTATCAGGCGCCATCCCCGTGATCTATGGCGGAGCTTGGCTGTCCGGAGCCACTCGGCATTCTCGGTTTTACAGCCTATCTGCTGCTCGTATTCGGACTTGAAAAGCGCGTGCCCAAGAGTGCGCTGCTTGGCATCAGAGCGGTGGCCCTGATGGTACGTGTCGCGCTTCTGTTTGTGTTGACTGCCTTTGCTGCTGCTCTCGCGTCTGGCGTGTTGCTTACCGTGCAACCGTACGGCGCAGGTTGGTGGCATACCGTCGCGAGATGCGTGAAGCTCGCTGTAAAGCAGCGCCACGAGCCCGTCGCAAGGTGCGGCTGGAGTGGCAGCGGAGGCCAGAGCGCCAGATTCCGGGAGGTTTCTGGCCGGCAGTCGGAGAGAGATCACGTACATGGGCAGGGAGGGGGGCGCACTTTCCGGGCCAGGCGCGTGTGAACATTTCGCCGCTGACGCAATCACCTGCTAGAGTTCCTCCAGCACAGGAAAGGATCCCGCCAGATGAGAATCGCCGTCTTCAGTGCTCGCCCCTACGACCGGGTCTCTCTCGATGAGGCCAACGTGGCACCGCCGGCGGTGCCGGGCATCGAGTTCCAGTATTACGACGCGACGCTGGATCTGAAGACGGCAGCGCTCGCGCAGGGCTGCGACGGTGTCTGCGTATTCGTCAACGACCGGCTCGATGCGCCAGTACTGCAGGCATTGCATGCGCAGGGCGTACGCGCGATCGTGTTGCGCTGCGCAGGTTTCAACAATGTGGATCTGGCTTGCGCGCAGCGGCTGGGCTTTTTCATCGCCCGCGTGCCCGCCTATTCGCCCGAGGCCGTCGCCGAGCATACGCTGGCACTGGTCATGACGCTCAACCGTCAGACCCACCGCGCCTACAACCGCGTGCGGGAGGGCAATTTCATGCTCAATGGCCTGCTCGGCCGCACGCTGCATGGCAAGACCGTCGGTATTGTCGGCACCGGCAAGATCGGCCTGGCCACCGCCCGCATCTTCCACGGCATGGGGTGCACGGTGCTGGGGCATGACCCGTACCCGTCGAGCGAGTTCAGCCACTTCGGGGAAAATGTCGCGCTGGATGAGCTGCTGGCGCGCTCGGACATCGTCTCCCTCCACTGCCCGCTGATGGATGAGACCGCGCACCTGATCAATGAGGCCTCGCTGGCGCGCATGAAGCCCGGCGCAATGCTGGTCAATACCTCGCGCGGCGGGCTGGTGGACACCGATGCGGTGATCCGCGCGCTGAAATCCCGGCATCTGGGGCATCTGGCGATCGATGTATACGAGCAGGAGAGCGCACTGTTCTTCCAGGATCGCTCCGGCGAGATCATCGAGGACGATGTCTTCCAGCGCCTGATGACATTCCCCAACGTGCTGGTCACCGGACACCAGGGGTTCTTCACTGCCGAAGCGCTGCAGGAGATCGCGCAGACCACGATGGAAAACCTCGCTCATTTCGCGGCCGGCACGACCTGCCCGAACTGCGTGGCGACAGGCTAGGCGGGACTGGGCGGGCAGGGCAGGGTCCAGCGCAGCAATCCAGAGCCGGGCATCGCCTGGCGCAACCGGGGAATGGGGCATGTGGCAGCAGAACTACGATCCGCTGGGTAATCCTGATCTGTCGGCGCTGCTGGCAGCGTTGCCGGTCCTGGTCTTCCTGCTGGCGCTGACCGTCCTGCGCTTGAAAGGGCTGACGGCCGCACTGCTGGCGGTGCTGGTGTCGGCGCTGGTGTCTGCGCTGGTGTTCGGCATGCCCTCGAGCGCCATTGCCGGTGCCGCGCTGTTCGGCATCGTCAGCGGCATTTTCCCGATCAGTTTCATCGTGTTGATGGCGGTGTGGCTGTACAAGCTGGCAATCCGCAGCGGCAAGTTCGAAGTCATCCGCAGCAGCATCGGCACGGTGTCCGAGGACCAGCGCATTCAGGTGCTGCTGATTGCGTTCTGTTTCGGCGGTTTCCTGGAAGGCGCGGCAGGCTTCGGCGTACCGATCGCCATCTGCGCGGCACTGTTGGTGGAGCTCGGTTTCCGCCCCCTGAAGGCGGCCATGCTGTGCCTGCTGGCCAATGGTGCCGCCGGGGCCTACGGCGCCATCGGCATCCCCGTGCTGGTGGGCGCCCAGCAGGGTGGGGTGGCGGTGTCGGAGATGGCGCCGATGCTGATGGCGCTCGTGCAGGTCATCGCGCTGGTGTCGCCGGCCATCCTGGTGCTCATGCTGGATGGCTGGCGCGGTGTGCGCGAGACCTGGCCGGTACTGCTGGTAGTGGGGGGCGTGTTCAGTGGCGTGCAGGCCGCCACCCTGTACCTGCTTGGGCCGGAACTGGTGGACATTCTCGGGCCACTGGCGGCGATGGCGGCACTGGCCGGCTTCATGCAGGTCTGGCGGCCCCGGCGGATCTACCGCGAGTCCGAGGCCGCACCGGACTCGGCGCGGCGTTACACGCTCAGGGAGGTGCTGCTGGCGTGGTCGCCGTTCTACATCCTCACCGGTGCGATCCTCGTCTGGAGCCTGCCGGCCTTCAAGGCGCTGTTCGCCGCCGGGGGCGCGCTGCAGGACACTGTGCTGAAGCTGCCCATCGGCCTGCTGGATGGCCGGGTCCAGGAGCTGCCGCCCCTGGTTTCAAGCGCGCACGTGCTGCCGGCCGTCTGGAACGTGGGCTGGCTCAACGCCTCGGGCACGGCCATCCTGGTGGCCGCGGTGCTGACCGTGCTGTTCTCGCCACGCCTGGGCGTGCGCGCGGCCAGCCAGGAGCTGGCGCAGGCAGGGCGGGAGATGTGGAAGCCGCTGGCCACGGTGTCGCTGGTCATGGCGGTGGCCTACATCACCAATTATTCTGGCGCCTCCTCGACGATCGGCCTGGCGCTGGCACAGACCGGCGGTGTGTTCCCGCTGCTGTCGCCGGTGATAGGCTGGATGGGCGTGTTCATCACCGGCTCGGTGGTCAACAACAACACCCTGTTCGCCCACCTGCAGGCCGTCACGGCCGGGCAGATCGGCGCGCCGGAGGCGTTGCTGGTGGCCGCCAACACGGCCGGTGGTGTCATGGCCAAGCTGGTCTCACCCCAGTCGATCGCCATTGCCGCCGCCGCGGTGAAGCTGGTGGGGCAGGAGTCGGCGATCATGCGGACCACGCTGGCCGTCAGCCTGGGCCTGCTGGCCTATGTCAGCCTGTGCACCTGGGTGCTGTCGATGCTGTAGGCCGGCAGGGCGGGGCTGTGGCAGGCCCGGTGCGCGCCCGCGCGGAGCGCTGCGACAACGTGTCGCAGGCCTAAAGCGACGTTTGTTGCGTCAGATCATTGTCAATGGCCTTCTTAAATGATCGCCAACGGCCTAAAATTGAAAGGCTGACTCCTCCCCCGTTCGTCCCGCCCGTCCCAGCGACAGGTCGGGCCGGTTTTGCCGGATCGGGACGGGCGGGGCGGCATTCCCTCGCAATTGGATCGACCGATGATTCCGTTGAAAACCCTTGGGCGCAGTCTGCGCCCGGGCCTGCTGTTCGCACTGGCGGTGTTTCTCACCGGCTGCAACACGGCCATCCTCAATCCGAAGGGCCAGATTGGCCACGACGAGAAGACCCTGCTGATCACGGCCACCGTGCTCATGCTGCTGGTCGTCGTGCCGGTCATCATCATGACCCTGACGTTTGCCTGGAAGTACCGTGCTTCCAACACCAAGGCCCGCTACGAGCCGAACTGGTCGCATTCCACCGCGATCGAGGTGGTGGTGTGGTCGATCCCGTGCATGATCGTGCTGGTGCTGGCCGTGCTCACCTGGCGCTCGTCGCACGCGCTGGATCCGTACCGCCCGATTGAATCGGACGTCAAGCCGGTCGTGATCGAGGCCATCTCGCTCGACTGGAAGTGGCTGTTCATCTATCCGGAAGAGAAGATCGCGGTCGTCAACGAGATCAAGTTCCCGGTCGATACCCCGCTGAACTTCAAGCTGACCTCGGACACGGTGATGAATGCGTTCTTCATCCCGCACCTGGGCAGCATGATCTACTCGATGGCGGCGATGGAGACCAAGCTCCACCTGATCGCCAACGAGACCGGCGAGTTCCCGGGCATGTCCTCGCACTACAGCGGTGCCGGCTTCGCCAAGATGCATTTCACCGCCCATTCGGTGACCCCGGCCGAGTACCAGCAGTGGCTAGGCCAGGTCCGCGCCGGCCAGGCCAGCCTCGACAAGGAAACGTTCAACGCCCTGGGCGCCGAGCGCAACTCCGACTGGCACCCGGTGACCTACTACGGTCGCGTTGAAGATGGCCTGTTCGACTGGATCATCGCCAAGCACATGGGCGACAACAAGCACTTCGGCATGAAGCATGCGCACAAGGCGCCTGCCGACGCCGCCGCTGCCGAACACGCCGGCCATGAAGGCCACGACGGCAACCCCGCCTCGGTCGACCACAGCGACAAGGACACCGGCGTCAACGCCGATGCCGGCCCCGCTGCGGAAGAAAAGGCGGCTGACATCCACGCCGGCCATAAGGGCTCGGGAGAATGAACATGCTGGGAAAACTCTCTATTGAGTCGATCCCCCACGATCCGATCGTCCTGACGACGCTCATCGGTGCTGTGCTGGGTGGTCTGGGCGTCGTCGCCCTGATCACCAAGTTCAAGCTGTGGGGTTACCTGTGGAAGGAGTGGTTCACCTCGGTGGATCACAAGAAGATCGGCGTGATGTACCTCATCGTCGCCTTCATCATGCTGCTGCGCGGCTTCTCCGACGCCATCATGATGCGTACCCAGCAGGCCATCGCGGTCGGCGGGTCCGAAGGCTATCTGCCGCCCCACCACTACGATCAGATCTTCACCGCCCACGGTGTGATCATGATCTTCTTTGTGGCGATGCCGCTGATCACCGGCCTGATGAACCTGGCCGTGCCGCTGCAGATCGGTGCGCGCGACGTCGCGTTCCCGTTCGTGAACTCGCTCAGCTTCTGGCTGTTCGTGTCCGGTGCGGTGCTGATCATGCTGTCGCTGTGGATCGGTGAGTTCGCCGCGACCGGCTGGCTGGCGTTCCCGCCGTTGTCCGGCCTCGAGTACAGTCCAAGCGTCGGCATGGACTACTACATCTGGGGACTACAGGTCGCCGGACTGGGTACCACGCTGAGCGGCATCAACTTCTTCATCACCATCCTGAAGATGCGCACGCCCAGCATGAAGCTGATGCAGATGCCGATCTTCACCTGGACCGCGCTGATCACCAACATCCTGATCGTCGCCGCCTTCCCGGTGCTGACCATCACGCTGGTGCTGCTGACCCTGGACCGTTACCTGGGTACGCATTTCTTCACCAATGACGGTGGCGGCAACGCCATGCTGTACATCAACCTGATCTGGATCTGGGGTCACCCGGAAGTCTATATCCTGGTCCTGCCGGCCTTCGGCGTGTTCTCCGAAGTCATCGCCACGTTCTCGCGCAAGGCGCTGTTCGGTTACAAGGGCATGGTGTACGCCACCGGCGCCATCGGCGTGCTGTCCTTCATCGTGTGGCTGCACCACTTCTTCACCATGGGCTCGGGTGCCAACGTCAATGCCTTCTTCGGCATAACGACGATGATCATCTCCATCCCGACCGGCGTGAAGATCTTCAACTGGCTGTTCACGATGTTCCGTGGCCGCGTGCACTTCACCTCGCCGGTGCTGTGGACGATCGGCTTCATGGTCACCTTCGTGATCGGCGGCATGACGGGCGTGATGCTGGCCATCCCGGCCATCGATTTCGTGCTGCACAACAGCCTGTTCCTGATCGCCCACTTCCACAACGTCATCATCGGCGGCGTGGTGTTCGGCATGTTCGCCGGCATCACCTACTGGTGGCCGAAGATGTTCGGTTACAAGCTCAATGAGTTCTGGGGCAAGTGTGCCTTCTGGTGCTGGTTCATCGGCTTCTATGTGACTTTCATGCCGATGTACGTGCTGGGCTTCATGGGCATGACCCGTCGTCTGCAGAGCACGATCAACCCGGCCTACGAGCCGCTGCTGCTGATCGCGGCCGGCGGTGCCTTCATCGTCGGTGCCGGCATCCTGTGCCAGGTCATCCAGATCTTCGTGTCGGTCCGCGACCGCAAGAAGAACATGGACCTGACCGGCGATCCGTGGGACGCCCGTACGCTGGAGTGGGAAACCTCTTCGCCGCCGGCGTTCTACAACTTCGCCACGCTGCCGGAAGTGACCGAGCTGGACGATTTCTGGGCACGCAAGCAGCGCGGTGAAGCCTGGCAGAAGCCGGTCAAGTACACCGACATCCACATGCCGCGCAACACCGGCACGGGTGTGGTCATTGGCGCCTTCAGCCTGGCATTCGGCTTCGCGATGATCTGGCACATCTGGCCGCTGGCGATCATTGGCCTGGTCGGCATGATCGGCACGTTCATCTACCGTACCTTCGACCAGGACGTGGACTACTGGGTCCCGGCGGCCGAGGTGGAACGCATTGAAAACGCACACCGCAAGCACCTGGAAGCCCAGGGGCTGGTGAAGTCGGAGCTGAAGGCATGAGCACCCCCACTGCAACCGTGAACCACGGGCACGCCGCACACGCGGCGGCCCATGGCCATGACGACCACGAGCACCACGACACCGGCGGCAACACCGTCTTCGGTTTCTGGGTGTACCTGATGAGCGACTGCCTCATCTTCGCTTCGCTGTTCGCCACCTACGTGGTGCTGTCCGGCGGTACCGACGGCGGCCCGGGTCCGAAGGACCTGTTCGAACTGTCCTTCGTGGCGTGGGAAACCGCGCTGCTGCTGACGTCCTCGCTGACCTTCGGCCTGGGCATGATCTTCCTGCACCGTGGCAAGGTGGGGCCGATGTACTTCTGGCTGGCCATCACCTGGCTGCTGGGCTTCGGCTTCATGTGCATGGAAGTCTGGGAGTTCCAGCATCTGATCCATCAGGGGTATGGCCCGGACCGGAGTGCCTTCCTTTCGGCGTTCTTTGCCCTGGTCGGTACCCACGGCCTGCACGTCAGTGCCGGTCTGCTGTGGCTGCTGGTCATGTTCGTCCAGATCGGCAAGTACGGCCTGACCGCGTCCACCAAGACCCGCATGGCGTGCCTGAGCCTGTTCTGGCACTTCCTGGACCTGATCTGGATCGGCGTGTTTTCCGTCGTCTACCTCAATGGAGCGCTGTAATGGCACATGACACGCATGCAAGTGGCCACGGCCACGGCGCGGGTGGCGAGAGCCACGGCAGCATCAAGTCCTACCTGATCGGTTTCGTGCTGGCGGTCGTGCTGACCGTCATCCCGTTCTGGATGGTCATGTCGGGTGACTACTCGCGCAGCGTCAACGGCGTGGTGATCGCCGTCACCGCGGTGCTGCAGATGCTGGTGCACCTGGTGTTCTTCCTGCACCTGGACCGCTCGTCCGAGCAGCGCTGGAACGTGCAGGCGGCCGTGTTCACCGTGGTGGTGATCGGCATCATCGTCGCCGGCACCCTGTGGGTGATGCACAACATGAACGTGCACATGATGCACTGACGTCCTGCGACGTCGCCCACATGGAAAAGGCCGCCCTTCGAGGCGGCCTTTTCTTTTTCCCGGTTTGGCTGCAGCGCCGGGCAGTCCCGGCAATCGGCTCATCCCACGTCGCGCAGGAACTCGTCGGGCGGCATCGGCCGACCCAGGTGGTAGCCCTGCAGCTGGTCGCAGCCCAGGTCGCTGAGGTAATTGCGCTGGCCCGCCGTTTCCACGCCCTCGGCCACCACCTGCAGCTGCAGCGAGCGGCCCAGAGCGACGATCGAGGCGACGATCGCGGCATCCTCTGCGCTGTCTTCCAGCTCACGGACAAAGGCCCGGTCGATCTTCAGTTCGGTCGCGGGCATCCGCTTGAGGTAGAGCAGGCTGGAGTAGCCGGTGCCGAAGTCATCGATGGCGATGCGCACGCCCAGCGTCGTGAGCGCGTTGAGGATCGCCAGGCTGCTCTCCACATCCTTCATCGCGGTGGTTTCGGTGATCTCCAGCGTCAGCCGGTCCGGTGCCAGGCCATGCCGTTCCAGGGTGGCCTTGACCATCTCCAGCAGGCCGGTCGCCGCGAACTGCAGCGGCGAGAGATTCACGGCCATGGTCCAATCGGCGTGGCCGCCATCGTGCCATTGCCGCAGCTGCGCGCACGCCTGGTCCAGCACCCACTCGCCGATCGGCACGATCAGCCCGCTGCGTTCGGCGATGGGAATGAACACGTCCGGGCCGAGCAGGCCGAGCTCGGGATGCTGCCAGCGCAGCAGGGCTTCGGCGCCCACCGCCGGCGCGCCGGCGGCCATGAACTTGGGCTGGTAGTGCAGCAGCAGTTCGCCGCGGTCGGTGGCCCGCCGCAGGTCCTGCAGCAGGCGCAGCTGGCGGTTGGCGCTGGCCTGCATGGAGGGCATGAAGAACGTATAACCGTTCCGGCCGGACTGCTTGGTGTGGTACATCGCCGCGTCCGCATGGCCCATCAGCTCGCGCTCGCTGGTGGCATCTTCCGGGTACAGCGCGATGCCCAGGCTGGCGCTGACCTGCAGCTCGGCGGCATCGATCAGGAACGGTTCGGACACCGCGGCGATGATGCGTTCGGCCACGACCACGGCATCTTCGGGTTCGTCGATGGCCAGCACCACCACGAACTCGTCGCCTCCCAGCCGGGCCAGCGTATCCTGCGGGCGCAGCAGGCGCGCCACACGCTCGCTGACGCCCACCAGCAGGCGGTCGCCGAGCTGGTGGCCGTAAGCGTCATTGACGGCCTTGAAGCCATCCAGATCGCAGAACATCACGGCCACCCGATGGCCGCGACGGCGGGCCTTTTCCAGCGTCTGCTCGATGCGGTCCTGCAGCAGCGAGCGGTTCGGCAGCTGGGTCAGCGGATCATGCAGGGCAGCCTGCACCAGCTTGTCGTTGGCGCGCTCCAGCGAGCGCGCGAGGATCCCCGTGCGCAGGCGCATCTGGCGGTCGAACAGTGAAGCGACCAGCGCGATGCCGATCGTACCCAGGGTGGTCACGATCACCAGCACCGCCAGCCACTGCGTATCGATCCCGCCGTCGATCATGGCGCCGCAGACGCTGCCCTCCGGGAAGCTGGCCGCGGCCATGCCCGTGTAGTGCATGCCCACGATCGCCAGGCCCATGATGACCGAGGCGATCGCGCGCAGGCGGATCACCCTGCGGCCTTCCTCGCGCAGGTGGAACGCGATCCACAGCGCCGCACCCGCCGCACCCACGGCGATCAGGATGGACAGGATGAACCAGCCCGGGTGGTACTCGATGCCGGGCTGCATGCGCATGGCGCTCATGCCGAGGTAATGCATGCTGGCGATTCCAAAGCCCAGCAGCACAGCGCCGGCGACGATGCGGCGCGTCGGCAACTGCGGCAGGGACACCAGCCACAGTGCATACGCAGATGCGCCGATGGACACGGCCAGGGAATACAGCGTGATGGCCAGGTCGTACCCGATCGGGATGGGCAGCTCGAAGGCCAGCATGCCGATGAAATGCATGGACCAGACGCCCAGGCCCATCGCAGCCGCACCGCCTGCCAGCCACCACCGCCGGGCGCCCCGGCCCTCGGTGGTGGTCAAGCGCCCGGCCATGTCCAGCGCCGTGTAGGACGCCAGGATGGCGACCAGCAGTGAGAGGACGACAAGACTCTGGCTGTAGCTGCCAGTCATGGGGAGATCCTTGCAGAGTGGGCGGGCGCGCGGGGACGCAAGCGTTATCGGCGATTGTGCGGCGGACCTGAGTGTCTGGCCGCGCGTGGTTCAGCCGGCAGTCGGGCCGGTGCCCGGCCGGGCATGTCGCAGCGGCTGCGACCGCCCTCCGCTATGCTCCCCGGCCACGCATCACGGGGAACCGCCATGTCCAAGAAGACCACCGCTTACGTCTGCAGCGACTGCGGCGCCGAATACAGCAAGTGGCAGGGCCAATGCACCGAGTGCAACGCCTGGAACACGCTGTCGGAGATCGTGCTGGAGACCGCCGCCGCCGCGAAATCACCTGCGTCACGCCGCAGCGGCTGGGCCGGCAAGATCGACGCGCCGAAGGTGACGGCATTGAAGGATGTGCAGCAGACCGACCACCAGCGGGTCACCACGCACATCGGCGAGTTCGACCGGGTGCTCGGCGGCGGGCTGGTGGAGGGCGCGGTGGTGCTCGTCGGGGGTGATCCAGGCATCGGCAAGTCGACGCTGCTGCTGCAGGCCGTGGCCCTGATGGCCGCCGAACTGCCGGTACTGTACGTGACCGGCGAGGAATCGCTGGCGCAGGTGGCCGGGCGGGCGCGTCGCCTCGAGCTGCCGTTGGAAGGTGTCAACGCACTGGCCGAAACCTGTGTGGAGACCATCCTGCAGCACGCCGGCCGGGACAAGCCGCGGCTGATCGTGGCCGACTCGGTGCAGACCCTGTGGACCGAATCGCTGACCGCCGCGCCGGGCTCGGTCAGCCAGGTGCGCGAAAGTGCCGCACGGCTGGTGCGCTTCGCCAAGGAGACCGGTACCGCCGTGTTCCTGGTCGGCCATGTCACCAAGGAGGGCGGTATCGCCGGCCCACGGGTGCTGGAGCACATGGTGGACGCGGTGCTCTATTTCGAAGGCGAGAGCGGCAGCCGCTTCCGCCTGCTGCGCGCGTTCAAGAACCGCTTCGGCGCCGTCAACGAACTCGGCGTCTTCGCGATGGGCGACAAGGGCCTGAAAGAGGTGTCAAACCCGTCGGCGATCTTCCTCTCCGGTGGCAGCACGCGGCAGCCCGGGTCGTGCGTGATGGTCACGCGCGAGGGCACGCGGCCGTTGCTGGTGGAAGTGCAGGCCCTGGTGGATGCCTCGCCGCTGTCCAACCCGCGCCGCGTGGCGGTGGGCCTGGAACAGAACCGCCTGGCCATGCTGCTGGCGGTATTGCACCGGCATGGCGGCGTCCTGGTCGGTGACCAGGACGTGTTCGTGAACGTGGTCGGCGGCATCCGCGTGCAGGAGACCGCGGCCGACCTGCCGGTGCTGCTGGCCGTGCTTTCTTCGCTGCAGGACCGCGCGCTGGCGGAGAAAACCATCGCCTTCGGCGAGGTCGGCCTGTCCGGCGAGATCCGCCCGGTGCCCAATGGCGAGGACCGCCTGCGCGAGGCGGCCACGCACGGCTTCAAGCGCGCCATCGTGCCCAAGGCCAATGCGCCCAAAGGCGGGGTGGTCAAGGGCATGGAGGTGATCGCCGTGGAGCGCCTGTCCGAAGCGCTGGAAGCGGCCGCCCAGTAACGCCCCACGCGCACGCGCCAACACACCGCTCAGCTGTCCTGTGCTAGGTTTCCCCGCTCGATGAAAGCGCCTCCGGCGCTTGCTACACAAGGGAGTAACCGTTTCCATGCAGGACCCGATGCTCAGCACCCCGGCCGCCGAAATCCGCCGCGCCGGGGTTGATCTCAATGGACTGATGACGGTGCTGGGCAAGCACCTGTATTCCACGCCCATGGTGGCACTGCGCGAGCTGGTGCAGAACGCGCACGATTCGATCATCCGGCGCCGCCTGGAACAGCCCGGGGCGGACGTGCCCTCGCGTATCTCGGTGCAGGTCGACGCCACTGCCGGCGTGCTGCGCATCATCGACACCGGTGCCGGCCTGACCCGCCAGGAAATCCACGATTACCTGGCTACCGTCGGCGTCGGTTACACCCGCGGCCTGCGCCAGGGCGGGGACGATGCGGACGGGCTGATCGGCATGTTCGGGCTTGGCTTCCTGTCGGCCTTCGTGCTTGCCCGTCGCGTCAGCGTGCGTACCACCTCGTACCAGGCGCCGGATCTGGGCCATCTCTACGTGTCCAGCAATGCCGAGCAGTACACCGTGTCCGAGGTGCCGGCACGGGCGGTGGGTACCGAAGTGGAGCTGGAACTGCATCCGGAATTCCTCACGCTGGCCAGTGAGGCGCGCCTGCATGACGTGCTGGGCCGTTACTGCGCGCTGCTGTCCGAGCCGATCTTCATCGGTGCCGCCAGTACCGCCCTCAACCCGGAGCCGCCGCCATGGCGCGGGCAGGGCGAGGTCGCGCTGCATCCGGTGCAGGCGCGGCGCCAGGCGCTGCAGTTCGCCGCGCGCTTCGAGCATGATTTCGAACCCATCGCGACACTGCCGCTGCGTGCCGATGGAAACAGCGATGCCACCGGTCTGCTCTGGGTACAGGACGGCGCCACCTATGGCACCAGCGACAACCGCAACCTGTCGGTGTTCGTGCGCGGCATGCTGCTTGATGACGATGCCCGCGACCTGCTGCCACCGTGGGCAGGCTTCATCGGCGGGGTGATCGAGTCCTCGCGGCTGACCCCCACCGCCAGCCGCGAAGACCTGCAGCGCGATGACCAGTACCGCGCCGTCCAGCATGCGCTGGTGGAAGCGCTGATCGATGGCCTGGCCGACATTGCGCGGCAGCAGCCGGAGGCGTGGCGGCGCGTGCTGACGCGGCACAACGAGGCGCTGCTGGGCGCGGCCCTGTGCGATGAGCGGCTGTTCGAGCTGCTGCTGGAGCACGTGCGCGTGCCGACCTCGCAGGGTGATCTGCCGGCCAGCGCCTTGCCGGCGCGGGGCGCGGTGCATGTCATCCTGGACAACGGCGGTGGCTTCGAAGAAATGCTGTTCCGGGCCATGGGCGTGCCGGTCGCGCACGGTCACCGCTACGCCGTGGTGCCGTTCCTGCGCCGCTGGACGCAGGCCAAGGGGCTGCGGTTGGTCGAGCTCGGTACCGAGCAGGGCAACCGCGCCCTGTTCCGCACCGATGACAGCCTGGATGAAGCGCAGCTGGCGTGGCTGCGCGAGCACCTCGGCGACGGCGAGCAGCTGCTGCCCGCGCGCTTCAGTCCCGAGGCACTGCCGGTGGTGGTGGTGCCCGACCGCGAAGCCGAGCTCAAGCAACGCCTCGAAGACGATGAGAATGACAAGCGCGTCTCGATGGCCGCGCTGCGCCTGGCCCGCCAGTTCACTGCGCGCATCGAATCGCGCGCACCGTCGCGGCTGTATCTGAATCTGGACAACGTGGCGGTGCAGGCGCTGCTGCAGGCGCAGCGCGAAGGCCATCGGCAGGCGCCGGCGGCCGCGCGGCTGCTGCGCTCGCTGAAGATCATCGTGTCCGCACAGGGCCGCCCGCTGGGGCGGGACATCGCGGCCCCCGCGCCCGATCTCAACGGGGCCTTCGGCGAAATCGCCACCGCCCTGCAGCAGATGCTGCGCTGAGCCCTTTCTTTATCTTTCATTCCCCTATCTGCTGCACAGGAGCACGCCCCCATGGATATCTGGAACTGGGTCGAAAAGCTGCAGGACGACCTGCGCCAGGCCGGCCAGGCACAGAACGCGCATCTGCTGACCCGCCTTGTCGATGACGTCTGCGAACTGCAGGTCGACCGTGTCGACGCACTGCTGCCCGAAGCCCGCGCGCTCGGCAAGGCACTGGAAAACCCGTGGGTGGACGTCTACGTCGGCCACTGGGCGCTGCGCAACCGCGTCGGCAACCGGCTTGAAGGCGAAAGCGCACTGGGCGATGCGGTGGCGCTGTTCGAACGGGCCCACCGCGATGACACCCTGGAGTGCCCGCAGTCGGTCTGCGTGACGCAGGATCTGGCTGCCTGCTACGGCAACATCGATGGCCCGGGCTGGGTGCCCGAGCGCATCGAGGTGTGCGATGAAACCCTCGCACGGGTGGATCCCACCTGGGCCTGTTTCCAGTGCCTGAGCTGCGAGAAGGCCGATGCGCTGCTCGATGACGGCCGCCCGCAGGACGCCCTGGATTACCTGAAGGTGCAGTCCGAGGCGGTCAAGGCGCGGGGCAAGGATGTCCTCGACGGCGTGCCGGAGATGGAGATCAAGATCCTGCTGGTCAGCGGGCGTGCGGAAGAAGCGCTGGCGATGATCGAACGGCGCGACGCCGAAGTCGCGGCAGCCGGTGAGTATGAGCCCGCCACCTGCAGCGTGCCGCGCCGGCTTTCGAAGGCCTGGGCGCTGGCGCAGCTCGGCCGCGACGAGGAGGCCCTCCAGCATCTGGTGCCCTTCAGCGAGCTGACGCCGAGCAACTGGCGCCTGTGGGCCAACACCGTGCTGCTGCTGTGCCGCCGCGACCCCAGCCGCAACACCTGGGATCTTGGCACGCGGTTCAATTCGATCATCGAACACTTCGCCCGCGTGGGCGCCCACCGGCTGGTGATCGAGATGGCCGGAGCGAGCCTGGAGCTGGCCCTGCAGCGTGGCGCGCGCTGGGTGGCGCAGCGCCAGCTCGGCGTGGCCCGGCGCCACCTGGCGCAGCTGCGCCAGGATCGCGGCGCGGCGGACAAGGTTGCGGCGTTGGCCGCACGGATCGATGCGCTGCCTGAAATGGCGCCGTTGCCGGTGCCGGCCACCGGACTGCTGGCCTGGCTGCAGGCACAGGGTGAGCAGGGCCAGCCGCGCGACCCCGAGCGCGAAGCGCAATGGTTGCTGCAGGCACACGCGCAGGCACCGGACGAGGAAGGGCTGGCCGAAGTGGCGGCCTCCGCGCTGCAGGCCTGCGGTGCGCACGAGGAGGCGCGCACGCTGCTCTGGGACTTCGTGCACGCGCACCCGCAGGACGATGGCGCGGCCGCGTACACGCTGATGCGCTGGCTGGCCGAGCAGGGCGACGAGGACGGCCTGCGTCGCCTGGCCGCGCTGTATCGCCCGCACGTGCCGACCTTCGCCCACTGGTGCGAAATGCAGCGCGCCCGGCTGGTCGCCGACTGGCCGGCGCTGGAGCAGGCCGCGCAGGCGCTGCTGGCGCTCTCGCCGGGGTCGCACGGGGCGCGTGGCACGCTTGCGAACATGTACATGGAAACCGGGCGCTTCCGCGAAGCCCAGGCCTGTTTCGCGCAGATGGTGGACATGCTGGAAGAGCCCAATGCCGCGCACTGGGACCACATGAGCGCGGCCAGTGCGGCGCGTGACTGGGACGCGGTGCGTCGCTCGGCCGCGGCCATCGGCATGGAGCTTTCCAGTACCGAAGGCGTGGTGGAAGAGCCGTGGGGCTGGGTGATCATCCGCAGCGTGGAGGACGGCGAGCCGATGGAATACTACGCACGCCGCACCGGTCCGGTGACCGCCCGGATCGTGGAAAACGCACCGGCCAACCGGGCCCAGCGCGTCGGTGACTGGGTGGTGTTCGATGCCGCGCTGGTGCACCCGGCGCCGGAGGACGAAGAGGCGCGGCAGCACTTCATGCCAACCTACGCGCAGGTGCACGTGCTGGAGCGCGGCGGCTTCGCACGCAGCTGGCTGATGGACGGCGCGCATCCGGGCGAAGAGGCATGGAACGCACTCGTCGAGGCGGCCGAGGCCCAGGGCTGGAAGGTGTGGGCACACAGCCGCCCGGACTACACCGTGACTGATCCGGCCGTGGAAGGGGGCACGCTGCCTGGCCTGCTGTTCACCGTGGCACAGCCGCAGGACCACGCGCCGCTGGCGCTGCACCGGTTCCTGCAGCAGGCCACCACGGGCTGGGCGCACCCGCTGTGCTGGCTGCGCCTGGCCGAGGCGTGCGACCAGCCCGCCCAGCCGCACCTGGATGTGATCGAGCGCTATGGCCTGTAACCGGCCGCGTTAAAACCGCGGTGTCCTGCCCGGCGACCTCGTCAGCCGGGCAGGGCGCGCGTCATGCCCGGCATGACCCCGGCACCGTGGCTCAGCGGGCGGTGTGCCCGAAGACCAGCTCGATGGCGAACTGGCTGCCGAAAAACGCCAGCAGCAGCAGCACCATGGCGCTGAGCGTCCAGTGCACCGCCTTCAGGCCACGCCACCCGTAGCGGTGGCGGCCGATCAGCAGCACGCCGAACACGATCCAGGACAGCACGCTGAGCACCGTCTTGTGCACCAGCTTCTGCGCCAGCAGGTCGTCCACGAACAGCACGCCGGTGACCAGCGTCAGTGTCAGCAGCGCAAAACCCACCGTGATCACCCGGAACAACAGCGCTTCCAGGTCCGCCAGCGGGGGCAGGGCGCGCAGCCACGGCTGGAAATGGCGGCGGCGCAGGGCGCGTTCCTGCAGCCACTGCATGATCGCCAGCAGCGCGGCGATGCTCAGCGTGGCGTAGGAGAGCAGCGCCAGCCACGCGTGGCTGGCCAGCCGCCAGCCCAGTTCCTTGCTCGGCTCGTGGCCGTAGCCGTGGTAGGCCACCAGCAGCAGGGCAGCCAGCGGGAACACCACCACGCCCAGCGCCGCCATGCGGCCGCGCGCGCCCACCACGGCGGTCAGCGCCGCCATGCCCAGGCCCACCAGCGAAAGCGCCGCGAAGAAGTGCATGTCCGGCCCGCCCGCATTCTGCAGCGCCACCTGGACGTGGTACAGCGCGTGCAGCAGGCCGGCCGGCAGCGCGGCCCACAGCCAGCCGTGCCCGGGGCGTGGTGCATCGCTGCCCACGGCGCGCACCAGCAGACCGGTCGCGAGGAGATACAGCACGGTGGCGATGGCGACGATTGTCATCGGCGAAGTTTCGCACACCCCCATCGCCGTAGCGACGGCTGGACGCTCATGCCGGGCCGCCGGATCCACCCGTTATACTGTCGGCCTCATTGACCCCCGTTCCAGACAGGTTGCAGCGCATGTTCGAGTCCCTGACCCAGCGTCTCTCCGGCACCATCGAGCGCCTGCGTGGCCGTGGCCGCCTGACCGAGGAGAACATCCGCGACGCCACCCGCGAAGTGCGCATCGCCCTGCTCGAAGCCGATGTCGCATTGCCGGTGGTGCAGGCGCTGATCGAGCGCATCAAGGAACGTGCGGTCGGCCAGGAAGTGCTCAAGTCGCTCACGCCCGGCCAGGCGCTGATCAAGATCGTCCGCGATGAGCTGACCCAGGTGATGGGCGCTGAAGCCAGCGACCTGAACCTCAACGTGCCGGCGCCGGCGATCATTCTCATGGCCGGCCTGCAGGGCGCGGGCAAGACCACCACGGTGGGCAAGCTTGCCAAGCACCTGAAGGACAAGCGCAAGAAGAAGGTCATGGTGGTCTCGGCCGACGTCTACCGTCCGGCCGCGATCGAGCAGCTCAGGACCCTGGCCGACCAGGTCGGCGTGCTGTTCTTCCCCTCCAGCGCCGACCAGAAGCCGGAGGCCATCGTGCGCGCGGCCATCGACGATGCGCGCAAGTCGTTCGTGGACGTGCTGATCGTCGATACCGCCGGTCGCCTGGCCATCGATGAAGCGATGATGGCCGAGATCAAGGCCCTGCACAGCGCGGTCAATCCGGCCGAAACGCTGTTCGTGGTCGATGCCATGACCGGCCAGGACGCGGCCAACACGGCCAAGGCCTTCGGTGATGCGCTGCCGCTGACCGGCGTGGTGCTGACCAAGACCGACGGCGATGCCCGTGGCGGTGCCGCGCTGAGCGTGCGCTACATCACCGGCAAGCCGATCAAGTTCGTCGGCGTGAGCGAGAAGCCGGACGGGCTGGACATCTTCCACCCGGACCGCATCGCCAGCCGCATCCTGGACATGGGCGATGTGCTGTCGCTGGTGGAGCAGGTCGAGCAGAAGGTCGACAAGGACAAGGCCCAGAAGCTGGCCGAGAAGGTCGCCAAGGGCAAGAAGTTCGACCTCAACGACATGCGTGACCAGCTCGAGCAGATGGAGAACATGGGCGGCATCGGCGGCCTGATGGACAAGCTGCCGGGACTGGGCCAGATTCCGGACCATCTCAAGCAGCAGGTCAGCCAGGGCAAGGAAGTGCCGCGGATGATCGCCATCATCAACTCCATGACCAAGAAAGAGCGCCGCAACCCGGGGCTGCTCAACGGTTCGCGCCGCGCGCGCATCGCCCGCGGCTCCGGTACCCAGCCGGCCGACGTCAACAAGCTGATGAAGCAGTACATGCAGATGGAAAAGATGATGGGCAAGATGGCCGGTGGCGGCATGAAGGGCATGATGCGCAGCATGAAGGGCATGATGGGGGCCATGGGCGGCCGCGGCCTGCCGTTCCGCTGAAGACCACAGCGCCGATGCACAGCCGGGAAATCGCCGCCCGTGTGGAGGGCTTCTGCACTGCCTTCGGGGTGCAGGTGCCGATCCTGCTTGCGCCGATGGCCGGCGCCTGCCCGGTCGGGTTGTCGGCCGCATTGGCCACCGCCGGCAGCATGGGCGCGATGGGCGCGGTGCTGTCGCCGGCCGAAGACATCGGGCGTTGGCTGGCGGACTTCACCGCCGCCTCCGAGGGCCCGGCGCAGGTCAATCTCTGGGTGCCCGATGCACCGCCGCAGCGCGACGCCGCCGCCGAGGCCCGTACCCGGGCCTTCCTTGCCCAGTGGGGTCCGGAGGTCGCGCCCGAAGCCGGTGATGCCGCGCCGGCGGATTTCGACGCGCAGGTGGCGGCCGTGCTGGCCGCGCGTCCGGCGGTGGTTTCCACGCTCATGGGCGTGCCGGGCGCGCACCATGTGCAGCAGTTCAAGGACGCCGGGCTCCGATGGATCGCCTGCGCGACTACGTTGGCCGAAGCGCGCGCGGCCCAGCAGGCCGGTGCCGATGCCGTGGTGGCGCAGGGCTTCGAGGCCGGCGGCCACCGTGGTGCCTTTGATCCGGCACGCGCCGAGCGGCAGCTGGTGGGCCTGTTCTCGCTGCTCCCCCGGCTGGTGGATCATCTGGATATCCCTGTGATCGCGGCCGGTGGCATCGCCGACGGACGCGGCATCGCCGCAGCGCTCACCCTCGGCGCAAGTGCGGTGCAGATCGGCACCGCGTTCCTGCGCACCCCGGAGGCCGCGCTGCCTGCGGCATGGGCCGATGCGCTCGCCGCCAGCGAACCGGAAGACACCTGGCCGACGCGAGCCTTCAGTGGCCGGCTGGGCCGCGGTCTGGCCACTGCCTACGTGCAGGCGGCGGCCTCGGCCGATGCACCGCCGCCGCGACCCTATCCGGTGCAGCGCGGGCTGACCGCGCCCATGCGTGCGCAGGCCGTCCGCGAAGGACGCCTGGAGGCCATGCAGGCCTGGGCGGGCCAGTCAGCCTGGATGGCGCCGGCCGAGCCGGCCGCGGACCTGCTGCGGCGATGGTGGCAGGACGCGCAGGCGCGCCTGTGAGCCGGCTTTACTGCGCTGGCCTGCCCGCCACTGCCGCGCAGTTGGCGCCCGCCCTGGTCAACCAGGGACATTTCACGTCCCTGCAGGTGCGCAACGGCGCCGTGCAGGGGCTTGACCTGCATCTGCGCCGCCTGCAGGCGGGCACGGCGGAGCTGTTCGCCACCACGCTCGATGAGCGGTATGTGCGGCAATCGATGGTCGGCGCGCTTCGGCATGCCGGGCTGTCCGATGCCTCGCTGCGCGTCACGGTGTTCGCTCCCGCGTTCGATTTCCGCGATCCGCTGGCCCGCGTGGCGGTTGAGGTGCTGGTCGCCGTGTCCGCGCCGGTGACGCAGGAGACGCCGTGCCGCGTGCGCAGCGTGGCCTACCAGCGCGAGATGCCCGGAGTGAAGCATGTGGGCACCTTCGGGCTGTTCCAGCAGCGTCGCGCGGCCATGGCGGCCGGGTTTGACGATGCACTGTTCGTGGACGCCGCGGGGTGTTTCAGCGAAGGCACCACGTGGAATCTCGCCCTGCACGATGGGCAGCGCCTGCTCTGGCCGCAGGCGCCCGCACTGCGCGGCACGGCCGAGGCCCTGCTGCGGTCGGGCTGGCCGCAGGACCAGGCGCAGCGGCCGGTGGCCCGTGCGGAGCTGCCGCAGATGCAGGCCGCGCTGGCGTGCAATGCCAGCGGGATCTGGCCGCTGAGCGCCATCGACGGGCATGTGCTGCCGGGCTCGCAGGCCCTGGCACGGCAGGGCAGGGCGGTGCTGGCGCAGGTACCGTGGCAGCCGCTGGCCGGCTGACGCGGCGGGGTTGGCGAGGGGCGGCACTGCCGCTATAATCGCCGGCTTACCTCGCCATCCCGGCGACTGGGCAACAGGAAAAACCACCATGGTCAAGATTCGACTGACCCGCGGCGGCGCCAAGAAGCGTCCGTTCTACCACATCATCGTGACCGACGTCCGCAGCGCCCGCGACGGCCGCAACATCGAGCGCGTCGGCTTCTACAACCCGGTGGCACAGGGTGCCGAAAAGCCGCTGGAGCTGGACCTGGCTCTGGTCGACAAGTGGCTCGCCGATGGCGCCCAGCCGACCGAGAAGGTGTTCAACCTGATCAAGCAGGCCCGCAAGGCCCAGGCCGCTGCGGCCTGATCCGGGGGGCTGCGCCGCAAGGCGCAGCCCATCTCGTCTATGCAGAAGAAAGATATCGAGCGCCGGATCCTGCTGGGCAGGGTTGCCGGCGCTTTTGGTGTGCGTGGCGAACTGAAGCTCGAGTCCTGGACCGAGCCGCGTTCGGCCATCTTCAATTACCAGCCGTGGATCCTGCGCAGCCCGTCGGGCGAGGAATCGGAGCTGTCCGGCGTGCGTGGCCGTGACACCGGCAAGCACCTGATCGCCCGCTTCCCCGGCGTGGACGACCGCGATGTGGTCGAAGCCATGCGCGGTACCGAAGTGTTCGTCGCCCGCAGCGTGCTGCCGCCGCCGAAGCCGGATGAATACTACTGGGTCGATCTGGAAGGCCTGGACGTGAAAACCGTCGAGGGCGTGGCGCTCGGTCAGGTCTCGCACCTGTTCTCCACCGGTGCCAACGATGTGGTGGTGGTGCGCGGTGACCGCGAGCGGATGATTCCCTTCGTGCTGCCGGACTTCGTCAAATCGGTGGATTTCGATGCCAATCTGGTCGTGGTCGACTGGGATCCGGCGTTCTGAGCTTGCCGATGCGATTTGACGTCATCACGCTGTTTCCTGACTTCATCGCCCAGTCCGCCGGATTGGGGGTGGTCGGCCGCGCGCAGGAGAAGGGGCTGTTCAGCCTGCACGGCTGGAACCCCCGCGACTACGCCGAAGGCAATTACCGCCGCGTGGACGATCGCCCCTTTGGCGGCGGCCCCGGCATGGTGATGCTGATCGAGCCGCTGCAGGCCTGCCTCGCCGCGGCCCGCCAGGCCGATCCCACCCCGGCGCCGGTGATCTACCTCAGCCCGCAGGGACGTCCGCTGACCCAGGCCCGCGTGCGTGAGCTGGCTGCGCTGCCCCGGCTGATCCTGCTGTGCGGGCGCTATGAAGGCATCGACGAACGCTTCCTGGCCAACGAGGTCGACGAGGAGATTTCCCTCGGCGATTACGTGCTGTCCGGAGGGGAACTGGGCGCGGCGGTGATCATCGATGCGGTGGCGCGGCTGCAGGAAGGCGCCCTCAACGATGCTGATTCCGCAGCCCAGGACAGCTTCGAAGGCGAGCTCGGGCTGCTGGACTGCCCGCATTTCAGCCAGCCGGCCCAGCATCCCTTCGGCGATGTGCCCGATGTGCTGCGTTCCGGAAACCACGCCGCCATCGCGGCATGGCGGCGGCAGCAGTCATTGCTGCGGACGGCGCAGCGTCGCCCGGACCTGCTCGACGAGACGACCCTGTCCAAGGCGGACAGGACGCTGCTGGCGCAGGCGCGGCAGGCGCTTCCGCCTGGAAAAGTCCTCTAGCGCCTGTCCACCAACGTGCGCTATGATGGTGAATTACCACCAGCCGGAAGCGGCCTGGTGTGTGCGGTTTCCATAACAAACGTGCAGCACAGTCCGGTGACTGCATGAGCCCAAGCTGTCGAAATGACACGCCCACCCGAACATTGAATCGGTGTAAACCCATGAGCAAGCTGAACAAATCAATCGTCGCGGAATTCGAATCCGCCCAGATCACCCGCGAACTGCCGAAGTTCAGCCAGGGCGACACCATCGTTGTCAACGTGAAGGTGAAGGAAGGCAACCGCGAGCGCGTGCAGGCCTACGAAGGCGTCGTCATCGGCACCAAGAACGCCGGCCTGAACTCCGCGTTCACCGTTCGCAAGATCTCGCACGGCTACGGCGTCGAGCGCGTTTTCCAGACCCACAGCGCCATCATCGACTCGGTCGAAGTGAAGCGTCGTGGTAAGGTCCGCGCCGGCAAGCTGTACTACCTGCGTGGCCTGGAAGGCAAGGCTGCCCGCATCAAGGAAGATCTGGCTGCCGCGGCGCAGGCCAAGCAGGCCCGCCTGGCTGCCAAGGCCCAGTAATTCCGCCGACAACCTTGGTTGTCGCTGCAACGGCCGCCCTCGGGCGGCCGTTTGCGTTTGGGATGCCCGGGGCGGGTCACGCCCGCGGGGGACTGGCCGGTGAGACCGCCGCCGGCGCGGCCGTCTCCAGTGCCGCATCGGCGTCGGCCACCGGCGAAGGCGGGCAGGCCGGCACACCCGCGGGCGTGGCCAGGCCCGGCGAAGACGGTTCGCTCATCATGCGCGCCTTGCGCCAGCCGCCCCAGCGGTAATACGCCAGCGAGAGCAGCATGGACACCAGGGAGCTGGCCGGGAAGCTCCACCAGATCGCATCGGCGCCCCAGTAGGGTTGCAGCAGTTCGGCGAACGGCACACGTACGCCCCACAGCGAAGCGGCCAGGATCAGCAACGGCGCCAGTACGGCGCCTGTCGAGCGAACCACGCCGGAGATCACGAAGCTCACGCCGAAGAACAGGAACGACCACACCGCGATATGGTTGAGGTGCCGCGCGGCCTCCAGTGCGGCGCTGCCCTGCGGCAGGAACAGGGCCAGCGTGTAGCGGTCCAGCAGGATCAGCGGAGCGATCAGCACGCCGGTCATCAGAAAGTTGAACAGCACGCCCTGGCGTGCCGTGGCGCGCACCCGGCCCCACAGCTTCGCGCCGACATTCTGCGCCGCCATCGACGAGCACGCCGCGCCGATCGCCATCGCCGGCATCTGCACGTAGGTCCACAGCTGCAGCGAGGCCCCGTAAGCGGCCGCAGTATCGGTGCCGTACTTGTTCACCATGGTCATCAGCATGATCATCGACAGCGAGATCAGCACCATCTGCAGGCCCATCGGCACGCCCTTGACCACCAGCGCCTTGAGGATCGGCAGGTCCACCTTGAACAGCGCCATGTCCTTGCGGCCCAGCCACAGCACGTGGCGCTTGTGCCGCATGTAGAGCAGCAGGCCGGCCAACGAGAGCGTCTGCGCGAAGAGCGTGGCCCAGGCGGCACCGGCGATGCCCAGCGCCGGCAGCGGCCCCAGCCCGAAGATCAGCAACGGGTTGAGCACGATATCCAGCGCCACCGATACCAGCAGGAAACGGAACGGCGTGCGCGCGTCACCGACACCGCGCAGTGCCGAGCTCAGGAAGGCGAACGCGTACAGCGTAGGCATCGCCAGGAAGATCACTTTCAGGTAGGCCTCCGCCAGTGGCAACGAGGCGGCGGGCGTGCCCATCGCCGCCAGCAGCGGGTGCGACAGGAACCAGCCGGCCACCGCGATCACCACCGACAGCCCGATGAAGAACGTGGCGCTGGTGCCCATTACCCGCCGTGCCTGGGCGATATCGCGCCCGCCCATGGCCTGGCCGATCAGGATCGTGGCGGCCATGCCGATGCCGAACACCGAACCGATCAGGAAGAACATGATGTTGTTCGCGTTCGCCGTCGCGGTCAGCGCGGCTTCGCCCAGGAAGCGTCCAACCCAGACCGCGTTCACCGACCCATTGAGCGACTGCGCGATGTTGCCCGCCAGGATCGGCAGCGAGAACAGCAGGAGATTGCGCCCGATCGGGCCGGTGGTTAAGTCGAGCGGCGCTTTTGCCATGGCTGAGGATCGAACGGAGGACGGCGCACGCTAGCACCGATCCTGTTCAGGGCGAGTGGCGGCGGTCCGGAGGCGTCATCTGAGCCGTTCATTCTGCACGGGCTTGATTGCCCGGGTGCCGGCCGCATCTTCGTTCGTGGACCGCCCGGACGCGCTGTGGCGGCAGGGGCATGGCGGGTGGACCGCAGGCGCCTGGCCGCCGCGCTGCCGATGGCCATCCCACTTTGACCACGCAAACGGAGTAACCCCTGACGATGACTGAAGCGACATTGCCCCTGCCCAGCGTCCGGCTGGATGTGTGGTTGTGGGCGGCCCGTTTCTTCAAGACCCGCAGCCTCGCCAAGCAGGCGGTGGAGACCGGCAAGGTCGCCATCGGCGGCCAGCGACCGAAGTCCTCGCGTGCGGTGCGGGTGGGCGAGCAGTTGTCGATCGAACGCGGTGAAGAGTTCTTCGAGCTGCAGGTGCTTGGAGTGAGCGATCAGCGTGGCCCGGCTCCTGTGGCGCAGCAGCTGTACCTGGAGAGTGAGGCGTCCAAGGTCCGCCGCGCCGAGGTGCGTGCCATGCGAATCGCTGCACGCGATGGCTTCCAGGCGCCGGAGCACAAACCGGACAAACGTGCGCGCCGGCTCATCCGCGCGCTGGGTGACCTGGACGCGCTGTAGCGGCCCACGCCTGCAGGTGCGTCGCGCGCGCAGGCCAACCCGCGCGAGCGCGTGGCCAGTTTCCAGATGCCTTCATGGACAGCCGTATCGGCACGCTACACGCTGGCCGCCCATGCTCCGGATACCGTCATGACCTCCTGCCCGCCCCGCCTGCCCTTCCTGCTCTGCGCCGTCATGCTGGCGGCGTGCTCGCCGCCGCCCCCCGTGCCGGAGGCGGGCTCGGCCATCGCCATGAAAGGTCCCGCCGTTCAGGAAGCACCGCTCACGGCGTTCTGGGATGCCCAGCGGCGCGGTGCCAACAGCATGAACCAGCAGCCGCCGGATCGTGCCTACTTCCAGGCCCTGCGCGCCACTGGCGCGACCTGGGTGCGGTTGGCGCCGGACAAGTGGCCGACGGCAGGCAAACGTGATTTCCTGATCGGCGATGCGGACCATTACGACGGACTGGTCCAGGCGGATCTGGCCGTGCTGCGGCGTGTTCTGGACGATGCCCACGCGGCCGGCATGCCGGTGGTGCTGACCCCCCTCTCGTTGCCCCTGCTGCGCTGGCGCCAACACAACGACAACCGGCTCGATGACCGGATCTGGCAGTCACTGGACAACCAGAAGCCGGCGCAGGCGTTCTGGCGCGACCTGGCCACGGCCCTGAAGGGCCATCCGGCGCTGGTCGGCTACAACCTCATCAATGAGCCGGCGCCGGAAGCCGGTGGGCGCCTGCCAGAGCATGCGTCGGCCGCAGCGATGCAGGCGTGGTATGCCGACGTGCAGGGCAGCAGCCGCGATCTTCGCCGGTTCTACACCGATCTGGTGGCAGCCGTCCGCCAGGCCGATGCCGCGATGCCGGTGATGGTGGACGCAGGCTGGTATGCCGCTGCCGATGCTTTCGGCTATTGGCCGGCGCCCCTGGAAGACAGAAACGTGCTCTACAGCGTGCACATGTACGAGCCTTACGCCGCTACGAGCGCACCGAACCAGCGTCGCTCCGAGCCCTACCGTTACCCGGGCAACGTGCCCTTCGCTGAAACCGAGGCGCTCTGGAACGCGCAGCGCGTGGCCGAGTACCTGCAGCAGCCCATGACCTGGGCGCGCGGGCACGGTATCGGCGCCAACCGCATGGTCGTGGCCGAGTTCGGCTGCATGCGGCGCTGGCCGGACTGCCCGGCCTATCTGCGTGACGTGCTGTCAGTGCTGGACCGCGACCAGGTGCACTGGGCGTTCTATGCCTTCCGCGAGGATGGCTGGGACGGAATGGACTACGAGTTGGGCGACCGGCCCCTGCCGAAGGCCTACTGGGATGCAGAAGCCAAGGGCCTGGCGCCGGAGCCGCCGCGCCAGGACACGGCCCTGTTCCGCGTGCTGACCGACGCCCTGAAAGCGCGCTGAGTGCGGCTGCCCGGTGGCGGTGGAATCCACCGCCACCGGGTACGTGCTCGCAGATGACCTCAGCCGTGCAGGTCGTAGCGATCCAGCTCCATCACCCGTGTCCAGGCCGCAACGAAGTCTGCGACGAAGCGCGTTTCGCCATCGCGGCTGCCATAGACCTCGGCCAGGGCGCGCAGCACGGCATGCGAGCCGAACACCAGGTCAGCGCGGGTGGCCGTCCAGCGCGGCGCGCCGGTGCTGCGGTCGGTGCCGACGAAGCGTTCGGCCGAGACCGCCTTCCACTGCGTGCCCATGTCCAGCAGATTGACGAAGAAGTCGTTGCTGAGCGTGCCCACCCGCTGTGTCAGCACGCCATCGCTGCTGCCGTCCACCGTGGCGCCGAGCACCCGCAGGCCGCCCACCAGCACGGTCATTTCCGGAGCGGTCAGCGTCAGTTGCTGCGCCTTGTCCAGCAGCAGGATTTCGCCGCGCACGCTGAACAGCTTCTGCAGGTAATTGCGGAAACCGTCGGCCACCGGCTCAAGCACGGCGAACGAGGCCACGTCGGTCTGCTCGGCAGTGGCATCGGTGCGGCCCGGGGTGAACGGGACGCTGATGTCATGCCCGGCCGCCCGGGCCGCCTGTTCCACGCCCACGCCACCGGCCAGCACGATGAGGTCGGCCAGCGACACCTGCCGCTCGCCGCCCGCGTTGAAGCCGGCCTGCACCTGCTCCAGCGCGCCCAGCACCTTGGCCAGCTGCTGCGGCTGGTTGACGGCCCAGTCCTTCTGCGGGGCCAGGCGGATGCGTGCCCCATTGGCGCCGCCACGCTTGTCGCCCCCGCGGAAGGTAGAGGCCGACGCCCAGGCCGTGCTCACCAGCTCGGCCACGCTCAGGCCGGTGTCGGCGATCTGCTGCTTGAGCGCTGCGATGTCGTCTGCGTTGACCTGCGCCTGGGTCGGCGCGGGCACCGGATCCTGCCAGATGAAGGTCTCGGCGGGGATCTCCGGACCCAGGTAGCGCGAACGCGGTCCCATGTCGCGGTGGGTCAGCTTGAACCACGCCCGAGCGAAGGCATCGGCGAAGGCCTGCGGATCATTGAGGAAGCGACGCGAGATCTCGCCGTAGACCGGGTCAAAGCGCAGTGCCAGATCGGTGGTGAGCATGGTCGGGCGGTGCTTGCGGTGCGTGTCGTAGGCATCCGGGATCACCTCGTCAGCGTCCTTGGCCACCCATTGGTGGGCACCGGCCGGGCTTTTGGTCAGTTCCCACTCGTACTTGAACAGGTGCTCGAAGAAGTCGTTGCTCCACTGCGCCGGGGTGCGCGTCCAGGTCACTTCCAGGCCGCTGGTGATGGTGTCCGGGCCCTTGCCGCTGCCGAAACGATTGCGCCAACCCAGGCCCTGGTGTTCCAGGTCATCGGCTTCCGGTTCCACCCCGACGTTGTCGGCCGGACCGGCACCATGGGTCTTGCCGACGGTGTGGCCACCGGCGATCAGCGCCACGGTTTCCTCATCGTCCATGGCCATGCGACCGAAGGTATCGCGGATGTCCCTGGCGGCCAGCACCGGATCGGGATTGCCATCCGGGCCTTCCGGGTTCACGTAGATCAGGCCCATCTGCACTGCGGCCAGCGGGTTTTCCAGGTTCCGGGTGTGCATGTCGCCGTCGGCGTCATCGTCGGACACCAGCACGCCGCCGGCCTTCTCCACGCCGTCGGAGCCGTGTGCGTAGCGCTCATCGCCGCCCAGCCAGGTGGTCTCCCGGCCCCAGTAGACGTCCTGGTCCGGCTCCCATACATCCGGGCGTCCGCCGGCGAAGCCGAGCACCTTGAACCCCATCGACTCCAGCGCGACATTGCCGGTGAGGATGATCAGGTCAGCCCACGAAATGGCCTGGCCATACTTCTGCTTGATCGGCCACAGCAGGCGCCGCGCCTTGTCCAGGCTGACATTGTCCGGCCAGCTGTTGAGCGGCGCGAAGCGCTGCTGGCCACGGCCACCACCGCCACGCCCGTCGCCCACGCGGTAGGTGCCGGCGCTGTGCCAGGCCATGCGCACGAACAACCCGCCGTAGTGACCGAAATCGGCCGGCCACCACGGCTGGGAGTCGGTCATCAACTGCTTGAGATCGAACTTCAATGCCGCGTAATCCAACGTCTTGAATGCTTCGGCGTAATCGAACGATCCCAGTGGCGTGGAGCGTTCCGAGTGCTGGTTTAGCAGGTCCACGCGCAGCTGGTTGGGCCACCAATCCTGATTGGTGGTGCCACCGCCGGGTGCGGCATGGTTGAAGGGGCACTTGGCTTCGTTCTTCATGGGTCTTTACCTGATGGACTGGCGAACGGATTGTCCCGGCAAACGTACGGTTCCTGTGTCGGATTGGTAAAGACGATTTATCCGAAAGGTGCCATATGCGCTGACTATCGTCCGCGCCGCGCTGCCGCCGGCGCGGTCACCGCCCCCGGCAGGGAGGGCGTGCGCGTCTCAGGAACGCTTGCCCAGCAAGCCCGTGCCGAGCTTCACGACATCGCCCAGGCCGAACTTGCCGTCCCCGTCCTGGTCGAGCAGTCCACCCAGTCCGCTGCCCTGCTGCTCCTTGCCAAGTGCCTGGCCGAGCTCATTGGCATTGCCCTGCTGGGCAAAGCGCTGCGCCAGAAACGACATCACGATAGGGGCGAGGATCGCCAGTAACTGGCTGGATCGGCTCGTGTCCAGGCCGGCCTTCTGCCCGACCACCGCAGCGGCCTGCGGGCTCTGCCCGCCGAAGACATGGCCCAGGATGCCGCCGCCGTTGGTGGCCTGGCCACCGCTACCACCGAGCACGGCCGTGAGAATGCCACCCAGATCGAAGCCGCCGCCGCCGGCCGCCGCAGGGGCATGGTCGCGCTGCAGGGCATTGAGCAAGGACTGCGCACCCTGCGGGCTGCTCGCATTCTGGCCGAGCGCACCCAGCAGCAGGGGCAGGGCGGACTGCACGGCCGTGCTGGCCTGGGCCGGCTCGACGCCGAGCTGCTGTGCGACCTGCTGCAGCCCCTGGCCCTGCTGGAGCTGCTGGAAAAGGGTGGCGGCAAGCGATTGCGTGTTCACGGCGGACGCTCCTGCAGTTGAGGGTTGAGCCCCGGAGCATACGCCCGCTGCCGGAAATGAACCGCGAAGAGCGTTGCGTTACATCAAGGCCTTCAGCCGGTACAGCGCTTCCAGCGCCTGTTTCGGCGTCAGTTCGTCCGGGTCGATCGCCGCCAGCGCTTCCTGCGCCGCACGGTCCTGCGCAGCGAACAGCCCGAACTGCTGCGGCGCATCCAGCGCCTGCGGTGCCACCTTGGCGGCCTGCGTCTGGCCACCGCGCTGTTCGAGCTCGGCCAGGCGTCGCCGGGCCTGCTGCACGGTGGCGCGGGGCAGGCCGGCCAGTGCCGCCACCTGCAGCCCGAAGCTGCGGTTGGCTGGTCCATCCTTCACCGCGTGCATGAACACCAGCCGCTCATTGCCGTGTGCATCGGTGTGCTCCACCGCGTCCAGGTGCACGTTGGCAATCCCGCTGGGCCCGCCCTCGTGCTGCTCGCCGGCCAGCGCGGTGAGCTCGAAGTAATGCGTGGCGAACAGCGTGTAGCAGCGGTTGTGCCAGGCCAGGTGGCGGGCGACCGCATCAGCCAGCGCCAGGCCGTCGTAGGTGGAGGTGCCACGGCCGATCTCATCCATCAGCACCAGCGAATGTTCGGTGGCGTGGTGCAGGATGTAGCTGGTCTCGGACATCTCCACCATGAAGGTGGACTGCCCGCGCGCCAGATCATCGCCCGCGCCGATGCGGGTGAGGATGCGGTCGATCGGCCCGATCACCGCACGGCTGGCGGGCACGAAACTGCCGATGTGCGCGAGCAGTACGATCAACGCGTTCTGCCGCATGTACGTGGATTTGCCGCCCATGTTCGGACCGGTGATGACCAGCATGCGGCGGTCCGGGTCCAGGCGCAGATCATTGGGCTCGAAGGGCTGTTCGCGCACGGCCTCCACCACCGGGTGGCGGCCACGCTCGATCTGCAGGCATGGCGCGGTGTCCAGTTCCGGACGCGACCAGTCCAGCGCCTGCGCGCGCTCGGCGAACGCGGCCAGGACATCCAGCTCGCTGAGCGCGCCGGCACACTGCTTGAGCGGCTCCAGGCACTGACCAAGGGTATCGAGCAGCGTCTCGTAGAGCAGTTTTTCGCGCGAGAGCGAACGTTCGCGTGCGGACAACACCTTGTCTTCGAACGCCTTGAGTTCTTCGGTGATGTAGCGCTCGGCATTGGTCAGCGTCTGGCGGCGGGTGTAGTGCACCGGCGCCTTGTCCGACTGCCCCTTGCTGATCTCGATGTAATAGCCGTGCACGCGGTTGTAGCCGACCTTGAGCGTGGCGATGCCACTGCTCTGGCGCTCGCGCTGTTCAAGATCGATCAGGAACTGGTCGGCATGGGTGGAAAGCCGGCGCAGCTCATCGAGTTCCTCATCGAACCCATCGGCCAGCACGCCGCCATCGCTGAGCTTCAGCGGCGGCATCTCGGCGATGGCCGACGCCAGCAGGCGCGCGCATTCGTCATGCTCGCCGAGCAGGCGGTGCAGGGCCTGCAGGCGCGGCGAATCCAGCGGTTCCAGAATCCTGCGCACTGCGGGCAGCAGCCCCAGGCCATCACGCAGCGTGGAGAAATCACGCGGGCGCGCCGAGCGGAGTGCCACGCGGGTGAGGATGCGCTCGATGTCGCCTAGGCGGCGGAACTGTTCACGGATATCCGCATCGCTGCCTTGATCGATCAGTGTCTCCACCGCATGGTGGCGATGGGTGAGGACCTCGCGCAGGCGCAGGGGACGGTGCAGCCAGCGCCGCAGCAGCCGCCCGCCCATGGGGGTGACGGTGCTGTCGAGCACGCCGAGCAGCGTGTTGCGCGTATCGCCGTCCACGCGGCTGTCCAGTTCAAGATGACGGCGGGTGGCGGCGTTCATGGCGATTGCCTCGCCGGCATTCTCCATCGCGATGGCGGTCAGGTGCGGCAGCCGCTGTTTCTGGGTTTCTTCCACATACCCCAGCAGCGCGCCTGCCGCCGCGGTCGCACGGGGCTTGTCGTCCAGCCCGAAACCGCTGAGGTCGTGCAGCTTGAAGAACGCCAGCAACTGGCGGCGCGCGCTGTCGGTGTCGAACAGCCACGGTGCCCGGCGACGCACGCCGGTGCGCTGGCGCAGGAAGTCCGGCCACTCATCTTCGTCCGGCACCAGCAGTTCGGCCGGTTCCAAACGTGCGATTTCCGCTTCCAGCGCGTCATCGGACTCGACCTCGTTGACGATGAAACGGCCGCCGGCCAGATCGGCCCAGGCCATGCCGTAGCCCTGCCTGGTACGCGCCAGCGCCATCAGCAACGTATCGCGGCGTTCGTCCAGCAGCGCCTCGTCGGTGACGGTGCCCGGGGTGACGATGCGCACCACCTTGCGTTCCACCAGTCCCTTGGCCAGCGCCGGGTCGCCGATCTGCTCGCAGATCGCCACCGATTCACCCAGCGCCACCAGCCGCGCCAGATAGCCTTCGTAGGCATGCACGGGCACGCCGGCCATGGGGATGGGCGCGCCGCCGGAACTGCCGCGCTGGGTCAGGGTGATGTCCAGCAGCCGCGCCGCCTTGCGGGCGTCGTCGTAGAAAAGCTCGTAGAAATCGCCCATGCGGAAGAACAGCAACAGGTCCGGATACTCGGACTTTGCGGCGAAGAACTGCTTCATGAGCGGGGTGTGCTCGGCAGTGCTCTTCGGAGATGAGGTTTTCGGATTGGAATCAGTGGTTTGCAAGAAGCGTCCTTACGGGATGTAGCGGTCAAGCCGGGTCACTGGCGGCAAGTGACGGTGTTGTTTGTTCCGTCGCGGTTGCGTGGTTCACTCAAGCGGAATCAGGCTGACGTTGTGACGGACACGCGGCGAATCGACCTGGATACGGTTGTTGCAACGGAGGCGGCTGGCCCGCGTCGCCGAGGCACTAAGTTTAAGCTGACCTACCGGCAAATCTGCGAGCTGAGCGTGGCCAAGGGCCCGGTCGAAGGCAAGCAGGGGAGGCCGGTCATCGCTCCTCGCCCGCCCGCAGACGCTGGGAAGCCCAATCGGGACTTGGATGGCGCGCGGTTTGTTGCCACATAACATCTCTCTTGACACAAGGCGTGGATGATTAAAGGGGCCGGGCGGCGCTGGGCGCGTGGCGCTCGTCATCTGCGAAGAGTGATCGCGCTGAATCGATACTGGCCTATGATTGACTTGCAGGGCCGGATCCGGGGTGATGGCCCGGCCGAGTGAAGGCCAGCCCTTCCCGGATAACTCGGACTACCCTTGGTGGGCATTGACTGGGCATGGAGGGCATGCATTTGCTTACTCGCAACATCGCGGTGATCACCCTGTTGCTGGCTGCTCA
Organism: Xanthomonas sp. 60; assembly: GCF_011761925.1. Classification (NCBI taxonomy): domain Bacteria; kingdom Pseudomonadati; phylum Pseudomonadota; class Gammaproteobacteria; order Lysobacterales; family Lysobacteraceae; genus Xanthomonas; species Xanthomonas sp. 60. The sequence continues at coordinate 309,838 of NZ_JAASQW010000002.1, read as the reverse complement.
GGCATGTGCCCAGGTCCCGGCAACGGAACAGGCACTCCAGGAGGAAGCAATGAATGGACATGCGCACAGCGCGGCGAAGGTGCGGTCCTTGCAGGACCAGGCGGCCGGTATGGCTGACGCGGCGGTTGACGAAGCCGGTGCGCAAAGCCCTGCGCCAGTCGTGGGCTCGGCTGGCTACTCGCCTTTGCCGCAAGGGCCTGAGGTGACGGCGGAGACGTTGGTGCACGCCATTGTCCATATGGCCAAGACGTTCGAGTCCCGAGAGGACATGGTCCCATCTAACGTGGCGCAGGTGACAGCACTTGGAATGATGCCAGACAGCCAACGTGAGCGTACGGGCGTCCAAGGGACTATCGGTCATGCGCGCTACGAGTTTGCTGCTTGGAAGCGCTTTGGGCGTCATCCAGGTCACAGCATCGAGTTGACCCTTCGGCCACCCGGGGTCTGTGAGATTTCATACAAATCATTGCATGACCCGTTGGTCGCAGCAGGGTTCGGCGTCACCACGAATGCTCCTGGCTTCAAGCCGATGGTCTACTTCGGTCGGGCAGTCAGCGGCGGTCTGCGCTTGGATGTCATCCTGAACACGGACAGCCATGCCAATCCTCAGTGTGTTTCCCGCGTAAGGATGGAGATGGAGCCAAGCGATGCCTGACCGGCGCGACATTGAACATCTTCTCCAAGGCCTGGGGCAGCAGTCTGGTCTGCCAAAGAGAGCACGGGAGGACATTGGTAAGGCCATCGACACATCTCCCTATCTGGCCTCGGTGATGAGTAGAGCCATCGACCTGGGAACTTTGCGTCGCATTGAGGTGTCCAGCCAGCCGAATGAAAGTGGGCACTACGATGACAAGACCGGAACTGTCAGCATCAGCAGAACGCTGTTTGCGCCTGACAACGAGTCGGATCGCTTGGACATGCTTGCCGGCACGCTGGGGCACGAGACTGGTCATGCGCTGATGGCGCTTTCGGCAAAGGAGTCGTTGCAAACATTCGTCTACAACCTCGATGTCGCCATCAAGGAGGGTATCCGTTACGGTGAGCCGGTAGTTGATGTGACCGCACAGGCCAAGCAGTATGTGGCCGCTTCGCGTCAGAACGAGGCGCTGGCTGAACTGGTGAGCATGAACTCGGTGGCCAGTCGGGTTGTGACCGTCACAGGCAAGTGGAGCGAACCGGAGTTGTTGAGTCGCCTTGAGCTCACAACGGCTTGTGTGAAGGATGGGATGCTTGAGCCAGGCATTTATTTAGACGCTCGCGGCATGCAGCGTCCGGGGAACAGCATTGCCAGTCCAGCCGTAGAAGCGGTCGCAGTCTGCCACTTTGATAAGAGCAACAGCACCTTGGGGGTTCAGGGCAGGTCTAACTATCCCGGCTACTACGCGGCTTACACAGTCAGTGCTGGGGCGGCCTTGTTGAGGGAGCGCTCTGCCGCCACGACCCAGGTTTTGCCAAGATTGGGATATGACTTGGCGGAACTTGGAACCGAAGTTGCTGAGCTTGAGGGTGCCGGAGTGAGCTTGGGCGGCCAGGGCAAGGTATTCGGCTTTGTTGACACTTCCAACGGACAGCGACGGGATGTGGAGGTTCGCCAAATGGGGCCGCTCCAACACCGGCCGGAATTGGAGGTGGCCACCATTGGGTCGATAAAAAAAATGCTTGCTGACAACCCTGGGCACAGCGACCATTCAACGTATGCCCGCATCCAGGACTGGGTGAGGGGGACCGGGAACTGGACCGATGAGGAAAGTCGCAACGTCAGCGCCGCGCTTTACAAGCAGCAAGCCGAACATCCGCTGGTAAAGCGGGTAGACCAGGTCACCGGTGGGCTTGGGAGGGACGGCGCCCACAACGTGTTTGCGGTATATGCACCCTTTGGTGATAAGGGGCCATTCTTTCACGCCCATGTGGACGGCAGGCAGGCTGCTCACGAGCCAGCGCAGCAGAACCTCCAGCAGGCTGAGTCGCTCCAGCAGGCACAGGCACTTCGGCAGGCGCTTGAGCAGACGCAGCAAAATATCCAGCAGCAAGATCAGGGGTCCAAGATGGTGATGGGTGGGCCGTGACCCGGCGCTCGGTATTTCAACGAATGGATGGGAGCCATCATGTGTTGATCGAAGAGCATCGCTTATAAAAAAGCGCTTGCTCTCTCAGTTCGAGAACATTTCCAAAGAAGCGATGCGGGCGCAGGATGCGATTTGCAGCAGTCGTGAAAGTACTTCGAGTCTGACTTACATTACACGGCTGATGTAGCGCGGCAGCATCTGGCCGCCTTTGACAGAAAAGCCGACGAGCTCAAACTAGCCGTGGCGGAGATCAGCGGCAACAATCGTCGGGCGTGGCAGGCCAACGCAGTCCGTTGCGCCGAGGCGCTTGAGGACTGGCCACCGATCGCGTTGGAACAAGCTGCCATGAAAGCAGAATGCGGTGGCGTTAACGCGCTGGTTCGGACGCGTCAGAAGCGCTCCGGCCGCCCTCAAGCGCGTGGACATCTTTAATCAGATTAGGAATACCCCGATTGAGACCTGGCCGTGTCAGGCGTCCCAATGGTCTTGAGGAAGTTGCCAGTTGAGTAACGGCGTGAACGCTCCTTCGCGTAGTGAAATGAGTGTTTCATGGAGGAGCTGTCGCTTCGGCAGCAACGCATAAGGGGTGGGCCTCAAACGACTGAACACTACATGGCTAATGGTTGTCCGAGTCGACCGATTGCTCAGCGAAAGTCGAGCAAGGGCTGCGGCCCTAAAGTCGAACACCAAGTGCGTCAAGCGTTGGAGTCGTCATGGTTCCCGTAACCTGCAGGCCATAGCGCCGCTGGAACGTGCGCAGTGCCGTCTGCGTCTTCTGGGACATGACGCCGTCGATGGCACCGGGGTCAAGGCCTTTGGAGTAGAGGGCGGCCTGGACGCGCATGATGAGCATCTTGAGCTCATCAGCGTCCGGCCGTTGGGGCTGCGCCGATCGGGCCGGCCAGAAATTGTCGTTGAACGGAGGCGCTGCAGTCGAAGCCGGATCCTCGGAGGCGTTCAAGGTGTTGGAATCGAGCGACGGCTCCACTGAGGGATGCTGCACTTCCAAGTCCCTCAGATTGATTTCCGACGAACGATAAGTGTTAGTTGCCCGCTTGGATGTGGCGGGCGCGGTGAGAGATTGGCGGGGGGATGGTGTGGTTGGCGTGCGGATAGGAGCTGGCGATGGCGTGGTCTGGCGGACGGGAGCCGGGGGCGTGTAGGTGGCCGGCGGTGTGTAGGATCGGTATGAGCTGCCCGAGCCTGACGAGTGGGAACGATGGGAGCTGTGCGAGCGATGCGAACTATGGCTCCGATGCCCGGCATAGAGGTTGTGCCGACCCGAGTTCAGTGACGAACTCAGGACGGTGGCGTATTTGCTGTCCATCTCCGACAGTGCCGACAGGTCTTGGGGTTTTTGGTTCGGCTCCGCCCCGAGTGCCCCCAGGGTCGCGCCGACAATCATCAATGCGCTGGACATGCTTCACTTTCCTTGACGGGGGCGACTGCCCGGCTGGTCCAAGCCGGCGTCACCCAAGAGAAGAAGCCGCCGCACTTGGTCTTTACTGAACAGCTGGCGCATGCGGGCAAATAGTCGTTCTTCCAAGTCGAGATGCTCTGAGCGGCATAGGGCCACAAGGAGCGGTCGATGGTGCAGAGCGGGAGGTTGTAGAGCGACACTCCGATACCGCTCGAATCGAACACGCTGACCGCTGCGGCCAGTTGGTCGCCGAAATCGGCTGGGTCAGCCCACACGTCCGCGTGATGCGCCTTGGCAAACCCGATTGGCTCGATGCCCATCAAAGCCACGTGCTCTACAAAGGGCAGGTTGCGTTGAATGTATCGAGCTATCTGTGGCAGCCGCTCGAAGGTAGGCCGGACCAGCACAACCCTAATCTCAATGCGCTGCTTTGCCGCTTCCAAGGCATAAAGCCCCCGCAGGGTCTGAGCGAACGCCCCCTCGCTTTGGACCACGTAGTCGTGGAGCCCGTAATGGTCGCCGTAGAGGGGAATGCCCCAGCTGAGGTTCGGGTGGATTCCTTCAAAGCGGCCGTGCAAAGTCGAACGGTCGAGGAGGCGGCCGTTAGACAAGATGTGGAGGTGGGTGTCGGGGAGAACTGAAGCACAGCGTGCTACGACCTCCACCAGCCCGTCCCCGAGCAGGGTGGGTTCCCCCCCGCTTATCGCGAGGGACAATTCGTCCGCATCGATCAGGTCAATGAGGTCCAAAAGCTGGCCAATCCGCCAATCATCCTGAACCTGCCTAGGTGGCTGCGAACACATCACGCAATAGCTGTTGCATCGTTCAGTCGCAAAGAGCACGTTTCCACTGTCTCCGCGCCGATACCGGCTGGCGACACGCTGTCGGAAGGGGTCCAGCTCGATGACGTCCCCTGACTTAGCTACCCTTTGGTCTCCAAGGATCTCGACGTAGGGCCTTTCACGGTCACGTGGCGCATCCGGCGACTGCACGATCCCGCCCCAGGGCAGATCCAACATCTCTCCGCCAATCAACCCGGCGGGCACACCCCGCAGGTCCAGCGCCATGCGCTCATAGGGCAGGGCGGCCGATGGGAAGTCACTGAGACCCACTACTTTAAGAATCTGGGGGCCGAGTAGCTTCGAGATGAAGGCCTTGCTCTCAAGCGGCAACATGGAGCGCCTCCTCGACCGGCTCCTGGCGCATGGACCATCGCTGCATCAGCCGCTGGTCCTCTGCTGACCCGTTCTCAAAGCGCTCCAGCAGAAAATCGAACAACCCCATGTTCCTCTGGCAAAAATCGCTCGTGGGCCGGTGCCCGACGGTATCCTTCTGCCTGGCGTAATGCTCGACCGGGTCGGCGCCGCACAGGGGCACATACGCGCAGTCCGAGCAGGTGGGCAGCGCCTCAGCGACCCCAGCGTGGAGGACGGAGGCCATGGCTGGGGACTCCAGCCAAGCGCTGACGGGCTGGCTCACGTCGCCAAGGCACCAGGTCGGGTCGCCCATCGCAGCCAGCATCCGCGCCTCATCCGAGGGATACACGCGGCCATCGTAGTCGTAGATGACCGCCCCGAGCCCGGCACCGGACGGCGAGCGCAGATCCACGTAGCCATGGCCAAACGAAGTGAACAGTTGGGACAAGAGCAGCGCGGCGTAGGACTCGTCCATTGCATAGCCGGAGTGATTGACCGCCACCAAGTGCTCAAACGCCCTCTTGTAGAATGTTAGGTAATCCGAGGTCGAATACCCGGTTCGGCTCACTGTTTTCGTAGCGAAGCCATAAGGGCTCAACGGACGGAGCGAGATGGAGTGGAGGCCGAGCTTCCGGTATTCGTCGATGATCTCTTCCGGGACGGCCAAGCTCAGCTTGGTCAACGTGGTCAGTGCGGACACCGCATCGTCACCCAGGCGTCGTCGCCCTCGCTCAATGCCTTCAATGGTCCGCCGATAGCTGTCGCGGCCAGGGCGAGGGCGGTTTGCGTTGTGCAGCCACTCGGGACCGTCCAGCGAAGTGGACAGTTTGAAGCGGTGCTCGGCCAGGAAGTCGAGCTGTGCCTCCGTCAGGTCGTGGAGGGTGGAAGCCAAGACGAATCGCAGGGCGCGGCCCTCCTGCTGGTTCCTCGCGACGATAAGGCGCGTGATGCGCATGACCTGCTCAAAGTTCAGCAGCGGCTCACCGCCTTGGAACTCAATCGTGAGCTCAGGGCTTGGCCAATCGAACAGCCGTTCCACCGCCAGCTCTGCCGGGGAGTTGGCCAAGTCAAACGCTTGAGCGTTTACGCCTTGCCTCGAGACTTGGCAGTAGCCGCAGGTGTGATGGCAGCGCAGGGAGACCACGAAGATATGGAGCGCCGGACCACCCATGAGATACGACTTGCGGCTTCGGTATTGGCTCAGCAAAGGGGCCAGCGAGCTTTTGCTAACGTCGACAACGGCAAGGTGGCGGGCTTGTAGGTCGGCCAGACAGGGCGAATTATCGGGCAGTTCATGCGAAACGAAGGCTTGGAACGTGGCAGCGGGCATCGTCAGCCAGTCCCCGGCCATCGAGGATACGAACACTCGGTCCCCATCCCACGGCAGGCGGCGGAAGCGCATTGGCAAGAGCTGGTAGCCGCTGGCTGCTCCAAAGGCCTCCCGTGTACGGAACTTCATGGCCTGTTCCCTGCACCCGCAATCGCTTGAGAGAGTGAGGCATGCACCAACTGTTCGTGCAGCCCTCTGGTTTCGGCACGAATAAGGGATCGCAGCTTCTCGTCTGCCAAGGCAGTAAGGAACCGGGCCCGGGCATCCATCGGCACAGTGGTCCCAGGCAAGGCACTAACCACTACCACATGGGCGCTGGGACGGCGGTCCACCTCGATATGGCAGGCACTAGACAGCCGATGGGCGGCCCGGATCACCTCCTCGAACGTATATAGCTCACTCTCAACGGTAAATTCTGAGCTGTCCATTGCCCGTCCCCTGTTGGATAAGATGACTTTGCTCCCCGATCGAGCTGCTGGCAAGCGTCCGGACACTATGGTCATCTCCGGTGCGCACCTTCCCAATTGTTGGTCATGGGACCGCCTGCACTCATTGGAGCTCAGCTGTAACAGAGTAGCGGATAACAGGATCCGCACCGCGTTTCCTCGATTCGCGGTAGTGGGACGACAGGCGTTCTTAGTAGGCTACGGCGCGGGGTAGTAAATGTGAATACTCATGAGCATCTACTTCACGATGAGTCGCGACCCGTGGCAGGTTGATGCCATTCGGGCCCGGTAAGGCTACAAGGGCGCGGCTGCGCGCTGAGCTGCCGCGCGCTGGAATGGCGAAGTGCGGGCTGTGATGCCAGCGCAACGCAACACCACGTGAGGACCAGGTCGCACCCCTTTCACGCTGCAGCGCGCAGCCTCGGCCCGTCAGCTGCATCCGCGGCTTTGAAACGGAGCTTCACCCATGAACAGTCGGATCGATTATCCAGAGCGCGGCGCCGTTGAGCCGGACGTTCCGGTTCTGACCAGAACACCCATCGTCGAACCCAGCCCGGAGTCCGCCGTGTCCTGGGGTGCGATCCTGGCCGGTGCGGTCGCCGCCGCCGCCCTCTCGCTCATCCTGCTCATCCTCGGTATCGGGCTGGGCCTGTCCTCGGTCTCGCCGTGGTCGTTCGATGGCGTATCCAAGGAAACCTTCGGCTGGGGCAGCATCGCCTGGCTGACCTTCACCGCGCTGGCCGCTTCGGGTCTGGGCGGTTATCTGGCCGGCCGTCTGCGCACCAAGTGGACGCGCCTGCACGGGGACGAAACCTACTTCCGCGATACCGCCCACGGTTTCGTGTCGTGGGCCGTGGCTACGCTGCTCACTGCCGGTCTGCTGACTTCGGCGATCGGCGGCATCCTGGGCACGGGCGTGCAGGCAGTGGGTGCCACCGCCGGTGCCGCCGCGTCGACCGCTGGCGCCGCCGTTGCCGGTGCAGGTTCGGCCGCGATGGGCTCGGAAGAAGGTGATCTGGACTATTGGGTGGACTCGCTGTTCCGCAACAGTGCGGCCCCGGCCCCGGGTGCCATGCCGGCACCGGCCGCCACGCCGGCCAACGCTGGGGCCCCGATGGCGCCTGCGCCGGGCATGGATCCTGCGGCACCTCCGCCGCCGCGCACCATGGCCGGTCCGGGTCCGGGTCGTCCGATGGCGGGTGACCGCCGCGAAGTCCGCGCCGAAGTGAATCGGATCATTGTCAGCAGCCTGCGCACGGAAGGCCTTGCGCCGGATGACAAGCAGTACCTGGCGCAGCTGGTGGCTCGTGAAACCGGGATGACACCGGCCGAGGCGGAAGCCCGCGTGACCGACATCCAGACGCGCATGCGCGCCGCCCTGGACGAAGCCAAGAAAACCGCGCAGCAGGTGGCGGATGACGCTCGCAAGGCCACGGCCTATGCCGCGCTGTGGCTGTTCATCACGCTGCTCATCGGTGCGTTCTTCGCCAGCCTGAGTGCCACGTGGGGCGGCCGTCGCCGCGACCTGTAACTTCCAACGAACCAGGAGACTTTCCATGAAGACACTGTTGCTCTGGGCCCTCGGCGTTCCCATTCCGCTGCTGATCCTCTACGCGATCTTCTTCTGAGGTCAGCGCCTTGAGGTAAAAAGCTCAGGCCACCGCAAGGTGGCCTGAGCTTTTATCGCCGATACCTGCGCGCACGCACTGATGCCGGGGAGGCGTCGGCGTTGCTAAGGAACGTCTAGAACAATCTGCGTTATATCCAACCGGAGCATCGTCTGCAGGCCTGCAGGCTTGAGCTCGATCAGACCCAAGCTCAAGCGTTCTTCATGCAAACGGCCTGCATGCCCTGGCAACGTTACGGCGCCGCCCACCTCAAGAAAGTCATTCAGAAAACAGGGTCTTAGAGGAGTTCAGGGAACCTCGGCGGCCAACGCACTCCGGCCGCCTACCATGTTGCTCCGTCCTTGCAGCGTGCGTCGTGACATCGCTGGTCTTTCCGACGCGGCAGAGCCTCACCGGATGGTGCGATCGACTGTCAGTCTTCTCCTGCACGTCGAGTGGTCTGGAGAGAGCACTCAGGAGAAAATCGCGCATCGGTGGCCTCGCATGGCATGGGGGCCACCCTGTGCCGGAACGCCGGGTGGCGGGCGATGCGGGTTGGCATACTCCCCGTCCATATGCGTTGCCCGGCGAATCAATGCGCGAGCTGCCGCGCCATTTCATCGAGAAACTCGAGGCCCTGCTGGTCGAACAGCAGGCCCGTGGCGCCCCGTTCTGCGCCGCGCCGTCGGCCTGTGAAACCGGGGGCCAGCTGGCTGCGCACCGCAGGCGCTGAAGACCGCTGGTGTAACGCGCGCCTGCAGGCCTTGGCGGCCGTCCTGGAACTGCTGCATGCCGTGCATCTGGAGGGCGATGATTCCACCAGCGAGCCGATACTTAGCGACCATCTGGTAGGCGGCCTGCTCATGGCCGGACGGCTGCTGGCGGGCCACGCCGAGCTGCGGGGCGAGCCCCGCAGCACGCGGCGCCCGACATGAGCCCCCACCGGAGAATTACTTCAGCGGTGGTGTCGTCTGCTGGTAGGTGCCGATGAGGTCTCCGCCGCCGACCACATGCCCCTTGGCGGCTTCGAGCACCTCATCGCGCGTGGCGCCGGGCTTCAGGTCCAGCATGCGGTCAAGCGCGAGCACCTGGAAGTGGTAGTGATGCGGCGGGTCGCCCACCGGCGGTTTCGGTCCGTAATACCCGATCGAACCGCGGCTGTTGGCTCCCTGTAGCGTGCCTTCGGGTTTCGTCAGCCGGGGGTCCACTGGAAGACCTTCCGGCAGCAACGTCACGTCTGCGGGAATGTTGTAGGCCACCCAGTGCACAAACGGTTTGATCGCTGCGGCATCCGGATCCTCCATGATCAGCGCGTAGGAGGCGGCGTTGGGCACGGCAGACCATGAAACCGTGGGCGAGGCATCGTCATGGTAGGCACTGAACCGCGGTGGCAGCGGCTGTCCCGACGCAAACGAGGTGGAGCGTGCCTGCAGCGTACCGGTCTGCACGATGCGGGAAAGTGCCAACGGCACGCCATTGCCCTGGTTGACCTGTGCCATCAGCGGCTCGCGCGGTATCGCGGTGGGCGCGGTGCTGGCAGCGGTCGTGGTGCCGTGGCTGACCCGGTAGATGATCCCGTTGGCATCGTCGCCCACCAGCAGGGCGCCACCGGCGGTCATGGCCAGCCCGACGGGCCGTGCGATGTGCTGGGTACCCGCCTCCACGAGAAAGCCGGTGAGGAAGGGCTCGAAGCCTGTGGGCGCGCCGTCGCGGAAGCGCAGCCGCACCACCTCGTAGCCCGAGGCGGGCTTGCGGTTCCAGGAGCCGCGCATCGTCACGAAGGCATCGCCCCGGTAGTCGGCGGGAAACTGGCTGCCGGTGTAGAACAGCATCTGCATGGGCGCGGCGTGTGCGGTGAAGCCCAGCACCATCGGCTCGCTCATCGCGGCCCATTGTTTCTTGCTGATCTGGCCTGGCGGGGTGCTCTGCGGATTCTCGCCGTCCGTGCCCCAGATGTGCGGCCAGCCGTATTGCTTGCCCTTGCCGATGCGGTTGAGTTCTTCGGGCTGTTCGTCATCGCCCAAGTAATCGATCCCGTGGTCCATGCCCCACAGCTCGCCGGTTGCCGGGTCCCAGGCGAAACCGATCGTGTTGCGCAGGCCGCTGGCGAAGATGCTCCGGGTCTTGCCGTCGGGCGTGGCCCGCAGCAGCGTGGCATGCTCCGGATTGGTCTCGTTGCACGCATTGCACGAGGAGCCGACGCTGATGTAGAGCATCCCGTCGGGGCCGAACGCGAGGGTACGGTTGGGGTGCTGGCCGCCATCGGGCAGGTCGTTGATGATGCGCTCTTCCGGGCCCAGCGTGCCGTCTGCCTTGATGGGCGCGCGGTAGACGTCGGTCGCCGTGGCGATGTACAGATGACCCTGCGCGATGGCCAGGCCGTGGGCACCGGGCCGGGCGAAGACCACGCGCGGTTCGCCATCCAGGGCGCCATCCTCGTTGCGGTCCTGCAGCAGCAGGACATCGCCCTGATCGCGCCGCGACACATAGATCTGGCCCTCCGGCGCCACCGCGATGATGCGCGGGTTGAGCAGGCCCTGTGCGAACACGTTCACCTGGAAACCATCAGGCGCCTTGAGCGCTGCCACGCGCCGCGCCGTGGCCTCGGTCTTTGCGGGCTTGAAGGTGTGTACGGCAGCGCGGACATCGGTGCCGTCGCCCTGCTGGGCGAGAGCGGCGAAGGGAACGGCCAGCAGCAGGGCAAGTGCGGATCGACGCATGATCGGAGCCTCCGGGTGAGGCGTTCAGCATCGGTGCGATCGGCTCAAGGCGCTGCGAATGTGCTGCATGGGCAGGATGAAGGGGAGGACCGGTCCAGCGTCCTCTTCGACGGCTTCAGAAATAGAACCCGATGTTGAGATTCAACCGGCTGTGCCACCCGGAGGGGCCGCCCGTGTCCAGCCCGATGCCATCGCCACCGGCGAACCACATGTTCTTTCCCGCGATCCAGTCGACGTAGGTGAGCATGACGCCCTTCTGCAGGCTGCAGCCGGTGACGTTCTGCCAGGAATCGCGCACGCCTTCGTGGCGCCGCACGGGACGGGTCATGCTCAGGTTGTTGTAGCAGGTGACATCGTCCAGCCAGCGCTGGCGCCCGAAGGCGTAGGCCAGATTGAAACTGGGTACGTCGGCCTCGGCAGCGATTTCGAAGGGCGCCTGGAACGCAGACAGGGCGATGCGCCCGCCGGGCACGCTGTAGCGGTAGCGCGCCCACTGCAGCTGGGCGGTCCAACCGTCGCGTTTCCACTGCGCATGAAGGGCTGCACCGTGATGGCCGCTGTGCTGGCCGGTCTGGGTATTCTGCACGCGACCGCTGAAGCCCGAGGCGCCCAGCAACAGGTCACCCCCGTTGAGGGTGCGTGTGTTTTCATAGCGCAGGTGCACGCGCTGGCGCTCGCGGTAGGGCCGCTGCGGCGTGTCGGCAACATCGAAGGAATAGCGGTCATAGCGTTTACCGCTGCCGTACTCATCGCCTGCGAACCATCCAGCTGTCCACTGGTGGCTGCCGTGGGTGCGCGTGAGGGTGAGGCCCGGATCGTAGTCGTCTTCGATGCCCAGGTAATAACCGGAGCCGAACCAGAAACTCTGGGAGACCGTCGGCAGCAGGCCGAACGGCACCTGCTGCACGCCGGCCTTGAGCTGGGTGGATTCACTCAGGTTCCAGCCGGCATAGGCATGGTGCAGGGCATCGAAGCCGTCGTACCAGCGGTATTGTGCGGAGAAGAACACCGGGCCGGCGGCAGCGCTGAGATCGGCACGCAGCAGCTCCAGCTGCAGGCGGCTGGTCGGACCGTAGTCCAGCCAGCCGTAGTTGAAGCGCACGGCGCCGCCGAGGTCGAAAGCGGGGTCGGCGGCTGTCTCCAGCGGGGCCGTGGCGTGGGCGACCGCTGACGGGCTGCCGGCGGCCACCAGAACAAGAAAAGGGAGGGCTCGCATCAAGAGGCATCAGGCTCCGTGACGGACAAGGGGCCTGAGTGTAGTGGCGCGCATGCGAACGCTTTGCACACGCGCGCGGCGTCAGTTGTTCAAGCCGGGCGTGCCTTCGGCCAAGGGCACGCGCGAGCCGTCCAGCAGCCCGCGGCTCAGCGTGTCGCCTTCGATGAAAAGCAGCTCGCCGTTCTCGCCGTTCTTGATGCTGCTGTCGATGGCGATCACGCGGCCGCCGTGGAAGCGGCTGACGTGCGGCATGGAGGTGTGGCCAACCACGATGCGCTTGAGCTTGAGCGCGTCCAGCACGGCCTGCACGCCGGCGGTGTCGAGCCGACCATCGAAATAGCCGCGGTACCAGATCGGACTGGTCTTGCCGTCGTACAGCGGGGCGGTGGCAGGGTTTGCCTTGACCTCGGCCTTGGGCGTGCCCAGCGAGGCCTGGTAAGCGGCATTGGTGGCAGCGGGGTCCAGCGCAAGTGCGATGCCCTCCGGTGAGATGCCACCGTGCAGGAACAGCGTATCGCCGATCCGCAGCAGCACTGGTCGGGTGCGCAGCCAGTGCCCGATCACCGAATCGGCGCCATACAGCTGCCCATAGCTGCGGCCGAGCAGCTGCGCGCTGCGCAGGTATTTCGGGTTGACGTAGCGCAGGTCGTCGTACAGCACCATGGTTTCATGGTTGCCGAGCACGAAATGCACCGCGCCGCCGGCCGCTGCGGCCTGCTGCTGGAGGCCGTACAACAGCCAGAAGGCCTCGGTGACCTGGGGTCCGCGATCGAACACGTCGCCGGCCACCACCAGCGTGTCCGAGCCCAGGCTCCAGCGGTCCTGCGCATCGATCACGTGGTGGGCACGCAGCAGGCGCACCAGCAGGGCGTACTGGCCGTGGATATCGGACAGGGCCACGATGCGCGGCACGGCCGGCAGCACTGCAGGCGAAGGCGCCTCGGCGGGCACCACATGCACCGCGTGCGCATGGCCGCAGCGTGCCGCGATGTCCGCCTGCCCGGTGCCGGCGGCCACGGTGTGCGTTTCCACGGCGTCCGCACACACCCACTGCGCGCGCAGGTGGTCGCCTTCGCGGAACACGTACGGGCCGTCCGCGTCAACGTGCGCGGCCGGCGCGGGAACGTCTTTCGCGCTGGCTGGCGCGGTGCCCGCCAGCAGGCTCAGCCCGATCAGCAGGGCGGCAGGACGGAGCAGGGCAGGGCACGGCATGCAGGGTTCCTCAAGGGCTCATGGCAGGGGCGGGAAGGCCGCCGCTGATGCTACCGCGCCCGCGCCGGGCCGGCACCGATGCGCCCCGGCCGGGCGGGCCGCTGCACACACCGCGCCTGCGTGAGCGGGTGCAGCAGCGCGTGAGGCGCCCACTACGCCGCCTGCACAACCGCCGCCCGATGCTCTGCGGGCCCAAGTTGCATCCTGCAACCGGCGTAGCGAGCCTCCCCCATGCGCGATAAGGTCAAGTCTTCCCGTTACACCACTCCCTCCCGCGTGCGCGAGGGACGTCCATTTCCGCAGGGCGCAAGCTTCGACGGGGAGGGCACCAACTTCGCGCTGTACAGCGCGCATGCCACCCGGGTGGAGCTGTGCCTGTTCGACGAGCAGGGCAATGAGCAGCGCGTCGAACTGCCCGAATACACCAACGAGATCTGGCACGGTTACCTGCCCGAGGTGAAGCCGGGACAGCGCTACGGTTACCGCGTGCATGGCCCGTACGCCCCGGCCGAAGGCCACCGCTTCAACCCCAACAAGCTGCTGCTGGACCCCTACGCGCGCGAGATCGACGGCGACCTCACCTGGGCTGACGAACTGTACGGCTACACCATCGGCCATCCCGACGGCGACCTGAGCTTCGACGAGCGCGACAGTGCCCCGTTCATGCCCAAGGCCGTGGTGGTCGAAGACACCTACGACTGGGAAGGCGACGAGCGCCTGCTGACGCCGTGGAACCGCACGTTCGTCTACGAGACCCATGTGCGCGGTTACACCCAGCGCCACCCCCAGGTGCCTGACGATCTGAAGGGCACGTGCGCGGGCCTGGCGCAGAAAGACGTGCTGGATTACATCAAGGGCCTCGGCGTGACCGCCGTGGAACTGCTGCCGGTGCACGCCTACCTGGACGACCAGCACCTGCTGGAAAAGGGGCTGCGCAACTACTGGGGCTACAACAGCCTGGCGTTCTTCGCGCCCAAGAGCCGCTACCTTGCCAGCGGACACCGCGACGAGTTCCGCGACATGGTCAAGGCCATGCACCGCCAGGGCCTGGAGGTGCTGCTGGACGTGGTCTACAACCACACCGCCGAAGGCAACGAGATGGGTCCCACGCTGTCGTTCAAGGGAATCGACAACGCCAGCTACTACCGACTGGCTGAAGACAAGCGCTATTACATCAACGATACCGGCACCGGCAACACCTTTAACCTGAGCAACTTGCAGGCCATCCGCTTTGTCTGCGATTCCCTGCGCTACTGGGCGCACGACATGCATGTGGACGGATTCCGGTTCGACCTGGCGACGATCCTGGGCCGCGAGCCGAGTGGCTTCGACCAGCGCGGTGGCTTCCTGGATGCGGTGGGCCAGGATCCGGTGCTGAGCCAGGTCAAGCTGATTGCCGAGCCGTGGGACTGTGGTCCGGGCGGCTACCAGGTGGGCCGTTTCCCGCCGGGCTGGGCCGAATGGAATGACAAGTTCCGCGACAACGCGCGTGGCTTCTGGAAGGGCGATGAGGGCAAGCTGGCCGAGTTCGCCACGCGCTTCATCGGCTCGGCCGATCTCTTCGATCGCCGCGGCCGGCGCCCGTGGGCGTCGGTGAACTTCGTGACGGCCCACGATGGGTTCACCCTGCATGACCTGGTCAGCTACAACGACAAGCACAACGAGGCCAACGGCGAAGACAACCGCGACGGTTCGGACAACGACGCCTCCTGCAACTATGGAGCCGAGGGCGAGACCGACGATGCGGGCATCAACGCGCTGCGCGAACAGCAGATGCGCAACCTGCTGGCCACGCTGCTGCTGGCGCAGGGCACGCCGATGATGCTGGCCGGCGACGAACGTGCGCAGACCCAGGGCGGCAACAACAACACCTACTGCCAGGACAACGAGATCACCTGGATCAACTGGGAGCGCGATCCCAGCGAGGGCCGCCTGGCTGCGTTCGTACGCGAGCTGGTCGAGGTCCGTCGCAGCCATCCCATCCTCACCCGTGGCCGCTTCCTCAACGGGCAGTACAACGAAGAGGCCGGCGTGCGTGACCTGACCTGGCTCAACCCGTCGGGCAGCGAGATGGCCGAGGGCAACTGGGAAGACGCCGGTGCACGCTCGGTGGGGCTGTTGCTGGAAGGGCGCGCGCAGGTGTCCGGCGTGCGCGAACATGGCGGCGATGCAAGCCTGCTTATCCTGATCAATGCCTACCACGAGGGCGTGAGCTTCAAGCTGCCCGACGATGAGGACGCCGCCCTTGAATGGGATGTGCTGCTCACCACCGATGCGCATCTGGAAAAGGGCGTCAAGGTGCACGGCGCGGACGACTTCGTCGCTCCGCCACGCAGCATCACGGTGCTCCGCTGCGGCGCGCCCAATGCCTGATCCGCCCAAGGCCGACCCGCGGCAGGCATGACGACAGGGGCGCTCCGGCGCCCCTGTTCCGCATCCGGGGTCCGGTCAGGCCACCAGTTGCACGCGCGGGTGGCTGGCGATGATCTCCATGATGATGTCGAAGTAGGTCGGGCCCGTGCCGGCATCCAGCGCATCAAGCTGGCGCTGCACTTCGGCGGCGTTGAAGGCGGCGATCTCAAGCTTGCCCAGCAGCCACGCGCGCGTGGTGGCTTCGCCCAGTGCCGCACGGCTGGCCTCGATGTTGGTCCAGGCCAGGGCGATCTCATCCTGATCGTGCAGGGCGCCGTAGCCGCCGCGCAGCAGGTCATCGAGGGCGTCCAGACTCTCCCCGAGCGTCCAGGACTCGTCGGCCATGAACACGCGGTTGATCTCGGCATAGAACGAGGGGATATCGGTGATGGCGTTGCCATCGATGATCAGCGTGGCGGTCATGGGGGCGCGGTGTTCGAAGGGACGGCTGCACGATCTCATGCAGGTGATCAACGGCGCGTTGCGGCTGCATGCGGACGCTGCAAAGGCTTCACGGAACAGGAATAAGCGTAGGCCTAGGGTGAGGCTCTTACCGCGATGGATGCTGCCATGAAGACACGCAAGCTGGCGACGTTCAACGTCAACGGGATCGGGACCCGCCTGCCGCACCTGCTGGCCTGGCTGGAGAAGGAACGGCCGGACGTGGTGGCGCTGCAGGAACTCAAAGCCACCGACGAGGCCTTCCCGGCCGCCGAGCTGGAGGCCGCCGGTTACGGGGCGATCTGGCAGGGCCAGCGCTCGTGGAACGGCGTGGCCCTGCTGGCACGCGACAGCCTGCCCGTGGAAAGCCGCCGCGGCCTGCCCGGGGAAGCGGCCGATGACCAGAGCCGCTACATCGAAGCGGCGGTGCACGGCATCGTGGTGGGCGCGCTGTACCTGCCCAACGGCAATCCCCAACCCGGTCCCAAGTTCGCCTACAAGCTGCGCTGGATGCAGCGCCTGGCCGCGCACGCCCGGGACCTGGTGGACCTGCCGCATCCGGCTGTGCTGATGGGCGATTTCAATGTCATACCCACCGACGAGGATGTCTACGATCCACGCGCGTGGCGCAACGATGCGCTGTTCCAGCCGGAGGTGCGCGAGGCCTTCGATGCGCTGCTCGCTCAAGGCTGGACCGATGCCCTGCGTCACGTGCACCCGGAGGGACCGGTGTACACGTTCTGGGATTATTTCCGCCAGCACGCCGAGCGTGATCGTGGGCTGCGCATCGACCACCTGCTCCTGAACAAGGTGCTGCTTGCGGGGCTCAAGGACGCCGGCGTGGACCGGTGGGTCCGCCTGCAGGAGAAAGCCAGCGATCATGCACCGACCTGGATCTCGGTGGCGCTGCCTGTGTGAGACGCATGCACGCGGGCTGAACGCCGCCCCGTATGTTGACGCCCCCTGCACGCATTTTCACCAGCGATTGCGGCCGCTGTGGTGACACTTGGGGCCACGCAACCGTGCGAGGAGAACGAACATGAAAGCAATTGCCCAGACGCTGTGCCTTGGTGCCCTGATGGCGGTGTCGACCATCGCCTCCGCGCAGACGTACGGTCCTCGCGACGAGGGTCGCCGCTTCAACGACGGCAGCAAGGTCGTGTGCCGCAACGTGGAAGTGCAGCGCAACAGCCGTGATCCGAACCGCATCGCCGGTACCGCTACGGGCGCCGTGGTCGGCGGCCTGCTCGGCAACCAGGTGGGCGGTGGCAGCGGCAAGAAGATCGCGACCGTGGCCGGCGCCGTGGCAGGCGGTGCGGTCGGCCGCAACGTGCAGGGACGTTCCCAGGAAAACAAGGGTGACCGCGTGGTCGAGCGCCGCTGCGAGCGCGAGTACAGGTAAGCCGTCGGAGGTTCCGGCAGCACGGCAGACGCCACCCCTGCGGTGGCGTTTGCCGTTGTAGGGTGCCGTCAGTGCGTAGCAGCGAGCACCGCGTCCAGTGCCTGGATCTCGCCGGCCGTGGTGGACCATGAGGTGACGAAACGCACGGGCATCTCGTGCGGGTCCAGAGCCATGCCGGCCGGGAGGCTGTCCGGATACCAGTCATAGCAGGCAACGCCTGCGGCCAGCAGGTGGGCGTGCAGCGCGCGCGGCATCACCACGATGAGCTCGTTGGCCTCCACCGGCCACGCCTGGCGCACTGCAGGGTGGCCGGAAAGCACCGCCGCGAGCTGCGTGGCGCAGGTGTTGGCGTGGCCGGCGAGTTCAAGCCAGTGCCCGCCTTCCAGCCAACCACAGTACTGCGCGCCGAACAGGCGACCCTTCGACACCAGCTGCCCCGCACGCTTGCGGCGCACGTCGAAATCCTCCGCCAGCGCCGTGTTGAAGAACACCACGGCCTCGGCACACAGCGCACCGCTCTTGGACGCGCCCAGGGACAGCACGTCCACGCCGGCACGCGCGGAAAGGTCCGCGGGGTGGCAGCCGAGCCGGGCCACGGCGTTGGCGAACCGCGCGCCGTCCATGTGGACGTGCAGGCCGCTGGCGCGCGCGCGCGCACTGAGCGCGGCGAGCTCCTGGGGTGTGTAGACCAGGCCGTTCTCAGTGGCCTGGGTGATGCTCAGCGCCGCAGGCGTGATCGTATGCGGACGCGCGCTGGGCAGGCGTGCGAGCGCGCGGTCCAGGTCATCAGCCAGCAGCTTGCCGCTCGCGGTGGCCACGGGCAGCAGGCGCGCACCGCCGGTGAAGAACTCCGGCGCGCTGGTCTCGTCGGTGATGATGTGCGCCTGGGCGTGGCACAGCACGGCCTCCCACGGGCGGGCCAGCGCGGACAACGCCAGGCAGTTCGCGGCGGTGCCGGTGGCGACGAAGAACACGCGCAGGTCGGTGTCGAAGGTCTCCTTCAGCAGGTCCTCCGCGCGCTGGCTCCAGGCGTCGTTGCCGTAGGAACTCTGGCAGCCACTGGCGGCCTCGACCAGGGTCTGCAGGATACGTGGGCAGACGCCGGATTGGTTGTCGCTGGCGAAGTTCATCAGGGCTCCGTTGAGGGCATTGGTCCGGGCCCGCTGAGGGCGGTGCCCGCTGCGTGCACGGGGCCATGATGCCTGCGAATGTGCACGACTGCGATGTTATATCCGCTGTGATGGTGTCCGGCCACGCTGCCGCGTAGCCTTGCTCCATTCCTCAACGGAGCGAGGCCGCATGGGTCACGACCACAACCACCTGCCCAGTGAGATCCGCCACGAAAAACCGTTGTGGTGGGCGTTGGGCCTGACCGCGGCGTTCCTGGTGGTGGAGGTCGTGGGCGCCTTCTTCACCAACAGCCTGGCGCTGCTGTCCGACGCCGCGCACATGGCCACCGATACGCTGGCGCTGATGATCGCGCTGGTGGCGGTACGGCTCAGCCGCCGCCCACCGGACGCGCGCCGCACCTACGGATACGCAAGGCTGGAAGCACTGGGTGCGATGTTCAACGGCGGCATGCTGTTCCTCGTGGCCGGCTACATCCTGTGGGAGGCCGTGGCGCGTTTCCGCCAGCCGCAGGAGATCGCCTCCACCGGCATGCTGGTCATCGCCGCGATCGGGCTCGGCATCAACCTGGTGGCCATGCGGCTGCTCAGGGCGGGCAGCGGCGAGAGCCTGAACGTCAAGGGCGCTTATCTGGAAGTGTGGGCGGACATGCTGGGCTCGGTGGCGGTGATCGCCGGCGCGCTGCTGATCCGCTGGACCGGGTGGAAGGTGATCGACCCGATCCTGGCCGTCCTCATCGGACTGTGGGTGCTGCCGCGTACCTGGGTGCTGATGCGCGAAGCCATCAACGTACTGCTGGAAGGCGTGCCCAAGGGGGTCGACCTGGCGAGGGTTCGGGCGCGGCTGGATGGTCATCCGGCAGTACGTGACGTGCACGATCTGCACGTATGGGCGCTGGCTTCAAGCACGCCGGCCCTGAGCGCGCACGTGGTGGTGGATGCGGGGCAGGACGCGGACCGCGTGCGCCGCGAGCTGGCCGATGCGCTGCATGACCACCATGGGATCGAACATGTGACGCTGCAGCTGGAAGGCGCGCACTGCGGGGACGCCTGCGCGCCGGCGGAGGAACGTCCGCACGACCACGCGCACGGGCACAAGCACGACCACAAGCACGACCACGGGCACGGGCACGGGCACGGCTAGCGCTGCTGCCTGCCGGACCACGGGACACGCCGGGACGATGTCCGCCGGATTGAACCCGGCGCTACACTACGGGCATCCCGACGTTGGAGAGACCGCAGTGACCCGTAAACTCGTACTGTTGCGCCACGGCCAGAGCCAGTGGAACCTGGACAACCGCTTCACCGGCTGGGTCGATGTCGAACTCACCGACAAGGGCCGCCAGGAAGCCGCCGCGGCCGGGCGCATGATGCGCGAAGAGGGCCTGCAGTTCGATGTGGCGCACACCTCCGTGCTCAAGCGCGCCATCCATACGCTGCAGGGTGCGCTGGCCGAGATGGACCAGGACTGGCTCCCGGTGAGCAAGAGCTGGCGCTTGAACGAGCGCCATTACGGTGGCCTGCAGGGACTGGACAAAGCCGAAACCGCCGCGAAGCATGGCGAGGACCAGGTCAAGATCTGGCGTCGCTCCTATGACATTCCGCCGCCGCCGATGGACCTGGCCGACCCGGGCCACCCGGTGCACGACCGCCGCTATGCCGGCCTGGACCGCAACGCGCTGCCGGGCACCGAATCGCTGGCGACCACGCTCGAGCGCGTGCTGCCGTACTGGCACGATGCCATCGCCCCGCAGCTCAAGGACGGCCGCACCGTGCTGGTCACCGCGCACGGCAACTCGCTGCGCGCTCTGTACAAGTACCTCAACAACGTCTCGCGCGAGGCGATCCTCGAGCTCAACATCCCGACCGGCATCCCGCTGCTGTTCGAGCTCAACGATGACCTGACGGTGCAGTCGTACCGCTACCTGGGCGACCCGGAAGCGGCGCGCAGGGCGGCCGAAGCGGTGGCCAACCAGGGCAAGGCGAAGTAATCCGCCCACGCGCTCGGCACGTGCCCGGGACGATGCCCGGCGCGTGCCGGGCGTGCGTGACCTTTGGCGGTCCCCTGCGGCGGCGCGGCGGGCTACCCTCGGGGATTACCCGCTGGAGCGTCCCATGAAATTCCGTACCCTGGCCCCGCTGGGCCTGACCGTCGCCATCGCCGCCACGCTGGCAGGCTGCGGCAACACTGAATCTTCCGCCCCGACCGCAGCCAGCGGGGACGCCGCCGCCAAGCCGGCGTTCGATCAGTCGCAGATCAAGACCGCGCTGATCTCCCTGGACAGTGCAGACCTCGATACGTCCGTGTCGGCCTGCACGGACCTCAACGCATTCGTCAACAGCAAGTGGCTCAAGGCCAACCCGGTGCCGGGCGACCAGACCACCTGGGGCAGCTTCGAGATCCTGCGTGAGCGTTCGCTGGAAGTGCAGCATGCGCTGGTCAAGCAGGCCGCTGAAGGCAAGGCGCAGGCCGGTTCGGTCGAAGCCAAGATCGGTGACATCTGGAAGACCGGCAATGACGAAGCAAAGATCGAGGCGGCCGGCCTGACGCCGATGCAGCCGCAGCTGGACAGGATCGCCGCACTGAGTGATACCGCCAGCATTGCCCAGTACCTGCGCGAGAGCCAGGCCGAAGGCAAGGGCGTGCTGTTCTCGCTGTTCGGCAATGCCGATTACAAGGATTCGGGCAACGTCATCGCCTACGTCGGCCAAGGCGGCCTCGGCCTGCCGGAGAAGGGCTACTACTCCGATGCCTCGCAGGCCAGGATCCGCGAGGCCTACGAGGCCTACATCACCCAGGTGCTGACCCTGTCCGGGACCGATGCCGCGCAGGCGGCCGAACAGGCCAAGGCCGTGCTCGCCTTCGAGACGCGCCTGGCCAACGCCTCGCTTTCGCGCATCGAACTGCGTGATCCGTCCAAGCGCTACAACCCGGTCAGCGCTGCCGACGCGGACAAGCTGACGCCGAACTTCAGCTGGACCGCACTGTGGGACACGCTGAAGGTTCCCGCCGCGCAGAAGTTCTCGCTGGCGCAGCCGCAGTTCTTCCAGGAAGTGGACAAGATGCTGGCCGATGTGCCGGCGGCCACGTGGCAGGCCTACCTGCGCTTCCACGCCATCGACGATGCCGCGCCGTACCTGAGCAGCAACTTCGAGAAAGCCAACTTCGATTTCTACGGCAAGACTCTGCGTGGCCAGCAGGAAATGCAGCCGCGCTGGAAGCGCGTGCTCGATGCGGTGAACGGCGGCATGGGCGAGGCACTGGGCGAACTGTACGTGGACGCGGTGTTCCCGGCCGAAAGCAAGGAGCAGATGCAGCACCTGGTGGACAATCTTTCCCAAGCCCTCAAGGCCCGCCTGGAGAAGCTGGAATGGATGGGCGAGGACACCCGGAAGAAGGCGATCGAGAAGTGGGCCAGCTTCACTCCGAAGATCGGTTATCCGGACAAGTGGCGTGACTGGTCGGGCCTGCAGACCAGCGCGGACAGCTTCCTCGGCAACGTGCAGGCAGCGCGTGCGTTCAACTACCGCTACATGCTGGACAAGATCGGCAAGCCGGTGGACAGGACCGAGTGGGGCATGAGCCCGCAGACGGTCAATGCGTACTACAACGCGACCAAGAACGAGATCGTGTTCCCGGCCGCGATTTTGCAGCCGCCGTTCTTCGATGCCAAGGCCGATCCGGCGCTGAACTACGGTGGCATCGGTGCGGTGATCGGCCACGAGATGATGCACGGCTACGACGATTCGGGCAGCCAGTTCGCCGCCAACGGCAATTTCGACAACTGGTGGACCGACGCCGACCGCAAGGCATTCACCGAACGCACCGACCAGCTGGTGGCGCAGTTCGATGGTTATGAATCGCTGCCGGGCATCAACGTAAAGGGCAAGCTGACACTGGGCGAGAACATCGGCGATCTGGGCGGCCTTACCGTGGCCTATGACGCGCTGCAGATGGCGCTGCAGGAAGACCCG
Source organism: Xanthomonas sp. 60 (assembly GCF_011761925.1). NCBI lineage: Bacteria > Pseudomonadati > Pseudomonadota > Gammaproteobacteria > Lysobacterales > Lysobacteraceae > Xanthomonas > Xanthomonas sp. 60. The sequence goes on along the minus strand of NZ_JAASQW010000002.1, from coordinate 287,268 downwards.
GCCAAGAACGTGCCGGTGGACGGCTACACGCAGGACCAGCGCTTCTTCATGAACTGGGCCACGGTGTGGCGCCGCAACTTCACCGACGGCGAGCTGCGCGTGCGCCTGAACACCGATCCGCACGCGCCGGCGAACTTCCGTGCCAATGGTGCGCCGTCGAACATGCCGTCCTTCGCGGCGGCGTTCCAGTGCAAGCCGGGCCAGCCGATGGTGCGTGCCGACGACAAGCGCGTTGTGATCTGGTAAGCGCGAGGCGGTAACGTGAATGAAGAACCCGGCGAAAGCCGGGTTTTTCATGGGCGCATCAGTGGGCCTGGACCTCATCGCACTTCAGGTAGTTCCGCTGCGTGGTCGTCCATGCGGCGGCGGCATCGAAGTCCGGTACGAGGCCGGTGTCCTTGCCAGTGAAGGCGGACATGCCGTGGCTGAGCATGTACGTAGGACTGTAACGGGGCGGGCCGAGGCGCCGGGCAAGCACGCACAGATGCGTCTGATAGTCGTCGGCGTGGCTCATGCGGTCCTGCAGCGCCAGGGAAAAGGCGGTAAGCGGGCCTTTGCCGAGCTGGTCGAACTCGGCCACCAGGTTGGCCTTCAGTGCGTCGTAGGCGCCATGCGCGGTGCGGTCGGCCACACGCTGCGCATCGAAGTGAGCGAACACACCGGCCAGGGTGAACAGGTCGGCCGCGTCGGTCGTGCGCTTGTCCCGGAGGCAGCGCGGAATGGCCGCCATCATGTCGGCAGGCGTGTCGTTGGCCGTGATGTCCTGCAGTGCGGTGCAGGGCATCACCCTGCTCGACTGCAGGTTGCCGGGCGCCTGGTGATCAACGGGCTGGGCGAGGCCGGCCACGGGGGCCAGCAGCAGCGCCAGCAGCGTGGGGAGCGTTGCGAATCCGTGCATGTACATTCCTGGCAGGAAGGTGGCTGTGGTGCGCCGGTCAGCCCGGCGCGAGCGTGGTCAGCAGCGCACGCGCCGCATTGAAGCGATCTTCCGGCAGCGGCAGCGGATGCTTGATCCGCAGCTTGTCCGGACCGTCCATGCTGTAAAGGTTGGACTGCTTCTGGATCAGCTGGATGACCGACATCGGGTCGATGTTCGGCTTGGCGTCGAACACGATGCGTCCGCCGGCCTCGCCGAGGTCGATCTTGCGGATGCCCAGTTCGTTGGCCTGCAGCTTCAGTTCGGCGATCGCGAACAGATGCTTGGCCGCATCCGGCAGCAGGCCGAAACGGTCGATCATCTCCACCTGCAGCTCGCGCAGGGCGGCACTGTCACGCGCGCTGGAAATGCGCTTGTACAGCGTCAGGCGCGTGTGCACGTCGGGCAGGTAATCATCCGGAATCAGCGAGGGCACGTGCAGTTCCACCTCGGCGCCACGCGCTTCCTCGCCGCTGTCCAGGTCGGGCAGCTTGCCCAGCCGGATGCTGCGCACCGCGCGTTCCAGCAGCTCGGTGTACAGGCTAAAGCCCACTTCGGCCATCTGGCCGCTCTGGTCTTCGCCCAGCAGTTCACCGGCGCCACGGATCTCCAGATCATGGGTGGCGAGGGTGAAGCCGGCGCCGAGTTCGTCCATCGAGGCGATCGCTTCCAGGCGCTTTTCGGCATCAGGCGTGATCGAACGCCGGTCCGGCACGACCAGGTACGCATACGCACGATGGTGCGAGCGACCCACGCGTCCACGCAGCTGGTGCAGCTGGGCCAGGCCGAAGCGGTCTGCGCGGTTGATGATGATGGTGTTGGCGTTGGGGATGTCGATGCCTGATTCGATGATCGTCGTCGACAGCAGCACGTTGAAGCGCTGCTTCTGGAAATCCAGCATCACCTTTTCCAGCTCGCGCTCGGGCATCTGGCCGTGCGCCACGCCGATGCGTGCCTCCGGCACCAGTTCGGACAGCTCGCGCTGCATGCGCCCGATGCTCTCCACATCGTTGTGCAGGAAGTACAGCTGGCCGCCGCGCGCGAGTTCGCGCTGGAACGCTTCGCGCAGCAGGGCATCGTCCCATTGGGTGATGAACGTCTGCACCGCCAGCCGGTTCGGCGGGGGCGTGGCGATGATGGAAAGATCGCGCAGCCCGGCCATGGCCATGTTGAGCGTGCGCGGGATCGGCGTGGCGGTGAGGGTGAGCAGGTGCACGTTGGCACGCATCGCCTTCAGCGCCTCCTTCTGGCGCACGCCGAAGCGCTGCTCTTCATCCACCACCACCATGCCCAGGTCCTTGAACTTCACGTCCGGCTGCAGCAGGCGGTGGGTACCGACGATCACGTCGATGGTGCCCTCGGCGACCTTGGCCAGCTCGGCCTTGATCTCCTTGGTGGACTTGAAGCGCGACAGCACCTCCACCCTCAGCGGGTAGTCGGCGAAACGGTCGCGGAAATTGCGGTAGTGCTGTTCGGCCAGCAGCGTGGTCGGCACCAGTACGGCGACCTGCTTGCCACCGCTGGCGGCGGCGAACGCTGCACGCACGGCGACTTCGGTCTTGCCGAAGCCCACATCGCCACAGACCACGCGGTCCATCGGCTGGCTGGACTGCAGATCGCGCAGGGTGGCATCGATGGCGGCAAGCTGGTCAGGCGTTTCCTCGAACGGGAAACCAGCAGCGAACGGCTCGTACAGGGAGCGGTCGATATCCAGCGCGAGTCCGGCGCGCGCCTGGCGGCGGGCCTGGATCTCAAGCAGTTCGGCGGCCACATCGCGCACCTTTTCGGCCGCGCGGCGCTTGGCTTTGGTCCATTGCTCGCCGCCCAGCGAATGCAGCGGCGCGGTCTCCGGCGAGGCACCGCTGTAGCGGCTGATCAGGTGCAGCTGTGCGACCGGGACGTACAGCCGGTCGCCCTTGGCGTATTCGATGTCCAGGAATTCGCCGGGCATGCCGCCGACGTCCATCGCGATCAGGCCGCGGTAACGGCCGACGCCGTGGTCTTCATGGACGATCGGCGCGCCTTCGGTCAGTTCGCCGAGGTCGCGGATGATGGCCTCGGGCTCGCGCCCGACGCGACGGCTCCGGCGTTGCTGGCCGGCACGTTCGGGAAACAGCTGGCGCTCGGTCAGCACGGCGATGCGCGGATCATCCAGCGCGAAGCCGTCTTCCAGCGGCGCGACGGTGATGGCGAAACGCGCGTCCGAAGCGAGGAACGCGGGCAGGTCGGCGACCACCGGTGGCTGCAGCGCGGCCGCCTGCAGCACCTCGAGCAACGCCTCGCGGCGACCGGCGGAGTCGGCGGCGATCAGCACGCGGCCCGGGTAATGGCCGAGGAAGGATTTCAATGCCTCGCCTGCGGGAGCGTCGCGTGCAGCCACCGGCAGTGCCGGCAGCGGTTGGTCTCCCAGCGCCTGCGCCTGTTCGATGCGCGCGTGCTCCGGCGCCCACACCTCGATGCGCGCGCGGCTGTTGAGCGCCTCGCGCAACAGGTCCGGCGCGCTGTAGAGCTGGTCCGGCGAGAGCAGCGGACGCTCCACGTCATGGCGGCGCTGCTCGTAGCGCGCGCTGGTCTGCGCCCAGAAGGCCGCCGCAGCCTCACCCACGCCCGGGGCGATCACCGGCAGCACGTCGATGGAGAAATAATCGAGCAGGCTGGCGGTGCGGTCGAAGAACAGGGGGAGGTAATACTCCACGCCGGCCGGGGCCAGGCGCGCTTTCAGATCCTGGTACAGCGAACTGCGGCGCGTATCGACATCGAAGCGCTCGCGCAGCGCGTCCAGCACGCGCGCGATGCTGGCATCGTCCATCGGCACTTCGCGGCCGGGCAGCATGCGCACGGCCTGTACCTTGTCCAGCGAGCGCTGCGTTTCCGGATCGAAGGCGCGGATGGAATCGATGTCCTCATCGAGCAGCTCCACGCGCAGCGGTGCCTCGGCGCCCATCGGGAAGACGTCCAGCAGGCCGCCACGCACGGCGAAATCGCCCGGGTCCATCACCTGCGGCACGTTGCGGTAGCCGGCACTTTCCAGGCGCCGCTTCTCGGCCTCCAGGTCCAGCTGCTGGCCCACCTGCAGATCGAAGCTGCCGCCGATGACGTACTGTGTCGGCGCCAGCCGCTGCATCAGCGTCTGCACCGGCACGACCACCAGGCCGCGCTTCAGTCCCGGCAGCCGGTGCAGGGCGGCCAGACGCTGGGAGATGATGTCCGGGTGCGGGCTGAAGCGGTCGTAGGGCAGGGTCTCCCAGTCCGGAAAGGCCACCACCGGCAGCGCCGGGTCATCGCCCAGCAGCACGCGCAGGTCGGCTTCAATCTGGTTCGCGCCGTGGGTATCGCGGGCGACCACCAGCAGGGGTCCATCGTGGGCCTGCGCGGCGCGGGCGAGGTACCACGCCAGGGCCGTGGGCGAGGCGGGAGCGCGCCAGAAGGCGCGGAGCTGGCCGGCACGCGGCAGCGGCGGAGCGGGATAGTGGGAGCGCGACATTGACCGCCGAGTCTAACAGGAGCGTTCATCGGGAGCAGCCGGAACACGGCCCGGGCTGCAGTGCGGAACGCCGGCCAGTGCACGGCGTCCCACGGCGTTTCAGGGCCCGGGAAGGCTCAGGTGTCCAGTTCCAGCACCATGCGGACCAGCCCGGCGGTCCCCTGCGGGTGCGGTTGCGGCTTGAAGCCGAGCGAGGCTGCCAGCTGCTGCATCGGCACGTTCTCCTCGGCCACATCGCCATACAGGCGGTCCAGGTACTTGCCACGGGCCCATTTCACCAGCTTGCGCATCAGCTGCCGGCCCAGGCCCTGGCCGATCAGGAAGCGGCTGACCAGGATGGCGTACTCCGCTTCGCGGGTGCCCTGGATGATCGACGCACGCGCCACCGCACCGACCACGGCTTCACCGGCCGGCAGCGATTCGGCGGCCACCAGCGTGATTTCGCTCTTGGGGTTGGGATGAGTCAGGCGCTGGGTGGTTTCGGTGGACAGCTCGGTCACGCTGAGCAGGAAACGGTCGCGGATCTCTTCCGGCCCGAACAGGCTGAAGGCTGCCTGCAGCGGCGCGCCGTCTTCGGGACGGATGGGGCGGATGAGCAGCTCGTGGCCGCTTGGAGCCTTGAAGATTTCGTGCCAGGGCGGCATGCGGTTGCGGGTGGCCATACCGGTAGTTCCTTGGTGGTCGGCCGATTGTGGCATCCCGATGGCTGCATTCCGTGAACGGAAGGCTCACGGCACAGCGAGCCTGCCAAGCGGCGCCTGGCGGTCTCCGGGGCCGATCGTGGGCCTGCCTACTCGGCGGTCTTGAGCCAGTCCAGGCGGGTGCTCGCGCCGGGTTCGCCGAGGTGGGCCTTGAGGGCGGGCAGGGCCGGGCCGACCAGGCGATCGAACTGGTACGGCGCGTTGAGCACCAGCATCCCGCTGCCGTTGAGCCGCAGCGGCGATTCGTCGGGGCGGATCAGCAGTTCGATGGTCAGCGCCGACTTCACCGGCAGGGCACTGGCCTTGCGCAGGAAGTGCAGCACGGTGCGACGCTGCTTGATCGGGAACCAGACCGCGCAGGTGGCCTGCGGCCAACGCTCCAGCACTTCCTTGAGCGTGGCCAGGATGGCGATGTATTCGGCGTCCTGCGCCTCGTACGGCGGATCGATCAGGACCAGACCGCGGCCGATGCGGGCGCCGTTGACCTTCGGCGGAATCAGCGCACGCACTTTTGCGTAGCCGTCGGCCTCGTACACGCCCACGCGCGGATCGTTGGCGAACAGGGCCTTGAGCGCGGCCGCTTCCTCCGGCTGCAGTTCGCAGGCCGCCAGGCGGTCCTGCGGGCGCATGGCCTGGGCGGTCAGCAACGGCGAACCCGGGTAGGCCACCATTGCACCGACCGGGTTGTCGGCCTGCACCGCCTTGAGATACCGCTCCACCACGGCCGGCAGCTTCGGCTGGGCCATCAGGCGCATCACGCCGGCCTCGATCTCCAGGGTCTTGCGACTCTCTTCGCTGGCGAGCAGATAGCGGCCGCGGCCGCCATGGGTGTCCAGCACGAAGAACGGGCTGTCCTTGCGCTTGAAGCTGTCGATCAGGGCCAGCTGCACGATGTGCTTGAGGACATCGGCATGGTTGCCGGCATGGAAGGCGTGGCGGTAGTTCATGGGGCGCAGTGTACGGGTCGGCAGCCGCAGCGGCTATGCTGCCGGCCATGACCGATCCGATTGCCCACGTGCTGCTTGTCGAGGACGAGAGCGCCATCGCCGATACCGTGCTCTATGCGCTGCGCAGCGAAGGCTTCGCCGCAAGCCACTGCCTGCTGGGGAGCGAAGCCCTGCAGCTGCTGCAGACCCGACCGGTGGACCTGCTGATGCTGGATGTCGGCCTGCCCGATATCGGCGGCTTCGAGGTGTGCCGCCGCGTGCGGGCGCTGCCGGGGAGGGCCGGGCAGGTGCCGGTGATCTTCCTTACCGCACGCAACGAGGAGATCGACCGCGTGCTCGGTTTCGAGCTGGGCGCGGACGATTACGTGGTCAAACCGTTTTCCCCGCGCGAGCTGGTGGCGCGGGTACGCGCCCGGCTGCGCCGCAGCCCCGCGCCGGGATCGGCCCCGGAGGCCGCCCACTGGCAGGTGCATGGGCCGTTGCAGATCGATCGCCAGGGCCGGCGCATCCGCCACGACGGGCAGCTGCTCGACCTGACCCGTTATGAGTACGCGGTGCTTGCCGCGCTGCTGCTGCGCCCAGGCGCGATCCTCAGCCGCGCGCAGCTGATGGACCACGGCTGGGACGCCAGCGCCGACAGCGCCGACCGTACCGTGGACACGCATATCAAGACCCTGCGCGCGAAGCTGCGCGCGGCCGGCGCCCAGCGCGACCCGATCCGCACCCACCGGGGTGTGGGCTATGCGCTGGAGCTCTGAGGTGCGGCTGGGCCTGAAACTGTTCCTGGGCGTGTTCCTGATCGTGGGGCTGGCCGCGTTCTTCGTCATGCGCGTGTTCGTGGACGAGGTGAAACCCGGCGTGCGCCAGGCCATGGAGTCCACGCTGGTGGATGCCGCCAACGTGCTGGCCGAGCTGGCCGCGCCGGAACTCAAGGCCGGCACGCTGCACGGCGGGGGCTTCAGTGCGGCGCTGGCGCGCGCGCAGCGGCGCGATCCGAACGCGATGGTGTGGCGCTTCCCGAAGCGCACGCTGGATTACCGGGTGACCATCACCGATGCCCGTGGCGTGGTGGTGTATGACACGCTCGGGCGTGATGTCGGGCGTGACAATTCGCGCTGGAACGATGTCTACCGCACGCTCCGCGGCGAGTACGGCGCCCGTTCGAGCCCGGAATCGCCCGGCGATACGCACAACACGGTGATGCACGTGGCCGCGCCGGTGCACGATCCGGCCGATCCGGCCACGCTGATCGGCGTGCTCACGCTGTCCCAGCCAAACCGCAGCATCGAGCCGTTCATCGCCGCCAGCCAGCGCCAGATCATGCGCAACGGGGCCTGGCTGATCGGGTTGTCGGCGCTGATCGGGGTGCTGATGACGGCCTGGCTCATGGTGGGCGTGGGCCGCCTCAACCGTTACGCACAGGCGGTCAGCGCCGGCCTGCCGGTGCCACCGCCGCCAACCCGCCGCGACGAGATCGGCGATCTGGGCCGCGCGCTGGAGACCATGCGCCGGCGGCTCGAGGGCAAGGCCTACGTCGAGCAGTACGTGCAGTCACTGACGCATGAGATGAAGAGTCCACTGGCGGCCATCCGCGGAGCGGCCGAACTGTTGCAGGAGCCGATGGACGAAGCCGACCGCGCACGCTTCGCGCGCAGCATCGTCGATCAGCAGCAGCGCCTGACCGAGACCATCGACAAGCTGCTGGCGCTGGCCGAAGTGGAGCAGCACGGCTGGCTGCAGGCGCGCGAGCCGGTGCCGGTCGGCCGTCTGTTGGCGGCGGTGGCGCAGGCCGCGCAGGTGCGTGCGCAGGCAGCGGAGGTCCAGCTGGACGTGGAGGCGACCTCGCTTTCGGTCATGGGCGATGCCTACCTGCTGCGGCAGGCGCTGCAGAACCTGGTCGACAACGCGATCGATTTCTCACCGCCGCGGAGCGTGGTGCAGGTCGGCGCGCGGAGCGAGGGGCAGGGCATCGCGCTGCGCGTGCGTGACCACGGCACCGGCGTGCCGGAGTACGCGCGCGAGCGGATCTTCGAGCGGTTCTACTCACTGGCGCGGCCCGCCACCGGACGCCGCAGCTCCGGCCTGGGCCTGCCGTTCGTGCGAGAGGTGGCCCGCCTGCACGGCGGCTCGGTGCGGGTGGACGCCGGTGCCGGTGGCGGCACGCTGGCGACGGTGTGGCTGCCCGGCGCGCGCTGACTTCACACTCGCTTCAACCAGGCCTCAAACCCCGCACATCCGCGCCGTCCATCCTGCACGCCTCACCCAGGAGGATGGACGATGAAATCCCTGCACTTGTTTCTGCGTTTCGCGGTGGTCGGCGGGCTGATCCTGCTGCTGTTGATACCGCTGCTGATGATCCGCGGCGTGATCACCGACCGCAGCCAGTACCGCGAGGAGGCGTTCCAGCGCGTGGCCGAAAGCCGCGCCGGCACCCAGCAGCTGATCGGCCCGGTGCGCGTGGTGCCGTGGACCGAAACCACGACGGTGGTGGTAGTGGACAAAGAGGGCAAGTCGCATGCCGAGGAGCAGGTGACGCACGGCCAGTGGCTGCAGATGCCACAGACGCTGCAGGTGGACGGGCGTCTGCTGCCGGATCAGCGTGCGGTGGGGCTGTTCAAGGTGCCGGTCTACAGCTGGCACGGCCAGATCACCGCGACGTTCGCTGTCGATGACTATCCGGGCAAGGCGGGACGTACCTACGGCACGCCCTATCTGGCCGTCGGCCTGAGCGATGTCCGTGGCGTGGTCGGCACGCCGGCGCTGCACGTGGACGGCACGCCGCGGCGCCTGCAGCCGGGGGCGGGCGGTGCCGCCCAGCTTGGGCGTGGGCTGCATGTCCCGCTGCCGGCGTTCGCCGACAACCGCCAGGGCCAGCTTCCCGCCAGCAAGGTCACGCTGGACATGCAGGTGGACGGCAGCCGCGCGCTGTCGGTGGTGCCGGTGGGCGACGACAACCAGATCGCACTGCGCTCCAGCTGGCCGCACCCTTCCTTCGGCGGTGCGTTCCTGCCCAACGAGCGGCGCGTGGACGCGCAGGGCTTCGAGGCGCGCTGGATGGTGTCTTCGCTGGCGTCCGACGCGCAGGAACAGGTGCGCCAGGGCAGCGACGCCGATGGCGTGCAGGCGGTGACGGTTTCGCTGGTGGACCCGGTGGACGTCTACACCCAGGCCGACCGCGCCTCGAAGTACGGCGTGCTGTTCATCCTGCTTACCTTCACCGGCTTCCTGCTGTTCGAGCTCATCCGTCGCCTGCGCATCCATCCGCTGCAGTACCTGATGGTCGGCCTCGCGCTGGCGATCTTCTTCCTGCTGCTGATCAGCCTCTCCGAACACATCGCGTTCTGGCAGGCGTACCTGGTTTCGGCGGCGGCGTGCATCGGCCTGCAGGCGGTCTATCTCAGCAACGTGCTGGGGCACTGGAAGCGTGGGCTGGGCTTTGCGGCCCTGCTGACCGTGCTGTATGGCGCGCTCTACGGGCTGCTGGTTTCGGAAAACAACGCGCTGCTGATGGGCTCGCTGCTGCTGTTCGGCATCCTGGCCGTGGCGATGTGGGTCACCCGCCGCGTGGACTGGTACACGCTCGGCAAGCCGTGACTGATGGCCCACGGGTGAACGGCCGGCGCTGGTTACACTCCAGCGTCAGGCCGGTCCGGCGCGCAGTTCTGGGGATAGCGATGTACAAGTGGGGAATGCTGGCGCTCGCGCTGGCCTTGAGCGGCCAGGCCGCCGCACAGCAACGTGAGCCGGTGGACCTGGACATGGTCAGCCGGATCCGCCAGGAGGCGTTCCACAACTCGCAGGTGATGGACACGTTCAGCCATCTGACCGAGTCCATCGGCCCGCGGCTCACCAACTCCCCGGCGATGGCGCGCGCCAATGCGTGGACCCGCAGCCGCTTCACCGACTGGGGCCTGGTGAACGTGCACGACGAAGCGTTCGATGGCTTCGGCCGTGGCTGGGAATTCTCCTCGGCCAGCGTGATGCTGCTGGGCGACGGTAGCCCCGACGCCCGCGTGCAGCCACTGCATGCGCTGCCCAAGGCCTGGACGCCGGGCACGAAGGGGCCGGTGGAAGGCGAGCTGGTGCAGGTGGACATCAAGACGCTGGCCGACCTGGAAAAATACAAGGGCAAGCTGCGCGGCAAGATCCTGCTGCTGGGCACCGCGCGTGACTACAAGCGCGGTACCGAGGCCGACTCGCACCGGCACGATGCCACCTCGCTGGAGGGGCTGCAGGAGTTCACGGTGCCCAAGGCGGCCGCCGCCGACCGCGCCAAGCGGGTGAAGGAGTACGAGGAACGGCAGGCGCTGGCCAAGGCCACCAATACCTTCTTCGTTGACGAAGGTGCGCTGGCGGCGATCAGCATCAGCAGCTGGGACAACGGCATCATCCGCGTAGCCGGCGGCGGCTCGCGCAAGGCCGGCGAACCGGTGGGCATCCCGGAACTGGCGATGATCGCCGAGCACTTCAACCCGCTGGTGCGCGCGCTGGACACCAAGCAGACGGTGCGCCTGCGCGTGGCCGTCGATGCGCGCTTCACGGACCAGGCCGACCAGCCGGGTTACAACACGCTGGCCGAGATCCGCGGCAGCAGCAAGGCCGACGAAGTGGTGATGCTCGGCGCGCACCTGGATTCCTGGCATTCCGGTACGGGTGCGGCCGACAACGCCGCCGGCGTGGCGGTGATGATGGAAGCCATGCGCATCCTCAAGGCTGTTGGCGCAACGCCCCGCCGCACGATCCGGGTCGCGCTGTGGAGCGGGGAGGAACAGGGGCTGATCGGCTCGCAGGCCTATGTTGCGCGGCACCTGGCCGCGTTCCCCGAGCCGACCGATGCGGCGCAGCGCGCATTGCCGGCCTCGCTGCGGGAACCGACCGGCCCGCTGCAGAAGCAGCGCGATTACGGCAAGTTCCAGGCCTACTTCAACATGGACAACGGTTCGGGACGTTTCCGCGGCATCTATGCGCAGGAGAATCTCGCCGCGATGCCGATCTTCGAGGCCTGGCTGGCCCCGTTCCATGACGTGGGCGCCACCACGGTGGCCACCCGCAACACAGGCAGCACCGACCACATCAGCTTCGACCGCGTGGGCCTGCCTGGCTTCCAGTTCATCCAGGACCGGCTGGACTACTTCACCAACGTGCACCACTCGCACCTGGATACCTGGGACCACGCCGAACCGGAGGACCTGAAGCAGGCCGCCGCCATCGTCGCATCCTTCGTCTACCATGCCGCCCAGCGCGAGGGCCGCTTCCCGCGCAAGACCGAACCCACCGGCAGGTAAAGGGGGCGGGGGGCTGGTAAAATCGGCGGGAATCCGTTCCCGCTGAGCCTTCCATGACCTGCCGCACCCGTTTTGCTCCCAGCCCCACCGGTTACCTGCACATCGGCGGCGCCCGCACTGCGCTCTACTGCTGGCTGCAGGCCCGCCACCGGGGCGGCGAGTTCGTGCTGCGCATCGAGGACACCGACCGTGAGCGCAGCACCCAGGGCGCGATCGACGCGATCCTGGAGGCGATGGACTGGCTCGGCCTGGGGTACGACGAAGGTCCGATCTACCAGACCCAGCGCGTGGCGCGCTACCTGGAAGTGGCCGAGCAGCTGGTGGCCGACGGCAAGGCGTACTACGCCTACGAGACCCGGGAAGAACTCGATGCGATGCGCGAAGCCGCGATGGCTCGGCAGGAAAAGCCGCGCTACAACGGCGCCGCGCGCGAGCTGGGCCTGCCGTACAAGGACGATCCGAACCGGGTGATCCGGTTCAAGAATCCGCTGGACGGCACCGTGGTGTTCGATGACCTGATCAAGGGCCCGATCGAGATCGCCAACAGCGAGCTGGACGACATGGTGATCTTCCGCCCGGATGGCTACCCGACCTACAACTTCGCCGTCGTGGTGGACGACTGGGACATGGGCATCACCGAGGTGATCCGCGGCGATGACCACATCAACAACACGCCGCGCCAGATCAACCTGTATGAAGGCATCGGCGCGCCCGTGCCGCGGTTCGGCCACATGCCGATGATCCTGGATGAGCAGGGCGCCAAGCTGTCCAAGCGCACCGGCGCGGCCGACGTCATGCAGTACAAGGACGCCGGTTACCTGCCCGAGGCGCTGCTGAGCTATCTGGCGCGCCTGGGCTGGTCGCACGGTGACCAGGAGATCTTCACCCGCCAGGAGTTGATCGAGCTGTTCGACGTGACCGAGTGCAACTCCAAGGCCGCCCGCCTGGACATGGCCAAGCTCGGCTGGGTGAACCAGCATTTCCTGAAGAGCGAGGCCCCCGGAGCGGTGGCACCGGGGCTGGTGTACCAGCTGGAGAAGCTGGGCCTTGACGTGGCGGCGGGCCCGGCGCCGGCGGACGTGGTGATCGCACTGCGTGAGCGCGTGCAGACGTTGAAGGAAATGGCCGAGAAGGCGGCGGTCTGGTACCAGCCGCTGACGGTGTACGACGAAACCGCGGTGGCCAAACATCTCAAGCCGGGTGCGGAGGTCGCCCTGGGCAAGGCCCGGGAGCTGCTCGCCGCCCTGCCGGAATGGACCGCCGAAACGGTGGGCGCGGCGCTGCACGATGCGGCGGCGGCACTGGCGATCGGCATGGGCAAGGTGGCGCAACCGCTGCGCGTGGCCATCACCGGCACGCAGGTGAGCCCTGACATTTCCCATACCGTGTATCTGGCGGGACGCGACGAAGCCTTGAAACGCATCGATATCGCCATCACCAAGGTAGCAGCGGCCTGATCCGCTGCTGGTCCGAACCGGAGAACGCGCATGGCTTCACAGCACGACTGCACCGCCCCGCACCACCACGTCCACGACGCGTCTGATTTCGTGGCGGTGGTGGAGCGCGTGTCGCGCGAGCGCGGGCTGCGGCTGACGCCGATCCGTGCCAACGTGCTGCGGCTGATCGCCGAGGCGGGCAAGCCGGTGAAGGCCTACGAGCTGCTGGAATGGGTGCGCAATGGCAAGGGCGTGGGGGCGGATGCGCCGCCGACGGTCTATCGCGCGCTGGACTTCCTGATGGCCAACGGGTTCGTGCACAAGCTGGAGTCGGTGAATGCGTTCGTGGCCTGCCATCATCCGAGCAGTGCGGCGCATTCGGTGCCGTTCCTGATCTGCAACAGCTGCCACAGCGCGGTCGAGCTGGAGGATCGGGAGATCGTGAGCCAGTTGGAAAGGCGGGCGAAGGAGCTGGGGTTCCAGCCGCAGGCGCAGACGCTGGAAGTGCACGGACTCTGCGCCCGCTGCGCGGGGTGAGTGTTTCACGCAGGGCCGCGGCCCTGCAGCTGCCGAAGCAAAGGCAACTGCAACGGCCCCGAGCCAGGGTGAGCTGTGGGTTGGCGGGCCGGGGTGGATAGGCAGGGGACGGCAGAAACGGCGTCCTGCGCGCCGCGCTTCGCGCCATCCATGGCGCTCAAGGCCCCTGCGCTGGGTCGCCCGACCGGCTGACGACGCCAGGGCCAGCCTGGGATTCTGCGCGGTTCACGTAAATGACACCCAGCCCACCACGAGGGGCTGGGCCGTCGGCGGTCACTCCACCGAGGTGTCGACCTTCGCCACCACCGACATGCCCGGGCGCAGGCGTGCGGCCAACGGCTGGTCCGGATCGATGGATATCCGGACCGGCAGCCGCTGCACCACCTTGGTGAAGTTGCCGCTGGCATTGTCCGGGCGCAGTACGCTGAACTCCGAGCCGGTCGCCGGGGCGATCTGCTCGATATGACCGCGCAGCACTTCGCCCTCGAACGCATCCACTGCGAACGTGGCCGGCTGGCCGATGCGCATCCGCCAGGTCTGGCCCTCCTTGAAGTTCGCCACCACCCAGAGGGTATCGGGCACCAGGAACAACAGCTGCGAACCGGCGGCGACGTACTGGCCCACGCGCACCGAAGCTTCGCTGACCTGGCCGTCGCGTGGCGCACGGATGACCGTGTTGGCCAGATCGATGCGTGCCAGCTCCAGCTGGGCGCGCGCGCTTTCCACCTGCGCTTCGAGGCCCTTGCGCGAGACCTGGGTTGAAAGCAGGCCTTCTTCGGCGATGCGGATCTGCGCCTGCGACTGCTGCACGCCCGCCTGCGCAGCGGCCTGGCTGGTGCGGAACTTGTCGCGGTCGTTGAGGGCCACCAGGCGCTGCGCGGCCAGCTGCTCATAGCGCGCGAGCTCGGCACGCGAACGCCGCAGTTCCGACTGGCCCGCTGCCAGCGTGGCTTTCGCCGAGGCGATCTGTGCCCGTCCCTGTGCCTGCGACTGGTCAGCGTTGGCCAGCGAGGCGAGCGCGGCGTCCAGCGCGGCCTGGGCCTGCGCCACCCGCTGGGTGTAGATGCGCTCATCCACCTGCACCAGCACGTCGCCCTGCTTCACATGCTGGAAATCCTTGACCCGCACGTCGGTGACGTATCCGTTGACCTGCGGCGCCAGCACGGTGATCTGGCCGCGGACATAGGCGTTGTCGGTGCTGGCCATCGCGGTGGTGAAGGGCCACAGGTGCCAGGCGCGCAGGATCAGGGCGATCCCCACCAGCGCCACCAGGATCATCAGCACCACCGAGCGCCGGCTCGGCACCAGGTATTTCGGGACGGTGGACGCGGATGAAGGGGCAGGCGCGGGCGGCGCCGCAGCCGCGTCCGGGGCCGGGGTTGCAGGCGGGGGCGCGGCATCGGTCGGTGGCGGCGGATTGAGGTTCTCGGGCGCTTCGTCGTCGCGCGGGGGGAGCTGGGTCATGGGGAGGTGCTCAACGGGGAGGTGCGGCGGCGGCCGGCGCTGGGGAGGAGGAGGACGGGCGGCGCTTGCGCCATTGCTTCAGCACGGCGGTACGCAGCGAAAGCAGCAGGAGCCAGCCCAGGAAGCCTAGTGCCAGGCGACCACTGAGCGTGAACACATCATTGAACGCGCTGACGTTCGCTTCGCGGCGCGTGATCTGTGCCAGCTGCGCGGTGCCTTGCGCACTGCGCAGTACCGGGTCGGTGATCTGGGCAGCATAGAGCTGCTGCTGCAGGCGCAGCCGCTGCGCGACCACGGGATCGGCCGGATCGAGCTGGCTGACCAGCGCACTGGAGTGGGCCTGTTCGCGATGCAGCTGGAAGCTGCTCAATGCCGCCGAGCCGGCCAGTCCGCCCAGGGTCTGGGTGATCGACAGGGTGACCAGGAACGTGATCATGTGGTCCACGCCCTGCTTCAATACCGCGGTGATGCCCAGCATGATGAGCGGGCCCATGAACATTCCCGCGCCGACCGAGGCCAGGAACTGGCTGATGAAGAAATCGTGCGGGCGGTCCAGGCTGGTGCGGTGCTGGTCCAGCAGGGCGGCGCTGCCGAGCAGGGCAATGGCCATCAGCACCTGGGGCACCAGCCGCTTGGGCCCGAAGGTCAGCGAGCTGGCCGCTATGCCACAGATCACGCCGCACAGGATCACCACGAACAGCGGCCGCATCTGGTCCGGGCCCATGCCCAGCACGCGCATCAGGCCCACCACCCCGTAGGACTGTTCGGTAGTGAGGAAACGCAGCAAGAACGCCCCGACGATGAAGTGCATGACCGGCAGGCTGGCCAGCCAGCGGGTCTGCAGCAGCGGATTGCGCCGGTAATGCTCGAGCACGAACGCCGCCGTGCCCAGGGTGATGGAGGCCACCAGCGCCCAGCCCAGCCACGGCGTGTCCAGCCACCAGCGCACGTAGCCCTGCGCGAGCACGATCACCAGCAGCGCCACGGCCGGAGCAAGCAGCGCGAAGGTCAGGAAATCCAGCGGCTCGAAGGCTTTGACCTGCGCGCCCGGCGGCAGCTTGAGCAGCACCACGGCAGCGAAGGCGCACAGGGCCAGGCCGGCCTCGAAGAAATAGAGCTGGTGCCACTGGCCGGTATCCACCAGGCCCGGCGACACCACCCAGGCCACCGGCACCGCCAGTTGCGACAGACCAACGCCGATCACCAGCAGATTGCCGGTGAAACGGCGCGGCAGCGACTGCAGCATGTACAGCGTGCCGAGCGTGGAACAGGCCGCCCCGGCGAAGCCGCTGGCCGCGCGCAGCAGCACCGTGGTCTCGAAGGTGCCCACGGCCAGATGCAGCAGCGCGAGGGCCGCGTACAGCCCCAGTCCGATTTCGGCGAACAGGCGGATGCCGTACTGCTGGCGGAACTTGAAGGCCAGCAGGTTGGCGGTCACGTTGACCATCACGTACGAGGCCACCAGCCAGCTGCCCTGCGCCGGATCCAACCCGAGCTGGCCCTGCAGGAAGGGCAGGTTGGCGGTCACCAGCGCCGTGCCGAGCCCGCCGGTGATGGCCACCAGTACCGAGACCAGCGCATACGCCACGCGCCGGTAAGGGGGATGCCATGGCATCGACGCCGAGCCCGGCAGGGTCGGTTTCTCGTGTTCTTCCCAATCGGGAACCGGCTTGAGGTACTGCGGCATCAGCCCTCCGGGGCAGCGGGTCCCTGCAGGCCGCCGCGCAGCAGCTCAAGCGCACGGCGGGCGAGGGCGGCGCGCTCGTCACGCGTCTTGCCGCGCAGCGCCGCACCCAGCATGCCCGAGATCAGTGAAATGTCCGTGGAGGTGAGGTCGGGCCGGCACAGGCCAGCGGCGATCGCCCGTTCGATGGGGCCTTCGAGCATCGTCCGCACGGTATTGCGCGCGGCGTTGACGATGGGGTTGTCCTGCTGGACGGCGCGCCAGTAGTCGGCGAGGGCCGGCGAATCGATGTTGCGCTGGGCGATGCCTTCCAGAAGTTCGAACAGCGCATCATCGCGTTCGCCAAGCTCCTGTACGTGGCGGTCGATGCGTTCAACCGTGCGCTCCAGCAACGCCTGGATCAGCGCGGCGCGGTCGGGGAAATTCCGGTAGAGGGTGGCGCGTCCTACCTGGGCGCGCTCGACGACGAGGTCCAGCGGCGCCGTCACGCCATGGTTGCCGAACACATGATCGGCGGCATCCAGGATCAGGGCGCGGCGGGCGGCTGCATCGGCACGGAGGGTAGGCATCCGTGCATCATCGGACAAAATTGTCCGTACCGCGAGGTCCGCCCATGGCAAGGTTGGCGGACAGTTACCTTGGGCACCGGCGCGTGAGTGGCAGGTGAGCGCAGGAGGAGGGCCCGGAACGTGATCAGGCCGGGCGGTCGCCTATTGACCGCCCGGCCCGTGATGGTCCTGCTGCTCCCGGCCCGATGGCCGGACGCGGGTCACTCAGAAGTACGCGCGGATGCCGAACGCGACGCCGCGACCCGGCAGTGGCGAGTAATCGCGCAGCAGCGAGGTGTGCGGGCGGACTTCCCGGTTGGTCAGGTTGTTGCCGTCCAGGAACACTTCGAAGCTGTTGCTGTCCGAACGGTCCCAGCGGTAGGCCACATGCGCATCGACCAGGGTGTAGCCATCACTGGGCAGTTCGTTCTGCGCGGTGTCTTTCTGCCGGCTGTAACGCACCGCCCCCAGGGATGCGCGCCAGCCATCGCGGGCCCAGCGCAGGTCGGCGCCCACCCGTGCCGGCGCGATGCGCGGCAGGTAGCCGCCGTTGGCCAGGTCCACGGTGTAGTTGTGGGCATGGTCACCGTGCGGCACGGCGATATCCACGCGGCGGGTGCCGCTGCCATCCAGCTCGGCTTTCACATAATCGCCGAACAGGCGCAGGTCCCAGTCACCGGCGTTGCCTTCGAACAGGTGCACCACCGCTTCGGCCTCCGCACCACGGAAGGTCGCATCCTGCTGCGCCCACAGGCGCACCGGCAGGCTCTCCACCACGCCGGTGTCGGCCAGGTAGATGAAGTCCTTGAACTTGGTCTGGTATACCGACGCCGAGACGTCCAGGCGCTCGCCATGGGTATGGATGCCCAGCTCGAACCGCTGGCCGCGCTCGGTCTTCAGGTCCGCGTTGCCCAGTTCGATGGAGCGCGTGGCGATGTGCGCACCGGCGGCGTAGAGCTCTTCGTTGGTCGGTGCGCGCTCGGAACTGTCCACGCCGAAGCGCAGGTCCACCCCGTCGGTCAGTTTCCAGATGCCGGCCGCAGAGAGGTTGGTGGCATCGAAGGTGCGGCGCGCGTGGTCATCGGACGGGTCGAGTTTCACCTTGTCATGGCGCGCACCCAGTTCGAGCTTGAGCGGGCCGAACTGCTTCTCCTGCAGCACGAACACCCCGAGGTTCCTGGTCGCGGTATCCGGCACGAAAGCTTCCTCGCCGCGTGCGCCGAAATCGCTGTTGCCGAACTGCAGGCCGAAGGCACCGTCCCAGCCGCCGATCTGCTGCTGCACCGCCTCCAGGCGGCCTTCGATGCCGCGGTTGGTGAAACGCGTGGCGGGCGTGCCAGCTTCCAGCTCCACGTGCTCGTAGTCGGTGTAGGCCGTGCGCAGGCTCAGGGTCTTCAGGAACGAGGCCGGGTTGTAGATGCCGCCCTTGGCTTCGAAGCGGTTCTGCACCATGTCGATGCGCACGTCATGCTCGTCGCCTTCTTCTTCCTCGCTATGGTCGTGGTCATGATCGTGGCCGTGGCCGTGGTCATCCTCGGCGTGTACATGCGCGCCGTTGGGAATGCCGTAGTTGGTGCGGTAGGTGCTGGCCGAAGCGCCGAGATAGCCGCCCTCGCCGAGCCAGGTGGCGCCCACACCGCCGGCCCGCGTGCGGATGCTGCTGTTGTCCAGACGGCCGCGGCGCGGCGCATCACCGTCCTCGTGATCGCCATCGCCGGCATGATCGTGGTCGTGGTCGTGGCCGCTGTGGTCTTCCAGGCCATCGATCACCGCGTAGCCGGGAATGCGGTAGTCGTCGCCGTTGCGGACCAGGCCATCCACGTGCAGCACCACATCACCGCTCACACCATCGAGGCGGAACATGCCGCTGCGCTCGTTGTTCACCGAGTTGCCGCGCAGTTCCGCACGACCGCTGAGCGGGCGGTCGGGCAGCTCCCGTGCGATGCGCCCGTCCACCACGTTGACCGCGCCACCGATCGCGCCGCTGCCGAACAGCAGCGTAGCCGGGCCCTTCAGGACCTCGATCTGGTCGGCAAGGAACGGCTCGATGCTGGTGGCATGGTCAGCGCTGACCGTGGAGGCGTCCATGTTGCCGATCCCGTTGGACAGCACCGCCACGCGCGGACCCTCCTGGCCCCGGATGATCGGACGGCCGACGCCGGGTCCGAAGAAGGAGCTCTGCACGCCCGGCAGCTTGGCCACCGTATCGCCGAGGGTGCCGGCCTTGACCTCGTCCAGGTGTTCGCCGGCCAGCACGTCGACGGGGCGGGCCAGGGATTCGGCATCGCCCTGCAGCGGCGAGGCGGTGACATTGACGCTGGAGAGTTCGGTCAGGTGGCCTTCGGCAGGCGCATCGGCCGCCGCTGCCAAGGTAGGCAGCAGGGCCGTGGCCAGGGCCAGGGTCAGCGCATGGGGGCGAAGGCAGAGGCTTGAGCGGGACATGAGTCGATCCAATGAATTGTTATAACGTATCAGTACTGGGGCGCGGCAATCCCGCAAGGGCAGGCGGGAGACGACACGATGAGGCAGGAACGCAGTGTAGCGCGGAGATGTTATATTATTCCACGTCGGTTTCGTGCCCCTGCTGGAAGTCATGCTGTGAACCCACGCCTTCGTCGTCTGCTTGACCGGTTCGGTGCGACCGGCTCGCTGCTGTGCGCGGTGCACTGCGCGGTCATTCCCGTGCTGCTGGCGCTTGCGCCATCGCTGGGACTGTCGTTGTGGCTGAGCGACGGCATCGAGCAGGCGCTGGTGGTGTTTGTGACCCTGCTCGGCCTGACCAGCCTGGTATGGGGCTATCGCCGGCATGGCGCCCTGCGTGCGCTGGGCTTCCTCATCCCGGGCCTGACCGCACTGTGGGCCGGGCTGCTGTATGAGCCCCTGCACCACGACCCCGTACCGCACGCGGTGGTGATGACGCTCGGCGGACTGCTGGTCGGGGTGGCGCACCTGGTGAACCTGCGGCTCAACCACGGCCACGTCCACGACGCCAGCTGCGCGCATTGAGGCCGTCGTGGTAGGCTTTCCGATCGTGCGCGGGGGCGTCCATCAAGACGGCCCCGCCGAACCCGTGTCAGTACGGGGTAATCAGAATCAACATAGCCAGGAGTTCAAGACATGGGTAAGGGTGACCGCAAGACCGCCAAGGGCAAGCGCTACAACGCCAGCTACGGCAATGCCCGTTCGCACACCGTGAGCAAGGCCGCCGTCGGCGCCGCTGCTCCGGTCGCCAAGAAGACCGTGACCAAGGCTCCGGCCAAGAAGGCTGCGGCGAAGAAGGCGGTTGCCAAGGCCAGCTGATCGCTGACCCGGCACCAATGAAAACGCGGCGCTCGGCGCCGCGTTTTTTTTGGGGTTCAGGCGACCGGTTCGCGCAGCACCGGATTGTCCCAGCCGGGACGCGGAGCGAAGCGGTCGCCGTGGCGCTGCTGCAGGACCTTCAGGCGCTCCACCAGCACGTGCGCCCCCGTGGCGCGGATGTACTGCACCGGGCCACCGCGGAATGGTGCGAAACCGGTGCCGAAGATCACGCCGGCATCGAGCAGGTCCGCGTCCGCCACCACGCCGTCGTGAAGGCAGGCCACTGCCTCGTTGAGCAGGGGCAGCACCAGCCGGTCTTCGAGGTCGTCCGGCGCCTGGTAGTCCTTGGGCACCTCCGGCTTCTTCGCACGGCCGTCTTCCCAGGTGTAGATGCCCTGGCCGTCCTTCTTGCCGCGCTTGCCCGGCTCGACCGTCTGCAGGGCGGCCGGGATCTGCAGCCCGAGGAAGGGCGCCAGTTCCTCGCCCACGCCGGCCGCCACGTCCAGGCCGACGGTGTCCAGCAGTTCGATCGGCCCCATCGGCATGCCGAAGCTCACTGCGGCCTTGTCGATCACCGGCCCCGGGATGCCCTCGGCATAGGCCGTCGCCGCCTCCAGCATGTACGGGAAGAGCACGCGGTTGACCAGGAAGCCCGGCGTGCCGGCCACCGGCACCGGGAACTTGCCCAGCGCCTTGCAGAATGCGGCCAGCCGGCGCTCGGTCTCCGGTGCCATGCCGTCGTGATGGATGATCTCCACCAGCGGCATCTGCGCGACCGGGTTGAAATAGTGCAGCCCGGCGAACTGCGCCGGACGCTGGATATGGTCACGCAGCTCCACCAGCGGGATCGAGGAGGTGTTGGTGGTGAGCAGCGCATCGGCCTTCATCTTCGGCTCCAGCGTCTGGTACAGATCGCGCTTGGCCTGCGGGTTCTCGATGATCGCCTCGATCACCAGGTCCGCACGCGCGGCGCCTTCGCCTGCAAGGTCGGCCTGCAGCCGCGCGGCGACGGCAGGGCGCTTGCCCTCGTCACGCACCTTCTTGGCGAACAGCGCCTGCGCGCGCTGCAGGGCCGGATCGATGAAGCGCTGCTCGCGGTCCTGCAGCGTGACGGTGAAGCCTTTGTAGGCTGACCACGCCGCGATGTCGCCGCCCATCACACCGGCACCGACCACGTGCACGTGGTGGATGCCATGGTCCCCACCGCCCAGCGCCTTCAGGCGCTCGGTGAGGAAGAAGATGCGGATCAGGTTGCGCGCGGTCGGCGTGCTGGCCAGCTTGACCACGGCGCGGCGCTCGGCGTCCAGGCGCGCCTGGACCGGCTTGCCACCGCTGCGTTCCCACGTGCTGATCAGCGCGTAGGGCGCGGGGTAATGCGCCTTTTTGGCCTTGCGGGCAACCTGCTTGGCCATCTGCGGGGCAAGCAGCTTGCGTGCCGGCCAGGTGTTGGTGACCCACGCCGTGGCGCGCTGCTTGAACGGCCGCACCGTGCCTTTCAACGCCAGCGCCACGGCCGTGTCCAGGACCAGCGCGGGCGCGACCACCCGGTCCACCAGGCCGATGCTGCGCGCCGCCGACGCCGAGAGCGTACGCCCGGTGAGCATCATGTCCATCGCCGCCGGCGCACCGACCAGCTGCGGCAGGCGGGCACTGCCGCCCCAACCGGGAAAGATCCCCAGCTGCGTTTCGGGCAGGCCGATGCGGGTTGAACTGTCATTGGACGCCACGCGGTAACGGCAGGCCAGCGCCAGCTCGGTGCCACCGCCCAGGCAGTGGCCATGGATGGCCGCAACCGTGGGGCAGGGCAGCTCGGACATTTTCTGGTAGGTCACCTGGCCGCGCCGGATGGCATCGTTGACCGTGCCGCGGCGATCGAACTCCTGGAACTCCTTCAGGTCCGCCCCGGCGATGAAGCCGGCCCGCTTGACCGACTGCACCACCACGCCCTTGGGCGGGTCGATGGCCAGCCGTTCCACCAGTGCGCCCAGCTCCAGCAGCACGTCCTGTGACATCGCGTTTACGTTGGCATCCTGGCGGTCGAGGTTGAGCACCACGACACCGTCGTCGCGGATTTCCGGGTGCCAGTGCGCGAGGCGAAGCCCATCGAAGCCTGAGAGCATGGACATTCCATCCGGTTGTGTATGGAGAAGCGGCTATGATCCAGAGGTTGTTTCCTTCCCGTCAAATCCCAATTGGGAGGGGAGTGGGCCTGCCTCGTTCATCACGTGAACAGGCACGCTAGCCCAACGTGGGTTAAAAGCTGGTGCGGTGCCGTGTGACCAGTTGTTGAACTTTTCCCGGGATTGGCAGTCTCAGTGCCCGACGTTGGTTGGGCTGACAGGAGTGCGGCCCCTCATGGCCGAGGTCGAAATACCACAGGAGCTGGACCTCGAACTGGTCCGGCGCGTGCAGCGCGGCGAGAGCGCGGCCTTCGATGCCTTGGTGCGCAAGCACCAGCACCGGGTCGTTTCCCTGGTCGGTCGCTACATCGCCGACTGGAGCGAATGCCAGGACGTGGCCCAGGAAGCGTTCATCCGTGCCTACCGCGCGATCAACAGCTTCCGTGGCGACGCCCAGTTTTCCACCTGGTTGCACAGGATCGCCGTGAACTCAGCCAAGAACCATCTCGCCGCGCACAATCGCCGCCCGCCGACCGACGACATCGAGATCGGCGACGCCGAGCAGTACGACACCGGCACGCGCCTGCGTGACACCGACACCCCGGAACGCCAGCTCATGCGCCAGGAGCTGGAGAACACCGTGATGAAGGCCGTCGCGGCGTTGCCCGAGGAGCTGCGCCTGGCCATTTCCCTGCGCGAGGTGGAAGGCCTGAGTTACGAAGACATCGCGCAGAAGATGGGATGCCCGATCGGTACGGTGCGGTCGCGGATCTTCCGCGCCCGCGAAGCCATCGACACCGAGCTGCGTCCGTTGCTGGACAACGGCAGCGCTACCCGTGAGAAGAACCGCCCATGAACACGCAACGACCCACGCTCGACAAGATCGACGAACACAACCGCCAGCAGCTTTCGGCCCTGGTGGATGGTGAACTCGGCAGCGATCAGGCGCGCTTCCTGCTGCGCCGGCTGGAACACGATCCCGAACTGCAGGCCTGCCAGGAGCGCTGGTCGCTGCTGGGCGACGTGCTGCGCGGCCAGGCCGTGGCGCCGGCGCCGGCGGATTTCGCCGCGCGCGTAAGCGCCGCGTTGGCCAACGAGCCGCGACCGCAGGCGGCCCCGCGCCGGGCCGTCACGCGCGATGGCTGGCGCGCCTGGGGCGGCGGTGCGGCGCTGGCGGCGTCGGTGGCCGTGGTCGCGCTGTTCATGGGTCGGCAGTCCATGGACGATGCCGGCCCGGGAGCGGACCTGCCGACAACGGTGATCGCCAGCGAAGCCGTGCTGCCCGTCACGCCGGCAGCGCCGGATGCACCGGCAGCCGTGGCTGCTGTGGCGCCCGCCGTGGCGGTCGCCGCGGCAACGCGTGCCCAGGAGGCCTCGGCCCGCCGTGCCAGCGCGACGCGCAACCAGCAGGCCGCGCGCGTGAGCCAGCGCAACGAGGTACCGCTGCGTGCGGTGGCCGCGCAGTCGCCGCTGGTGCCCTCGGTACCTGCAGGGCAGGTGCATGAGCCGGCCTTCGGTGATGTCGGGGCACTGCAGGCGCGTCCGTGGCCGCGTGCCACCCTGGCCCCCGCGGGGACGGGCAGCGTGCTCAACGCACGTTTCTCCAGCGGCGGTTCGACGCGTTTCTACCCGTTCGAGCCCCGTCTGCAGGACGAATCGCCGCGCATGGAAACGCGCGAGTAAGACGTTGCTGCGCCATCGGCACCCGTGCCGTGCTGCTTCCCCGAGCGCTGTTCCCGGTGCTCCCCCACATTTCCCCGCGTGCGCCTCACAGGCGCGCGCCCACCCGAACCGTCGACCGGAGGCTGTGATCCGATGAAGCTGCATCCCCGTAATTTCCGCCTGAACGCGCTGGGCCTGCTGGCCATGACGCTGCCGCTGGCGGCCTGTGCGCAGTCTCCCTCGCCACCCACGGCGCAGGCGCAGGAAAGCCAGGTGGCAGCCCCGCGCGCGCCTGCCCAGCCGCTGGTGAGCGGCCTGCCGGACTTCACGCACCTGGTCGAGCAGGTCGCCCCGGGCGTGGTCAACATCGAGACCGTGATCGAACGGGGAGGCGGCCGCCAGGCACGCGGCCCGGTGGGCCCGTCGCAGGACGAGATTCCCGAGATCTTCCGCCGCTTCTTCGGCCCGGGCTTCGGCATGCCGGGCCCGGATGGCGGCGACGGTGGCCCCTCCATCAAGGGCCGCGGCATGGGCTCGGGCTTCATCATCTCTGCTGACGGTTACGTGCTGACCAACCACCACGTGGTGGCCGATGCCTCCGAAGTGAAGGTGCGCCTCAGCGACCGCCGCGAGTTCACCGCCAAGGTGATCGGCAGCGATGCGCAGTACGACGTGGCGCTGCTGAAGATCGACGGCAGCAACCTGCCGACCGTGCGCATCGGTGAATCCCGTTCGCTCAAGCCGGGCCAGTGGGTGGTGGCCATCGGCTCGCCGTTCGGCCTGGACCACTCGGTGACCGCCGGTGTCGTCAGTGCGACCGGGCGCAGCACCGGCGGCCAGGACCAGCGCTACGTGCCCTTCATCCAGACCGACGTGGCGATCAACCAGGGCAACTCCGGTGGCCCGCTGTTGAACACCCGCGGCGAAGTGGTCGGCATCAATTCGCAGATCTTCTCGGCCTCGGGCGGCTACATGGGCATCAGCTTCGCCATTCCGGTGGACCTGGCCATGGGCGCGGTGGAGCAGATCAAGAAGAACGGACGGGTCAGCCGCGGCCAGATCGGCGTGCTGGTCGGCCAGATCACCAGCGACATGGTCAAGGGCTTCAACCTGCCTGATTCGCGCGGTGCGCTGGTCAACCAGCTGGTCGAGGGCGGCGCCGGGCAGAAAGCCGGGCTGGAAGTGGGTGACGTGATCCGCTCTGTCAACGGCACGGCGATCAATGATTCGGCCGAGCTGCCGCCGCTGATCGGCATGCAGGCGCCGGGCTCCAAGGTGCGCCTGGGCATCCTGCGCGACGGCAAGCCGCGCGAGATCAGCGTGACGCTGACCGAGCTGTCCGAAGACGCACAGGCCGCCTCGGACCGACCGGCGACCGCCGGCGCGGACGCCGCGCCGCAGACCGGTGCCAGTGCCCTGCTGGGGCTGGAAGTGACCGAACTGACCGCCGCCCAGCGTCGGCAGATGGGGCTGGCTCCGGACGAGGGTGTCGCGATCAGCCGGGTCACGGGCCAGGCCGCGCGCGATGCCCGCCTGTCCAATGGCATGGTGATTCTGCAGGTCGGCCGCACGCCGGTGAACAGCGTGGCGGCGTTGAACCGCGCGCTGGGCGGCTACAAGAAGGGCGATGTGGTGATGCTGCTGGTCCGCAGCGGGGCCAACAGCGCCTTCGTCGCGGTGAAGGCCGGCGAGTAAGCGGGTCGGGCGTACCGGGCCAGTCCCGGTGCGCCCTGGCGGCCTCGCGCCGAGCCACCGTCCGGGTCCGGGCCGTGCGATAATCCAACGTTACCCTGACGACGCCCGGCGCCGCCGCCACCTCTATGTCCTCTGATCCGATGCGGAATATCCGCAATTTCTCCATCATCGCCCACGTCGACCACGGCAAGTCCACCCTGGCTGACCGCATCATCCAGCTGTGCGGCGGCCTGCAGGCCCGCGAGATGGAGGCGCAGGTGCTCGACTCGAACCCGATCGAGCGCGAACGCGGCATCACCATCAAGGCGCAGTCGGTGTCCTTGCCCTACCTGGCGAAGGACGGGCAGACCTACCACTTGAACTTCATCGATACCCCCGGCCACGTTGACTTCTCCTATGAAGTCAGCCGCTCGCTGGCCGCGTGCGAAGGCGCGCTGCTGGTGGTCGATGCGGCCCAAGGCGTGGAAGCGCAGTCGGTGGCCAACTGCTACACCGCCGTGGAGCAGGGCCTGGAAGTGGTGCCGGTGATCAACAAGATCGACCTGCCCACGGCCGATATCGAACGCGCCAAGGCGGAGATCGAGGCGGTGATCGGCATCGATGCCGAGGACGCCGTGGCCGTGAGTGCCAAGACCGGCCTCAACGTGCTGGACGTGCTGGAAGCCATCGTGCATCGCATTCCGCCGCCCAGGCCGCGCGATACGGACAAGCTGCAGGCGCTGATCATCGATTCCTGGTTCGACAACTACCTGGGCGTGGTCTCGCTGGTGCGCGTGATGCAGGGCCAGATCAAGGCCGGGGACAAGCTGCAGGTGATGTCCACCGGCCGCAACCACCAGGTCGACAACGTCGGCGTGTTCACCCCCAAGCGCAAGGTGCTGCCGTCGTTGAACGCCGGTGAAGTGGGCTGGGTCACCGCGAGCATCAAGGACGTGCATGGCGCGCCGGTCGGCGACACGCTGACCCTGGCCGCCGATCCGGCGCCGGGTCCGCTGCCGGGCTTCCAGGAAATGCAGCCGCGCGTGTTCGCCGGCCTGTTCCCGGTGGATGCCGAGGACTACCCGGACCTGCGCGAGGCGCTGGACAAGCTGCGCCTGAACGACGCCGCGCTGCGTTTCGAGCCGGAAAGCTCCGAAGCCATGGGTTTCGGCTTCCGCTGCGGCTTCCTCGGCATGCTGCACATGGAGATCGTGCAGGAGCGCCTGGAGCGCGAATACAACCTGGACCTGATCAGCACCGCGCCGACGGTGGTGTATGAAGTGCTCAAGACCGACGGCTCCATCGTCAACATGGACAACCCGGCCAAGCTGCCGCCGGTGAACCAGGTCGAGGAGATCCGCGAGCCGATCATCCGCGCCAACGTGCTTACGCCGGAAGAATACATCGGCAACATCATCAAGCTCTGCGAGGAAAAGCGCGGCAGCCAGATCGGGATCAACTACCTCGGCAGCCAGGTGCAGATCAGCTACGAGCTGCCGATGGCCGAAGTGGTGCTGGATTTCTTCGACAAGCTGAAGTCGGTCAGCCGTGGCTACGCCTCGCTGGACTACCACTTCGTGCGTTTCGATGCCGGTCCGTTCGTGCGCGTGGACGTGCTGATCAACGGTGACAAGGTCGACGCGCTGTCGCTGATCGTGCACCGCAGCCACGCCGATCGCCGCGGCCGCGAGCTGTGCGAGAAGATGAAGGACCTGATCCCGCGCCAGCAGTTCGACGTGGCCATCCAGGCAGCTGTCGGCTCGCAGATCATCTCGCGCACCACGGTCAAGGCCATGCGCAAGAACGTTCTGGCCAAGTGCTATGGTGGCGACGTTTCGCGCAAGAAGAAGCTTCTGGAAAAGCAGAAGGAAGGCAAGAAGCGCATGAAGCAGGTGGGCCGCGTGGAGATTCCGCAGGAAGCGTTCCTGGCCGTGCTGCAGATGGACAACAAGTAAGCGTGCGTCCGGCCCGTCCGCGGGCCGCGGCCTGGATACGTTGCAAAGGATCCTTCAATGAAACTGTTTGAGTTCGTGCTCGTCGCGCTGACCCTGCTGTCCGGCCTGGTGCTGCTCGCCGAGAAACTGTACTTCGCGCGCCGCCGCGCCCGCCGCGCCGGCCTGCTCGATACCGAGCCGGCGCTGGTGGATTATTCGCGTGCGTTCTTCCCGGTGCTGGCCATCGTGCTGGTGGTGCGCAGTTTCATCGCCGAGCCGTACAAGATTCCCTCCAGCTCGATGATGCCCAACCTGCTCATCGGCGATTTCATCCTGGTGAACAAGTTCGCCTACGGCCTGCGCCTGCCATTGACCAACACCAAGGTGGTGCCGGTCGGTGAGCCCAAGCGCGGTGACGTGGTGGTGTTCCACTACCCGGGTCGTGGTGACCAGGATCCGGCCAAGGGCGAGAACTTCATCAAGCGGGTCATCGGCCTGCCGGGTGACCACATCGTGTTCGAAGGCAACGGCGTGATCCTCAACGGCGAGCCGCTGAAGTATGAGGCGCGCGGCATCTACGCCGGTCATCGTGGCGTGGAAACCGGCGCCCAGCTGCTCACCGAAGAGCTGCCGGGGCGTCCGCACACCGTGCTGGAAACCGGCCTGGCGACCGGGCAGGGCGAGTGGACCATTCCCGCCGGGCACTACCTGATGATGGGCGACAACCGCGACAATAGTGATGACGGCCGGTTCTGGGGCCTGCTGCCGGAGGAGAACCTGCGCGGCAAGGCGTTCGTGATCTGGCTCAACTGCTACGGGTGGTTCTGCAAGGACGGCTTCGAACCGTCGCGGATCGGCTCGAGCGTCAACTGACCTGCAACGCGTATCTGGGGAGAACGCAATGAAGAAGACGATGAGCACGCAACGCGGCATGACCCTGACCTCCTTCCTGGTGGTCCTGATCGTGATCGGTTTCATCCTGTACATCGCGATGAAGCTGTTCCCGATGTACCAGGAGTACTACGCCGTGCGCTCTGCGATGAAGAGCCTGGCCACCGAGCCGGGGGTCAGCCAGATGCAGCCGGCCAATATCCAGTCGCTGTTCTTCAAGCGGCTCTACATCAACTACTCCGACAACGTGAAGCCGTCCAACGTGAAGTTCGACCGCGTCAACAACGGCTGGAACCTGCGCGTGAACTACGAAGTGCGCCGTCCGCTGGTCGGCAACATCGACGTGGTTGGCAAGTTCGACGCCACGCAGGAACTGACGGGCAGCGGTGCAGAATAAGACGCCTCTACGCGGTGACCGCATCGGTCACGTCTTCAGGACGCCGGACCTGCTGGTGCAGGCCCTGACGCACCGTTCTGCCGGTACGCCCAACAACGAGCGCCTGGAGTTCCTCGGCGACAGCATCGTCAACATGATGGTGGCCGAGGCGCTCTACGCACGCTGGCCGAAGGCCGACGAGGGCGCGATGACCCGGGGCCGTGCCGAGCTCGTCCGCGAGGCGGCGCTGGCCGTGATCGCCCGCGAGCTGCAGCTGGGCGAGCGCCTGATCCTGGGCGCCGGGGAAATGAAGTCCGGTGGCCACCGGCGCGACTCGACCCTGGCCGACGCCCTCGAGGCGGTGGTCGCGGCGATCTACCTGGACGTGGGCTTCGAGGCCTGCCGTGCGGTGGTGCTGCCCTGGTTCGAGCCCTCCATCGCCGCCCTGCCGGCGACCGGCCGGCCGGCCAAGGATCCCAAGACGCGCCTGCAGGAATGGCTGCAGGGCCGACAGAAGGCGCTGCCCCAGTACGAACTGGTGGCAGAATCCGGGGACGACCACGCCAAGACGTTCCAGGTACGCTGCAACATCATCGAGCCGCCGATCCGAACCGAAGGCGAAGGTGCCTCCCGGCGGCTGGCGGAACAACAGGCGGCCGCGGCCGCACTTGAACAACTGGTGGAATCCAAGTGAGTGAACACACGCCCCATCGTTGCGGCAGCGTTGCCGTCATCGGCCGCCCCAACGTGGGCAAATCGACCCTGACCAATGCACTGGTCGGGGCCAAGGTCAGCATCGTCTCCAACCGCCCGCAGACCACGCGGCACCGGTTGCTGGGCATCGCCACCTATCCGGAAGGCCAGCTCGTACTGGTCGATACGCCCGGGCTGCACAAGGTGCAGAAGCGGGCGATGAACCGGGTCATGAACCGTGCCGCGCGCGGCTCGCTGGAAGGCGTCGATGCCGGCCTGCTGGTCATCGAGGCCGGCCGCTGGGACGAAGAGGATGCGCTGGCCTTCAACGTGCTGCGCGATTCGGGCATCCCGGTCGTGCTGGTGGTCAACAAGGTGGACCGCCTGAAGGAGAAAGCCGCGCTGCTGCCGTTCCTGCAGCAGGTCACCGAGGGCCGCGAATTCGCCGCGGTGCACCCGATCTCCGCACAGAAGCGCAACGGTCTGGAGGCACTCGTGCGCGACGTGCTGGCGCTGGTGCCCGAAGCCCCGCCGATGTTCGGCGAAGACGAGATCACCGACCGCAGCCAGCGCTTCCTGGCCGGCGAGCTGGTCCGCGAGCAGCTCATGCGGCAGCTTGGCGAAGAGCTGCCGTATGCCACCACGGTGGAGATCGAGCGCTTCACCGAGGACGGCAACCTGCTGCGCATCGGCGCGGTGATCTGGGTCGAACGCGAGGGCCAGAAGGCGATCGTGATCGGCAAGGGAGGCACGCGCCTGAAGGAGATCGGTGCCAAGTCCCGCCTGCAGATGGAGCGGTTGTTCGGTGCCAAGGTGTTCCTGGAGACCTGGGTGCGCGTGCGCGAAGGCTGGTCCGACGATGAGGCCGCGCTGAAGGCCTTCGGTTACGAGTAACGGTAGCCAGGGCCCGGATCGATGCACATCGACGCCGAACCGGGCTTCGTCCTGCATGCCCGTGCGTACCGGGAGACCAGTCTGCTGGTCGAGGTGCTCACCGCCGGACAGGGCCGCGTGGGCCTGCTGGCCCGTGGCGTGTCCAGCGCCAAGGGGCAGGTGCTGCGGGCCGCGCTGCAGCCCCTGCAGTGGATCCGCTTCGACGCCGTGCAGCGCGGTGAGCTGGCGCAGCTGCGCGCAGCCGAGGCGCTGGATGCCGCGCCGCGGCTGAGCGGCCACGACATGCTGGCCGGCTTCTATATCAGCGAACTGGTGATGCGGCTGGCGCCGCGCGGCGATCCCTTGCCCGACCTCTATGGAGCCTACGGGCAGGTACGGGGCCGCCTGGCCGTGGGCGCGCCACTGGCCTGGAGCCTGCGCCGTTTCGAGCGCGATCTGCTGGAGGCGCTGGGTTTCGGCTTCGCCCTCGGCGAGACCGCCGACGGCCAGCCGGTGGATCCGGCGGCGCGTTATGTGCTGGATCCGCTGGAGGGCCCGCGTCGACAGCTCAGCGAGCGTGACGGGGAAGGGCGGCGGGGCACGGCCACCGGCGCCGCGCTGCTGGCGCTGGGCGATGACCAGATGCCTGCGGCCGCGGACCTGGCCAGCCTGCGGCTGCCGATGCGCGCCGTGCTGGCGCATCACCTGGGGACGCGTGGCCTGAAATCCTGGGAACTGATGGACGACCTGACGCGCCGCGGCTGAGGCCGGCGTGGCCGCTGCCGGCAATCAGTGCAGCAGGGACGCCACCGCATCCTGGAAGCCCGCGTGGGCCTGGTTGGAGGCCGGCATCTGGTGCAGCTGGCGTACCGCGCGGGCCAGCCGCGCAGCGCCCACGAACCCGCAACTGGCCTGCAGGCGATGCAGCTGGCTGCGCAGCGCCGGTTCATCGTGGCGCACCACGGCCTGGTCCACCGCATCGCGCACGCCGGGGAGTTCGGCCAGGAACAGCTCGCGCAGCGCGATGAGGTGCTTGTGCTGCCCGTTGAGCGCGGCCAGCGCCGAGGTCTCATCCCAGTCCTCGGGATCGGCCTGCAGGTCCACCGCCACATCAAAGCCCGCGTCCGCCCGGGCAGCCGCAGGGCGCGACGCCAGCGCCCGGCGCACCACGTCCAGCAGCGCGGCGCGGCTGATCGGTTTGATCAGGGTGTCGGCGAACCCGGCCTGGCGCAACTGCCCATGCAGCGTGCCGTTCGCGTCGGCGGTGTGCGCGACTGCCGGAGTGCCTGGGCGGCGCGCACGCAGGGCGCTCAGCAGGTCGATGCCATGGCCATCGGGCAGGTTGGCGTCGATCAGCCAGAGGTCATGAACGGCTGCCTCGGCACACGCCTGTGCGGCGCTGGCGGTGTCGGCCACCTCCACGTCCGCAGGCAGGCCTTCCAGCGCTGCCTTGAGGAAGCGGCTGGTGATGATGTCGTCCTCGACAAGCAGGATGCGGGGCCGAGGCACCGGCGGGGTCGTCTGCATGATGGCTGCCTCCTTGTCAGCTGCTGTCATATTAAACGCCGGGCTGCGGTGCGCAAGGGTGAGTGGGCGCCCGATGAGCGTATCTGCGACAATACGCACCCTTTTTTGCCCGCAGCCGATACGCCACGTGGCCCGTCACCGTTCGCGACTCGATCGCACTCCGTTCCAGACCGACATCCTCGACCTCAGCCACGACGGCCGGGGCGTTGCCCGCCGTGATGGCGAAGGCGGCAAGGTCACCTTCATCAACGGCGCGCTGCCCGGTGAAGTGGTGGCGGCCGAGCCCACCGCACGCAGCCGGCATTTCGATGAGGCGCGTACCGTGGAGGTGCTGCAGCCCTCGCCGCTGCGGGTCACCCCGCGCTGCCCGCACTTCGGCACGTGCGCTGGCTGCGTGCTGCAGCATCTGCAGGAAGATCAGCAGATCGTGGCCAAGCAGCGTGTGCTGATGGACAACCTGCAGCGTATCGGCCATGTGCAGCCGGCCGCCGTGCTGCCGCCGCTGGCCGGGGACAGCTGGGGTTATCGGCGCAAGGGCCGCTTCTCCGTGCGCCGCGTGGAGAAGAAGGACAAAACGCTGGTCGGGTTCCGCGAGCTCGATCCGCGCTTCGTGGCGGACCTGTCGGTGTGCCTGACGGTGATTCCCGAGATCGGCCAGAAGGTGGCCGCGCTGTCGGCGTTCATCGAGACGCTGGACGGCAAGCGTGACATCCCGCAGATCGAGTTCATCGGTGGTGATGCGGCCATTGCGTTGACGGTACGCCACATGCAGCCGCTCAGCGATGCTGACCGGTCGGCGTGGGCGGCGTTCGGGGAGGCGAACGGGTTTGCGATTTACCTGCAGCCCGGTGGCGTGCACACGGTGCATCCGCTGTGGCCGGCCGAAGGGGTGCCGCTTTCGTTCCGGCTCGCGCCGTGGGATGTGGAGCTGGCCTTCAAGCCGCTGGATTTCATCCAGGTCAATGCGAAGCTCAATGTGAGGATGATCGAGCATGCGCTGGCACTGCTCGATGCCGGCCCAGGGGACCGGGTGCTGGATCTGTTCTGCGGGCTGGGCAACTTCACGCTGCCCTTGGCGCGCACGGTGCGCGAGGTGGTGGGCGTGGAGGGCGACGCCGGCCTGGTGGAGCGCGCGCAGGAAAATGCCGCGCGCAACGGGCTGGGTAATGCGCGTTTCCACGCGGCCGACCTCACGCTCGACCAGCGTGCGGCGCCGTGGATGGCCGAGGGCTTCGACAAGCTGCTGCTGGATCCACCGCGGTCCGGGGCGATCGATGTGCTGCAGCAGCTGCCGCTGGAGCAGTTCAAGCGGATTGTCTATGTGAGCTGCCACCCCGGTTCGCTGGCCCGTGATGCGGCGTACCTGGTGAACGAGCGTGGCTTCACGCTGGTCAGTGCGGGGGCGATGGACATGTTCCCGCATACGGCGCACGTGGAGAGCATTGCGGTGTTCGAGAAGGGCTGACCCGCGAGCGCCGATGCCGGTGCGCATGCCGCATAATCGCGGGCATGGGTATTGAAATCGAGCGGAAGTTCCTGGTCGCGGGGGAAGGCTGGCGCGCGGCGGCGCATGCGGTGATCCCGATGGCGCAGGGGTATATCAACGACATGGGGGCGCTTGATCGGGGCGACCAGAAGGCGTCGGTCCGGGTGCGGGTGGAGGGGGACGCGGCAGCGTTGAACCTGAAATCACGGACGCTGGGCCGCAGCCGCCAGGAGTTCGATTATCCGATCCCCGTGGAAGACGCGCGCGCACTGCTGGCGCTGTGCGTCGGGGGCCTGGTGGACAAGCGCCGGCACCAGGTGTGGCACGAGGGCCTGCTCTGGGAAGTGGACGAGTTCCTGGGCGACAACGCCGGGCTGGTGGTGGCGGAGGTGGAACTGGACGATCCGGACCAGCACGTGCCGCTGCCGCCGTGGGCGGGGCGGGAGGTGACCGACCAGGCGCGCTATTACAACGTCGCGCTGGCCTCGCGGCCCTATGCCCTGTGGACGCCCGAAGAGCGCTGATTTGCGTTGGCAGGCTGCCGTCCCCATTGTGCTGGCATGAAAATCGACATCTATTCCGACGTGGTCTGCCCCTGGTGCTGGATCGGCAAGGCCCGCCTGGCGCAGGCCCTGGCCGAGCTCGGCGAGGAGGCCGCAGGCATCCAGATCCAGTGGCGGCCGTTCCTGCTGGACCCCGAGGCCGACACCACGCCCGTGCCGCTCCGCGAAGCCTATGCGCGCAAGTTCGGTGGCGCCGAGCGCACCGAGCAGCTGTTGCAGCAGACCCAGGCCACGGCGCGCAGCGAAGGGCTGCCGATGGATTTCAGCCAGGGCCAGGTGCGGGTCACCACGCGGCTGGCGCATCGTCTGATTGGGTTGGCCGGCCAGCACGGCTGCCAGGATGCCGTCGGCGAGGCGCTGTTCCGTGCGCACTTCCAGCACGGGCACAACCTGGCCGATCCCGCCGTGCTGCTGCAGGCCGGCCGGGAAGGCGGCCTGACGGAAAGGGCGGTACAGGGCCTGCTGGATACGGACCAGGGCACGGCGGAGGTGGAGGCGGGTCTGCGCCGCGCCGCCGCGCTCGGCATCCGGTCGGTGCCCACGTTCGTGATCGACGAACGCTGGGCCATCCAGGGGGCGCAGCCGGCTGCCGAGATCGTGGCGGCCTTGCGCGGCATGCTGCGCGAGCGTGCCGCGCACGCGTCCGGGCAGGCCGCCGAGGGCGCTGGCGGGGCCCACGCAGGTGCGCCCGGGGTCTGACGCTGGGCTCCGGTTCTGCGACAATGCGGCGTTGCGCCATCACGGCGCATCGTCGTGGAGATCGACCATGTTGCTGATCGGCGTTGCCGGAACCGGACTGACCGCGCAGGAGCGCGACTGGCTGCAGCACGATGCGGTGGCGGGCGTGGTGCTGTTCGCCCGCAACTTCGCTTCGCGCGCGCAGGTCGGCGAACTCTCGGCCGCCATCCGCGAGGCGGCGCCGCGGCCACAGCTGATCTGCGTGGACCAGGAAGGTGGCCGCGTGCAGCGCTTCCGCGAGGGCTTCAGCGCGCTGCCGCCGCTGCAGGAGATCGGCGCACGGCATGCGGACGATCCCGCAGGGGCGCTGGAACTGGCCGAGCAGCATGCGTGGCTGATGGCCAGTGAAGTGCGCGCCAGCGGCGTGGATCTGAGCTTCGCCCCGGTGGTGGATCTTGGGCGCGGCAACCGGGCCATCGGCAACCGGGCCTTCAGCGAAGACCCGCAGGTGGTGGCCGCGTTCACCGCCGCCTATGTGCGCGGCATGCACGCTGCAGGCATGGGCGCCACGCTCAAGCATTTCCCCGGCCACGGCACCGTGCTGGAAGACACCCACGTGGATGTGGCCGTCGATCCGCGCCCGCTGCATGAACTGCGGCAGCAGGATCTGGTGCCGTTCGAGGCCGGCATCGCCGCCGGCGCCGATGCGGTGATGATGGCCCATGTGGTCTACCCGCAGGTCGCTCCGGAGCCTGCCGGCTACTCGCGGCGCTGGATCGAGCAGATCCTTCGCGGCGACATGGGTTTCCGCGGCGTGGTCTTCTCCGATGACATCGGCATGGCGGCCTCGCACACCGCCGGCGGCGTCGGCGCACGCGTCCACGCCCACCTCGATGCCGGCTGCGATGTCGTCCTCGTCTGCCACCCTGAACTCGTCGAGGACGCCCTGCACGCCGTGCAGGGCCGTTCCTTCAACACCGCCGCGCTGCTCGGCCTGCTGGGCCGCGGCCCGCTGGGCTGGGATGGCTTGCTGGCCGATGCCCGCCACGACGATACCCGTCACTACCTGTCTGAATCCCTCGGAAGAACCGTCTGATGCCCAACCTCACCATTGCCCAGGCCCTGTCCCAGGCCGACCTGCTGGTCGATCGCCCCACCCTCGACCAGGCCATCGGCCGTATCGCCGACGAGATCGCGCGCGACTACCAGGGCGAGGTGCCGCTGTTCCTGTCGATCATGCACGGCGCGCTGCCGTTCGCCGGCCAGCTTGCGCTGGAACTGGGTGCGCGCGGCCAGGATGTCCAGTTCGACTACCTGCACGCGACCCGCTACCGCGGCGAGACCACCGGAGGCGACCTGGTGTGGAAGCACAAGCCGGCCACCGCGCTGTTCGGTCGCCGCGTGCTGCTGGTGGACGACATCCTCGATGAGGGCTACACGCTGCAGGGCGTGCGCACGTGGTGCCTGGAGCAGGGCGCCACGGATGTGCGCATTGCCGCGATGACGGTGAAGAAACACGACCGCGCGCTGCCTGATGTCACCGCTGACTATGCGGGCATCGAGCTGCCCGACCGCTACGTGTTCGGCTTCGGCATGGACGTCAACGAGACGCTGCGCTGCCTGCCCGCCATCTATGCGATGAAGGAATAAGCGATGCAGCAGATCGCGCTTGCGGTGATCGGCGGCACCGGTGTCTACAACCTGGCCCGGCTCGACGACGTGCAGACCCATGAGGTGTCCACGCGCTTCGGCGTGCCGTCCGGCCCGGTGCGCGTGGGCACGCTGCTCGGGCACCGCGTCGCCTTCCTGGCCCGGCACGGCGAAGGCCATTCGCTGCCGCCGCACCGGATCAATTACCGCGCCAACCTGGCCGCCCTGCAGCAGCTGGGCGCCCACCGCGTGCTGGCGCTGAATACCGTCGGCGGCATCACCGAGGATTTTGGTCCACGCGTGCTGGCCTGCCCGGACCAGCTGATCGACTACACCTGGGGCCGGATCAGCACGATCTGTGAGGAAGACGGCAGCGACGTGGTGCATGTGGACTTCGGCCACCCCTACACGCCGATGCTGCGAAGCAAAATTCTCGCGGCTGCAAAGGTGACCGGCGTCACAGTGCAGGACGGCGGCTGCTATGCCGCCACGCAGGGCCCCCGGCTGGAAACCATTGCGGAAATCGCCCGCCTGCGGCGTGACGGCTGCGACCTCGTCGGCATGACGGGCATGCCCGAAGCCGCGCTGGCACGGGAGCTGGGGCTGGATTACGCCTGCCTGGCGATCGTGGCCAACTGGGCTGCCGGCTGCGGCACGGCCGAGGAAATCACCATGGCCGAAGTGCTGGCCAACGTGCAGGCCGCCTCCAGCGGATTGCCCGAACTCGTCGGTGAATTGGCGCGGGGGTGATTGTCATCCTCGTACAAGGTTTGCATACTCGGCCCCGTGCGCGGGGATTCGTGCGCACACCACCCATCATTGCAAAGGTCTCGCATCAACATGGCAACAGGTACCGTCAAGTGGTTCAACGACGCCAAGGGATTTGGCTTTATTACTCCGGACGACGGCGGCGCTGATCTGTTCGCGCACTTCTCCGCCATCCAGGGCAGCGGCTTCAAGTCCCTGCAGGAAGGCCAGAAGGTCAGCTTCGAGAAGACCCAGGGCCCGAAGGGCGACCAGGCTTCGAACATCCAGCCGGCCTGACGTTCGCGTCTGGCTGATGAAGAACCCCGCTCCGGCGGGGTTTTTTTTCGGGCACATGCGGCACAATCCGCAGATGGACAAGCGACTGCGCATCGCCGTGATCGGATACGGCACCGCAGGCCAGGCACTGAGTGTGCTGCTGGGCCGCGACGAGCACCACGTGGAGAGCTTCGAACGCGCGGCCGAACCCGGCCCGGTGGGTGCCGGTTTCCTGCTGCAGCCCAGCGGCCTGCAGGTGCTCTGGGAGATGGGCCTGCTTGATGCCGTGCGTGCGCACGCCACGCCGGTACATCGCCTGCACGGCGATACGCCCTGCGGCCGCACCGTCATGGACATGCGCTACGACCAGCTGGATCCGCGCCTGCACGGGCTCGGCATGCAGCGCGGCGCGTTGTTCAGCCTGCTGCACACCGCGCGCGGAAACAACGGCGTACTGCACGTAGGCACTGCGATCCTGGCCGTGGACAGCGAGCGTGGCCTGCTGCGCGACCAGCATGGGCGGCAACATGGTCCTTTTGATCTCATCGTGGCCGCCGATGGCGCGGCCTCCACCCTGCGCGGCCAGTTTGACGCAGAGGTACGTGACCGTCCGTACCCCTGGGGTGCGCTGTGGTGCCTGTTGCCCGCCGAGGATTGGCCGCACGCCCAGGTGCTCCAGCAGCGCTACGTGGCGGCGCGCAAGATGATCGGCCTGCTGCCGGTGGGGACCCGGCCGGGCGACGACGTGCCGCGCCTGAGTTTCTTCTGGAGCCTGCCATGCACGGATTTCGCACGCTGGGAGGAGGCCGGCCTGCCCGCCTGGCTCGATGAACTGCACGCACTCTGGCCGCAGGCCTCCGGCCGCTTCGTGCATCTGCGCGCGCCGGGACAGCTGGCCCGCGCGGCCTACCGTGATGCCGTGGTGCGGCGGTGGCACTCGGGCCGGCTGGTGCTGGCCGGCGACGCGGCCCACGCCATGAGCCCACAGCTGGGGCAGGGCGTGAACATGGCGCTGCTGGACGCGCTGGCGCTGCGCGAGGCGCTGCGCGTGCATGGCGGCGGCCAGGCAGCGCTGCAGGCCTACCAGGCCCAGCGGCAGGCCCATGTGGCGGTCTACCAGCGCTGGAGCCGGTGGCTGACGCCGCTGTTCCAGTCCGAGCGTGATTACTGGGCGAATGCGCGTGATGTGCTGATGGGCCCGTTGGCCCGCCTGCCGGTGGGACGCGGCCACATGCTGCGGGTGCTCAGCGGCACCCAGCAGGGCTGGCTGGGACGCCTGCCCCTGGCCCCGGCGTTCCTGGACGCACTGGCAAAGCCCATGTCGCAGGAGCCGAGGGCCGCCACGCGCGCCGTGGCGTGAAGAAGCGCCTCGACCGTGGTTGACGTTCGACTCACCCCGCATGTGGCAAAACAGGGCAGTTCGCGTGGCATGCGATCGGAGGGCAGGTGGCCGGATTCCCGGGCGCACTGTCACCGCAGGACGCCACGCACCCCCACAGGGCTCGCGTGAGCCGCATGCAAGGAGTGTGACCCATGATGTTCTCGGCCGATGCGCTGGAAGCGGAGATCTGCAAGCTGCGGGGCTTGCTGCAGATGCTGCATGAAGACCAGCCGGATGTGATGGAAGATGTGTTCCAGTTCCACCTGGGCAACCTGCTCAGCCATTCCTCGATCGAGCGCCATGGCTACATCCGCACCTGCGCCGATGAAATGCTGGCCGCCGTCCAGGCGATGCCGGTGGCCGCCCACCCGCGTGGCACCCGCAGGCCCGATTTCCGCTTGATGGATGCCGTTGCCTGAAACGCCTGCCGGGCGCTCCTGGCTGACGCCGAAGAGCGCGCGTTGCCCCGGCTCAGCCGAGTTCGATCGCGCTGCCTTCCACGCAGGCGACCAGCCGGTCCTGCGCCTGGAGTGCAGGCACCACGCCTGCGGTGAAGCGTGAAAACGCGGGCAGTACCGTTACGCCCTCCTGCAGCCAGAAGGCGGGAAACCGACGCATGAGCCCGCGTGGCGCCGCGAGCGGGTGCAGGTGACCGGCAATGACATGCCGCCCGGGACGCCGGCACGGCTCGTGACGCAGCAGGAAGGGGCCCAGGTCCACGTCTTCATCGTGCACCTCCACCGCGAGGGCCTGCGCGGCGAGCGCGCGGTCGTGGTTGCCGCGGATGACGTGCACATGGAGGGTGGGGCATGCCGCGCGCCAGGCCATCCAATGCGTGTGCCAGGCGGCTCTGTGCAAAGGCCCGTGCAGCACATCGCCAAGGATCCAGAGCTGGGCGCAGCCGGTGCGCTCGACCAGCTGCTGCAGCCGCAGCAGATCGCCCTGCGTGCCCCCGCTCGGCAGCGCGATGCCGGCACGGCGGAAGATGTCCGCCTTGCCCAGGTGCAGATCGGCCAGCAGCAGCGCTGAGCGCGCTGGCCACCACAGGGCACGGTCACCGAGCAGCACCACCTCTTCGGCGGCCAGCTGCACCGCCAGGTCAGCGTCCATGGCGCTTCTCCAGTTGCCCGGCGGCACGTTGCACGCGCGTGCGCCAGTCTTCGTTGCTCAGTTGGCCGCGCTGGCGCTCGGCCCATAGCGGGAAGCCGAGCGGCGTCAGCGAAGGCGGCGCATGCAGCGCAAGCTCGCGTGCCTGAAGCCGCTGCAGGGTCGCCTGCAGGCCCTCGAAGTCCAGGCTGTCGTACAGCACTTCGTGCTCGGCCAGCTGCAGCAGCAGGTGGTCCGGATCGTGTTCGCGCAGGACATCGTGCAGCAGGCCGGCCGATGCCTGCAGCTGCCGCAGCGAACGCGGCATGCCGCCCGGCAGCGAGGGCACCAGCAGCCCCGCCACGCGGGCGATGCTGCGGAACTGACGGCGTGCCAGCTCGCCCAGGTTCACCGCCGCGCGCAGGTCGTGCAGCAGGTTGTCGGCCGACAGCAGCCCGCGCCACAGCGACGCCGAGAGCGTGACCGGCTCGGCCGGGGTGAGCACCAGGCCCAGGTCATTGACCGCATAGCCGATGCTGTTGCGCTGCTGCCGGGTGCAGCGCCAGGCCAACAGCGCGGCCAGCGCCTCGTGGACGTGGCGGCCGGCGAAGGGATACACGAACAGGTACTGTCCCTCGCGGCGGCGCACGTCCTCCACCACCAGCCGGTTGGGCGAGGGGCGAGCGGACAGCCGCTGCTGCAGGGCGAGCAGCGGCTGCAGCCAGCGCACTTCGTCACCATCATCGGCGCCGGACAGCACCGTCTCCAGTGCCTGCCCCAGTGGCGCGGACAGCGGCAGCTGGCCCCCCTGCCAGCGTGGCACGGCGCCCTCCCCACCGCGCGCCAGGCGCACGTAGGCCGTCATGTCCTCCAGCCGCACCAGTTCCAGCAGGCGGCCGGCGAACTGGAAGCGGTCCCCGCGGCGCAGGCGGCCGGCAAACTGTTCTTCCACCGCACCCAGGGCGCCGCCGCGCAGGAACTGCACGCGCACGCTGCCATCGCTGCTGATGGTGCCGATGGAAAGGCGGTGGCGCAGCGCCTGGCGGCGGTCGTGCACCCGGTAGAGGCCATCGGCATCGCGCACCACCTTGTGGAAGTCCGGATACTGCGAGAGGGCCCGCCCGCCCTGCACGATGAACTCCAGCACCGCCTGCCACTGCGCATCGGTCACTGCGGCGAAGGCATGCGTGGTGCGCAGCTGCTGCAGCAGCGCGGCACTTTCAAAGCCGCCGGCCAGCGCACGGCTGATGCAATGCTGGGCCAGCACGTCCAGCGAAAGCTGCAGTGGCCTTCGCGATTCGACCACGCCGTGCTGCAGCGCCCGGCGCACGGCGGCATACTCGGCCAGTTCCAGCGCATGGCTGGGCACGCACAGCACCTCGCCACTGGCACCGGGACGGTGGCGCGCGCGTCCGGCGCGCTGGCGCAGACGCGCCACGCCCTTCGGGCTGCCCAGTTGCAGCACCTGGTCCACTTCCGGGAAGTCCACGCCCAGGTCCAGGCTGGAGGTGGCCACCACGCAGCGCAGCGTGCCCGCACGCAGGCCCTCTTCGACCTGCTGGCGCAGCCCGGGATCGAGCGAGCCATGATGCAGCGCAAGCGTGGCGGCGTCTTCCGGCCAGACCGCGGCCAGCGCCTGGTGCCACAGTTCGGCCTGGGCGCGGGTGTTGGTGAACAGCAGGCTGCTGCGCGCGCCCATCAGTGCCCGCAGCACCCGGGGCAGCTGCACCAGGCCGAGATGGCCAGCCCACGGGAAGCGCTCGCCGGCGGCGGGCAGCAGGCTGCGCACGCGCACCGGACGTGGCCGCGCACCTTCCACCAGGGCGGCCTGCGGGCGGTGCGGCAGCAGCACATCGCGGGCCTGTTCGAGATTGCCCAGCGTGGCCGACAGCCCCCACAGCTGCAGGTTGGGCGAG
The DNA here is from genome assembly GCF_011761925.1 of Xanthomonas sp. 60. Classification (NCBI taxonomy): domain Bacteria; kingdom Pseudomonadati; phylum Pseudomonadota; class Gammaproteobacteria; order Lysobacterales; family Lysobacteraceae; genus Xanthomonas; species Xanthomonas sp. 60. The sequence goes on along the minus strand of NZ_JAASQW010000002.1, from coordinate 245,433 downwards.
GCTTCGCGCAGCAACGCCAGGTTGAGCTGGAGCAGCACGCCACGCTTGCTGCCGAGCAGCTCGTGCCATTCATCCACCACCACGCAGCGCAGCTGGCGCATGCGGGCCAGCGTGTCCGGATAGCTCAGCAGCAGCGCCAGCGATTCAGGCGTGGTGACCAGCACGTCCAGGCGTCCTTCACGGGCCAGGCGGCGTTCGCGTTGGGTGGCATCGCCGCTGCGCAGGCCCACTTTCCAGTCCAGCCCGATGGCCTGCAGCGGCTCCTGCAGTGCGCGCGCGGTGTCCGTGGCCAGTGCCCGCAGGGGGGTGACCCACAGCACCTGCAGGGGCCGCACGGCACTGGCCCGGGCCGGGCGCGGCAGGGGATCGATCAACGCCTGCAGCAGGGGGCCGCCGAACATCGCCAGTGTCTTGCCGCTGCCGGTGGGCGTGTGCAGCAGCCCGTCGGCGCCGTCCAGATAACGGCGCCACATCGCGCGCTGGAACGGCAGCGCACGCCAGCCGCGGCCGGTGAACCACGCCTGCAGGCGGGCCAGCGCCTCGCTTCGGGTCATCGCGCCAGTGCCTGCAGCTGGGCCAGCACGTCGGCCTCGCGGGCCGGCTTGTCCTGGCGCCAGCGCAGGATGCGTGGGAAGCGCACCGCGATGCCCGACTTGTGCCGCTTGGAGACGTTCACCGCTTCAAAGCCCAGCTCGAAGACCTGTTCGGCGCGCACGCTGCGGACCGGGCCGAAGCGCTCGCGGGTGTTGGCGCGGATCCAGCGGTCCAGCGCCAGGATCTCCTTGTCGTCGAGACCGGAATACGCCTTGGCGACGGGCACCAGCGTGTCGCCGTCCCAGACGCCGAAGGTGTAATCGGTGTACAGCGTGCTGCGCCGGCCATGGCCGGCCTGCGCGTAGAGCAGCACCGCATCGATGGTCAGCGGGTCGATCTTCCACTTCCACCAGTCGCCGCGGCGGCGACCGGCCTGGTAGACCGAGTCGGCACGCTTGAGCATCAGCCCTTCCACGCCGCGCTCGCGCGCTTCCAGGCGCAGGCGCGCGGCGTGTTCCCAATCGCTGGCATGGACCTGCGCGGAGACCTGCAGGCGGGGGTCGTCGAGCGCGTCCAGCAACGCGGTCAACCGGGCCCGCCGCTCGTGCAGCGGCACCTCGCGCAGGTCCTCGCCGTCGAGCTCGAGCAGGTCATAGGCCAGCACGCGGACCGGCGTGGCCCGCAGCGTGGCCGCCCCCGGCTTGCGGCGCTGGATGCGGGTCTGCAGGGCGGTGAACGGACGCGGGGCATCGGCGGCTTCGTCCCAGGCCAGCAGTTCGCCATCGATCACACAGCCATCGGGCAGCGCCATCGCGGCGGCTTCGATCTCCGGGAAGCGGCCATCCAGGCGCTCCTCGCCACGCGACCACAGCGCTACCTCACCACGGCGGCGAAGCAGCTGCAGGCGGATGCCATCCCATTTCCATTCCAGCTGCCAGTCGCTGATCGGGCCCAGCGAAGCGGCCTCGGCTTCCAGGGGCGAGGCCAGGTAGAACGGGTAGGGCTGCGCGCGGTCCAGCGGCTGCTCTTCGTGCGAAAGCAGCGTGGCCAGCAGGGTGGGCGAGGGCACCCACTCGCCGAGCATGCGCTGGGCGATGCGCGAGATGTCCAGCCCGGACAGCTCGGCCAGCGCCTGCTGCACCAGGCGCTGCGAAACCCCCACGCGCAGTGACCCGGTCAGCAGCTTGTTGAACACCAGCCGTTGCGGCGCCGGCAGCGTGCGCCAGCCCGCGATGACCGCTGCCCGCCGACGCGCCTCGTCCAGGTTCGCCACCGCCAACAGATGGGTTTCGATCCAGCTCGCCAAGGGGCGGTCCACCGCTTCCTGCGTCGGCTCGTCGTGCAGCAGTGTGAGGGTCTCGGCCAGGTCACCGACCTGCTCGTAGCTGTCTTCCACCAGCCAGGCGGGCAACCCGGATTCCTCGCTGATCCAGGCCCGCAGTTCCATGCTGCCGGCGATCTTGCGGCGCGCGCCGCTGACCTTGCCGCCACTGAGCAGATACAGCGCCCAGGCGCCGTCGTGGGCGTCCACAGCGCTGAAGTAGGCCACCAGTGCGGCGCGCTTGTCGCCAGTGGCGGTGCTGCGGTCCAGGCGCTGGTAGAGATCGGCGAAAGCCTTCATTCTTCGCTCCCGTAATCGGTGCGGAAGGCTTCGGCGGCCGTGCCGCGCTCGCGCAGGTAGCGGATCAGCGCATCGGTATTGCCGTGCGTGGCGATGATGCGGCGCGCGCCGGTCTCTTCGATGGTCTGCAGCAGGGCCGGCCAGTCGGCGTGGTCGGAAACCACGAAGCCGCGGTCCACGTTGCGGCGGCGGCGGTTGCCGCGCAGCTGCATCCAGCCCGAGGCAAAGGCCACCTGGTGGCGACCGAAGCGCCGTACCCACGGTGTACCGGCGGCCGAGGGGGGAGCCAGCACCAGGCGCCCGGCCGAGTCCGGCTGGCGGCCCTGCTCGGCGACCGCTTCGGTGGGCAGCATGGCCACGCCGGCCTTGCGGTACACCTCCACGCCGTTGGCGATCGCACCGTGCAACCAGGCGGGCTGGTCGTCGTGCGCGCCGACCTCGGCCAGGATGCGCTGTGCCTTGCCCAGCGAATAACACAGCAGGATCGCCGCCTCACCGCGTTCGCCGCACTCGCGTCGCCACGCCACGATGTCAGCGGCGACCTCGCGCGTGTCCGCCCAGCGGTAGATCGGCGAGGCGAAGGTGGCCTCGGTGATGAAGGTATCGCAGGGCACCACTTCGAACGGCGCGCAGGTGGGATCAGGCTGGCGCTTGTAATCGCCGGAGGCGACCCAGACCTGGTGGCCGTCATCGATGCGCACCTGGGCCGAACCCAGCACGTGACCGGCCGGATGCAGTGAGACTTCAACATTGCCGAGGCGGAACGCGGCGCCGTGGGCGTGGGTATGGATGCGGACATCGCCCAGCCGCCAGCGCAAAATGGGTTCGCTGGCCTGGGTGCAGTGGTATTCGCCCATGCCGGAGCGGGCGTGGTCGCCGTGGCCGTGGGTGATGACGGCGCGTGGCACCGGCTTCCAGGGATCGATGTGGAAATCGCCGGCGGGGCAGTAAAGGCCCTCCGGTCGCAGTACCACCAGGTCGTTGCGATCAGTCATGGCTGCACTTTGGCGGGGCGCTCGTGCAGGAGGTGAGAATCCGTGGTGCGGGGCGAACGGCTGGGCCCCTCGTGGTGGGCTTGGCACAGAGGTCATCGGGCTGGGCCGGGCGGTGGGGCTGGGCGGGGGACGGCAGGAGCTGCGTCCTGCGGGCCTCGTTTCGCGCCATCCCTGGCGCTCAACGCCCCCGCCCAACCCCACCGCCCGTCCCTGTGACGGTTCGGCGCGCACCACGGGGAAAATAAAAAAAGCAAAAGCGAAAGCGAAAGCAAAAGCAAAAGCAAAAGCAAAAGCAAAAGCAAAAGCGGCCTCTTGGCTGCCGGCGCTTCTGCTCCTGCTTTCGCTTTCGCTTTCGCTTTTGCTTTTGCTTTTGCTTTTGCTTTTCTAGTTCTTCTTACGTGGCGGCACGTGGTATGTCGGGGGCTGGGCGGGTGGGGGCGGTGGGGGTGTTGAGCGCCAAGGATGGCGCGAGACAAGGCCCGCAGGAGCGGCTTTTGCCGTCCCCCGCCGCGCCCACCCGCCCAGCCTGATCACTGGACCTGACCCGGGGGGGCCGCGACGGGGGGGCCCGCTGTTCGCCGCCGACTTAGCGCATCAGTGCTTGGCTTCGTCAGCGTTCTGACGCGCGTCCTGGGCCACATCGCGTGCTTTGTCCGCCACCTTGTCCGCTGCGTTCGCGGTGGCTTCGTTCGCATTGGCCGAGGCATCGCGTGCGGCGACGCTGGCTTCGGCGGCGGCGTTGGCGGTTGCGTCGGCGGCGCGGTCAAGTGCCTGGCGCGTATCGGCTGCGGCTTCCTTCGAGGCGGCGGCGGCTTCGTCGGCCGCATTGCGCGTGGCGACCGCCGCGCGGTCGACTGCGACACCGGCCGCGACGCTGGCGCTGTCGGCCGCCTTGGCTGCATCCTGGCGTGCCTGCTCGGCTTCGGGGCCCTTGCACGCGGACAGTGCCAGTACCAGTGAGGCGGCCAGCAGGGAGGTGGTGAACGGACGGATTTTCATGGCGCGCTCCAGAAGCAGGTGACGGGAGCGCCAGCGTATTCATGGCCAGGTCGCGGAGCGGTGAAGGACACTCGGCGCCTGCGCGGCGCCCGGCAGAGGGCAGGCAAAGAAAAAGCCGCTGGCGAACCAGCGGCTTTTCCAGAACAGCGTGAAGAAAGAAGTTATTACTTCTTGGCTTCTTCAGCAGCGTCCTTGGCCTGCTCGGCGGTGGCTTCAGCAGCCTTGGCCGAATCAGCAGCAGCGTCGGCAGCGGCGTCGGTGGCAGCACCGGCAGCGGCGCCAGCAGCGTCGGCCGAAGCGTCAGCAGCGGTGGCGGCGGTGTCAGCGGCCTGCTGGGCAGCGTCGGCGGTGGCGGTGCCGGCAGCGGCAGCCTGGTCGGCGGCAGCCTGGGCTTCGGTGGCGGCTTCGTTGGCGGAAGCGGCGGCGTCCTGGGCAGCTTCCTGCTTCGAGCAGGCAGCCAGGGCCAGAGCCAGGGACATCGCGACCAGCAGCTTGTTGATGCTCATTAGGTGAATCCTCGTCGTTAGATTAGGCAACGCGCTAGTGCGCGCCGACAACATGATGACAAGCCACGAATGACTGTCAAGCGAAGGCGCATTCAGTTTTGAGAAACGCAGGTTAACTTCAATCAAATCAATTCGATGGCGATGGCCGTCGCTTCGCCGCCGCCGATGCAGAGCGTTGCGATGCCGCGCTTGCCCCCACGCGTGCGCAATGCGTTGACCAGCGTGACCACCAGGCGGGCACCCGAGGCGCCGATCGGATGACCCAGCGCGCAGGCGCCACCATTGACGTTCAGGCGTTCGTGCGGGATGCCCAGTTCGCGCATGGGCGCCATGGCGACCACGGCGAAGGCTTCGTTGATTTCGAACAGATCCACAGAATCCAGGGTCCAGCCCGTGCGTTCGAGCAGCGCATGGATCGCGCCGATCGGTGCGGTGGTGAACCACTCCGGCGCCTGCGAATGGGTGGCGTGGCCCACGATGCGGGCCAGCGGCTGCAGGCCCCGGGCGGTTGCATCGTCCTCGCCGAGCAGCACCACGGCGGCGGCGCCGTCGGAGATGCTCGAGGAACTGGCCGCGGTGACGCTGCCATCCTTCTTGAACGCCGGACGCAGGGTCGGGATCTTCGCCACATCCGCGCGCGTGGGCTGCTCGTCGGTGCTGATCTGCACCTCGCCCTTGCGGCCGCTGACGGTGACCGCAACGATCTCATCGGCAAACGCGCCATTGGCCTGCGCGGCCTGCGCGCGGCGCACCGACTCGATCGCGTAGGCGTCCTGCTCTTCGCGGGTGAACTGGTACTTGTCGACCGCAGATTCGGCGAACTCGCCCATCGCCTTGCCGTCGTAGGCGTTGACCAGGCCGTCGTGGGCCATGTGGTCCACCGCCTGGAAATTGCCGAAGCGGTTGCCGGTGCGCGAGTTGGGCAGCATGTGCGGCGCGTTGGACATGGATTCCATGCCGCCGGCGACCACGATCCTGGCCGAGCCGGCCTTGATCAGGTCGTGCCCCAGCATGATCGCTTTCATGCCCGAACCGCAGACCTTGTTGAGCGTGGTGGCCCCGACGGCCAGCGGAACACCGGCGGCGATGGCCGCCTGGCGGGCAGGTGCCTGGCCAAGGTTGGCCGGCAGCACGCACCCCATGATGACTTCGGAGACGTCGCTGGCAGGCACGCCGGACTGTTCCAGTGCGGCGGCGATCGCCGCGGCGCCCAGGGTCGGCGTGGGGACGCCGTTGAACTGGCCGAGGAAGGAGCCAATGGCGGTGCGCTTGGCAGCGGCGATGACGATGTTGGGCATGGCAATCTCTTGTTGCGTGAGCAAGTTCAGGATGGGAAACGGCGCGGCGTTGGAACGCGTCACGATTCCCGGCAGACTGCGTGGGGGACGCTCAGTATAGAGCCAGCCCGTGGTGGCCGGGCTTGCCTGTCCCGGCTGCATGACCCGTCATGGACAGCGCCAGTGGGGGATACGCGGATGAACCAGCAGGACGTTGGGCGATCGATCTTGGCTTCGGCACTGGCGCTGGCGCTCACCGCCTGCGGCGGCGGCGGTGGCGGTGGGGGAAATGTGCGCGTCGATCCGCCCCCCGCGCCACCGCCCGCCACGCCGCCGCCACCGGTGCCGCCGCCGGTCACACCGCCGCCCACCACGCCCGAGCCGCCGCGGCCCGCGCAGCCCACGCGCCAGGGGCATCTGCAGGCGATCAACGCGTTGGGCCTGCAGGAAACCGGCCGCGGCGTGCGGATCGGGGTGGTGGATTCGGGCGTCAACCGCGTCCATCCCACCCTCGCCGGTCGCGTAGTGGCCAGCTACGCCTATGTGGACCCGCAGGCCAACGATCTGCGTCGCGATGATGTGGTCGGGCATGGCACCACGGTGGCCGGCCTGGCCGCAGGTGGCACCTGGAACGGCGCGCAGATGGGGGTCGCGCCGGGGGCTGAAATCGTCTCCGCCCGCATCATCGCCGACCGGCGTCCCGCCGATGATGGTTCGGGAAACGGCAACGCGGTCAGCGGATCGCTGGGCCTGGCACGCGTGCACCAGGACCTGGTCAATGCCGGCGTGCGGGTGATGAACAATTCGTGGGGCGGGCTGTACTGGACCGATCTGGCCACCACGGCCGCCATCGCGGCCGAGTACCGGCCCTTCATCGCGCAGAACGGCGGGCTGGTGGTGTTCGCTACCGGCAACGAGGGCCGTGCCGATCCGTCCAACATGGCGGCACTGCCCAGCCGGCCGGGCGTGGGGGGCGGGCAGCCGGCGGCGGACCTGCAGCGTGGCTGGCTGGCGGTCACGGCAGTGGACACGGTCAACCCCACCGAGCGTGCGGCCTACGCCAATGCCTGTGGCGAAGCGGCGGCGTACTGCCTGGCGGCGCCGGGCACGGCCGTGTATCTGGATCCGCAGGCGACCACCGCGGCAGGCAGTAGCACCGACCTGTTCTACGGCTGGGGGACGTCCTACGCCGCACCGCTGGTGTCCGGCGCGGCGGCCGTGGTGTGGGAACGCTTCCCGTATTTCAGCAACGATCTGGTCCGCCAGACGCTGCTGGGCACCGCACGTGACATCGGGGCGCCCGGCGTGGACCCCGTCTTCGGCCAAGGCGTGCTGGATGTCGCGCGTGCGTTGCAGGGGCCGGCATCGTTCGGCTGGGGCGATGTCACGGTGAATGTCGACCGGCTCGGCCTGGATTCGGTCTGGCGCAACGACATCAGTGGTACCGGCGGACTGGTCAAGCAGGGCCCCGGCGCGCTGGGACTTGCGGGCCGCAACACCTATACCGGTGCGACACGCATCGAGCGCGGCACACTGGCGCTGCAGGCAGCCAGCCTGACCTCCGACGTCACGCTGGTGGCGCAGGCGGGGCAACCAACCGGCGCGGCGCTGCAGTTCATGGGCGGGACCTCGCGGATCGCTGGACGCGTGGATAACGGGGCCAGCGTGATCCTGATCAGTCCGGGCACCAGTGCCCGTATCGACGGCGACTACATACAGCGCGACGGGGCGCAGATGGTTGTCGCCCTGGGCGCGGGGGCGCTCAGCGTGGGCGGCAACGCACGGCTGGAAGGCGGTGGCGTGCTGGTCAACGGCGCGCTGCCGGGCTATGTGCCCGCCGATGGCACGCGCCAGGCCCTGATCCGTGCCGAGGGCGGGGTGTCGGGGCAGTTCAACCAGGCGCCGCTGGGCCAGAATGGCGTGACCCTGCTGCAGGCAGGCTATGGTTACGATGCCAACGCGGCGTGGCTGGAGTTGGCGCGGGTCAGCGTGACCCAGGCCGCGGCGACCGCAGGCTTGGACAGCCGGGCACGGGTCTCCGCGCAGCGGCTGGAACGTGCCTTCGAGCAACTCGATGCCCAGGGCGCTGGGCGCGATGCCGCGCTGGCTGGCGCCGCCGGCCGGCTGCAGGCGGCAACGGGCGGAAACGCGGCGCTCGGCACCCGTCTGGACAGCCTTTCGGGCAAGGCGCATGCCCTGGCGATGCAGGCCAGCTTCGACACACTGCAGGCGGGGCGGCGCGCAGTGGCCCACCGCTTCGGCGAGGTGCAGCAGCGGCCCGCGCTGGGCGGTGCGTGGCAGTCGGCCAATGCCCCGGGGCAGGGCGCATTCGCAGGCAGCCCGGCACCCAGCGAAGGCTTCACCGCCGGGCATGATTTCGCCCTCGGCGCCCACGCGGTGGTGGGTGCCGCCTTCGCGCGGACCCGCAGCGGCGCAGCGCCCGATGGCGGCAACGCGAACCTGCGCGACCGGCAGTTGCAGGCCCAGCTCTATGCCGGCTGGTCGGCAGGCCGCGCCTACGCCCTGGTGCAGCTCGGCCGTGGCACCTATGAGCGCCGCCTGGAGCGGCAGCTGCTGCTCGGCGCGATGCCGGTCGGGGCCGCTTCCCGCTACGGCGGCACGCTTGCGATGGCCGGCGCGGAGAGCGGAGTGCGCCTGGGCGATGCGCGCGCATCACTGACGCCATACGTGGGCATCGAGCATGCGCGCATCGACAACGAGGGGTTTGTCGAAGGGGGCGGGCTGGGGTTCGGGCTGCGCATGCAGGACACCACCCTGCGCCGTACCACGGCGCTGGCCGGGTTGCGCGCCGAACGCAGCTGGGGCGCGTGGCGGCTGCAGGGGTATGGTGAATGGCAGCGGCCGGTGGCAAGCGCGGGGTTCGATGCGCAGGCCAGCTTCACCGGCATCGAAAGCTGGGCACCCCTGTTCACCGGGGAACTGCCTCGTGCCTACGGCATGCTGGGCGTAGCGCTGCAGGCGGATATGGGACGCGGTGGCCGGATGTCGTTCGGCTATGACCGGCGACTGGGCAGTGGCCTTGACGTGGCCCAGGCCGCGCTGCGTTACAGCGCCGGGTTCTGAAACGCATCGGCCGCCCCGGGGGCGGCCGATCTGCGCGTCAGCCTGCGCGCAGGTTGCCCAGTCGCGGCGTGCCGCGACCGAAGGGCATCTTCAGCGTGCCGATGGCATGGATGCGTGCCTCGGCCATGCGGTCGGCCGCACGCTGCGGGGCGATGTCCTCGCGCCGGGACAGCTCGAACACGCGGGTCAGCGTGTGGTAGATGCTGCGGATCAGGCGCATGGCGCGTTCGCGGTTGTAGCCGTCGATCTCCAGCGAAACGTTCATCACGCCGCCAGCGTTGACCGCGTAATCCGGTGCGTAGAGGATGCCGCGCGCGTGCAGTGCATCGCCCACCTCCGGACTGACCAGCTGGTTGTTCGCCGTGCCGCAGATGATCCTGCACTTGAGCCGCCCCAGCGTATCGAGCGTGATGGCGCCTTCCAGCGCGCAGGGCGCGAAGATGTCGGCGTCCACATCGTGGATGTCCTCCACCCGCACCGCCTCGGCGCCATACTCCACCACCGCACGCTCCACCAGCACCGGATCCAGATCGGCGACGAACAGCTTGGCGCCGCGGTCGCGCAGCAGCTTCACCAGTTCCATGCCGATATGGCCCAGGCCCTGCACCGCGATGCGCGTACGGCCCACTTCCTCGTGGCCCAGCTGGACCTGCATCGAGGCCATCATCGCCTGCAGGGCGCCGTAGGCGGTAAACGGGGCCGGGTCGCCGGAGCCACCGTGGACCTGGTGCACACCGGTGACGAACTGGCTTTCCAGGTAGATCTGCTCCATGTCGTTGACATCGGTGCCGACGTCCTCGGCCGTGATGTAGCGGCCGCCCAGGGCGTCGACCTGGCGCCCGAACGCGCGGAACAGCACCTCGCTCTTGTCGGTGCGCGGATCGCCGATGATCACCGCCTTGCCGCCACCGATGTTGAGCCCGGCCAGCGCGTTCTTGTAGGTCATCGTGCGGCTCAGGCGCAGCACATCGGCCAGGGCTTCTTCGGTGCTCGCATAAGGACGCATCCGCACGCCACCCAGGGCAGGACCCAGCGTGGTGTTGTGGATGGCGATGATCGCCCGCAGACCGGCGTCCGGGTTATGGCAGAACAGCACCTGCTCATGGCCGGTGGCAGCGAGGGTTTCAAATAGCATGGCAGCTCCGTTGGCGGGGGTGACGGCGCATGGCCGCCACCTGCGTTCGTCGGTACGGGTGGCAGGATCCAGAAACGAAAAAAGCGACTTCGTCTGTGGTGGGGACGGGTCGCGTGGTGCTCATTCTAGACCAATCGGCGCGCGGCTGCGGCCGGGTGCGCGTTGAACTGCTTAAAGGGGTTAAAGAAGCTGAAGGATGTGCCGATGCTGCTCCGAAGGGCGGCATGCCGCCGGCAACAGGGCGGAGCGGATCATGCGGGAATCGGCAATGCGGGCGCATGGTGCGCCAGGACCCTGCTCCGGGGCCGCAGGGTGATGCGCGCACGGGCGGGTATTCGCCACTGGTGGCAGCGGCTGTGGCGGAAGGACGTGACAGCGGGGCGCGTCGGGCGAGGCGATCCCTGCGCGCTGGCCCCGGCGCCCACGGAAGCGGACGGCGCGCCTGATCCCATCGAGGGAAGGGCGGCGAACGTCCCCCCGGCGCAGGCCGGGCAGCTCCTTGAATCCGGCTTCCTGGCGCTGTCGCTGCAACCGGCGCCAGGCGGCGGGGGTACGCCCGATGCAGTGCTGGTGCAGGCCACCGTGCAGGCGCTGGCGGCACGTGACTGGAGTTCGCGGCACCTGCCGCGACGTCCGCAGCTGTTGCCGCAGCTGATGCAGGCCATCAACGATCCAGATGCATCGGCGCGGCTCACCGCGCGCATCATCAGCCAGGACCCGGTACTGGCAGGCAACCTGCTGCGCATCGCCAACAGTCCGGCGTTCCGGGTGCAGGAACACGCCGTCTCCAGCGTGCACCGCGCCGTGACCCTGGTGGGCACCGAAGGCGTCCGGCAGATCATCAGCGCCGTGCTGGTGCAGCCGGTGATGGACATCCAGTGCACGGTCTTCCCCGACTTCGGGCGCCTCGTCTGGGACCATGCCTTGCTGTCTTCGCGCGCGGCCGCCGACCACGCGCATACGGTCCATCACGCCGATGCGTTCGCTGCGCAGTGGATGGGCCTGACGCAGGGGCTGGGCGCCGTGCTGGTGATGCGGCAGTTGCAACAGACCGCCGCAGAGACGGCGCGCACGCTCGACGCCGCCACCGCCGGAACCGTGCTGATGCAATGGACGTTGCCGGTGGCGCAGCGTGTGGCCGACGCCTGGGAGCTGCCCCAGTCCGTGCATGACGCGCTCGATGGCGGGCATCTGGAGGGCGAACTGGGGCAGAGCCTGCACTTCGCGCGTGCGGCTGCGGCGGCCAGTCTGCTGTGCCGCCATGGCCGCATGGGCCAGAGCCAGGCGACGGCGCTGCTGGAGCAGCTGCCCGGCACGCCGCTGCCCACCGCGCGCTGGATCTGGCGTCGCCTGCATGGCCGGGCCATGGAAACCCTCGCTGATGAACAGGCCCGCGAGCAGGCCTGAGTCAGAGCTGGGATTCCAGCGGCAGCCAGCTGATCACCCGTGCCAGGACGCGCTGCCGCGGACTGCTGTCCGGCTCGGTTTCCAGCCATCGGGCCGGCGCCTGGCGATCCAGCCAGCGCAGGTCACCCCGCGGATCCAGCGCCAGCCACCAGCTCTGCCCGGGACTGGCCAGGTGCAGGTATTCGCGCGTCAGCTGGCGGGCCAGCACGGGGTCGTCGAACACCACGCCCATCTCCGTGTTGACATAGGCCGAGCGCGGATCGAGGTTGAACGAACCCACGAATCCGTGGCGGTCGTCCAGCACGAAGGCCTTGGTATGCAGGCTGGCGCCACTGCTGCCGAAGATGCCCGAGCTGCTGGCCTGGCCGTGTGCCTTGAGCTCGTAGAGCTGCACGCCCGCCTCCAGCAGCGGCGCACGGTAGTGCATGTAGCCGCCATGCACGGCGACCACATCGTTGGCGGCCAGCGAGTTGGTCACCACGCCGACCTGCACTGCACGGGCGCGCATGCCCTGCAGCGCGCGCAGGCCTTCATCGCCAGGCACGAAGTAGGGCGACATCAACAGTGCCTTGTGGCGGGTGGCGGTGAACATCCGGCCGATGTGCGTGACCAGCCAGCCCTGCCGGTCATCGCGGCGGTGCTTCATGGGTGGATCGGACAGGATGTGCACCTGGCCACTCCAGTGCAGCGGTGCGGCGCTGGCCTGCACGCGCCCGCGCGAGGCGGCGACCTCGCGCAGGTAGGGCCTGGCACTCTCGAGCCCTGCTTCGTGTTCGGACTCACGCATCAGCAGGCGCAGCTGGGCAGGCGTATGGAACGCCAGTGCGCTGATCGGTACGGCCGCTTCGCTGTTCCAGAAGTCATCGAAGACCTGGTTGGCCTCCTGCACGGCCGGGCCGGCCACCAGCAGGTCCAGGTCACGGAAGTTGACATCGGGGCGCGCGCTGAAATATTCCTCGCCGATGTTGCGGCCGCCGACGATCGCGATGCGGCCATCGGCGATCCAGCTCTTGTTGTGCATGCGGTGGTTGACCGAAAACACGCGCTGCACCATTTCCACCATCCGCCACAGCCCGGTCCGGTTGCGGAAGGGGTTGTAGAGGCGGATCTCGATGTTGGGATGGGTGTCGAGCGCCATCATCAGGGCATCCTTGTCCTGGGCGTTCATGTCGTCGAGCAGGATCCGCACGCGCACGCCACGCTGGGCGGCATCGTGCAGCGCACGCGCCATCAGGTGGCCGATCAGGTCGTCCTTCCAGATGTAGTACTGCAGATCCAGGCTGCGTTCGGCACGCTCGGTGATCACCGCGCGTGCAGCGAAGGCGTCCAGGCCATCGGACAGGAAGGCCACGCCGGATTGGCCGGGGTGTGCAGCCTGCAGCGCGGTCAGGTCACGGTCGATACGCGTCTGCGCCGGCTGCACGGGCAGCACGGTGGACGGTTCACCGTGCGCGCGTGGGGTGAGGTGGTCGGCAAGCAGCAGGCCGGAAAGCACCAGCAGCACGAGCACGGCCAGGAGCAGGGCAAGCACGCGCAGCGCGCGTCGCCACAAGGGCAAAGGTTCACTCATGCGGTGGATCGTACCCGGTTACCGCTGCAGGAGGGGGCGGCCATGCAGCCGGGCGGGGCCTGGCGTCCGCGTGGCGTGACGCGTTTCAGAAACGTTCGTCGGCGCCGAGATACCGCCAGCTGCCCGGGGCCAGCTTGCCCAGCGACACGCGGCCGATGCGCAGGCGGCGGATCGCCACGACCTGCATCGACGCGCCGGCACACGCTTCGCGCAGCATGCGCGGATGCAGGCCCTTGCCCGCAAACCGCAGGCGCTGTTCGCTCTGCCAGCTGATCTTGCAGCCGGGCAGGGTGCGGCCGTTCTCTTTCAGCCCGGTCTGCAGGCGGGCCACATCCCACATGGCGCGCTCACCCTGGATATCCACGAGGAATTCCTGCTCGGTGCGGGCAAGCTGCTGCTGCAGGTGGCTGATGATCAGCGGATCCTGGCTGACCACCACCAGCCCGCTGTCCGCCGCCGGCAGCGCAGCCGCCAGCTGCAGGCCATGGAAATGACGCTGCAGCGGGCGTACGTCGGCCGCATCCAGCGGGCTGCGCGTTTCCGGGGTGACCTGCGCGCTGAGCGTGTGGGCCGCCGCGTCCACAGGCTTGGCCAGCAGCATGGTCACCCGTTCGGTCTTCTCATCGCGGGCGGCCGGATCCATTTCCACCGTTTCGGTGGTGACCTGGGCCTGTGGCTGTTCCACCACCTGGCCGTCGACCCGCACCCAGCCGCCTTCGATGTAGCGGCGGGCTTCGCCGCGGGGACAGCCGAGCAGTTCGGCCAGGCGCTTGTCGAGACGGGTAGGGAGCATGGGGACGGGAACCTCCGGGGGGCGGGCAGTGTACCTGCCAGCGCGCCCGCACGCCTCAGCCGGCCCGGTGCGCCAGCTCGGTCAGGTACAGGCGGGTATCGAACTCCAGCTGCATGTAGTCCGGCTCCATGTGCTGGCACAGCTGGTAGAAGGCCTTGTTGTGGTCGGCTTCCCTGAGGTGGGCCAGTTCGTGCACCACGATCATGCGCAGGAAGGCGGCCGGTGCCTCGCGGAAGACCGTGGCCACGCGGATCTCACGACTGGCCTTGAGCCGGCCACCGTGCACCCTGGAAACCGCGGTGTGCAGGCCGAGTGCATGCTTGACCGCTTCCAGCGTGCTGTCATAGCAGACCTTGTGCAGCGGTCCGGCCTTGCGCAGGTAACGGTCCTTCAGTTCCTGGGTGTAATCGTAGAGCTGGCGGTCGTTGCGCACGGCGTGCGGCTCGGGGTAGCGGCGCTGCAGCAGCGCGCCCAGCCGGTCTTCGGCAAGCAGCTGGCGGACCTGCGCCTGCAGTGGCTCGGGATAACCGGCCAGGTAGTTCGGCGGGGGCATGGGGCAGCCGGGGCTCCGGTATCATGGGGGCCCCTACGATAGACCAGTTGCAGGCAGGATCATGGCAAAGCCCAACGCGCTGCAGGAACAGTTGCTCAAAGCCGGCCTGGCGAAGAAATCGCAGGCCAGTGCAGCGGCCCGCGAGCAGGCCAAGGCCCGCCAGGGCAAGGCGCCGGACGCTTCGGCGGAGATCCAGCGCGAGGCCGAACGGGCGCGGCAGGAGAAGATCGACCGTGACCGTGCGATCGCCGCCGAGCGCAACGCGCAGCTGCGGAGCGGGGAGCTGAAGGCACAGGCGCGGCAGATCATCCAGGCCCACGCCGTGCCGCACGTGGGCGAGAGCGAATACCGGTTCAGCGAGGGCAGCACGATCCGCACGCTGTACATCGACGCCAACCTGCGCAAGGCCCTCGCCGCCGGCGCGCTGGTGATCGTGGCCCATGGCGAGGGCTTCGCGGTGCTGCCCCGCGCGGCGGCGGAGAAAGTGCGCGAGCGCACGCCGGAAGCCATCGTGGTCGACCATGGACGCGCCGGCGACACCGGCGTGGCGTCCACCGGCAACGCCGAGGACGATGCGTATTACGCCCAGTTCCAGATCCCCGACGACCTGGTCTGGTAAGCCCTGCCCGGGGCACGACCTGGCCCTCACCCGTCTGGTCCTAAGCTGACCTCCCTACACGACGGAGAATGGCCATGGCCACCGGATGGGCGGGCGATGGTGCGGTCCAGGACCAGATCGATGCGACGGTGGACGATGCCATCGCGCGCGCGCGGCGGCAGTTGCGCGAAGGCCCCGGCCTGGAGAACTGCGAAGAATGCGGTGCCCCGATTCCAATGGCGCGGCGCCAGGCGGTGCCTGGCGTGCGCCTGTGCGTGGCCTGCCAGCAGGCGCATGACGAAGACGAGCACGCCAACAGCGGCTACAACCGCCGCGGCAGCAAGGACAGCCAGCTGCGCTGACGGGCTCGGACCGTGGCCTCAGCCGTCGCCCTGGATGCCGCCCGGGGCAGTGGACGGATCGCGCCAGCGGCGCACGGTGCGCTGGAAGAACAGGTTGTTCGGCAGCTGCAGCACGGTTCCCTCGTGGCCTTCGCCGGTTTCCTGCAGCGTGGTGTAGATCAGGTTGACATCGATCACGCGGCCCTTGAGCCCGGGTTTCTCACCGTTCTCGAGGACCTCGATGTAATCGTAGAGCCGGAACGGCCGCGTGGTGAAGATCAGCAGCGTGCAGAAGATGTTCGACAGCACGCTCCAGGCGGCGAAGAACGCGACCGCACCCACGGCAGCAAACCCGGTGAACGCACTCCACAGCACGGTGGCGGAGGTGCCGAGCACATGCAGGGCGACCATCAATGCGGCGGTATAGATCACGGCCGTGGTGATCCGCCTGGCGCCCATCACCATTTCCGCCGGCAGGGTGTAGTGCTCGGCGAAACGGCGGATCAGCCGGCGCGCGATCAGGCGCAGCAGCAGCGCGGCCAGTACGGTGAGCACGAGCAGCAGCGCGGTCTCGATGTGCAGCAGCCACGCATGCGTCCAGGTCGGCAGGTACTTCTCCATCACTACATCCAGGCAACGCGGGGCCGCTGATTTTACCCCTCGACCCGCTGCCACGTGGTGCCTGTACCGCCCTCAGGCCGTGCAACAGGGGAATGAGACTGAAATGGCGCGCAGGTCCGTGTGGAGCGCAGGCGCGTGTTGCCGGCCGCGGCGGTCGATCCGCCGCGGTCGCCGGGCCGGTCAACCGGCCTTGCGCAGCGCCCAGGTGGTGCCGAGCACTTCGATCTTGCCACCGGCCTTGCGGAAGTTGGCCAGGTCCGCCGCGATGCTGTCGCTGCTCACTGCGCCGGTGCTTGCCGCACCCTTGCGTTCAGTGCGGATGGTGGTATTGGCCTTCGCCGGGGTCTTTGCCTTGCGGGGCATGATGGCTCCTGTCAGGTAGGGGAAGGGTGCGGGGCGGGCAAACGGCCCGGCGCGATGGGATGGCGCCACAAGGGCGACGAGACGCGGGTTCGCGACCACATGGATCGGGGCATCCGGCGCGAATTCAAGCTGCACGAAGGGACTCGCCGCGGGGCGAACGGGAAGTGCGGCTGAATGTCAAGCCTGTGGAGTGTACCCCAGAAGCGGTCGAACTGGCTTAACGGGCGCCCGCAGCGGCCCAGGCCAGTCCCTGCACGACGCCGAAGGAAGCATCCCCATGGACCTGGCGGGCGCCCGGAAACGCCTCCGCAACGGCCGCACGCAGGTAGCCGGCGCGTGACATGCCACCGGTCAGGAACACCGCGGCGGGGTCGCCGCCGATATCCGTCCGCACCTCGGCAAGCAGAGCGCGCAGCTGGTCCAGGTAGCTGCGTGCGGCTTCGCCCAGCCCCTCGGCGGAATTCTCGGCCTGCAGGCCACGCTCGATGAAGGGCAGGGCGCTGGGGTGTGCGGCGGCACTGCTCAGGCCGATCTTCGCGCGCTCTACTTCCCGGTACAGGCGCGCGGTGTTGCCGGTTTCCTGCAGGGCCTGCAGGCGAGGCCCGAACGGTGCGTCGACGTGGTCGTAGCGGTGCTGGCGGAAATCCCGCTGCCGGGTCATGTCCTGCACCGTGGCCGCTTCCACGTAATGGTGCGTGGGCACGCGGGTGATGCCACGGCCGAGCAGCGGCATGAAGCTGGCCAGGCTCAGTGCCAGATCGATGTCGGTGCCACCGCGTGCGATGCCCCAGGCGCGGTGGATGCGCGGTGCGCTCGTGCCGCCCACGTGGGCGTGGGCCACGTCCGTGGTGCCGCCGCCGATGTCCACGATCACCGCATCGTGCATCTCGGCGCTGGTGGCGTGGTAGTGCATGGCCGCGGCCGCCGGCTCTTCCATGAACGCCACGGCATCGAAGCCGGCCGCGATCGCCGCTTCTCGCAGGATCGCCAGTGCCTGGTCATTGCCGGCCTCGCCGATCGAGCTGCGGAACTGCACCGGGCGCCCGAGCAGGGCGTCACGCACCGGCTCACCGAGCTGCGCGCTGGCGGTGAGGCGGATGTGTTCGAGGATGTGCGTGGCGATGCCGGTGATGGTCTGCCGCGCGCGGGGGTGCAGGTTGAAGCCCAGCATGGACTTGGGGCTCTGCACCAGGTTGCCCTCGTCTTCCTCGAAATAGGCTTCCAGCGCAGCATCGCCGTAGACGGCGTTCTGCAGCAGCTGCGAGGAACTGCGGGGTTCGCGCATGCGCGTTTCCATCCACTGCCGCCGCAGCACGCGCAGCGCGTCGCGGCGCAGGGCCTCGGGTGCGCGCTGCTGGCCGGCGGCCCGCGCCTGACGGGCCAGGCTGTCCTCCAGCTGCTGCAGTTCGTGCTCCTGGCCCGGGTCCGGCTGGAAATCGCCGGGATCCTGCATCACGCCGGGGAAATACACCGTCGTGCGGAACTGCTCGGCATCGCCGAAGCGGATCGGCTCCACGCGGCCCTCGCGGACCACCGCAGCGGCCGAGTTGCTGGTACCGAAATCGATGCCCAGGCGCATGGAGGCGTATCCGCTTGATTCGAGGGCCGCGCACTGTACCGCGCCAGCCGGCCGCGCGGTAGGCCTGCCGGTGGGCCGTGCCGCCGCGTGCCGGCGGTTAAACTAGGGCTTGTCTCCCACGTTTCCAGGTTTTCCCATGTCCGCTGCCCCCGCCTGCCCGCAATGCACGCTCGAAAACACCTATCCCGATGGCGCGCTGTGGATGTGCCCGGACTGCGGTTACGAGTGGACGGCCGAGGAGGGTGACGCCTCCGGCGTGGTGGTCCGGGACAGCAACGGCAACGTGCTGCAGGCCGGCGACACGGTGACGGTGATCAAGGACCTCAAGGTCAAGGGTTCATCCATTGCGTTGAAGCAGGGCACGGTGATCCGCAACATCCGGCTGGTCGAGGATGACGCCGAGCACATCGAAGGCAACTCGGAGAAGATCAAGGGTCTGGTGCTGAAGACCTGCTTCCTCAAGAAGGCCTGAGCCGGTCCATCCACACGCGGTGTGGACCATCGTCCGGCAAAGCTGTGCATAAGTGGCGGGCAGCCCCGCGTGATGGGCGCCCGCAGCCCGTGATCAAAAAATGACCAGGACTTGTCGCCGTGGTGCCCAGCGGCGATGCTGGGCCGATGGATTTCCAGCCGCTCACCCTGCCTCCGCCGCAATGGCTTGCCCTGCAGGCGGCGTACGCAACGCCACCGCGCAGCTACCACCACTTCGGCCACGTCCGCGCCCTGCTGCAGCACTGCCAGTGGGTGCAGCAGGTGTCGGGCTGGCGGCAGCCGGCTGAGATCCAGCTGGCGGTGCTGTACCACGATGCCGTGTATGAGAGCGGGCGCAAGGACAATGAGGTGCGCTCGGCCGAGCTTGCCGCCGACAGCATCGCGCGCTGGCTGCCCGATGCCGGCCTCGACGTGGCGCGCGTGCGTGAGCTGATCCTGCTCACGGCGCGCCACGGCACGCTGGAGCCCGCCGACGTGGATGCCGAAGCGGCGCTTTTCCTGGACTGCGACATGGCCATCCTCGGCGCACCGCCGGCGGTGTTCGATGCCTACGACCGCGGTGTGGCCGAGGAGTACGCCGGCACGGTACCGGCACTGCTGTACCGCATGGGCAGGCGACGGTTCCTGAAAGGGCTGCTGGCCCGCCCGCGGATCTATCTGAGCGAGCTGTTCCATGCGCGCCTGGACGCCCCGGCGCGGGCTAACCTCCGACGGGTGCTGGCAGGCTGAATCCGGGCCGCTACACTGCCACCGTCCCCGCTGCGGCCAGAGCCCGTGTCTGTTTACGAATCGAATCCTCCCGCATCCGGGCTGCCCGGCCACGCGGATGATCCACGCCCGCTGCCGCCGGAGGAACCCGGCCCCAACGAGTGCTGCGGCAGCGGCTGCCCGCTGTGCGTGCTGGATCTGTACAGCGAAGAGCTGCAGCGCTATCGCCAGGCGCTCGCCGCCTGGCGCCTGCGCCATCCGGAGCAGGCGCCCTGAACAGGCCGTTGCTGCGCGCGGCGTATGCCACGGTGATGGCGGGCGGGTTGTGTTTCCTGGCGGTGGCTGCGTTCACCCAGTTCGCCCGGAGTGACCTCGATATCAGCCGTGACACGCTCAGCCTTTACCTGCACGGACCCTGGGGCCTGACGCTGCGCTGCATGTATGGCCTGTTGGCCGGTTCGGTGATCGTGCTCGGCGCTGCGCTTTACCGCCACGCCAACGGGCCCCGGCGCAGTGCGGCCGCGCCACTGCTGTGGGGCGTGGCCGCGCTGGGCCTGCTGGGCGTGGCCGTGGGCGACAGCTGGCTGCCCGGTTACGCGCCGCTGGTGTGGCCGTTGGTGCACGGTGTGTCCGCGATGACGGCGTTCCTCTGTGCCGCGGTCGGCCTGTTGCTGCAGGCCTGGTACCTGCGCGTGGCCCCGGGGTGGGAACGCTGCGGTCGCGTGCTGTGGGGATGGGCGTGGCTGGCCTTCGTACTGCTGTGGGGCCATGTCCTGCTGCGCGAGGCGCCCCGCGGCGCGGGCCAGAAACTGGTGATCGTGGTGATCGTCGGTTGGCTGCTCTGGGCGGCGTGGACCGGTTGGCGCACGGCACGCCGCACGCCGGGCTGAGCACGCGTCGGCCTGTGCGCGCCGTCGCGGTGCGGCAGGCGTATCGTGTGCCCACTGCACCAGGAAAGAGCGTGATGGGGATGATCGGGAGAACGTGGACGACCGCTGTGGTGCTGATGCTGGCCGGCGTGCTGGCGTCGCCTGCGGTGTGCGCGGCGACTCCGGGCGAGGGCGCGCAGACGGTCTCGCACGGGCGATTCGTGGACGCACGCGTGCTGGCGCCTTCGCAGCCGCAGCGGGTGGTGATCTGGTTCCGCGGCAGCGACGGCGCGCGGCACGATGACACGCTGCTCCAGGGCCTGCGGCGCGAGGGCGCGCTGGTCGCCGTCGTGGACACCGGTGACGTGCGCGCGGCGCTGGCCCGCGAAGGGGCGGGGGGCTGTGCATTCGGAATCGGGGATGTCGAGAATTTCTCGCGCTGGCTGCAGGCGTGGCGGCATCTGCCGGACTACCGCCTGCCGCTGCTGGGCGGGGATGGCGAAGGCGCCGCGCTGGCCTACGCGCTGGCCGCGCAGGCCGACGCGGGCAGGATCGCCGGGCTGCTTACGCTGGGCTTCCGGCCCGGCCCGGCGCCGGCGCTGCCCGTCTGTGGCCCGGCCATCGCCGCCGGTGCGCTGCGTGCGGTACCGCTTGCGCGGCCGTGGCTTGCCGCCGCCAGGGGCCCGGGCGGCGCTGCAGACAACGACCCGGCACTGGGCGCCTTCCAGCAGGCGATTGCGCTGGCGCGCCCGATCCGGGCCACGCGCCGCGGCGATGCCGCCCCCGGCCTGCTCGCGGCAGCGCGTGTGCTGGGCGCCGCGCACGGCGTGGGCACGGCGCCGCCGCCGGCCGCACTGCAGGGACTTCCGGTGGTGGAAGTGCCGGCGCAGCAAGCGGGCGACACCCTGGCGGTTTTCCTGTCCGGTGACGGCGGCTGGGCCGGGCTGGACAAGGACGTGGCGGCGGCCCTGGCGGCGCAGGGCGTCTCCGTGGTCGGGCTGGATTCGCTGCGCTATTTCTGGACCGCGCGTACGCCGGCCGGCGTGGCCGCCGACCTCGAGCGCATCGCGCGCCACTACCGCGCGCAGTGGCGGCGCCCGCGCGTGCTGCTGATCGGCTTCTCGCAGGGCGCCGACGTCCTGCCGGCGAGCATCAACCGCATGGATCCCGCCCTGCGCGCGGACGTGGCGCGCATCGTGCTGCTGTCCGTCGGGCGCCGTGCGGCGTTCGAGTTCCATGTCAGCAACTGGCTCGGCGGCGGCGACGATGGCCTGCCCATCGCGCCGGAACTGCAACGGCTGCCGGCAGATCGCACCTGGTGCGTGTACGGCGCCGAAGATGCCGATGCGCTCTGCCCGGACCTGCCGGCCGACACGGTACAGCGGCTGCGCCTGCCCGGCGATCACCACTTCAACGGCGACCATGCGCGGCTGGCCGAGGTGATCCTGCAGGGCCTGCCGCCGCGCTGACGGTGGCGGCGCGGGTGGGTTCAGTCCGGCCGGCGTGGTTCCAGCGAAATCAGGCGGGTGGCATCGAGCAGCGCCGCCGGGAGGTGCACGCCCCCCGGAGCGGCCAGGTAGCGCGGCCGCCAATGGGGCGCGAATTTGGATTTGAAACGGCGCAACCCGGTGAACCCGTAGAAGCGCTCGCCGTGGCGTGCGAGCAGGCCGGCGAACCGGTTCCAGCGGCCCGCCAGCCGGTGCTCGGCAAGGCCGGACAGCGGCGCCATGCCCAGTGAGAAGCGCTCGTGGCCATGCGCCTGTCCCCACAGGAACAGCTCGATGAAAAGGAAATCCATCGTGCCCTTCGGGGCATCCGGCAGATGGCGCATCAGGTCCACCGACAGTTCGCGTCCGGCGGGCGCCTCCCACAGGTTGGCGAAGGCCACGATGCGTCCTTCGGCCTCCACCAGTGCCATCGGGAAACGCTGCAGGTAGCGCGCGTCGAAGCTGCCGAGCGAGAAGCCCTTTTCCTCGCCGGCCTTGTCTTCCAGCCAGGCCGCGGAGACCTCGGACAGGGCGGGCAGCAGCGTGGCAACGTCCGCCGCCGTCACCACGCGGAAGCTCAGTCCGGCGCGTTTGCCACGATTCCACGCCTGCCGCAGATCGGCGCGGTCGCGTCCTTCCAGGGTGAAGCCGGTCAGCGGCACGATGGCCTCCTCCCCCAGCTTGACCAGGCTCAGGCCCATATCAAGGTAGGTCTGCCAATAGGCTTCGCCGGCCTGGTAGAACACCGGCCGCAGTCCGAGCCGGTCGGCTTCCTCGCGGAAGCGCCAGATCAGCGCACGGGCCACCTCCGGTGGTCCCACCGGGTCGCCCATGGCGATCAGCGAGCCGCCATGCCGCTGCATCATCACGAAGCCGCGCCGGTCAGGGTCGTGCAGCACGGCCTTGTCCGCGGTGAGCACCAGCAGCGCCTGGGTGTCATGCGCAGCGGCGAGCACGGGCAGGAGCGACTGCAGCGTGGCCTCGTCCGCCGGCGGCAGTGGACTGCGCGCGCTGCGCAGCAGCCGTGCCATGCCGAACACGCTCACCGCAATGGCCACCAGCAGCAACGCGCGCAGTGCGCGCGGCGCATTGCCGGAGAGCGCGAACTGCCACCACAGCTCGTGCTGGTACTCCACATGGCTGTAGACGAAGAACAGCAGCCACACCACGGCCACCAGCACCACCGCGACATTGCGCAGCCACGTCCAGGTCCAGGCCTGGTCGAGCAGTTGCCCCTGCCGGTAGAACTCACGCCGCGCCGCCCACAAGGCAGCGGCCACCAGCAGCGCGGCCACTGCGAGCACCGGTGCGCCGCCGCGGATCCAGATTGGCAGCGGCGCGAGCACGCACACCGCCAGGGCAAGCAGCCAGGCGGCGTGGCTGCGACGGGCCAGTCCCTGGCCGATGAGCAGCAGCATGACCCCGCCGAGGCTGCCGAGCAGGTGCGAGGTTTCCAGCAAGGGCAGCGAGGCATCGATCAGCTGGCGGTGCGGCGTTGGCAGCGTGCCTTCGACCAGCAGTGCGGCGCCCATGCCGAACACCGCCAGCGCGGTGATCTGCGGCAGCCACGGCCGCAGCGCGTTCCAGCCCGCACGCGAGGCCTGCGCGCCACCGCGCAGCGGCGTACGCAGTCCGGCGGCCAGTGCAAGCACCGTGGCCGCCAGCAACGGCAGCACGTAGTAGGTCACCCGGTAGACCAGGGCGGCGGCGAGCACGGCGGCCGGCGCGGTCTGCGGCAGGAGTTTGAGCAGGCTCCATTCGAACACGCCGAGCCCGGCCGGGACGGTGGAGACAAGCCCGGCGACCACCGCCACCAGATACAGCCCGATGAATCCCGGCAGGCCGGCCGGCGTGGAGTCCGGCAGCAGCACGTAGAGCGCGGCACCGGCAAGGACCAGCTCCACCACGCTCAGCGCGGTGACGCCGAGCATCGTGCGCCGGCCCGGCAGCCACAGCGCATGGCCGCGCAGGGCGAAGGTACGCCCCGCGCGGCCGACCCGCAGCAGCGTGACCCCGAACGCCAGCAAGGCCAGGACGCCGATGCAGCGAATGGACAACGCACTCAGCGGCAGCGCGAGCGCGGCGGCGGTCGGCTCCATCACGAACGCGGCAGCAAGCAGCAGCCACGCACCGAACACGAAGCCGAGCGTGCTCATCAGCACCACCTGGCCGATCTGCGCCAGGTCCAGGCCGGCACTGCGGTAGCCACGCAGCCGCACCGCACCGCCGGTCAACGCGGCAAAGCCCACGGTCTGCCCGACAGCATGGGCAAGGAAGGCCGTGATGCCGATGCGCAGGGGCGCCACGCGCACGCCACTGCGGTGCAGGCCGATGGCATCGAAACCGATCAGGCAACCGTAGCTGGCCAGCCCAAGCAGCACGGCAAGCAACAGCTGCCCGTTGCCGAAGCCCTGCAGCGCCTGGCGCACGGCACGGTAACCATGGAGGTCGAACTGGCTGGCCAGGCCGTGCAGGGCAAGGGCAAGGATGGCCAGCGAGGCCAGGACGGGCGCGCTGCAGCGCAGGCGCAGTACGAAGGAGGAGGCCGGCGCGGTGGGAACGGTCATCGTGTGGTGCGGAGGAGCGAGGGAGTATCGCGGTGCAAAGGGTGCGCCTGTGCGCGGTGCTTGGCTAGGGGGCCGTGCATGGCTGTTGCCGCGGGTTCGGGAGGCGGTGGGCAGGCGCTTCGCGTTGGGAGAGAATGGGACGCCATCCATAGAGAGGAAGATGCCCATGCTGGAACGTATCGATGTGGGTCCGCGCATGTCCGAGATGACGGTGCACAACAAGGTGGCCTACCTGTCTGGCCAGATCCCGGAGGACACCAGCCAGGACATCACCGGCCAGACCCGGCAGGTGCTGGAAGAGATCGACAAGCTGCTGGTGCAGGCGGCCAGTGACAAGCAGCACGTGCTGCGCGCGGAGATCTTCCTGGCCGACATGGCCGATTTCGAAGGCATGAACAAGGCGTGGGACGAGTGGGTGGTACCGGGCATGACGCCGGCCCGCGCCACGGTCGAGGCGCGGCTTGCGCACGCCGAATGGAAGGTGGAGATCGTGGTGACCGCTGCGGTCCCCTGAGCCACCTCACCGACCGGCGCAGCCCGGCGACCACCGGGCAATGCCGGTGTTACGGGCGGCCGCCGGCCGCGCGCAGGTCGATGCAGTCCACCGGGCACGGTGGCAGGCACAGTCCGCAGCCGGTGCACAGATCGGCGATGACGGTATGCATGTACTTCGCGCCGCCGACGATGGCATCCACCGGGCACGCCTGGATGCACTTGGTGCACCCGATGCAGTCCGCTTCGATGATCACCGCCACCTGCGGCGGCACGTGCACGCCACGTTGGCGATCATAGGGAACGGCCGGCTGGCCCAGCACCTGCGCAAGCGCGCGGGCTCCCGCATCGCCGCCGGGCGGGCAGCGCTCCGTTCCGGCTTGGCGACGGGCCATCGCTTCGGCATACGGGCGGCAGCCGTCGAAACCACATTGGCCGCACTGCGTCTGCGGCAGCAACCGGTCCAGCCGTTCCACCAGCGGGGGCAGCAGGGCACTCATCGCTTCACCGGCTTGCCGCGATACCAGCGTTCGTGTGCCAGGGCCAGCATCGGACGATCTTCCGCGCTGTCCCCGTAAGCGTGGATGCACGCGTAGCCGGTGAGGTCGAAGTGCCTGCGGACGGCGTCGGCCTTGCGCGGCGCGATATCCCGGTCGAGATAACGCCCAGTGGACCGTCCGTCGACGATCTCCAGCTGGTTGCAGAGCACCTGCAGCCCCAGCGCCTGGCACCACGGCCGCAGGTACAGATCGAGCGAGCCGGAGACCACCGCCACGGTATGTCCCTGTGCACGGTGCCACTGGATCTGTTCGAGCATCTCCGGGCGTACCCTGCCAGGCAGCACATCGCGGGCGTAGGTGCCGGCCATCCGCGCGATGTCATCGGCGTGGCGGCCCGTGAACACCAGCCGCGTCGCGCGCGCGCGGACCCGTGCGGCGGAGATCAGCCGCAGGCGCAGGGCCAGCAGCCAGGGGCCCATCAGCCACCAGGCGCGGGCGCGTTGTTCCGGCGTGGCGACCAGGCGCAGGAAGCGCGCGTAGGTATCGCCACGGGTGATTGTGTGGTCGAAGTCGAACAGGGCCAGCTCCGTGCCCGTGCCCGTGGGTTCCCGTCCGGTTGTCCCCATCACGTTGCGGTCCGTCAAGCTGGCTGGCGACGGGCGCGGGCGTGCCGCGCCCTTGACGGTCAACGGACCGGCATGCCCGGCTGTGCGGTGCTGTCGGCGTCCAGCAGCGCAAGCGCGCCGCCATCAAAGCCAGCCGACAGGATCATGCCCTCGCTCAGGCCGAAGCGCATCTTGCGCGGTGCCAGGTTGGCGATGAACACCACGCTGCGGCCGACCAGCGCGTCCGGTTCGCCGTAGCTGGCACGGATGCCGGAGAAGATCTGGCGGGTGCCCAGCTCACCGGCATCAAGCTCGAAGCGCAGCAGCTTGTCCGAACCTTCGACGAAGCTGCAGGCGAGGACTTTGCCGATGCGCAGATCGAGCTTGGCGAAATCGTCGATGCCGATGTAGGCCGGCGCGGCCGTTTCCGTGGCCGCGGGGGGCGCGGCCGCAGGGATTGCCGGGACGGCGGGGGCCGTGGGCGCGGCAGCCTTCTGCGAGGCGGCGGGGGCCGCAGCGGTCGGCTGCAGGGTGTCCTTGGAGGCGTCGGTCATGGCGTCGATTTTCTTCGGGTCGATACGGGTGAAGAGCGGAACATACGCGTTGATGCGGTGGCCCCGCAGCGGCTGCGCCAGTGCGGTCCAGTCGGTCGCCGGCGCGGCGAGGAAGGCCTCGGCCTGGGCCGCGGTGGCCGGCAGCACCGGCTTGAGCGCGGTGACCAGCACGCGGAACAGGTTCAGGCCCTGGCTGCACACGGACTGCAGCTGCGCATCGGCGCCTTCCTGCTTGGCGATCACCCACGGTTTGACGTCGTCGATGTAGCGGTTGGCTTCGTCGGCCAGCGCCATCGTCAGGCGGATGGCCGCGGCGGCGTCATTGCGTTCATAGGCTTCGCGCACGGGGGCCAGCGCATCCACGAAACGGTCGTACTGGGCGGGATCGGGCAGCGCTGCGGACAGCTGGCCCTGGAAGCGCTTGCTGATGAAGCCGGCGCAGCGGCTGGCGAGGTTGACGAACTTGCCGACCAGGTCGGCGTTGACGCGCGCCACGAAGTCGCCGAGGTTGAGGTCCAGATCGTCCACGCCGCCGGAGGATTTCGCCGCGTAGTAATAGCGCAGCGCTTCCGGCTCCAGGCCGGCATCGAGGAACGTGCGCGCCTTGACGAAGGTACCGCGCGACTTGCTCATCTTGGCGCCGTCCACGGTCAGGTAACCGTTGACGTGCAGCCGCGTGGGCGCGCGATGGCCGGTGCCGTGCAGCACCGCCGGCCAGAACAGGCCGTGGAAGTTGACGATGTCCTTGCCGATGAAATGGTGCAGTTCGGTGCTGCTGCCTTCGCGCAGGTGCGCCTGGAAATCTTCGCCGGTCTTCGCGCACAGGGTCTGGAAGCTGGACAGGTAACCGATCGGGGCATCGAGCCAGACGTAGAAATACTTCCCCGGGTGGCCGGGAATCTGGAAGCCGAAATACGGCGCGTCGCGGGAGATGTCCCACGCGCGCAGGCCGCCCTCGGCATCGAGCCACTCCATCAGCTTGGCCTTGACCCCTGGCAGCGCGACATCGCCGTCCAGCCAGCCGCGCAGGAAGGCTTCGAAACGGCCCACATCGAAGAAGAAATGTTCTGAATCACGGATTTCCGGCGTGGCACCGGAGATCACCGACTTCGGCTCCTTCAGTTCGGTCGGGCTGTAGGTGGCGCCGCAGACTTCGCAGTTGTCGCCGTACTGGTCGGCGCTGCCGCAATTGGGGCAGATGCCCTTGATGTACCGGTCCGGCAGGAACATGCCCTTGGCCGGGTCATAGAACTGCGCCACAGAACGGCGGCTGATGTGGCCGGCCGCTTCGAGCTTCAGGTAGAACGCTTCGGTCAGCGCCTTGTTGGCCGCCGAATTGGTGGAATCGTAATGATCGAAATCCACGCCGAAGGCGGCGAAGTCGCGTTCGTGGCCCGCCTGGATCTCGGCGATGAAGGCTTCCGGGGTGATCCCGGCCTTTTCCGCAGCAAGCATGATCGGCGTGCCATGCGTATCGTCGGCACAGACGAACCAGGTGGTACCGCCGCTCATTCGACGCGCGCGCACCCAGATGTCAGCCTGGATGTAGCCCACCAGATGGCCGAGGTGCAGCGGGCCATTGGCGTAGGGCAGGGCGGTGGTGACAAGCGCGGTACGGGTCATGGTCACGGCGGTGCAGCGAGGGGATCGGGGATTATCGCATGGCCCCGTCGAATCGCCGCAGCCCGGAATGGAGAAGGGCCAGGGACCGCGCTGCGCAGAGCGGTCCCTGGCCCGTCAGGGCGCGCGCGGCGGCGCGGTTACTCGCGCACCCAGGTCTGCGTGCGGCAGATGAAGGAAATGCATCCGGCGACGTCGAGCTTGGCGCCGCCGGACTGCAGCGATGCCTTGGATTTGTAGGTCTTGCCGTTGGCCGGATCCAGGATCGTGCCGTCGGACCAGCTGCTGGCGCCGTCCGGCTTGAGGTTCCAGAGGATGGTCAGGCCCTTGATGGGCTTGTCCTTGTTCGCGCCGGTGCAGTCGCTGCAGACCGGATTGGGGCCCTTGTCGGACTGCAGGATGTCGACGACGCGGCCGGAGAGCGTGCCGTTGGCGGCCTGGCTGATCTCCACGACGGACTTCACCTTGCCGGTCTTGTCATCGATGGTCTTCCAGCGGCCCACGGCCGAGTCATTGGCCTGCACGGTCAGAGCGGTCAGGCACAGCGGCAGCGCCAGCAGCAGGGTCTTGAAGGTGTTGCGCATGGGTCCCCTCCCAGGGAATCAATGAGCGCCGACGCGGGTGTCGGCACAGGCCGACTGTATACCCATCCGGGGCGGTATGGTGCAAGTGCGGTGGCGCCGTGTTCAGTCGGTTTCGTACAGCTCGAGAGGCAGGTCGTCGGGATCGGCGAAGAAGGTGAAGCGCCGGCCGGTGTATTCGTCCACGCGGATCGGCTCACAGGCCACGCCGTCCGCCGCCAGGCGCGCCACCACCGGCTCCAGCGACGTCACCCGGAAGGCCAGGTGCCGCAGCCCCAGTGCCTCGGGGCGGCTGGGCCGGGGCGGCGGTGCCGGGAAGGAGAACAGCTCCAGCTGCGCGCCATCGGGCAGGGCCAGGTCCAGCTTCCAGGAGTCGCGAGCCGCACGGAAATGTTCGGCCAGCACCCGCAGACCCAGCACGCGCACGTAGAAATCGCGCGAGCGGGCGTAATCGCTGCAGATGATCGCGGCATGGTGGATGCCCAGCAGAGGCGTTGGCATGGGACAAGGGAGCGGGTGCGAGACCCGCATCATCGCAGAACAGGGGCAGGCGCCATAGACGGAAACTGAAAGCACGGCGACGGGCTGCGGCCTCAGGCTGGCGACTGGAATACATGAAGGAATAGTCGCCATGCCCACGCTACGGCCGATCGGCCATCACACCGTCGAGTCACTCAACGCCAGCAATGCCATCAGGCGCGCCATTCTTGCAGACGCCAGGAAACCCCACGGCGGCGCAACCGTGGACGTGGGCGCAGCGGTGCACAAGGTCACCGTCCGCAATGCATCACGGGACGAGCCGCCGCTGCCGCGCAGGCCCCCTGATGTCATTGATGCTGCACCGCGCGTTGCGGCCCCCGCCCCTCGCTCCGTCAGCATGATCCCATGCACCCGCCTGCCGCGCCCGCCCTTGAGCGACGACAGCTGGCAGCGTTTCGTTCACCACCTGCAGAACGAAGGCCGCACGCCGGGTGCGATGCACGATGATCCAGCCACCGGCGTGGTGTACTCGACGAATGTGCGTCCGCGCGCGGTGACGTCGTTCCTCCGGCAGTCCAAGGCGCAGGCGGACCTGTCACCCCAGCCGCAGGCCGACACGCTGGCCTCGCGCCGCTCGACGCGTGCCCTGACGCTGGCGATCACTTCCGCCGCGCGCCTGTCGTCTGCGTCGGAGGATGAAGGGATCGGCCTGGGGCCGTCGCCGGGTGAGCCGTCATCGCCTGCCGCAACGGCTACACCGCGGACGCCGGTGGCGCGCCCGAATGGCGTCTGCCTGGCGCTGGGTGACTGGGATGTGCAGGCCGCTTCGGAAGACGATGGCCATGGGCCCTCGCGCTCATCGTCACCGGCCTCGCCGGACGAGGAGGGGTCGGTCTGGCGCGGGCACTGGGCCGGGCTGGACAGCTGGCGCCTGCCGCCGAGTGCGCGCAACGTCGACGTCATCCGTTATGGCGTGTCGCTCACGGAGAAGACGGCTCTCCCCGCGCCCGTTCCGGGCGCCTTCGTCGCGCCGTCCGGATCGGACGACGGGGACCTTGATGACGATATCCCGGACTCGTGGCTTGACGACAACGAGATCATCGACCATGCGGCGCTGGAAAACAGCGACGACGATGATTGGGCGCCAGGCGTGATCGAGTTCGCTGACCCTGTCAACGATATCCGTGACAGGCCTTGGCTGGACTTCAGTGAAGGCGAGGAAATCGACTACATGGCCCCGCCGGACGAGTCGCTGATGCCGTACGTTGTCGAAGAATGTGAAGAAGAGGACGTGCCACGCCGGCGACCGCTCTCGGTGGACGAATACAGGGAGTACCGCACGCTGTTCGAGGCGCGGTTGACGAAGGCCAACGAGCGTCTTTCCGCTACCTCTTGCGAGGACCTGGCGCTGATCGATGGTGAGTACGCGAAGCAGCCTTCGAGGCTGACGTTCGTCGGCATGGATCTGGCCGTCCACACCGACAGCAACGAGAGTCTGGATGAGGCCGAGACTCGCCTGGCCTACATCCGTACCAAACCTGGTCCGGGCAGGCGAGCCGATCTCGGGCCGGAGTACACGGTGGAACTCGCCAGTACGTCCCCCTGGGTGCCGTCCGGGAGAAAGGGAATACTGCGCACGTCTTCGCCGCTTGTCTCCAGCATCTTGCCACCTCCCGCGCTGGCCGATACCCCAGCGATCGAGGGAGACCGTCATGATGGGTCGTTGCGCTTCAGCGACGATGCAATGTTGGCGAGCGGCGCGTCCCCGCTGCCGCCGCTCGCGAGCTGGGTTGACGATTCTTCGGATGAAGAAGTGATCTACGTCTGAGGGGCGGGCGGTGGGTGCCGGCAGGTCATGGCATGGGCCAGGACCTGCCGCTGGCCTTGGTCAGGGCGTTGCCGGCTGCTGCAGCCACCGTGTCATCTTGGCTTCGAGGATATCCAGCGGCATCGAACCATCCTTGAGCAGTTCGGCGTGGAAGCGGCGGGGGTCGAACGCCGGGCCCTGCACCTGGCGCGCGCGATCGCGCAACTGCACGATCCGGGCTTCGCCGAGCACGTTGGACAACGCCTGGCCCGGCTGCGCCATCATCCGTTCCACTTCGGCCACGGCATCGGCCGGGGTCATCCCGGCGGTGTCCTGCAGGTAGGTCACCGCGCGCTGTTTGCTCCAGTTGTCGGCGTGCAGGCCGGTGTCAGCCACTACGCGGGCGGCGCGCGCCAGTGCGGCATGGAGGTAGCCGATGCGATCATAGGGGTCGGTGTAAACCCCCAGTTCGTCACCGAGCGATTCGGCATACAGGCCCCAGCCTTCCACGAACGCGGCATCGCCGCCCTGGCGGCGGAACCGGGGCAGGCTTTCCAGTGCCTGCTGCAGGCCCAGCTGCACATGGTGGCCGGGCACGCCTTCGTGCAGGTACTGCATCGGCACGCTCCAGCGACGGCGCGAAGGCAGATCGTTGGTGTTGACCGCCAGTACCGCAGGGCGACCGGCAGCGGGAGCGGTCTGGTAGCTCACCGCCGGCGCGTTCAGTGCGCGCTCGGCGTCCACCGGCTGGATCGCCAGCGGTGCGGCAGGCAACGTGTCGAGCACGGCCGGCAGCCTGGCGGCCACCTGCTGCTGCACCTGGCGATAACGTGCCAGCAACGCGTTGGCATCGCTGAACTGGTGGCGGCGGTCCTCGCGCAGGCTGCGCAGCAGCTTGGCCTGGTTGCCGCGGATACGTTGTTCCTTCATCACCGTGGCGATCTGCGCATCAAGGCCTTGCACCCGCTGCGCCGCCCAGGCGTGCAGGCGCATCGGCGGCAGGTCGGTGGCGGTGGACTGCGCGAGCACCTGGGCGTACCACGCCTGGCCGTCAGGCAGGGCGCCCATGCCCGCCGTGGTGCGCGTGGCGGGCAGGTACTCGGTGGCGATGAAGCCGCGCAGTGCGCGGTAGGCCGGCATGATGCGCAGCTCGATCATGCGCTTGTATTCGGCGCTCAGCCGGGTGCGGTCGGCTTCGCCGATGGACGCCGGCAGGGTGCGGATCGGCGACCAGAAGATGCTCTCCTCGGCCGTCGGCTTGATCACCGCATCCAGCTGCGGCAGCACCTTCTCCATCAGGTCGCGCGGCTGGACCACGCCGGCCTTCATGCCTTCGCGCATGTTGGCGATGGCCTGCTCGAACAGCGGCGGGATGCCCAGCGAGCGACGCGACCAGTTGTCGTAGTCCTGCACGGTGTTGAACGGCTGCGCGCCCGCACCGGACCCGAGGATGGCCATGATGCTGCCGAGGTTGTAGTACTGGCTGATCGGCTGCATCCACGAAGGGTGTTTTTCCGCCGCCAGCGAGGCGCGGGCATCGCGCACGAACATTTCATAGCTCAGCAGGTCCTGGCCCTGCAGGCCCTCGCTGCCGATCTTTTCCACCTTGCCCAGCCATTCCACCGTGAACGCGTGCGACTGCGTGCGCCAGGCCGCGGAGAGAAAGTTGGGGAGCTGGTCGTTGTAGCGTGGATCGCCCTGGAACGTGGCCTGCAGCGGATTGAGCTGCATCGAGGCATTCCAGTAATCGGCGTACAGGCGCTCGAGCTGGGCCGCACGCGTGGCCGGTGCCGCCGGCGCACGCGCCTGGCGCGCGGCGGGACGGGCACGGGGCCGGCTCGCGGGGCGGCTGCCCTGGCGGGCCTGCGCGGCCTGCGCCGTGGCGGTCTTCTTCTTCGGTGCGGCATCCGCCGGCGGCGGGACGCTGAGGGCCATCAGGCTGGCGATGGCGAGCGCCAGGGCGCGTGCGGGCTGGGGCATCGTTTACTTCCGTGGAACACAGACCCGCGAGCTTGCACGATCCTGCCGCGAACGGCCAGTTGCGCCTGGGACAACGGCGGCGCCGGTTGCCGTTGAGTCAGCGTGGCCAACCGGGGCCTGGATCTACAGGCCGCGGTCGCCGGCCCGGGTGAACGGCACGCTGTCCGGGGCCACGGCACCGCCGGAGATGATGAAACTCATCGCTTGATCGACCGTCCAGTCGGTGGGGGTGAGCAGCTCCACCGGCACGATCTCCAGATAGCCGGACGTCGGGTTGGGCGTGGTCGGCACATACACGGCGGCCAGCTCGCGCCCGGTGCCCTGTTCCTTGATGACGCGGGTGACCAGGCCCACCGATTTCATGTCACGGTGCGGGAAGTCGATCAGGACCACGCGCTGGGTGGTGCCAGGCTCGGTCTGCAGCATGTCCAGCAGCTTCTTCGCACTGTCATAGATGATGCTCGCCAGCGGAATGCGCCTGATCACCGCACCCACCCAGCGCAGCAGGCGCTGGCCGACCACGCGCCGGCTCAGCACGCCCACCGCCAGGATCACCAGCACGGTGGCCAGCAGCGCGATGGTGTTCTGGATCCACTCGGCCTGTACCCAGCCCAGGTAGTGGGGGAAGGAGGTGGCGATGCGTTGCGACAGCGGCACCACCAGGGGACTGGAGATGCCCGACAGCAGCACGAAGACGAACTTCACCACGACCCATGACAGCCAGATCGGCAGCAGGGTGAGCAGGCCGGTGATGAACAGCCGCTGCAGGGAGGGGCGCGGTGCGAGTGTGGGGGATTGGAGAGACATCCGCGCATTGTAGCGGGCGCTGGACCTGGGCAGCAGCCGGTCCGGCGCCCTGTGCGCGGCGCGCGGATCGTCAGCCGCTGGCGAGCACCACCAGCCAGTCTGCCCGCTCGGCGCGACCGGTCTCCAGCGCCGTCGGGGTGAGCGTCAGCGTGACGGTTTCACGCTCCTTCGGTGACAGGGCCTGGTACAAGCGATCGGTCGCATTCAACGGCTGGTCGCTGAAATAGATCTGGGTGACCAGGCGGTCATGCACGCCCCGGATGTCGAAGTGGATATGCGGCGTGCGCGTCCACGCGTCCGTGCCATCGACGACCGGGTAGGGGCCCGGCACGATGGTCAGGAACCGGAAGGCGCCCTGGGCGTCGGTCAGCTGGCGTCCAAAGCCCTGGAACGCCGTATCGAGGGGCGCGGACGTGTTGGGGTCGCTCTTGTGCGCGTAACGACCATGCGTGTTGGCCTGCCACATCTCGATGATGGCGTTGCGGACCGGGTGTCCGTCCGTGCCGACCACGCGTCCATGCAGGTCGATCACCCGTCCCTGCGCGCGCTGCGTTGAACCGCGCAGGAGCGTGAGGTCATTGTCCTCATCGAGGGGGCGTTGGATGGGATAGAACGGGCCAGTGATCTCGGCAGCTGTTGGCGGCAGGCCCGCCGGACGGCGCGCCCCGTGGGCCAGCAGGGGTGCGGCCATCAGCGCGGCACCGCTGCAGGTGACGGTTCGAAGGAAGGTACGGCGACTGGATGCATCGGACATGTCGGGTTTGACTCGATCGGCGCCACGAAGGTGTGGCCCGGCCGATGGTTCGGCATGGCCCCCGCGTGCAGGAGCACCCCGGTCACAACGAGCGATGAAGACCCCGTTATTTACAGTTTTTCTCAGGCGGCATCCGGTGTGCTGGAGGAACCGGCGACCCGCGCTGTCGGCTTGAGCCGGATGTAGACCTGCTTGCGCACGCGCGCGACCACCTCGCCGCGGTCATCCACGACGTCATTGCTGAACCAGTGCAGCACTTTCTCTCCGCCCGCCGCTGCTTTGCGCAACGTCGCCAGCAGCGCGTCATCGATCTCGAACGTGGCGCGCACGGTGCCGCGACCGGGTTTGAGGAACGCGATCTCCGCCGCACGATCCCAGACGTAGTAGTCGCGGCCCAGCGTATGCATCAGGCCCAGCATCCAGAACGGATCGGTCATTGCAAACAGGCTGCCGCCGAAATGGGTGCCTACATAGTTGCGGTTCCACGGCCGCAGCCGGAGTTCGACCTCCGTGTGCCGGTAGTCAGCGCTCAGCCGGGTGACATGGATGCCGCTGAGCAGGAAGGGCGGCCACAGATTCATGCCGAAGCGGAAGAGTCGGGCGTTCATGGGCATCCTGCGCGGTGGGGACCGCCAGTCTATCCATGCGGCAGCGTATGGAAAAGGGCGCGCCGGTTCCGGGTGAGGCCCGGCGCACCCTGCCTGGCAACGGTCAGAACAGCAGGGCCGCCATGCGGCGGCGGTAGCCGCTCACCAGTACCGGATCGTTGATCACGTTGAATGCATCGATGAGTGCCTTGCGCGGCAGCCCCTCGCGCCAATTGCGGTCCACGCGCAGCATCTCCAGGAACTGGGCCAGCGCCGCCTCGTCCTCACCCGCCAGCAGCTGCTGCACGCCGCGCAGATGACGGGCCTCCAGATCGGCGCCGTCGGAGGCGATACGGGCCTCCAGCGCTTCGGCAGGGGGAGCGTCCTGGAGCGCTGCGGCGAAGGCCAGCCGGGCACTGGCGCGCACCGCCCGGTCATCGGTGGACAGGTTGGCGGGCAGCCCTTCGATCAGGCGCCGCGCCTCGTCCACACCGCCCACCTGCAGCAGCGCCAGCGCCAGATCCAGGCGCAGTTCGTCCTTGCCCGGTTCGGCGGCAATCTGCGCGCGCAGCACATCCACCTGCGCCTGGGGGTCCAGCGGTGCCGGCTCGGCCGCCTCGTCGGCCACCGCCTCGGCCGGCGTGATGCCGTGCTGGGTCAGGAACTCGCGCAGCTGGCCTTCGGTGACCGCGCCGGGGAAGCCGTCAACGGGTTGACCGTCCTTGAGCAGGATGACCGTGGGCACCGAGCGGATCTGGAAGGCCGCGGCGATCTGCTGTTCCTTGTCCACGTCCACCTTGCCGAGCACGAAGGCCCCGTTGTAGTCCCCGGCCAGCTTCTCCAGCAGCGGCCCCAGGGTCTGGCACGGCCCGCACCAGGTTGCCCAGAAATCCAGCAGTACGGGGACCTGCAGGGACTTCTGCAGGACGTCGGTTTCGAAGGAGGCGGTGGCAGCGTCGAAGACGTTCGGCAGTTCACTCATGGAAGTTGGTCGTCTCACAGCGGGAAACCTCTTCTATGGAGGCGTGCGGGCAGGGACTCAACCCATGCCTGCGTGCAGGCCGCACAATGGGCACTGCTCATTGCCAAGGCGCCGCCATGTCTCCGCTCAGCCCCTCTCCAACCGCCGCCGGCTGGCCGCGCCTGCGCCGTGCCGGGCCCCTCGCCGGACTGCTGTTCGTGCTTGCCACGCTGGGGTTCGGGGCCCTGCTCGAAGGCTACTCGCAGGGGGTGCACCCGGTTGCGCTGCTGGGCGCCAACGGCGTGCCGCGCGCCATGGGCTTCAACATACTGGGATGGATCGTCCCCGGGGTGCTGGCCGCGATGGCCGTGCTCGACCTCCAGCGCAGGCTGCCGCCGGATGCCGGGTGGCTGGCCCGTATCGGCGGGCAGCTGCTGCTGCTGGCCACGCTCGCCTTCGCGGCCATGGGCCTGCTGCCGTTGGATATCGAAGACCTGGACGGGGTGGCCAGTCAGCGCCACGCCAGCGCGTGGATGATCTGGGTGCTGGGGTTCGTCGCCGGGGCGCTGCTGCTGGGCCTGGGCAGCCTGCGCCGCGCCCGGCCCCTGGCGGGGCTCACGCTGGCCTGCGGCGGGCTGGCTGCGGTCATGGCCTTCGCCCTGCAGGGGGTACTGCCGGCGCCGGTGGCGCAGCGCGGTGCGTTCGCCGCCTGGGTGCTCTGGCTGGCCGCCGCGCCCTGGCTCACCGGGCGGCGCACCCGCCGCCGCTGAGATGCCGGCGGTGTGGGCCCGCGGCGTCCGGGGACATCCTCCGGGCCCTCGCCCCGCGGTGGCCCCCGTCCTGCGCGGCGGTCGGTCATTGGAGCCTTTTGCCGCACTGCGGTACCCTGTGCCGCTTTGCCGCCGCATACGCGTGTTCCATGACCAGCGCCGAACCCATCGCCTACGACCCGCAGCAGGTTGAGACCGCCGCCCAGCAGTACTGGGACGGCATCCGCGCCTTCGAGGTCAACGAAACCTCCGACAAGCCGAAGTACTACTGCCTGTCGATGCTGCCGTACCCGTCCGGTGCGCTGCACATGGGTCACGTGCGCAACTACACCATCGGCGATGTGATCAGCCGCTACAAGCGGATGACCGGCCACAACGTGTTGCAGCCGATGGGCTGGGATGCCTTCGGGCTGCCGGCCGAGAATGCGGCGATCAAGAACAGGACCGCGCCGGCGAAGTGGACCTACAAGAACATCGACCACATGCGTGCGCAGCTGAAATCGCTGGGCTACGCCATTGACTGGTCACGCGAGTTCGCCACCTGCACGCCCGAGTACTACGTGCATGAACAGCGCATGTTCACCCGCCTGATGCGCAAGGGCCTGGCGTACCGCCGCAACGCGGTGGTGAACTGGGATCCGATCGACCAGACCGTGCTGGCCAACGAGCAGGTCATCGACGGCCGCGGCTGGCGCTCCGGCGCGCTGGTGGAAAAGCGCGAGATCCCGCAATGGTTCCTGCGCATCACCGATTACGCCCAGGAACTGCTGGACGGCCTGGACGAGCTCGATGGCTGGCCGGAATCGGTCAAGACCATGCAGCGCAACTGGATCGGCCGCTCCGAAGGGCTGGAGATCCAGTTCGCCGTGCGCGACGTGGACGGTGCGCCGCTGGACCCGCTGCGCGTGTTCACCACCCGCCCGGACACCGTGATGGGCGTGACCTTCGTGTCGATCGCCGCCGAACATCCGCTGGCGTTGCACGCCGCCAGGAACAACCTCCAGTTGGCCGCGCTGCTGGCCGAGATGAAGCAGGGCGGGGTATCCGAAGCGGAGCTGGAAACCCAGGAAAAGCGGGGCATGGATACCGGCCTGCGCGCCATCCATCCGGTGACCGGCGATGAAGTGCCGGTGTGGGTCGCCAACTTCGTGCTGATGGGCTACGGCACCGGCGCGGTGATGGCCGTCCCGGGCCACGACCAGCGCGACAACGAGTTCGCCAACAAGTACGCGCTGCCGATCCGCCAGGTCATCGCCCTGAAGGAGCCGCGCAACGACGATGAACGCAGCTGGGACGCCGCGCGCTGGCAGGACTGGTACAGCGACAAGACCCGCGCGACCGAGCTGGTGAACTCCGCCGAGTTCGACGGCCTGGATTTCCAGGGCGCCTTCGAAGCGCTGGCCGAACGGTTCGAACGCAAGGCCCAGGGGCAGCGTCGCGTCAACTACCGCCTGCGCGACTGGGGCGTGAGCCGCCAGCGCTACTGGGGCTGCCCGATCCCGGTCATCTACTGCGGCAAGTGCGGCGCCGTGCCGGTGCCGGAAGACCAGCTGCCGGTCGTGCTGCCCGAGGACGTGGCGTTCTCCGGCACCGGCTCGCCGATCAAGACCGACCTGTCCTGGCGCCAGACAACCTGCCCGGACTGCGGTGGCGCGGCCGAACGCGAGACCGACACCTTCGATACCTTCATGGAATCGAGCTGGTACTACGCCCGCTACACCTCGCCGGGTGCACGCGATGCGGTGGACAAGCGGGGCAACTACTGGCTGCCCGTCGACCAGTACATCGGCGGCATCGAGCACGCCATCCTGCACCTGATGTATTTCCGTTTCTTCCACAAGCTGCTGCGCGATGCGCGGATGGTGGACAGCAACGAGCCGGCCCGCAACCTGCTGTGCCAGGGCATGGTCATCGCCGAAACCTACTACCGCGCCAACCCGGACGGCTCCAAGGACTGGATCAACCCGGCGGACGTGGACGTGCAGCGTGATGAGCGCGGGCGCATCACCGGCGCGACGCTGATCGCCGACGGCCAGCCGGTGGTGGTGGGTGGCACGGAGAAGATGTCCAAGTCGAAGAACAACGGCGTGGACCCGCAGGTGATGGTCGGCAAGTACGGCGCCGACACCGTGCGCCTGTTCTCCATGTTCGCCGCACCGCCGGAGCAGTCACTGGAATGGAACGAGGCGGGCGTGGACGGCATGGCGCGTTTCCTGCGCCGCCTGTGGACCCAGGTCCACCGGCACGCCGCCGAGGGCGCCGCGCCGGCGCTGGATATCGGTGCGCTTGACGCCGGACAGAAGGCCCTGCGGCGCAAGACCCACGAGACCATCGCCAAGGTCGGCGACGATTACGGTCGCCGCCACAGTTTCAACACGGCCATCGCGGCGGTGATGGAACTGATGAACGCGCTGGCCAAGTTCGACGATGCCAGCACGCAGGGACGTGCCGTCCGCCACGAAGCCCTGCAGGCCATCGTGCTGATGCTCAACCCGATCACGCCGCACGTCAGCCATGCCCTTTGGCAGGTGCTCGGCCACGGGCAGACGCTGCTGGAAGACCAGGCCTTCCCGCAGGCCGACAGCGCCGCGCTCGTGCGTGATGCGGTCACGCTGGCGGTGCAGGTCAACGGCAAGCTGCGCGGCACCCTCGAGGTGGCTGCCGACGCCCCGCGCGAGCAGGTCGAGGCGCTGGCGCTGGCCGAACCCAACGCGGCCAAGTTCCTGGAGGGCCTGGCGGTGCGCAAGATCATCATCGTCCCCGGCAAGATCGTGAACATCGTCGCTGCCTGATCCGCAGGGGACGGGATGCGCCGCCGGCGCCCCGTCCCCATCCTGTATTCACGTCCCCTCGGGCAGGCTATGTTTGCCGCAACCGCCCGGCTCCTACAGACTGTGTCCATGACCCGAATCCTGCTTGCTCTCCTCATCGCTGTCGGCCTGGCCGGTTGTGGTTTCCACCTGCGCAACAAGCTCATGCTGCCGGCCGATACGGCGGCGGTGAGCGTGGTCTCCACCGCCCCCTACAGTGAGCTGGTCAAGTCGCTGCGCCGCTCGCTGCAGGCGTCCGGCGCCACGCTGGCCGACGAGGACGACACCACCGGCAGTGCGCAGCTGCAGATCCAGTCCGAACGCTGGGGCGACCTGCCCATCGCCATCGACGGCCAGGGCCGCGCGCAGGAGTTCAGCCTGCGCTATGCGGTGGTATTCATCTTCCGCCGCGCCGATGGCAGCGAGCTGGTCCCGCAGCAGGTGATCGAGCTGTCGCGTGACTACGTTTCGCCGCCGACCGACGCCACCGGTACCACCACCGAGCGCGAGATCCTGTCCGATGAACTGCGCCGCGAAATGTCCGCCTCCATCATCCGGCGCATCGACAGCGTGGTGCGCAATGAAATCCGCGCCGGCCGCAACCCGTCGGCACCGGCCGTGACGCCGGCCGGCGCAGCGCCCGCGGGCGTGCCGGCCATCCAGCCGCCGCCGGTCAAGGACTGAGCCGGCCGCGATGGAAGTGCGCCCGGAGCAGTTGAGCACCAGCGCCGGCGGGCAGCCGCTGGCGCCGGTGTACCTCATCGCCGGGCCGGAAACCCTGCGCGTGCTCGAGGCCGCCGATGCGGTGCGGGCGCGGGCGCGCAGCGAGGGAATCAGCGAACGCGAGGTGTTCGAGGCGGACGGGCGTGACTTCGACTGGCGGCAGCTGCAGGGCGGTTTCAACGCGCCCAGCCTGTTCAGTGCACGCCGTCTGATCGAAGTGCGGATGCCCAACGGCAAACCCGGCAAGGAGGGCGCCGAGGTCATCAGCGACTTCTGCGCCGCACCGCCGCCGGACGTGGTCCTGCTGATCACCGCCAACGAATGGAGCAAATCCCACCAGGGCAAGTGGGCCGATGCAGTGAACCGCGCCGGCGTAATGTCCGTGGCGTGGGCGATCAAGCCGCATGAACTGTCGGACTGGATCGAGCGGCGCCTGCGCGCCAAGGGCGTGCGTGCCGCGCCTGCAGCCGTGCAGCGCCTGGCCGAGCGCGTGGAAGGCAATCTGCTGGCCGCCGCGCAGGAGATCGACAAACTCGCGCTGCTGGTGGAGCCGGGCGAAACGCTGGATGTGGAGCGCATGGAATCGCTGGTGGCCGACGCCGCCCGCTACGACGTGTTCCGCCTGGTTGAAAGCACGTTTTCCGGGCAACCGGTGGCCGTGCTGCGCATGCTCGCCGGCCTGCGCGCCGAAGGCGAAGCGGTTGCCGCGCTGACGCCGATCATCATCCGCGAGCTGCTGGCCGGCGCAGGACTGGCGCGCGTGCAGGCAAAGGGCGGCAACCTGGCGGCCGAGATGAAATCGCGCGGAATCTGGGAATCGCGCCAGGCCCCTTACAAGCGCGCGCTGACCCGGCACCCGGATACGCGGCGCTGGGAACGGTTCGTCGCCGAGGCCGGCCTGGTGGACCGCATTGCCAAGGGCCGCGCCGACGGTGACGCCTGGCTCGCGCTGGAGCGCCTGCTGGTGGCCATCGCCGAGGCGCGCGCGGTGCGCCTGCTGGCCCGTGCCTGAGCGCCGGCGGTGAGCCTGCGCATCTATTACGGCGGTACCTTCGACCCGGTCCATCTGGGCCATATCGCGATCGCGCGTGCGGCCCGCGATGAACTGCAGGTTGCGGTCCGCCTGCTGCCGGCGGCGGACCCGCCACACCGTGCCACGCCCGGCGCCGATGCCGAGCAGCGCTGCGAGATGCTGCGCCTGGCGCTGGGTGACGAGCCCGGGCTGCTGCTGGACCGGCGCGAGCTGGAGCGTGCCCGGCGCGACCCGGGTGTGCCGTCCTACACCGTCGACACCCTGGCCGAGCTGCGTGCCGAACTGGGGCCGACGCGCCCGCTGGCCTGGCTGGTCGGGGCCGACAGCCTGCTTTCGCTGACCTCCTGGCATCGCTGGGAACACCTGCTGGGGCTGGCCCATTTCATCGTGGCCGAGCGTCCGGGCGTCCCCCTGCGCGATGCGGTGGACGGGGCACTGGGCGAGGCCCTGCAGGGGCGCTGGACCGACGATGTGCAGCGGCTCTTCGCCTCGGCGGCTGGCGGCGTCCTGCGTCTCCAGCAGCCGCTGCGCAGCGAGTCGGCGAGCGAAGTGCGTGCCCGCATCGCCGCCGGCGGCGCGTGGCGTGCGCTGCTGCCC
The DNA here is from genome assembly GCF_011761925.1 of Xanthomonas sp. 60. NCBI lineage: Bacteria > Pseudomonadati > Pseudomonadota > Gammaproteobacteria > Lysobacterales > Lysobacteraceae > Xanthomonas > Xanthomonas sp. 60. The sequence goes on along the minus strand of NZ_JAASQW010000002.1, from coordinate 203,673 downwards.
CCGCCCGTGGCCGACTACGTGGCGACCCACCAGCTGTATGCCCGGCCGCAGGCGTGAATGCCGAGCGGGCGGCGGCACCGTATAATCTCCTTCACGTTTATCGAGTCGACCCGCTTTGAGCAACCAGCCCGAACCCCAGACCATCAAGGTCCAACTGCCGAACCCGCCGCCCTCCGTCGAGCAGCTGCTGGCCTGCGTCATGGACGCCACCGCCGAACTGAAGGCGCACGATGTGGTCAGCATCGATGTGCGCGGCAAGTCCAGCGTCGCGGACTACTTCGTGATCGCCTCGGGCACGTCCTCGCGCCACGTCAAGTCGATCGCCGAAGAAGTCGTGCGCTTCGCCAAGAAGCTCGACATGATGCCGCTGGGCATGGAAGGCGAGCGCGAGGCGGAATGGGTCCTGGTGGACCTGGGCGATGTCGTGGTCCACGTCATGCTGCCGCGCATGCGCGAGCTCTATGCGCTTGAGCGCCTGTGGACGGTGGGCGACCAGCCGCCTTCGCGCGATGGTGACGACGAAGAAGCCGTCTGAGCCGTCGCTGCGCTGCACCGCTGCATCCCCGACGGCGCCGATGGCGCCGTCGGCCGTTATGAGGAGTCACGATGAAAGCCCGCCTGATCGCCACTGGCGAACGTGCACCCAGCTGGGTCGCACAGGGATTTGCCGAGTACCAGAAGCGACTCTCGCACTGGTTGCCGTTCGACCTGGTGGAGATCGAGCCGGGGCTGCGCGGGAAGGGCCGCGATGCGCGCCGCGCCACCGAGGACGAGGGCCGGCGGGTGATCGCCGCGCTGCCGAAGAATGCCCATGTGGTGGCGCTCGACGTGCCCGGGCGGCCGCTCAGTTCGGAGCAGCTCGCGCAGCGGCTCGAGCATTGGCGCGGGCAGGGCAGGGACCTTGCGTTCCTGATCGGTGGACCGGAAGGTCATTCGGCCGAGGTGTCCGCGCTGGCTGATGAGACGTGGTCCATCGGACCGCTGACGCTGCCCCACATGCTGGTGCGCCTGGTGGTGGCCGAGCAGCTCTACCGCGCGGCGGCGATGCTCGCCAACCACCCCTACCATCGTGCGTGAAGAGTCGTTATACTGAGCGTCTGCCCGAATAGCTCAGCCGGTTAGAGCACTTGACTGTTAATCAGGGGGTCGTTGGTTCGAGTCCAACTTCGGGCGCCATTTTCAAACCCGCATCGCGAGATGCGGGTTTTTTTATGGCTCGGCCGCCTGCCGCGATTATGATGAACAACTAGTCCACGGACGGAGAAGCCGCATCGACGCGAAATCCATGGAGGCCGTCATAGCAGCGGCGCTTCACCGCGATCCCGCACACCGCCTTGCGATTGAACAGCGCAACGCACGCTTGGCTGCGCAGCACGCGCGCAAGCGCCTCATCGCCATCGCCACCCTCACCGGGCTCGTCATCGGTACCTGTGTCGCGGCTGCTGCAGGGCAGCGCTGGCTCGACGGTGCACTGGCCGGGAGCTTCAGCGCCATGGGCATCGGCGTGGCCGTAGGCGCGCTGAAGCGACGCACGCAGTGCTAGCGCCGGAGTATCGGCCTACATGACTCCTTGGCGCCGACGCTGGGTCGACGCCAAGGGATGCAGGTCCTTCCGGGGGATCAGTTGAAGGTGTACTTCGCTCCCACCGTGAAATACCGGCCGATCGCACCGCTGAAGTGCAGCGGGTTGTAGTTCACCGCACCGTAGGTCGAAGGATCCAGCGGCGCCACGCGGTCGAACACGTTCTGGGCCGAAGCACTCAGCTCGAACGCGTCGGTCACGCTCCAGCGTGCGGACAGATCGAAGGTGGTGAACGAAGCGATCTTCTCCACCGGCGAACCGTCGGCGTAGAAGGCCAGGTAATCGCCACCGCGGCGATCCTTGTTCTCCATGCTGTCGATGTAGTTCACCACCCCGCTCACGCTCCACGGCCCCTGGTTCCAGGTGGTGCCGAAGTTGATGCGGTCCTGCGGCGTGCCGATGCAGTTGGTGACATCGCAGTTGCCGTGCGTGCCCACGTAATCCACGGTGGCATCGCCTTCGGTCCGCTCGAACTTCAGCAGGTGGCTCCACTGCAGGTCCATTTCCAGCTGGCCAGGGCCGATCTCGAAGGTCTGCCGGATGTCCGTGTCGATGCCGCGCACCCGCGAGGACGCGGCGTTGACGTAGGACGTGTTCACCGCAAGGATCGAGCCGCTGTTGGCCACGCCGCCGATGTTGTTGCTGTCGCGCAGCACGTTCCCGGCAGCGATGGCATCGGCCGTGCTGCCCTGGGCGATCTCGTCGCTGCGCTTGATTTCCCAGCCATCGATGGTGAGCGAGGTGGTGGCGGTCGGCTGCAGCACCAGGCCGATGGAGTAGCTCTTGGATTCTTCGGGCTTCAGATCGGCATTGGGCCGGGTGATGATCGCCACCGAGCGAGCGGTGCACTCGCTGTCGGGGGCGATCGCGCAGCGCACCGGATCGCGCGCGTTGGAGAACGCCGCCAGTCCACCATCCCCGTTCTCGGCGGGGTTGGGCGCGCGGAACCCTTCGGCGTAGCTGGCACGCAGGGCCAGCCATTCCGACGGGGTCCACTTCAGGCCCACCTTGGGCTTGGTCGCACTGTCGCCGCTTTCATACTTGTCATAGCGCACGGCCGCCGACAGTTCGAGCTGCTCCAGCACCGGTGCCGAAAGTTCGGCGTACCCGGCGTAGACGTTCTGCGTGCCATCGTAGGCCGAGTAACCCAGTCCGATGATGTCGCCGGTATCGGTGAACGTCTGCGGCGTCAGGCTGTTGCTGGTGCGCCGCCACTCGGTGCCGAAGGCCAGTCCCAGCGGACCGCCGGGCAGGTCGGCGAGGCTGCGCGAGACGCGTGCATCGAACATGTCCAGGCTGGACTTGGCCCGTGCGCTGATCGTCGGCGAGATCGCATCGTAGACCGACTGCGGTGTGAGGCCTGCATCGTCACCGATGCGCCAGGTGCCGAAGGCGCAGTCGGGGTTGCCCAGCACGCACTGCACGGCGCTGTAGCGCAGGAAGCCGGTCCGCGTATTGACCAGATCGGTCCCTGAGTGCAGGTAGGCGGTGTCATAGCTCCAGTCACCCCAGTTGCCCTTCACGCCAACCAGGAAGCGATTGAACTCGTTGGTGTTCTCGGTCACGCGCGGGCCCACGTCCCAGGCGCTGTAGCGCAGGCGCGAGGCCTGGCCTGGAATGGGATTGTCCGGGTGGGTAGGGCCGAGCACGGTGGCCCCGGCGCCACTGTTGGCGTTGACCGGGCCTCCCGGGTAACCCCATCCGCCGGAAACGCCGGAAGGCGTGTTGCTGAAGGTTGTGTCCTTCTTGGAGTACCCGATTTCCGTATAGATCTCGCCGCCCTCGCCAAAGGCGAAGCTGGCGCGGCCGAACACATTCACGTATTTCTCTTCGGGGCTCAGGTCGCGATAGAGCTGGGCCGGATCCCACAGGCATCCCTGCGCCTGCGCGGTGGCATCGCTCTGTCCTGGAATGGTGGTCAGCCCGGCACAGCCGGGCAGTGCGACCAGCTGCGAGGGCGCGGTACGGTCATCGAACACCGACCCATTCGGGCCCACGCCACCGGCGGTGCCGCCGGAAAGAAACGCACCGCCCAGGAACTGGGCATCGGCCGCATCATAGCCATAGCGGCGGATGTCGCCGGTTCCGATCCATTTGCGGTCGCGGCGGTCACTGATCTTGATGGCGTCGGTCTTGCCGACGTCGAGGCTGAAGAAGGCATTCCAGCCGTCGGTGGACAGATCGCCGGTACCGGCGGTCAGAGTGGCCTTTTTCGCATCGCCGTCGCTGTCGCCGGACAGACCATACGAGCCGCGCAGGATCACACCGTCGAAGTCGCTGCGCAGGATGATGTTGACCACGCCGGCAATCGCATCCGATCCATAGATCGCCGAGGCGCCATCCTTGAGCACTTCGATGCGCTGCACGGCGTCGAGCGGGATGGTGCTGAGGTCGGTGAAGACCTTCTGGCCATCATCGGCCAGGCCATAGGTGGCCATGCGGCGGCCGTTGAGCAGCACCAGCGTCGAGCCGGCGCCCAGGCCGCGCAGCGAGATGCCTGCACCGCCGCCGGCAAAGCCATTGCCAAAGGTCTTGGGAATGGAACCGGAACCGTCGGAGGTGAGGGTCTGCAGATATTCGGCGACCGTGGTCTTGCCGGTACGGTCGATCTCCTGCCGGGTCACCACCTGCACGGGTGAGGGCGTTTCGGTGTCGGTGCGGGGAATGTTCGAGCCGGTGACCGTGATGCGGTCCATGGTGGTCGCATTCTGCGCAGACGCGGTGGTCATTCCGGCGCCCGCGAGCAGCAGGGCGCCGCCAGTGAGTATGGAGGCAATGGAGCGGGACAACGGGCGACGACGGGCGGGGCAGTGGATCCGGTGATTCACGGTGCTCTCCTGACTGGAATGCCGATGGTGGTGGCGTCACGTTCCCCCGACGTAACGGCGCCAACATAGGTTTCAATCAAGTGACGCCGTAGTGAAAAATTGCTTAATCGGCGACAGAGCGTGTCGCTTTTGGCAATTACCGGGCGGCGCCGGGCCATCGTCGCCCGGAGGGTGACCTGTCAATCCGGCAGCGAGAAACTCACCGGCACCAGGCCGATGGCCGGCACGGCCTGGCCGCCGTCCTGTGCCGGAACGAACTGCCAGCGTCGCAGCACCTGCTGGCGCGCGGCCTGGTCCAGGGTGCGCGAGCCGCTGCTGCGTTCCACGCTGGCTGCCGTCGGTCGGCCTTCGGCATTCACCTCTACCCGCAGCAGGACCGTGCCCTGCTCGCCGTTGCGCAGGGCGGCGATCGGGTAGGCGGGCGGCGGCGCGCTGCGGTACTGCAGGTGCGCGCCGCTCGCTGCCGGTGGCGATTCGACGCCAGGTCCTTCCATCGTCGCGGCGGGCGCGGCCGCCGGCTCCACACGTGCGGTGCTTTCGGCAACCTCAGCGGTGGCCGTTGGCAGGGTTGGCGTCGATGGCATGACAGGCACAGCGCGCGGCACGATGGGCGCCGGCACAGGCGACGGTGCGGAAACCGCCGGCGGAACGGGCGGCACAGGATCCGGCAGTGCGGGGATCAACCGCACCTGGACCTTGTCGCGCGGCAGCGGCACGGCCTGGTAAGCCGCCGGAATGAGCAGCAGCATCAACGCGAGCAGGTGCAGCGCCAGGGCGGTGCTCCATGCGAGCACGCGGGCAGGCTGGAGGGAGGGCGCAGCGACCGGATACGTACGAACAATGGTCCATCTCCTTGGGCAGGGGAACGCTGTCGTACCGGCGCCTTTTCAACGCAGGCGGGGCCGGCGCTGCAGGCATAACGCGGAACGCCGCGGCTGCACAGGGTGCAGGCTCGCGGCGTTCGGGTTGCAGTCAGGAACCGGGGCAGCCCCGAGGGCCACCCGCGCACTCAGCGGCCGAGTTCGAACACCACGTCGAGGCTGATCGACACGGTGGTCTCACCGGCGGCGACCGGCGTGTCCATTTCCATGGAGGCTGCGCGGGCGGACATCATCATCGGACGCATGCCACCGCCGCCCCCGTTCTCGGAGATGCTCACGATGCGGCGCACCTGCATGCCCAGCGACTTCGCATATGTCTGCGCGCGCTCCTGCGCCTGCTTCAGCGCCGCCATGCGGGCCTCGTCACGTACCGGTTCGGGCTGGTCGATCTCGAAGCTGGGGCCATTGATCTGGTTGGCGCCCTGGGCCGCCAGCGCGTCGAGCACCTTGCCCAGCCGGGTGACGTCCCGGACCTTCAAACTGACCGTGTTGCTGGCCTGGTAGCCGGTGATTTTCGGCGGCTGGTTCTCGGTGTACTGGTAGCGAGGGCCCAGGTTGATGCCGCTGGTCTGCACGTCGCGCTCGGCGATGCCGGCCGCACGGATCGCGGCCAGTACCTTGTCCATCTGCTGGGCGTTCTGACGCATCGCGCTGTTGCCATCGGCCGCTTCAGTGACGACCCCGGCCGACAGCGTGGCCACGTCCGGCACGCGCCGCGCTTCGGCCGTGGCCGAAATGTTGAGCAGGGTGCCTGCGGCAGGTGCGACGGCCGGCGGCGGCGGGGCGGCATGTGCGGTCATGGAAGCTCCCAGAGCAAGCGACAGGGCAATCAGCAGCGGGGAAAGGACGGGGCGGCGCATGGAGGTCTCCTGGTGGGCCATCGAGGGTGCTGGCAGGGGAATGAACGCGTTGTGAGCCGTAACGGGGTTACAGCGGCCAAGGCGGTGCAGGCGGCGGTTCAGGCCATGCGCGCGAGGTATGCTGTGTGCATGCTCTATCTTGCCTCCCGCTCCCCCCGCCGCAGTGAACTGTTGTCGCGTCTCGGCCGCCCGTTCGGCACCGTGGCCCTGGAGGTCCCCGAGCGCCGCAGCGCCACCGAATCCCCGCGCGACTACGTGCTGCGCGTGGCCACGGACAAGGCACGCGCCGGCCTGGACCAGGTGGTGGGGCAGGACCCCGGTGCCTGGGTGCTGGGATCGGATACCGAAGTGGTGCTCGGCGACCGTGTGTTCGGCAAGCCTGCCGATGCCAGCGATGCGCGCGCGATGCTGCGCGCGTTGTCCGGTGCCACGCATGAGGTGATCACCGCTGTGGTGCTGGTCAGTGCCACCGCCGTGGACAGCGTGCTGGTGGTGTCGCAGGTCAGCTTCGCGGCGCTGGACGAGGCCCGTATCGCCGCCTACGTCGCCAGCGGCGAGCCGCTCGACAAGGCCGGCGCATACGCCATCCAGGGCGGCGCCGAACAATTCGTCACCCACCTCGCCGGCAGCTACTCGGGCGTGATGGGTCTTCCGCTGTACCAGACCGACCTGCTGCTCACGCGGTGCGGGCTGCTTTGTCCCCCTGCTGCCGCCATGGAGGCTGCCGTCGATGTCTGAGGAAATCCTGGTCAACGTGACCCCGCGCGAGACGCGGGTCGCGGTCATAGAAAACGGCATGCTGCAGGAGCTGCACATCGAGCGGGGCTGGCGGCGGGGCGTGGTCGGCAACATCTACCGCGGCAAGGTGCAGCGGGTGATGCCCGGCATGCAGGCGGCCTTCGTGGAAGTCGGCCTGGACCGGGCTGCCTTCCTGCACGCCAACGATGTCGTGCGGCCTGCTCCGGTGGCGAGCCTGGATACCGAGAACACCACCCTGCCACCGCCGTCCTCGGTGCCGATCGTCGAGCTGCTGCGCGACGGCCAGGACATCGTGGTGCAGGTGGTGAAGGACCCCATCGGCACCAAGGGCGCGCGCCTGACCACGCAGATCAGCATCCCGTCGCGCTACATGGTGCTGCTGCCGCAGTCCAAGGTGGTGGGCGTGTCGGCGCGCATCGAGGACGAGGCCGAGCGTGCACGGCTGAAGGCGCTGGTCACCGAGCTTTCCGCCCAGCACGGCGGCTACGGCTACATTGTGCGTACCAACGCCGAAGGACAGCCTGCCGAGGCCATCGCCGAGGACGTGGCCTACCTCTCGCGCGTGTGGAACGTGGTGGAGCGGCGTGGCCGCGAAGCGCCGCCGTGCAGTGTGATCTACGAAGACCTGAGCCTGCCGCTGCGCTCGGTGCGCGACCTCATCCGCAAGGATGTGGACAAGGTCAAGGTGGACTCGAAGGAAACGTTCGCGCAGCTGCAGGCGTTCGTGGCCAAGTACATGCCGGTGCTGGCCGAGAAACTGGAGCTGTACAACGGCGACCGTCCCATCTTCGACATGTTCGGGGTGGAGGACGAGATCGGCCGTGCGCTGGACAAGCAGGTGCCGCTGAAATCCGGCGGCTACCTGGTGATCGACCAGACCGAAGCGATGACCACCATCGACGTGAACACCGGCTCGTTCGTCGGCCAGCGCAACCTCGAGGAAACGGTGTTCCGCACCAACCTTGAAGCCGCCCAGTCGGTGGCGCGGCAGCTGCGGCTGCGCAACCTGGGCGGCATCATCATCATCGATTTCATCGACATGGATGACCCCGAGCATCGCCGCCAGGTGCTGCGCACGTTGGAAAAGGCCCTGGCGCGCGACCATGCGAAGACCACGGTCTATGAGTTCTCGCCGCTGGGGCTGGTGGAGATGACCCGCAAGCGCACGGTGGAAAGCCTGGAGCGCCAGCTGTCCGAGACGTGTCCGCAGTGCAGTGGCCGGGGCTCGATCAAGACCGCTGAAACAGTCACCTACGAGATCTTCCGCGAGATCACCCGCGCGGTGCGCCAGTTCGATGCCGCACGCCTGCTGGTGATCGCCTCGAGCAAGGTGGTCGCGCGCATCACCGACGAGGAATCCACCGCCGTGGCCGAACTGGAAGAGTTCCTCGGCAAGAGCATCCGCTTCCAGGCGGACGAGCAGTACCTGCAGGAACAATACGATGTGGTCCTGCTCTGAGTCCTGCCGGCGCATGACCGGCTGGAGCCGATGACCGCGCCGCTGCGGCTGCGACTGCGAAGGATCCGCCGTCTGGCCCTGTATGGCGCTGCGGTCGCTCTGGTCGCGCTGGCCCTGCTGGTGGGCTCGCTCAGCCAGCTGTTGCCGCTGGTGGAACGCCATCCGGACCGGGTGGCGGCGTGGCTCAGTGCGCGTGCGGGACAGCCGGTGCGCTTCGAACAGCTGCAGGCCGAGTGGACCCGCCGCGGTCCGCTGCTGCGCCTTGAGGGCCTGCAGCTGGGCGCGGGACAGGGGCTGCATATCGGCCAGGCGCAGGTGCAGGTGGCAATGTATTCGGGGCTGCTGCCCGGGCATTCGCTGACCGAGCTGCGGCTCAGCGGACTGGCGCTGACCCTGCAGCGCGGCGATGACGGTCGCTGGTATGTGCAGGGCATGCCCTCCGCGCCGGCGGGTGATCCACTCGATGCCTTGCGCCGGCTGGGTGAGCTGCAGGTTGACGGCGGGCGGTTGACCATCGACGCGCCGGCGCTTGGCGTGCAGACCACGCTGCCACGGGTGGACCTGCGGCTGCAGGTGCACGGCGACCGTCTCCGCGTGGGCGCGCGTGCATGGGCCGCGGCCGGCGGCACGCCGCTTGCCGCGGTGCTCGATATCGACCGCCGCCACGGCGATGGCGAGGCCTGGCTGGGAGGGGATCGGATCGACCTGCGGCCGTGGTCGCACCTGCTCGCTGCCGCCGGCATGCGGGCCCTGCAAGGGCAGGGCGAACTGGATGCCTGGGTGGCCGTACGCGGGTTCCGTCCGGTGATGGTCACCGCCGACGCCGATCTCGCGCGCCTGCAGCTCGCCGGTGCCCCGACCACGCAGGTGGCCGCGCCGCAGGTGCTGTTCGAACGGGTCCAGCTGCGCGCGCGTTGGCGTTACAGCGCCGGTGGCTGGCGCCTGGCCGCGCCGCGCCTGCGGGTCACGCTGGACCGGCGCGAGCAGGTGCTGGATGGCCTGCTGATCGGCGGCGGACAGCACGTAGCGCTGGTCGGAGACGCGGTGGATGGCAGTGCGCTGCTGCGCGTGCTCGCCCTGACCGATCAACTCGATGCGGGCACGCGCGACTGGCTCTACCGCGCCCGTCCGCAGGTGCGCCTGCACCAGCTGCAGCTGCGCAGCGAACGTGGCGGCGCGTTGTGGGCGCAGGCTGAGCTTGAAGAACTTGGCTTCGGCAGCGTGGACGGTTCGCCCGGGCTGCGTGGTGTGGCCGGCCATGTGGAAGCGGATGCGGACGGGTTCCAGCTGCGCCTGCAGCCGACGCAGCAGCTGCGGTTTGACTGGCCCAAGGGCTTCGGGGTGCGCCACGACGTACGGCTGGCCGGCGATCTGGTCGGCTGGCGCGACGAGGCCGGTGGCTGGCGCGTGGGCACCTCCGCGCTGCGGGTGCAGGGCACCGATTACGCCGCCGACGTGCGCGGCGGCCTGTGGTTCCAGAGCAGCGGACGCCCCTGGCTGCAGCTGGCCGCGAAGATCGATGACGTGCCGATGGTCGCCGCCAAGCGCTTCTGGATCCACTCGAAGATGAGTCCCGCGGCCGTGGACTGGCTGGACACCGCGCTGGTGTCCGGTCAGGTGCGCGATGGCATCGGCCTGGTCACCGGTGACCTGGACGACTGGCCGTTCGACAACAACGATGGGCGTTTCGAGGCACGTGGACGGATCGATGACGGCACCATCCGCTTCCAGAAAACCTGGCCGGAGATGACCGCCGTTGACGGCGACATCGCCTTCATCGGACCTGGTTTCTCGCTGAAGGGGCGGGGGGCGCTGGGCGGCGTCCAGGTGGAGCAGATCGAGGCCGGCATCGACAGCTTCGCGCGCTCGCCGCTGTACGTGCGTGCGCGCACCCGCAGCACCACCGAGGCGCTGCTGGCCATGCTCAAGCACAGCCCGTTGCAGCAGGACTATGGCGATACGCTGGATGCCTTGACGGTGAGCGGACCGGCCAGCGTGGATTTCGATCTGCTGCAGCCGCTGCATGCCGGGCAGCCGGGCCATCTGCAGGGCAGCGTGGCATTGGAGGGGGTGAAGCTGGCTGACCGGCGCTATGACCTGGCGTTCGACAACGTGCACGGTACCGCGCGTTACGGCAGTGCCGGCTTCGCGGCCGACGCCCTTTCGGTGCGCCATCTGGGCAGCGATGGCACGCTGGGCCTGCGCGCAGGCGGCTTCGTGCGGGATCCGCAGCATGCGTTCGAATCACAGCTGCAGGCGCGCCTGGCCGCCGGTACGCTGCTCGACCGCGCGCCGGAACTGGCGTGGCTCAAACCCTATATCGACGGCACCTCGCAATGGAACATCGGCGTGGACCTGCCGAAGGTGGCCGCAGGCAGCTCCGCCGCACCGGCGCGCCTGCGCCTGACCTCCGATCTGGTCGGCACCCGGCTGGACCTGCCCGCCCCGCTGCAGAAGCCCGCCGGTGAAGCGCTCGCCACCACCGTCGGTGCCACCCTGCCGATGGGCGATGGGCGGATCGAAGTGGCCTTCGGTGAGCGCGTGGCCCTGGCGGCGCGCACGCAGCAGGGGCGCACGGGCGTCCAGGTCACGCTGGGGCGCTCCCAGGTGGATCGCGAGCCGCCGTCCAGTGGCCTGGCGGTCAATGGCCACAGCGGCTCGCTCGATGCGCTGGAATGGATCTCGCTGGCGCGGGGCTCGGCGGGCGAGGGCGGTGACAGCCTGCCGCTGCGCTCGGTGGACGTGCAGGTCGCGCAGCTGCTGTTGATCGGCGGCGTGTTCGAACAGACGCGGCTGCAGCTCAGGCCGTCGGCGGACGCCTTGCAGGTGCAGCTGGACGGCCCTTCGCTGGCGGGCCGTCTGCAGGTGTCCACCGCCGCGGGTGGCGCAGTTGCGGGCAGCCTGCAGCGCGTGTACTGGAAATCGCTGCCGCCGAAGGTGCAGGCGCCACGGGATGGCGCGCAGATCATCCTGCCCGATGGCGAGGTGATGACCGCACGCGTGCAGGCCAGCGCCAACGATGCCGATCCGACCGCCGTGCCGCCGCTGTCGCTGGACATCGCCGATCTGCAGTTCGGCAAGGTCAAGCTCGGCCAGGCCACGCTGCGCACGCGTCCGCTGGCGCAGGGGCTGAGCGTGGAGCGGCTGGAGTTCCGGTCACCGCGGCAGGCGATCGATGTACGCGGCCAGTGGGTGGGCAAGGGCGCCGACGCCCGCACCCGGGTCACCGCACAGGTACGCAGCGAAGACCTCGGCGGGCTGACCCAGAACTTCGACCTCGCCGGCCAGGTCCGCAGCGGCCAGGGCCGGATCGACCTGCAGGCGGCGTGGCCGGGCGGGCCGTCCGATTTCGCGCTTGGCAACCTACAGGGCAGCATGGTGGTGGATGCGCGCAACGGACAGTTGCTCGAGCTGGAGCCCGGCGCCGGCCGCGTGCTCGGGCTGCTGAGCGTGACCCAGCTGCCACGCCGCCTGATGTTCGATTTCCGCGACTTCTTCTCCAAGGGCCTGGCCTTCAACCAGATCGAGGGCACCGTGCGGTTCGGCGATGGCCTGGCCACCACCGAGCGGGTGACCATCGAGAGCCCTGCGGCGGACATCCGCATCCGCGGCCGTACCGATCTGCGTGCCCAGCAGTTCGATCAGACCATCGACGTGAATCCGCGGGCCGGCAACCTGCTGGCCGTGGTCGGCGCCGTGGCCGGCGGACCGGTCGGCGCGGCACTGGGGGCGGCGACAAGCGCGGTGCTGTCCAAGCCTCTCGGGGAGATCGGTGCGAAGACCTATCACGTGACCGGGCCCTGGAGAGAACCGAAAGTGGACGTGGTGGAGCGCAACGCCACCCCGTCCGCTGCGCCGCCGGAGCCGCCCGCATCCGTCCCCGCGCCGACGCGCTGACCCCCGCCCGCCCATTGCCCACCGGTGGATCGCCTGCCTTGCAAGCCTCCGCCGTGCCCCCAGATCAGGACCATGACCGACAACGCACTCACCCTTGCCCATGACCGCCTGCTGCAGCCCGCCGGGCTCGACGCGGATAGCCTTGAACGTACCTTCGGACAGCTGCTCGGTCCGGGAATCGACTTCGGCGACTTGTACTTCCAGCACGCCCGCCGCGAAAGCTGGAGCGTGGAGGACGGCATCGTCAAGGACGGCGCCCACTCCATCGAGCAGGGCGTCGGCGTGCGCGCGATCGCCGGCGAAAAGACCGGATTCGCCTACTCCGATGACATCCACCGCGACGCGCTTGCCAACGCCGCGCAGTCGGCGCGCGCGATCTCGCGCGAAGGCGGTGCGCAGACCGGCCGCTCGCTGCTGCGGGGCGATGCGCGCGCGCTGTACCCCGCGCTGGACCCGGTCGACAGCCTTGGCAACGAGGCCAAGGTGCAGGTGCTCAAGCACGTGGACGCCTACCTGCGGGCCGCCGATCCACGCGTCAGGCAGGTGATGGTCAGCCTCTCCGGCGGCGTGGACACCGTGCTCATCGCGCGCAGCGACGGCGTGCTGGGTGCGGACATCCGGCCGCTGGTGCGCCTGAACGTGCAGGTGATCGTCGAGCAGAATGGTCGCCGCGAGTCCGGCTATGCCGGCGGCGGCGGTCGCTACGATTACGCCGAACTGTTCGCCAATGGCCGCCCTGAAGCGTTCGCGCGCGAAGCCCTGCGCCAGGCGCTGGTGAACCTCGAGGCGGTGCCCGCGCCGGCCGGCGTGATGCCGGTGGTGCTGGGCCCGGGCTGGCCCGGCGTGCTGCTGCACGAGGCGGTGGGGCATGGGCTGGAAGGTGACTTCAACCGCAAGGGCACCAGCGTCTATGCCGGCCGCATCGGTGAGCGGGTCGCCTCGCCGGGCGTGACCATCGTCGATGACGGCACGCTGGAAGGGCGCCGGGGCTCGTTGAACATCGACGATGAAGGGCAGCGCACCCAGTGCACGACACTCATCGAGGACGGCATCCTGGTCGGCTACATGCAGGATGCCCTCAATGCCCGCCTGATGGGCGTGGCACCGACCGGCAACGGGCGCCGTGAATCGTTCGCGCACCTCACCATGCCGCGCATGACCAATACCTACATGCGCGCCGGCCAGCACGATCCAGCGGAGATGATCCGCTCGGTGAAGAAGGGCCTGTACGCGGTCAACTTCGGCGGCGGCCAGGTCGATATCACCAGTGGCAAGTACGTGTTCTCGGCCACCGAGGCCTACCTGATCGAAGACGGCCGCATCACCGCGCCGGTGAAGGGGGCCACGATCATCGGCAATGGTCCGGAGACGATGCAGAAGGTGCGGATGATCGGCAATGATCTCGCGCTGGATGAAGGCGTCGGTATCTGCGGCAAGGATGGCCAGAGCGTGCCGGTCGGAGTCGGCCAGCCCTCGCTGCTGATCGACGGGCTCACCATCGGTGGCACACAGGCGTGATTCTGGGTACGCACGTTACTGCGTGCGTGCGCGCGTGGCCGGAACGGCGTGGCGTCCGGCCTGCGGCGCGGCGGCAGGGCGCCGGCCACCGGCGCCGTCCGTCAGGCCCGGTGCTGCGGCCTCAGTCCTGGGTGTCGTCGTCCACGTCTTCCTGGCCGGCATCGTCTTCGTCCGGGCTGCTGGCCACCAGGCCCAGGGCGGCGGGCAGCATGAGCGCACGCAGCACCTGGAAGATCTCGCGGTACGCGCGCGGCGGCTTGTTCTTCGCCCGCTCGGCCTGCGCATTGCGCACCAGCGTGCGCAGCTGCTGGCGGTCGGCCTGCGGATACTCGTCCAGCAGCTTGCCCAGCGCGGCATCGCCCTCGCTCATCAGCTTCTCGCGCCAGTCCTCGGCGCGGTGCATCATGGCGACCTCGCGGCGGCCGGTATCACTGTTGGCATCAAGGGCTTCGCGGATCGCGTCCAGCGTCGCCTCGTCTTCCCGCCGCATGTGCTTGGCCAGGAACGCCAGCTGCCGCTTGTGCGCGATGTGGGCGGTGATCCGCTTGCACTCGGCGATGTGCGGCAGCAGGTCTTCGGGCACGGGCAGGCGCGCGAGCTGCGCCGGGGTCAGCGAAGCCAGTTTTTCACCCAGCGCGAGCACGTCCAGCGCCTCGTTGCGCTTCTGCTTGCGGCTTTTATCGTGGAATTCGCCGGTTTCTTCGTCGCGTCCGCGCATCGTCCTTCCTACTTTCGTCAATACGTCGCCCAGCGCAGTGCCGGGCCCAACCTGTACAGGATAAAGCATTGAACGTCATCGCCCCTGAAGCGGCTTCCGCCGCTGGCCCCGAGGCCCGGCTCGAGCAGCTGGCCGACATCTCCCGGCAGCTGCTGGACCAGGCCCGTCGTCTGGGTGCCACCCAGGCCGAGGTGTCATGCAGCGAAGACCGCGGCCTGGATGTCAACGTCCGCCTGGGCGAAGTGGAAACGGTGGAATCCACCGCCGACCGCGGGATCGCGGTGACGGTGTACTTCGGCCAGCGCAAAGGCAGCGCAAGCACCGCCGATCTGCAGCCGGCAAGCCTGCTGGCCACGGTGGAGCAGGCCTGCGCGATCGCCCGCCATACCGAGGACGACGCGGCGGCCGGACTGGCCGAGGCGGCGCTGATGGCACGCGAGTTCCCTGACCTGGACAGCTGGCACCCGTGGGCGTTGCAGGCCGAGCAGGCCATCGACCTGGCACTGGCGTGCGAGGCCGCCGGCCGTGACAGCGATGCGCGCATCAGCAATTCCGATGGTGCCTCGGTGTCCACCGCGCAGAGCCTGTCGGTCTACGCGAACTCGCATGGCTTCATCGGGCGCGAACGTGGCACGCACCATTCAATGGGCCTGGCACTGATCGCCGGACAGGGCGATGGCATGCAGCGCGACGGCTGGTATACCAGTGCGCTGGCGCGCGAGGACCTGGAGGACGGCGCCACGGTCGGGCGCCGCGCGGCCGAACGAACGCTCGCGCGGTTGCAGCCGCGCTCGATGCGCACGGCCAGCATGCCCGTTCTGTTCGCACCGGACGTGGCGCGTGGCCTCATCGGTCACCTGCTGTCCGCGGTTTCCGGCGGTGCGCTGTACCGGCAGGCCAGCTTCCTGCTCGACAGCGTGGGCCAGCCGCTGTTCCCGGCGTGGATGCAGATCGACGAGCGTCCCCACCTGCGCCGCGGCCTGCGCTCGGCGGCGTTCGACGGTGACGGGGTGGCGACACGGGATTCGGCACTGGTGCGCGATGGCGTACTGCAGCGTTACGTGCTGGGCAGTTATTCGGCGCGCAAGCTGGGCCTGCAGACCACCGGCAATGCCGGCGGCGTGCACAACCTGCAGGTGGCCGCGAGTGCGCCGGGCCTGGACCTGGCAGCCCTCGCGCGGCAGATGGGCGAGGGCCTGCTGGTGACCGAACTGATGGGGCAGGGGGTCAACGGCGTGACCGGCGATTATTCGCGCGGCGCCGGTGGATTCCGGATCGAGAACGGCGAGATCCAATACCCGGTGGATGGGATCACCATCGCCGGCAACCTGCGCGACATGTTCCAGGCCATCGAGGCCGTGGGCGATGACGTGGATACCCGTTCGCACGTCCGGATCGGTTCGTTGCTGGTCGGCCGGATGACGGTGGCAGGTGATGAATGATGGCGTAATTGGCGTACCCTAGCCGGGCTGTGAGGGACCGCGGGGAGCGGGCCCCACCTTCCGTCATCCACGCCGTCATCAAAGGGAGTTTCTCGTGAGCGAATTCGACAACGTCACCGCACCACCGCCGCCGCCGGTTTCGGTGGGCCCAGGCGCGGAGGAAAAGCAATGGGCGATGTTCGCGCACTTCTCCATCCTGCTCGGCGGCCTGCTGTCGTCGGCCATCGGCGGCTGGGGCTTCTTCATCGGACCGCTGGTGATCTGGCTGATGAAGAAAGACACGATGCCCTTCGTGGCCGACCAGGCCAAGGAAGCGCTGAACTTCGCCATCACCATCTCCGGCATCTTCGTGCTGCTGTGGATCCTCACCGTGATCACGCTGGGCTTCGGTGGCCTGGTGACCGTGCCGCTCATGCTGCTGGTCGGCATCGCGACGCTGGTGCTGGCGATCATTGCCGGCATCAAGGCCAACGAGGGCGTCGCCTACCGTTACCCGTTCGCGATCCGCCTGGTGAAATGACCCGGCGGCGTCCGCGCCATGAAGAACGCCCGGCATTGCCGGGCGTTTTTTTATCCGCGAGAGGCCGGTGCGAGGCCAGCAGCACGAATCAGTGATCGCGCTCCACCGCCAGGCGGGCGAGCGCGCGCAGCGGCTCGGCTTCCTCGCCGTAGTGATCCAGCGCCTCGCCCATCACCTGCACCAGCGTCTGCAGGTGGGCCTTCGCACCGTCCATGCCGAGCAGCGCCGGGAAGGTGGATTTGTCCTGCGCCACGTCCTTCCCCGCGGTCTTGCCGAGCTGTTCGGAGCTGGCTTCCACGTCCAGGATGTCATCGCGCACCTGGAAGGCCAGCCCGAGGGCATCGGCGAAGCGGTCCAGCCGCTGCAGGTCGTCGGCCGGCGCATCCCCGCACAACGCCCCCATGCGCACCGCCGCGCGGATCAGCGCGCCGGTCTTCAGCGCATGCATGCGGGTGAGCGCTTCGAGCGTCTGCAGCTGCCCCGTCGCATCGATATCCAGGGCCTGGCCGCCGCACATGCCGGCCGCTCCGGCGGCCTGGGCCAGCGTCTGCAGGCATGCCACGCGCAGTTCGGCCGGCAGGGACGCCTCGGCCAGCAGGCTGAAGGCGCGGGCCTGCAGCGCGTCGCCGGCAAGGATGGCCGTGGCTTCGTCGAAGGCGATGTGCGTGGTGGGCTTGCCGCGGCGCAGGGCGTCGTCGTCCATTGCCGGCAGATCGTCATGCACCAGCGAATAGGCGTGGATCAGTTCGACCGCCATGGCCGGTGCATCCAGCCGCTGCGGATCAGCAGCGAAGACAGCTGCGGCGGCGTGCACGAGCAGCGGGCGCATGCGCTTGCCGCCGCCGAGCACGGCGTAACGCATGGCAGCGTGCAGGGCGTGCGGTCCTTCCGCAGGTGCCGGCAGTGCGGCGTCCAACTGGCTCTCGAGGCGCTCGCGCAGGGCCGCCACCCGCGCCTCAGCCGTCATGGCCGGGCGGGTCGAAAGGCTCTGCGGTTTCCGGGCGTGCCGGGTCGGTCAGCAGGCGCACGCGCAGTTCGGCCTGCTCCAGGGCCTGCTGGCACTGGCGGTACAGTCCGACACCGCGTTCGTAGGCGCTCAACGATGCTTCCAGGCTGAGTTCACCGGTTTCCATCTGCTCGACAAGCTGTTCCAGCGACTCGAGCGATTGCTCGAACTGCGCGACCGGGGAGGTGTTTTCAGGGGTTTTCTTGGCCATGCAGCAAGTGTGGACGGCCAGCGCACGGGGGTCAATTCACCAGCCGCCGGGCCGCCAGCGCAGGCGGGCACCCTGGGCGTGCAGCCACGCCTGCAGTGGCGCGGCGATGACCACGTCGGCGGCGGCAAGCAGCTCGTCGCCCGCGAACAGCAGGGGCAGCTGCGCGCGCCGCCAGGGCGCCAGGTGCTCGCGCTGCAGGCAGTCCTTCAGCGCATGCTGATGCCCGCGGCCCTGGAGCTGGATACGCTCGCCACCGCGGCGCGGCCGAACCTGCAGCGGCGTCTGGAAAGCCGGCGCACCGCACAGCTGGAGTTCGCCGCCATCCGGCAGGGCCAGTGGCGCGCGCCCATCCCAGTCCGTGTGCCAGGCCGCAGGCAGCGTGGGCAGGGTGGCCGGCAGCAGGTACCAGTGCCCGCGCCAGTGCCGGATGACGTGGGATTGCCAGCGTACCTGTGCATCGGAACCGTGCGTGGCCGGCAGCAGCGTGTGTTCAAGCTGCGCCACCACGGTCGCCGGCAGCGGCGCGGCACCCTGCAGGCGCACCCAGCGGCGCAGCACGCGGGCACGGCGCGCGGCCGACAGCGACTGCAGGCGCGCCACGTCGAGCACGCGCGGTGCGGCCTGCACATGCTGCAGCAGCGCGTCGTCTTCCTCGTCCAGCATGATCCGCACCTCGCCGCACCGTGCGGCGCTGCCTGCGAGTGCGGCGTCGGCATGCGGCCAGCGTTGCCGCAGCAGGGGCAGCACGTGCAGCCGCAGGAAATTGCGGTCCGGGCCGTCGTCGCCGTTGCTGGGGTCCTCGATCCAGCGCAGGCCGTGTGCCTGCGCATAGGCGAGCACCTCGGCGCGCGGCACCTGCAGCAGGGGCCGCCACACGCGGTGCGCCTGCAGGGTGGTGTCCGCTGCCATCGCCGCCAGCCCGTCCACGCCGGAGCCGCGCAGGGCACGTAACAGGAAGGTTTCCGCCTGGTCGTCACGGTGGTGTGCCAGGGCCAGCATTTCATCGTCGCGCAGCTCGTCGCGGAAGGCGGCGCGCCGGGCCTCGCGCGCCGCACCTTCCACCCCCAGGCCCTGCTGACGCGTGACCTGCACGTGCCGGACCGCCAGCGGCACGCCCAGCACCGCGCACTGCTGCCGGCAATGCTGCGCCCAGTCATCGGCCGCGGCCTGCAGGCCATGGTGCACGTGCACCGCGCGCACGCCGATGCCCGGTCCGACGGCCGACTGCCGCAGCCAGTGCAGCAGCACGGTCGAGTCGAGGCCGCCGCTGTAACCCACCAGCAGCGGCGTCTGGACAGCGGCGGGGGCGGGGAAGGGCGGCATGGGCGGCACGAAAAAAGGCGGCGACCAGTATGGTCGCCGCCTGCTGATTGCTCCAGTCCCCGGGCGCTTACTGCGCCTGGGCGTCGCGCTCGAAGCGGGTGGCTACCGGCAGTTCCACCGGCACGCCGTTGGCATCGCAGGTGCCGGCCTGGCACAGGCGCTCGCGCAGGCGCGGAGTCGCCTGCACGATCATGTGGTAGATCGCGTTCTGTTCCAGCGTGCCGCGGATCGCCCGGCTGCCCGGCCCCCGCGCCCAGATGCCCACATCCTCGCCACCATGCGATTCGCTCTTGCCCGGCACCAGCGCCTCCTGCATGTAATCGGGGTGCTCGGTGTCTACCTGTGCCAGGTCCGGACGCCCGTCGGCCGCCTCGAAACTGCTCGGGTTGTGCGGATACCGTTTCGGGCCCGCCGGCTGCTGGTTGGTGGCACCGGTGTAGCCGGGGCCATTGGCATAGGTCAGGGTGGTGTACGGCTGGCCCATGCCGTCGCGGGCGAGGTCCAGCTTGCCCAGGCCGTCTTCGCCGCCCTTGTCCTGCACCTTGCCGAGAATCGGATTGCCGCGCGCCGGGTAACCGACGAAGTTCAGCGTATGCGAGTGATCGGCGGTGACGATGATCAGCGTGTCATCGTCGCGGGTCATCTCGGTGGCCACGCGGACCGCATCGGACATCGCCACGGTATCGGTCAGCGCCCGGTAGGCGTTGCCACTGTGGTTGGCGTGGTCGATGCGCGCGCCCTCGATCATCAACACGTAGCCTTCCTTGTGCCGGGCGAGATTGGCGATGGCGGTGCGGGTCAGCTCGGCCAGGCTGGGCTCGCCGGCGGCATCGCGCGTGCGCTCGTGTTCGTACTGCATGTGGTCAGGTTCGAACAGGCCCAGGATGGCCGGCGCGCTGGCCGCCGCCTTCAGCTGCTCGGCGTTCCACACGTAAGCGCCCTGCGGGTGCGCCTGTTGCCACTCGCTGACCAGGCTGCGGCCATCCAGGCGCTGGCCGACCTTGTCGTCGTACTCGGGATCGCGTTCTTCCACCGTGGTGAACTCCCCGCGTCCGCCGCCGAGGGCCACCAGGGGGCCACGGCCGAAGCGGGCGGTGGACAGCAGCTGCTGGGCGATGTCCTTGCAGCCGGCGGCCTTGGCGTCCTCGCTGAGATCGGTGTCATTTTCCCAGTTGCGCTCCGGGGAGTGCGCGTAGGTGGCTGCTGGCGTGGCGTGGGTCAGCCGCGCGGTGGAGACGATGCCGGTGGCCATGCCGGCGCTGTCGGCCAGCTGCAGCCAGCTGAGCAGGCCCTTGTCGAGGCTGTCGGTGCAGTCCCAGCGCTTGCCCGCGCTCACCCCGATGGCGCCCATGTGGGTCTTCACGCCGGTGGTGATGGCGGTCATGGTGCCGGCCGAATCCGGCGTCTGCGAGTCCACGTTGTAGGTCTTGCTGAAGGCCGTCGCCGGGAAGCGCTCCCACGCCAGCAGGTTCTCTTCGCCTGCGCTGCCCTTGCGCTGGCCTTCGAAGATGCGCGCGGCGGCCACGGTGGTCAGGCTCATGCCGTCGCCGAGGAACAGGATCACGTTCCTGGCCTTCCCATTCATGGCGCCATTGCCTGCCGCCTGCGCGGCACCGCTGCGGTACCACCACTGCGGCGTTTCACCCGCGGGGTGGTCCACGCTCGGTACGGTGACCGTCAGGCCGGCGGGTGACGTGCCCGGCGGAGTGCTGGCGCAGGCGCCAAGCAGCAGCGTTGCCGCCACCGTGGCGAGCAGGGGGGTGGTACGGATCATGGACAGCAGTCCCTCACGAACTGAAACGGGGGGTCATTATGACGGTCCGGACAAGGCATGCCGATGACACGCTGATTTGCCCGCAGGCCGGTCGTACCCCGACCGCGCATGGGCTAAGGTGCGAACATCGATCTCTCCCCCTGGAATTCTCATGAAGCTGGTCTCTGCCTGGCTGCGCATCCCGTTCTGGCAACGCGTGGTGGGCGGCTTCGTCCTCGGCGCGCTGGCCGGCTGGCTGCTGGGCCCCGCCGCCGAAACGTGGTTCGGCCCGCTGGGCGATCTGTACGTCACGCTCATCAAGATGATCGCGGTACCGCTGGTGTTCTTCGCGGTCATCAATGCGATCTCCTCGCTGCACGGCCAGAAATCCATCGCCGCGCTGAGCGGACGGACCTTTATCTGGTTCGTGATCACCGCCGCGCTGGCCGTCGGCATCGGCCTGCTGGTGGGTACCGTGATGCAGCCAGGCAGCGGCGGCATGCAGCTTTCCATGGCGCACAACTACGTCCCCCGGGAAGTGCCCAGCGTGGTGCAGGTGCTGCTTGATGTGGTGCCTTCGAACGTGTTCTACGCGCTTTCGGGTATCGGCACGCGCGTGAACGAGGCGGGCGAGACGGTGCTGGCCGCGGGGCGGGGCTCGATCCTGCCGGTGATCTTCTTCGCCGGGCTGGTGGGGTTCGCCATCGTCAGGCTGGGCGAGAAGGTCGCCCAGGCACGCCAGCTGGTCGGGCAGATGAGCGAGATCATGATCCAGGTGACCCGCTTCGTCCTGGAGGTCACCCCGATCGGTACGTTCGGGCTGATCGCCGGGCTGGTGGGCAGCTACGGCTTCGAGAAGCTGCTGCCGCTGGGAAACTTCGTGCTGGCGCTGTACATCGCCTGCGCGCTGCACATCGTGGTGGTGTACGGCTCGCTGCTGCTGGCCCATGGCCTGAATCCGCTGAAGTTCTTCCGTGGCGCGGCGCCGGGCATGCAGGTGGCGTTCGTCAGCTCGTCAAGCTTTGCGGCGATGCCCGTGGCGCTGCGCTCGATCACCCACAACCTGGGTGTCAACAAGGATTACGGCGCGTTCGCGGTGCCGCTCGGGGCCAGCATCAAGATGGACGGGTGCGGGGCGATCTATCCGGCCCTGTGTGCGGTGTTCATTTCGCAGTACAGCGGGGTACCGATGTCGCCCGAGCAGTATGTGATCGTGCTGATCGCCTCGGTGCTGGGCAGCTTCGGGACGGCCGGTGTGCCGGGCACGGCGGTGGTGATGGCCACGGTGGTGCTCAGTGCGGCGGGATTGCCGCTGGAGACCATCGGCTATCTGTATGCCATTGATCGCGTGCTGGACATGATGCGTACGATGACCAACGTGACCGGGCAGATGCTGGTGCCGGTGCTGGTGGCCAAGGAGACGGGCCTTCTGGATCGGTCGATCTATGACAACCCGGATACCAACGTGGGCGTCGATGATCCGGACCCTGCGCTGAAGTGAGGGGGCGAGCCGGGGCCTGCAGGATGCAGCTCCTGCCGTCCCGCCGCCCGACCAGTCGTCACGTTCGACTGACGCCCGCATCTGCCCACGCGGGGCCCAGCCGCTTGCTTCCTCCAACAAGCGGCCAAAAAAAAACCGCTGCAGGGGCAGCGGTTCTTTTGGCAGGGCACACCAGAACTCACATGTCGACGCGGCGCGCCTGCAGGAACTTGTTGCCCCAGTAACCGGTCAGCAGCGTGTCCACCCGTACATCCTTGCCTGCGCTGGGCGCGTGCAGGAAGCGGCCTTCGCCGACATAGATGCCCACATGGTCCACGCGCCCCTTGCGACCGAAGAACACCAGGTCGCCCTCGGCCAGCGCATTGCGGTCGGCGATCAGCTGATTGCTGCGATCGCTCGCCATCTCGCGCGAAACGCGCGGAAGTTCAATGCCCAGCGCGGTGCGGAAGACGTAACCCACCAGGCCGCTGCAGTCGAATCCGCTGTCCGGCGTGTTGCCGCCCCAGCGGTACGGGGTGCCCAGCAGGGTCATCGCACGGCCCAGGACCGTCTGCACGCGGCTGGCGCTCTCCGTGCCACCGGGCAGCATGGACGCGGCGGCGCTGGCATCGTAATTCGCGAGGAGGCGGCTGAGGTCACCGGCGACCATCGCCGAACGATCCATCAGGGGAATGGTGTCGTTGGCCGCGAGGTGGGGGAGCAGGGCCGCCAGGGTCGCCGAGGCAGCGGCATCGGCACGGCTGCGGGCGGCGGGGGTCTCGGCCTTCGCGGCCGGACGGGGCGCGGTGGCCGCAGCGACAGCGTCGGGTGAAACGGTTGCGGTGGCCGGCGCGGACTGCGCCCAGGCGGGGCTGGCGAAGCAGGCCAGCAGAAGAAGCGGGGAGAGCACGGAGCGCGTGAAGCGCGGCGTCATGCGTGCGTCAAAACGGGTTGCCTGTTTTTCACACTTCGGGTCGTCGGTCGTCACGCGGCGGTCACAAGTCAAAAAGCGATGGGGCATCATGCCCTGCCTGCGCGTCGGAAACGTACAAATTCCGTTAATGTTTCGTTAGCCACGTTGTGACCTGAGTCTCACTTCTCGAGTGAGGGGCTATTCACGTCGGTGAAGAACGCGCTTCGCGCCGGAATAATGATCTTTCCAGTAATGCCCGGCAAGCGAATCCAGCCGCACCGTACCGCCTGAGCTGGGCGCATGGACGAACCGCCCCTCACCGACATAGATCCCGACATGCGTCACCGACCCGGCGCTGCCGAAAAACACCAGGTCGCCCGTGGCCAGACGCTGGGGATCGATCTTCGGCCCCTGTACGCCCGCCAGTTCGCGCGACGTGCGCGGCAGCCGCAGGTCCAGCATTTCCCGATAGACGTAGGCGACCAGTCCGCTGCAGTCGAAACCCGACTCGGGGGTGTTGCCACCGTAGCGGTACGGGGTGCCGACGAGCCCGATCGCCCGCATCAGCACGGCGTTGGCGGCCTGCGGATCGGCCGGTGTGACGCTGGGCCAGCTCTGCGCCGGAACCGGGCGCGGCGGTGGTGGCGCAGCGGAGCGGGTGGCCTTGCCGCCACCACAGGCGGACAGCAGCACCGCCGCTGCGGCAAGGAGAATGGCCGTAGACAGGCGGCGCGCGGGGTGGGGAACTGGCGTGAGCTGCATGTTGTCCGGATAATGCGCCGTCTTGAATGGCCGTCATGATGGCCGCGTCCCCGCCGGGCGACAACCCGGTCAACCCCGCTGCCGCGTGCAGATACCAGACAGAGTTGCGCATGAAGATCGAAAAAGACCGCGTTGTCCGTTTCCACTACACCGTTTCCGAAGCCGGCCAGGCGCCGATCGAGTCCTCCAAGGACCGTGGTGAGCCGCTGGCGATCCTGATCGGCCACGGCAACATCATCCCGGGCCTGGAAAAGGCGATGATGGACAAGGAAGCCGGCGAGAACTTCAGCGTCGACGTGGCCTCCACCGAAGCGTATGGCGAACGTCGCGACGGCCTGACCCAGCGCGTGCCGAAGAAGCATTTCGGCAAGGAGAAGCTGGTCCCGGGCGCGCAGGTCGTGCTGCAGACCAACTTCGGCCCGCGTGCGGTCACCGTGCAGAAGGTGGGCATGAGCGTGGTCGACGTCGACCTCAACCACCCGATGGCCGGCAAGGACCTGCACTTCGATGTCGAGATCGTCGATGTGCGCGAAGCCGGCAAGGAGGAGCTCGAGCACGGCCACGTGCACGGCGACGGTGGTCACCACCACTGAGTCGACGCCAGCACTGACATGAGACAGCCCGCGCAAGCGGGCTGTTTCGTTTCCGCGGGCAGGGGCGTGCGCATACTCGGATGCCCGTCGCGCACGCGGGGTCGCATAATGGCGGTCCCTGTCGCAGGATCGTCCGTGAATACCACTGCCCCGAGGCTGCAGCCACTGCATGCCACCGACCGCATCGTCGTGATGGACATCCTGCGCGGCGTGGCTTTGCTCGGCATCCTGCTGATGAACATCGAGGCCTTCGCCGGCCCGCTGGACCTGTCCTTCACCGGCATCGATCCACGCTGGCACGGCCTTGATTACGCCGCCGATGCACTGGTCTACGTGCTGGTGCAGGGCAAGTTCTTCCTGCTTTTCTCGCTGCTGTTCGGGGCGGGCTTCGCGGTCATGGCCGAACGCGCGGACCAGGCCGGGCGCCCCTTCACCGCGCTGTACGTGCGCCGCAGCATCGGCCTGCTGATCATCGGCGTCTGCCACGCCGTACTGGTGTGGTCGGGCGACATCCTCATGCTGTACGCGGTGCTGTCGTTGCTGCTGCTGGCCTGTCGGGGGCTGCCGGTGGCCTGGCTGCCGGTCATGGGGCTGCTCTGCTTCGCCGCGTCGGTGCTGTTGAGCCTGGTGTTCGCCCTGCTGGTCTGGGTTGCCGCGACGTCCGGCAGCAGTGCGCTGGACAGCGCCACGCCGATGCAGATGGCGCAGCAGGCCGTGGAGGCACAACGCGCGGCCTACGGCAGCGGCAGCTGGCACGAGGCGACAGGGCAGCGGCTGGAGGACATCGGCCGCATGCTGGGCGGCGTGCTCATCACCGGTCCGGAAGTGTTCGGGATGTTCCTGATCGGGGCGTGGTTCGCACGCAGCGGGGCGCTGGCGCGTCCGGAAACGTTCCACAGGATGTATGCGCGGCTGCGCTGGATCGCGCTGCCCTCCGGACTGGTCCTGATGGGCATCAGTGCCCTGTGGCTGCCGTACATGGCACCTGGCCGTTTCACCACCACCACGGGCCTGGCGTATGCGCTTGCGGCCGTGGCGAGCCTGCTGATGTGCCTGGGCTACCTGGCCTGGATCGTGCACCTCAGGCGCAGGCTGACGGCACTGGCCGCCCCCGGGCGCATGGCGCTGACCAATTACCTGCTGCAGTCGGTGGTGTGCACCGGCATCTTCTACGGGTATGGGCTGGGCTTCTTCGAGGCGCTGCCACGGGTGTGGCAGCTGCCGTTCGCACTGGGCCTGTTCGCGCTGCAGGCCGTGCTGAGCCAGCGATGGCTGGCGCACTTCCACTTCGGTCCGGTGGAGTGGGTCTGGCGTGCGCTGACCTACCTGCGGTGGCCGCCGCTCCGTCGCGCTCACAGGTGCGGCTGATACAGTGGCGGCATGACGACCTCCCATGACTACGATCTGATTGTCCTCGGCGGCGGCTCCGGTGGACTGGCCGCTGCGTTCCGTGCCACCCAGCACGGTCGCCGCGTGCTGCTGATGGAGCCGGACGAGCTCGGCGGTACCTGCGTGAACGTCGGCTGCGTTCCGAAGAAGGCGATGTGGCTGGCGGCCGACCTGGCAGGCCGCATCGGCCTGGCCCGCGCGATGGGCTTCGACGTACCACTGGTGCCGGCACTGTCGTGGAAGGAACTGATCGTCCACCGCCAGGCCTACATCGCCAACATCCACGCCAGTTACCGGCGGCGCCTGGACGAGACCGGGGTGGTACGCGTGCCGCGCCGCGGCCGCCTGGTGGATGCGCATACCGTGGAGTGCAGTGACGGCGTGCGCTACAGCGCCGCGCACATCCTGCTGGCCACCGGCGCGCATCCCTCCCGGCCAGAGATTCCCGGGCAGGAACTGGGGGGTGTGTCGGACGATTTCTTCAACCTGTGCGAGGCCCCTGCGCAGGTGGCCATCGTCGGCGGCGGGTACATCGCCGTCGAACTGGCGGGACTGCTGCAGGCGCTCGGCAGCCGGGTCACGCTGCTGGTGCGCGGCAAACGCCTGCTGGACCGCTTCGATGGCGAACTGGCCGCGCAGCTGGCCGAGAACCTGGTCCACCAGGGGGTGCACCTGCACTTCGATTATCGCCTGCGCGCGTTGCAGCGCGACGGCGAGGGCGAAGCGGCCTGCGTGCGGGTGCTTGGGCACGATGGCCCGCTGGAAAGCGTGTTCGACACCGTGTTCTTCGCGATCGGACGGCGTGGCAACACCCATGATCTCGGACTGGAAGAGGTCGGCGTGGAGATCGGCGACCGCGGCGAAGTGGTGGTCGATGAACGCCAGACCACGGCAGTGCCCAGCATCCACGCGGTGGGTGATGTGGCCGGCAAGGTCGGCCTGACGCCGGTGGCGATCGCCGCAGCGCGGTTGCTGATGGACCGTCTCTTCGGTGGCCAACCGGACGCCCGGATGGACTATGACACCGTGCCGAGCGTGGTGTTCTCGCACCCGCCGCTGGGGATGGTCGGGCTGGGCGAGGAGGAGGCCCGCCGCCAATTCGGCGAGGTGAAGATCTACCACAGCAATTTCCGCCCGATGCTGCAGGCCCTGGCCGACGGCACCCAGCGCAGCCTGTTCAAGCTGGTCTGTGCCGGCTCCGAGGAGCGCGTGGTCGGTGTGCACCTGTTGGGTGAGTCGGCGGACGAGATCCTGCAGGGGTTCGCCGTTGCGGTGAAGATGGGCGCCACCAAGGCGCAGTTCGACGCTACCGTCGCCATCCATCCGACCTCCGCCGAGGAAGTGGTGCTGATGCGCTGACGCCGGGTGCGGCGGCGGGGTACGTGCGAAACTAGGCGGCTGTCATGGCCTCTCCCGCATCCCGCCTCGCCACCGCCTCGCCCCGCATCGCGCTGGGTGGCATCGCGCTGGCCGCCCTCGGCGCAGTCGCCGCCTCGGGCAAGGCGATCATCGTCAAGCTGGGCCTGCGCCACGGCGTGGACCCGACCACGCTGCTGGCGCTGCGCATGGCCATGGCGTTTCCGTTGTTCGTGCTGGTGGCAGGGTGGTCCTCGCGCGGCAAGGCGCCGCTGGCCTGGGCTGACCGCGCGCGCATCGCCTGGCTGGGCTTCACCGGCTACTACCTGTCCAGCTGGCTGGATTTCCAGGGCCTGCAGTACATCAGTGTCACGCTCGAACGGCTGATCCTCTACCTCAATCCCACGCTGGTGCTGCTGATCAACGTGGTGCTCGCGCGTCAGCGCCCGGGCCGCTGGCAGGTGCTGGCGCTGGGGATCAGTTACCTCGGCGTGCTGGTGGCCTTCGGCCACGACCTGCAGCGCGAAGGTGGTCGGATCGTGCTGGGCAGCGTGCTGGTGCTGGGCAGCGCGCTCAGCTACGCCCTGTACCTGTTCGGCAGCGGGCAGGTGGTGGCGCGCATCGGTGCAATCCGGTTGACCGCGCAGGCCAGCTGCGTGGCCTGTGTACTGGTCCTGCTGCATTTCGGATCGACCCACCCGTGGGCCTCCCTGCTGCAGGCCCCGGCGCCCGTGCAGGGTCTGTCGCTGGTCAACGCAACGGTGTGCACGCTGCTGCCGGTCTTCGCGATCATGCTGGCGGTCAAGCGCATCGGATCGTCGCTGGCCGCGCAGGTGGGTATGCTCGGGCCTGTCTCCACGATCGTGATGAGCCTATGGCTGCTCGACGAACCGATGGGCCCGGCGCAGGTCAGCGGCACCGTACTGGTGCTGGTGGGCGTGCTGCTGGTGACCCGCCTGAAGCGCTGAGCGCCGCCGAGGCGCGCGCGCGGATCCTTGCGGTGATCCATGCGATCCCGGCCGGCCAGGTCATGGGGTATGGCGAGGTGGCCGCCCACGCAGGACTGCCTGGGCGCGCGCGGCTGACTGCCCGCGTGCTCGGCAGCCACGATGACCCGGCACTGCCGTGGCACCGGGTGCTGCGGGCCGACGGGCGCATCGCCATGCCCGAGGGTTCGCGCGGCTGGCTCGAGCAGAGCCGGCGCCTGCGCATCGAGGGCGTGGCGGTGGAGAATGGGCGCGTGCGACGTGCGCCAGTGGACCCTGCCACGGCACTGGACGCGGCACTGTGGGGGCCGCGCTGAACGCACCGGTGCCTGGTCGATCCTCGAGCGCGGTCGCCGGTACGGCTATGATGGAGGCCTTCAAAAGGGTGCCCCCATGTTCCCGCGACTGCCCACTGTCACCAAGGCGCTGTTGATCGCCAATGCGCTGCTGTTCCTGCTGCAGCAACCCTTCCTGCTCGGCGATGCCACCTTCGCCCCCTTCATGCTGCAGCCGTTGCAGCCCGGCTTCGATGCGTATTCGCCCGGCGGCAATTTCCAGCCGTGGCAGCTGCTCACCTACGGTTTCCTGCATGGAAGCTTCGGCCATCTGTTCTTCAACATGTTGGCCGTTTTCATGTTCGGCGCACCGCTGGAGCAGACCTGGGGCGAGAAGCGCTTCCTGATCTATTACCTGGTCTGCGTGGCCGGCGCCGGCCTGTGCCAGCTGCTGGTGGGGACGATGCTGGACGACCCGGCGACGGTGCTGGGCGCTTCCGGCGGCGTGTTCGGCCTGCTGCTCGCCTTCGGCATGCTGTTCCCGAACCAGCGCGTGATGCTGCTGTTCCCGCCGATCCCGATGAAGGCGCGTACCTTCGTGATCCTGTTCGGTATCGGCGAGCTGGTGTTGGGCGCCACCGGCTGGCAGCCCGGCGTCGCGCATTTCGCGCACCTGGGCGGCATGCTGTTTGGTTGGCTGCTGATCCGCTACTGGCGCGGGCAGCCGCCGTTCGGCACGCGCCGTCCGCCGGGGCCCCCCAAGCGTCCCAATCATCTGCGCAGCGTCAAGTAGCCGCGCGTCCTGCGAACCGCGCAGGCCAGTGCGCCGTGGGCCCGGACCCGGGTTGCCGTGCACGACGGCCCGGTTCGTTCATCTTTGGTCGTGAGCGGCTCGCCCCCCTCGCAGCGGATGAACTGAAAACGTGGATGCCGTCACATAAATGGATAAACAAGTGATACGTATTATCTCTGTTTGCCTCAGATGGTGGTCGCAAATGGCTTGTTAATGGGGCGTTGCTTAATAAGAATGCAGTTTAATCAATGAGTTGGGTTGGTATTTAGCTGGAGTTGCGATTTTCGAAAAGTTGAAATTAAGATCGGGTTCAGTTGCGAATGTGTCACGCCCTCGCAATGCTGCTGACATTTCGGTATGCACCCCCGACTCAAGGACTTACGATGATTCGACGCCTCCCGGCAACCCGACTGAAGCGCACGGCCCTGGCCGTCATCCTTACCGCCGTCGTGGGCGCCGCTGCCGCGCAGAGCACCACCGGCTCCGTCTACGGCAACGTCCCATCCGCGGCGGGCGCCACCGTCGTGGTGCAGAGCGATACCGGGCTGCGCCGCAGCGCCACGGTCGATGCCAATGGCCGCTACGCCCTGGGCTCGCTGCCGGTCGGTCGGTATACCGTGACCCTGCAGCGCGATGGACAGGTCGTGGAGAAGCGCGACAACGTGCAGTTGATTGTCGGTGCCGGCACCGAGGTTTCGTTCGGAAGCAGCGCCGTCGCCGGCGGCGGTGATGCGACCAACCTCGGCACGGTCAATGTGACCGCAGCGAATGTGCCGCAGATCGACGTCTCGAACACCATCTCGCGTTCGGTGATCACCTCCGAGCAGTTGGACGTGCTGCCGTTGGGTCGCAGTGCCGAAGCGATCGCGCTGCTGGCCCCGGGCGTGGTGAGTGGCAGTGGCGCCTTCAGCAACGGGTCGCGCTCGGCCCTGTCCTTCGGCGGGTCCAGCGTCAGCGAGAACTCGTATTACATCAACGGTTACAACGCCACCAATCCGCTCAACAACCTGGGTGGCGTCAGCCTGCCATATGGTTCCATCGACCAGCAGGAAACCTTCACCGGCGGTTACGGTGCCAGCTATGGCCGCTCCACGGGCGGTGTGATCAACCAGCTCGGCAAGCGCGGCACCAACGAATGGCATTTCGGCGTCCAGACCACCTGGGCGCCGGATTCGCTGGCCGAATCCCCGCGCGACATCAAGTACCCGGACCACGCGCTGCCGGAAGGGTACGAGCTCAGCGATCCCACGCTGCCGGGCACCCTGTACCGCTCGCGTCGTGGTGACAAGGCCACGCGCACCACCTACAGCGCCTATGTCAGCGGACCGCTGATCGAAGACCGGCTGTTCATCCACCTCGCGGGTGAGCAGGACAAGAGCGACGGTGTGTCCACCGCCAGCATCGAGTCGGCGCAGCAGTCGCGCAGCCACTACACCATTGATACGCCGAAGTTCTACGGCAAGGTCGACTGGAACATCAACGACAGCAACACGCTGGAATACACGCGCATCCAGAACACGGACCGCTACGACGCCTATTACCGCGATTTCGATTACGAAACGCGCACCGAGGGTGAACGCACCGGAACCTTCGCCAACACGACCAAGCTGAAGGACACCTACGATGTCTTCAAGTTCACCAGCTACCTGACGGATGATCTGACCCTCAGTGCCCTGTGGGGCCGCAGCAAGCAGGACAACCTGGACTCCAATCCGCTGAGCTCGGGCAACCCGTACATCAGTGGCGCCAACAGCCAGGACCCGTCGATCACCGGCGGCACGCCGATCCGCAACGATCAGCCGGCCATCAATGACAAGGCCGCCAACGCGGGCAGCACCACGCGCGGCCTGCGCGTGGACCTGCAGTACCGCATCGGCGATCACGAGATCACCGGCGGCATCGACAACATGACCTTCCAGGGCAACAACGAAGGCGAGGCGATGACCGGTCCCGGTTATGCCTGGATCTACTCGCGCATCGCGCCGGACTCCTCGCCGTCGCCCGGGTTCAACATCGCGCCGCCGGGAGGGGAGGGCTACTTCGTGCAGAAGTACATCTACTCCACCACCACCAGCATGTCGCTGAAGCAGAAGGCGTACTACCTGGAGGACCGCTGGCAGGTCACGCCCAACTGGTTGCTGACCCTGGGCGTGCGCAACGACAAGTTCACCAACTACAACAGCGCCGCCGTGGCGTATGTGGAGAGCGGTGACCAGTGGGCGCCACGACTGGGCGCGGCGTGGGATGTCTTCGGCGACTCCTCGCTGAAGGTGTTCGCCAACCTGGGCCGCTATTACCTGGCACTGCCCAACAGCGTGGCGGTGCGTGGGGCGTCGGCCTCGACCTATACCCGCGAGTACTTCACCTATACCGGCATCGACGCCAACGGCAACCCGACCGGCCTGACCGAGCTGGGGCCGGGCCCGGTATCGTCCAACAACGAATATGGCCAGACCCCGGACCCGCGCGGCGTGGCGCCGAGCGATCTGAAATCGCAGTACCAGGACGAGCTGATCCTCGGCTTCGAGAAGACACTCGGCGCGTCGTGGAACAGCGGCGCGAAGGTCACCTACCGCCGCCTGCAGACCGCGATCGACGATACCTGCGATTCGGACCGCATCTACGACAAGCTCGACGCCATGGGCGTGGACTCCAGCACGCTGGAAGTGCCCGGCTGCGTGATCTTCAACCCGGGCAAGACCAACACCTTCCTGGTCAAGAACAACGACGGCTCCGGCTACGTGCCGGTCAGCATGAGTGCGGCCGACTGGGGCCTGGGCAGCAACAAGGCCAAGCGTGACTACGTGGCCGTGGATCTGTTCATCGAGCACCCGATGACCAACAACTGGTACGGCCGCGTGGATTACACCTGGTCGCGCAACTTCGGCAACACCGAAGGCCAGGTCAAGTCGGACATCGGCCAGGACGACATCTCCAAGACCCAGGACTGGGATTCGTCCTACCTGATGGAGTACGCCGGCGGTTACCTGGCCAACGATCGCCGTCACCAGCTCAAGGGCTACGGTGCCTATCAGTTCAATCCGGAGTGGACCGCCTCGGCCACGCTGCGGGTGATGTCCGGCGCGCCGAAGAGCTGCCTGGGCTATTACGGCGCCGACCAGAGCGATCCGATCACCTATGGCTCGGCGTACCACTACTGCAACGGCAGCCCCTCGCGTCCGGGTGACGCCGGCCGCCAGCCGTGGACCACGCGGGTGGACCTGGGCGTGGTGTATCGCCCGGCCTTTGCCGAGCACCGCCTGGGCTTCGGGCTGGACGTGTTCAACGTCTTCAACCAGCGCCGCCAGCTGCAGTCGGATGCGACCTACCAGGAAGGGCCGAACACCATCGCCAATCTGTATGGCATCGGCACCTACTTCACCGCCCCGCGCTCGGTACGGCTGACGGCGTCGTACGACTTCTAACGTCTTTGCGTCACTCTCCACGGATTGGTCCTTGACCCCGGCGCCTGCCGGGGTCTTTTTTTGCGCAGAAGAAAGGCGCCCCGGAGGGCGCCTTTCATCGTTGCAGCGGACTGCTCAGGCTGAGGCGGGCAGCGGACTCAGCGCCACACCTTGATCTGCTCGGCATCGGTGCGCTGCATCGGCTGGCCCGGCTTGCAGCTGAAGCTGGCGCCGAAGGCCGGCAGGTTGGCCAGCGGACCGTTGGTGCGCCACTTGCCCGGCGCGCGGATGTCCGACGCCACGCGCGCGGCGGCCTCGTTCGGCGACAGCTGCTGCGGCCACAGCGCGGCCCAGGCGCGGAAGAACCCCTGCTGATCGGCCGGCTGGGCCTGCGGCTCCTGCGAGCGGTAGGCCGCCCACGCCAGCTCGACGCCGGCCAGATCGGCCAGATTCTCTTCCTGGGTCAGCGTGCCGTTGACCTTTGCGTCCTTGACGCCGGGGAAGGCGTAACCGTTGTACTGCGCCGCCACGCGGCTGCCCAGCAGGGTCCAGGCGGTCTTGTCGGCCGGCGTCCACCAGCTGCGCAGCTCGCCCTTGGCATCCACCAGCGAGCCCTTGGCGTCGATGGCGCGGGTCAGTTCGTGGCCGACCAGCGCGCCGTAGCTGCCGAACTTCTCCGCGGCGGTGCCCTGGCCGTTGAAGATCGGCGGCTGCAGGGCGGCAGCGGTGACGATCAGGCGGTTCTGCGCCAGGTCATAGCCTACCGACGGCTGCTGCGGCAGCACGTCCCAGCGACGGTCGGCGTTGCCCTTGCCGATGCGCTTCATTTCCTCGCGGTGACGCCAGGTGGAAGCGATCAGCATGTTGCCGCCGAAGCTGCCGCGGCCCATCGGCTGCACGCTGTAGTCCAGGTCACGCAGCGGCGCGCCGATCTCGATCTTCAGCGCGGCCAGCTTGGCCTGCGCTTCGGCCTTGGCCGGCTCGCTCAGCCAGGTGCTCTGCTTGACCGATTCGATCTGCGCTTCACGCAGCTTGTCGATGATCCACGCCGCCTGGCGCCGGTTCTCGGCGGAGAGGTGGCGGGCGGTGTATTCACGACCGAGCATTGGACCGGCGGCCACGTTGATGGCATCCAGCGTCTGCTCCCAGCGCGCCGGTGCCAGCGTCTGACCCCGCAGCAGGCGGCCGCGGAAGTCGAACTCGGCGTCGCGGTAGGCCTTGGACAGGTAAGGTGCCATGGCATCGCCCACGCGCCAGCGCAGGTAGGCCTTCCACTGCTCCGGCCGGACGCGGGTCACCATGCCGTCGAGAGCGGTGAACAGGGCCTGGTCGGACAGCGAGACCAGGTCGTCATTGACGCCCTGGGCCTTGAGGAAGGCATCCAGCTGCAGATTGCGGAAGCGCTTGCTGAGGTCGCGGGTGGGCACCGGTGCGTAGTTGCGGAACGGGTTGTTGAGATCGGTCAGCGACAGCGCGTTGCGAGCCAGCTCGGTCTCCAGCGCGATCACCGCCTGCGCTTCGGCATCGAGCTGGGCCGGCGCCGTCCCGGTCAGGGCAAGGATCTGTTTGACGTAGGCGCGGTAGCGCGTCATCAGCGCGGTGGTGTCCGGGTCGGTACGGGTATAGAACGCCGGATCCGGCAGGCCCATGCCACCCTGCATGAAGTAACCGATGTGGCGGTCCAGCGCCTTCAGGTCCACATCCGGACTGAAGTTGAACGCCACCGGGATGCCCACCTGGTGCAGCGCGGCGATGGAGGCCGGCACGTCCTTGGCGCGCTTGATCGCGTTGATGCGCGTCAGCAGCGGGGCGATCGGATTGGAACCATCCGCCTCCACGGCGGCTTCGTCCATGCCGCTGGCCCAGAAGTCGCCGAGCAGCTTCTGCACGTTGCCCTGCGGGCTGGCCATCGCCGCTTCGAGCAGCTCGCGCTGCTGCAGTCGGCTGCGCTCGACCAGCGCACCCAGCGCGGTGGTCGCGCCGGTCTGCGGCACCGGATTGGCCTTCAGCCAGTCTGCGTTGCTGGCGTCATAGAAATCGGTGCACTGCGCGGACACCGCCGGCGCACGTGCGGCGGCGCGCTTCTTGGCGGCCTGGGCATCGTGCAGGGGGACCAGCATGGCCAGGCTGACACCCAGCGAGAGGGCAAGCGGACGAAGATTGGACATGGAAGAGACGAATCCGTCGAGGATTGAGGGCGCGCAGACTATAGCAAGCCGCGCATCGACGCGGGATGCATGAAAAAAAGGCCCGGGTTTCCCCGGGCCTTCGTCAGACACGACAGTCAGCGCTGGCTTACCAGATCACCACCTGGGCATCGCCGGTGCGCGCCATCGGCGCACCCGGCTTGCACTGGAACGCTGCGGCGAAGCTCGGCAGGTTCGACGGCGCGCCGATGGCGCGGAACTGCGCCGGGGCGTGCGGGTCGGTGGCCAGGCGCACCTTGGCGTTTTCCGGGGTGTACTTGGTGCGCCACACGGTGGCCCAGTTGAAGAAGAAGCGCTGGTCGCGGGTGAAGCCGTCGATCTTCGCGTCTTCCTTGCCGGCCGACGCCTTCTGCAGCGCGTCGTAGGCGGTGGCCAGGCCACCCAGGTCGGCGATGTTCTCGCCGAGGGTCAGCTTGCCGTTGACCGGCTGGCCGTCGACCGAGTAGCCGTCGAACTGCTTGATGAGCTTGCCGGTCAGGCCGGCGAAGTTCTTCGAGTCCGCCTCGGTCCACCAGTTCTCGAAGTTGCCCGTCGGTCCGAAGCGGCTGCCCTGGTCATCGTAGCCGTGGGTCATCTCATGGCCGATCACCGCACCGATGCCGCCGTAGTTCAGCGCGTCATCGGCGTTGGCGTCGAAGAACGGCGGCTGCAGGATGGCGGCCGGGAACACGATCTCGTTCTGCAGCGGGTTGTAGTAGGCGTTGACCGTCTGCGGGGTCATGCCCCACTCGCTCTTGTCCACCGGCTGGCCGATCTTGGCCAGGTTGAACTTGTAGTTGAACTCGGAAGCGGCGCGCACATTGCCGATGAAGCTGTCGCGGCTGGTCTGCAGGCCCGACCAGTCACGCCACTTGTCTGGATAGCCGATCTTCGGGGTGAAGGTCTCCCACTTGGCGATCGCCTTGGCCTTGGTCTCCGGGCTCATCCAGGTCAGGCCTTCGATGCGCGTCTTGAGGGCGTCGGCGAGGTTCTTGACCAGCGTTTCCATCTTCGCCTTGGATTCCGGCGAGAACGCGACCTTGACGTACAGCTGGCCGAACGCTTCACCGGCGCCGTTCTCGATCGAGCCCAGCACGCGCTTCCAGCGGGCCTTCTGTTCCTTCTGGCCGTTGAGCGTCTTGCCATAGAAGGCGAAGTTCTCATCAGCGAAGGCATCGCTCAGGTAGGGCGCGGCGCTGTCCACGTTGTGGAAGCGCAGGTACGCGCGCCATACCGACGGATCGGTATCGCCCAGGGCCTTGCTCACTTCCTGGTGAAAGGTCGGGATGGCCAGCGAGAACTTCTCCGGGGCGGCGACGTTCTGGGCCTTGAAGAACTCGGTCCAGCTGAAGTTCGGGGTGAGCGCGTCGGCCTCGGCCAGCGTCACCGGGTGGTAGAACAGCGACACATCGCGCGACAGGTCCACGCTCGACTTGGAGGCCTTGGCCAGGCGCGTTTCGAACTTCACCACGTCCTCGGCCTGCTTGGCGGCATCGGCCGCGGCTACCCCGGACATCTCCAGCACCTTGGCCACGTGGGCCTGGTAGGCCTTGAGCTTGTCGGCGTTCTTGGCGTCGGTGTAGTAGGTGGTGTCCGGCAGGCCCAGGCCGCCCTGGCTGGCGTAGGCCATGTTCACGGCCGAGTTCTTGAAGTCGGCCTCGGCACCGAAACCGAACAGCACGTTCTCGCCCTTGGCCGCGCTGGTGCGCAGGTAGGCGGCGATGGCGTCCTTGTCGTTGAGGGCGTCGATGGCGGCAAGATCGGCCTTCAGCGGTTCGATGCCCTGGGCATTGATCTTGGCCTCGTCCATGCCGGTGGCCCACAGGTCACCGACGACCTTCTCGATATGCGTCGGGTTCTTCACCTGCGCGACCTGCTCGGCCAACTGGTGCTGGGCGGCGACGGAGCGCTCATCCAGGATGGTGAAGGCGCCCCAGCTGGTGCGGTCGGAGGGAATCTCGTTGGCGGCCAGCCACTTGCTGTTGACGTAGTCACCGAACGCATTGCAGGCATCCATGCTGGTGTCCAGGTCGCCGGCATGGAAGGCGTTGTAGGCGGGCAGCTTGGCCTCGTCCAGCGTGTAGGTGGTCTCCGCCGGGGCGGTGGTGGCCGGCGCGGAGGCGGCGCTGTCGGCCGCCGGCGTTTCGGTCTTGCTGCAGCCGGCCAGCACGGCCGAAACGGCCAGGGTCAGCAGGACGATCTTGGGAGTACGGATCACTTGGGTGGCCTCCAGGCCGGGTATTGGTGCGATGAGGGCGCAGCGCCCATGGAGCGGACGATACGCCTCCGCCCCGGGGTTCAAGGGTGTCGAAGGTCATGGGCGGGCGCAAGGGCAGGGCGCTTGCGTGGCGTCGCCGCGTGTCACCGGGCGCCGGTGGGAACGGACGCATCGACGTTTGCAGGGAGATACCGGTTGGACCGGCGGGTTGCCGCGATTTGTTAAGGTACGCGGCTGCCCCGTGTTCCCAGCGCGTGAGAATCCGTCTGGCACGCCCGTTTGGATCTCTGATCACATCGACAAGGACTACGATGATGTCTGTTCGCCCCGCCCCCCGGACGCCGCTGGCCGCCGCGCTGGCCTCCTCTCTGTTTCTGCTCGCCGACGGCGCCGCCTGGGCGCAGGCGGCAACGGAAGCGGGCGAGGCTCGGCCGGCCGAGCGCGATGCATCAACAACCCTCACCGAGCTGGACCGCATGACCGTGACCGGGTCGCGGATCCACAGGGCAGGCTTGGGCACCCTCGAGCCTGCGGCCGTGGTGTCGCGCCAGTCCATTGAGGCCTATGGCGACACCAATCTCATCGACGCCGTGACGAAAATCCCGGGTGTTGCGGCCGGGATCAGTTCGCGTGGCGACCAGGCCGATTTTGGCGCAGGGGTCAACTTCGCCAGCAGATTCGGACTAAGCAGCAATCGTCTGCTGACGCTGGTCAATGGGCGTCGCTTCGTCACCTCCACCCCCCCGACCGTCTTCGGTGCCGGCGGAGGCGCCGGCATCCAGGTGGACCTCAACGCCATCCCGGCGGTGATGGTCGAGCGGATCGACAGTCTCAGCGTGGGGGGTGCGCCGACCTATGGTTCGGACGCCATCGCCGGGGTGAACAACATCATTCTCAGGGAGAACTTCGAGGGGGCCGAAGTCACCCTGGGCTATGGCAGTACCACCAAGGGGGACAACGCGCGGTACAACGGATCGGCCCTCTTCGGCAGTGGCTTCGCCGATGGGCGGGGCCATGTGGTGATCGCTGCGGAGCTGGACGACAGCGAGGGTGTCAACGCGCTGCAGCGGGATTTCTACCGCAATGGCTACAGCCTGCAGACCAATCCGACGGCTGCGAACATCGCACGGTTCCAGCCGGGTCGGGTGCCGGGCAGCGACGGGCGGGTGGACGGTTCCATTCCCTTCAATACGGGTCCGGCAGATGGCATTCCGGATCAGGTGTTCATCCGTGACCAACGCGTGTCCACCATGACCTTCGGCGGCTTGATCCTGCCGGCCGACATTGGCGTGACACGTCCTTTCCAACGCAATGGATCCGGCCAGCTCAACGGTTTCGGACCCGACAACCGCCTGTGGCATTTCAACGCCGCCGGCGATCTGACAGCGTTCGATCAGGGCATCAGTTACCCCGGCGGCAATGCGTCCGGGGGCGATGGGCTCGATCTCTACGAGGCCTTGCCGTTGATCGCGGATCTGCGGCGCCGGTCGGTCTACGCGACGGGCCGCTTCGAGTTCACCGATGCGGTACGCGGCTTCTTTGAACTGTCACGCTATGAGGCCAGGGCGCACGAGACCCTCGATCAGAATGTCTACAATGCGGCCGCGTTCGGGGCAGCCCAGGCCGACGGCTCCGGCGCGACCAGCGGCACCCTGCTGTTCCGCGCAGACAACCCGTTCCTGAGCGCCGGGTCACGGCGCGTTCTTGCGGAAAACGGCATCACCTCGTTCCAGCTGTCGCGCTCCTCGCGCGATCTCAGCATGAACAACGCGAGCACCGATACCGGGCTGACCCGGCTGGTGGCAGGCGTTGCTGGCCATCTTGAAGCAGGTGGCCGGGGGTTCAGCTGGGAGGCCAGTGTCACGCACGGCCGGGGTGATTTTGATTATCTCGGTACGGGTCTGATCCAGCAGAACTTCATCAACGCGCTCAATGTCACTACGGATGCAGGCGGGACCATCATCTGTGATCCGAACGCCCCGGGAACGCTGGCCGACCCTCACTGCCGGCCGCTCAACCTGTTCGGAGAGAACCAGGCCTCGGCCGAGGCACTCGCCTATGTTTCCACCCCCACGCAGGCCAGAGCCAAGACCCGCCAGACAGTGTTCAACGCCTCGGTGTCCGGTGGGCTCTTCGACCTGCCTGGCGGACCGTTTTCCTTCGCCGCGGGTCTGGAGCACCGGCGCGAAGAAGGGGCCTTCACGCCTGACGAGTACCAGCGGCTCGGCCAGGGCCGGTCGGTTCCTGTCCAAGGGGCGAGCGGCGAGTACCACACCAACGAGGTGTTCGCGGAAGTGCTGGCGCCGCTCTTCGATCCCGATCGGGC
This sequence comes from Xanthomonas sp. 60, assembly GCF_011761925.1. Classification (NCBI taxonomy): domain Bacteria; kingdom Pseudomonadati; phylum Pseudomonadota; class Gammaproteobacteria; order Lysobacterales; family Lysobacteraceae; genus Xanthomonas; species Xanthomonas sp. 60. Next base: position 164,235 of record NZ_JAASQW010000002.1, on the reverse strand, counting down.
GCTTGCCGGACTGCACCGCCTGGACCTGACGGCGAAGGTGCGCCGGGTGGAAAATTCCGTGGCCGGTGGCTTCACCGCGTTCACCTATGGCCTGCAGTACGAACCCTTCGCGGGCCTGCAGCTGCGTGGCAACAAGACCCGGTCCCTTCGCGCGCCGTCCATCGCCGAGCTGTACACAAGCCAGCAGCCGGCGTTCTACAGCATCCCTGAAGTCTGCTCCGCCGCACGCATCGATAGCGGTACCCGGCCCGCCACGCGTCGACGCAACTGCGAAGCCTTCTTCGCCGCCTATCCCGGCGCCGATCCCGCCACGTTCCAGGCTGTACCCACCACGACGCTGGGCTCGATGAACGGATCGACCGCGCTGAAGAACGAGAAAGCCCGCTCGTGGACCGCCGGCATCGTGCTTGCGCCGGACCGGGTCAAGGGACTGCGTGCGGCGGCGGACTGGTACGACATCCAGATCACCGATGTCATCACCCCGCTGAGCCCGACCGACATCATCACCGGGTGTTTCGACAGCCCTGACTTCAACGCGGCGGACGTGCCCAACGCCAACCGGTTCTGCAGCCTGGTCACGCGCAATCCGCTGAGCGGCGCAGCGACCGACATCCGCACGCAGTACGGCAACGGGCCAGTGCTGGTCTTCCGCGGCTGGACGGCGGAACTCGGGTACCGGCTGCAGGCCGGCCGCTGGGGCATGCTCGATCTGGGTGTCTATGGCTACATGCCGAAGAACCGGGGCCTGGCCGCCAGTGCCGGGGTGCCGTTCGTCGAGCGCGTCGGCAGCTTTGATGAGCCCGAGCGCGCACTGCGCTGGAGTGCCCAGCACACGCTGGGCCGCTGGTCCGGTGGCGTGGCGGCCAACTACACCAGCAGCGCGGTGTTCAGCCTTACCGGTTCGCCCGAGAGCCGCGAGCACTTCCGCCGCGACAGCTGGACCACCTGGGACGCCAACGTGAGCGTCGCGCTGACCGAGAATGCACGCCTGAACCTGTCGGTGATCAACGTCACCGACGATATCGGTCCGTTCCCCTACGTGCTCGATGCGTTGGGGCGTCGTTACATGGCCACGTTGCGCTACCGGTTCCAGTAACGCGCCGCACCCGCCGACGGGCGCCAGGCGGCACGCGGGCGTGGGAGGGGCCCATTGTATAATCGCCACTTGCGTCCCCCGCACCCGCCTTCCCGGAGCTCCGCAGTGAACCAGCCGCAACGCCGTCCCCATCCCAGCCTGGTGCAGAAGGGACTGACGCCCCACGCGCGCATCCGCAACGTGGTGGCGGTCGGCTCGGGCAAGGGCGGCGTGGGCAAGAGCACGACGTCGGTCAACCTGGCCGTGGCCCTGCAGCAGCTGGGCTACCGCGTAGGCGTGCTGGATGCGGATATCTACGGCCCGTCGGTGCCGGCGATGCTGGGCCTGTCCGGCCGTCCCGAAAGCCCGGACAACAAGAGCATCGAGCCGCCGCGTGCCTTCGGCGTGGACACCATGTCCATCGGCTACCTGATCGAGGACGAGACGCCGATGATCTGGCGCGGTCCGATGGCGACCTCGGCGATGACCCAGCTGTTCAACGACACGCTGTGGGACGACCTGGACGTGTTGCTGATCGACCTGCCACCGGGCACGGGCGACATCCAGCTCACGCTCACGCAGAAGATTCCGCTGGCCGGGGCGGTCATCGTCACCACGCCGCAAGACATCGCCACGCTGGATGCGCGCAAGGCACTGAAGATGTTCGAGAAGGTCGAAGTGCCGGTGCTGGGCATCGTGGAGAACATGGCCGTGCATACCTGCAGCCACTGCGGCCAGGTCGAGCATCTGTTCGGTGCCGGCGGTGGCGAGCGCATGGCCGCGCAGTACGGGGTACCGCTGTTGGGCTCGCTGCCCCTGCAGATCGAGATCCGCGAACAGGGCGACGCCGGCACGCCGATCACCGCCGCCCAGCCGGATTCTGCCGCTGCGCAGGCCTACCGGCATGCGGCCGAAGGTCTCATCGATGCGCTGCGCGCGCGCCCGCGTGCATCGATTCCGATCCTCTCTTCGCTGCTCTAAACGCTGCGGCGGGCCCGGCCTGCGGGCGTGCCTGTAGAATCGTTGCCCGGGCGCCGACCCGCCCCTCCCAGCCAGGACTTAGCATGAGCATCAAGAGTGACCGTTGGATCCGCCGCATGTCCGAGCAGCACGGCATGATCGAGCCGTTCGAAGCCGGGCAGGTCAAGCAGTCGCAGGGCGAGCGCATCGTCAGCTACGGTACGTCCAGCTATGGCTACGACGTGCGCTGCTCGCGCGAGTTCAAGGTCTTCACCAACATCAATTCCACCATCGTCGATCCCAAGCACTTCGATCCGAAGAGCTTCGTGGACGTGGTCGCCGATGAGTGCATCATCCCGCCGAACAGTTTCGCGCTGGCGCGTACCGTGGAGTTCTTCCGCATTCCGCGCGACACGCTGGTGGTCTGCCTGGGCAAGAGCACCTACGCACGCTGCGGCATCATCGTCAACGTGACCCCGCTGGAGCCGGAGTGGGAAGGGCACGTGACCCTGGAGTTCAGCAACACCACGCCACTGCCGGCACGCATCTACGCCAACGAAGGCGTGGCGCAGATGCTGTTCTTCCAGGCCGACCAGGACGATGTCTGCGAGACCTCGTACAAGGATCGCGGGGGCAAGTACCAGGGCCAGACCGGCGTCACGCTGCCCAAGACCTGACCCCTGCAGACCGGGCGCGGGCGCCGGCGATCCTCCGGCGCCACGCGCGGACGCCGGCGCGGTCCTACTTGCCGCGCCCGAACAGCATGCCCACGCCGACGGCGACCAGGCCGACGGGCCACCACGTGGCAAGCAGGCGGGTGAAGCTCAGGTTGGTCCAACCCAGGTTGGTGGCGAGCATGAACAGCCCGACCAGGATCAGCAGGATGGCGGCGACTAGGTTGAAACGCATCGGAGTCTGCGAACGCTCAGGGGTGGGGCGGATATCCTAGCTTGTCCTTCCAGTACTGCACACGCTCCTGCAGTACCTCGGGCGCATACCGGTGCGCCTCGCCGTGTCCCCACACCGGCGCCGGCCAGGCCGGATCCCCCTCGTGGCGGCCGATCACGTGGAAATGCAGCTGCGGCACGATGTTGCCGAGCGCGCCGATGTTGAGTTTCTGTACCTCCGGCTCGCTCTTGAGCGCCTTGCTGGCCCGGTTGAGTTCGGTGCGCAGCTGGTTCTGCTGTTCGCCGTCCAGGTCGATCCATTCGGTGGCCCCGGCCAGCCGGGGGACCAGCAGCAGCCACGGGTAGCGTTCGTCGTTCATCAGGCGGAACTGGGACAACGGTCCGTCAGCAACGAAGACGCTGTCTGCCGCCAGGCGTGAATGCAGTTCGAAATCGCTCATCCAAGATGCTCCTTGAAGAAATCCAGGGTGCGGTCCAGCGCCAGTGCGGCGCTGTCTGGATCATACGCATGTCCCACGTCGCGGTTGAAGCCGTGGTCGGCCGGGTAGACGAAGGTCGCCATCGCCGGCAGCTTTTCCCGGTGGGCGGCGACGGCTTCCGGCGGAATGCTCTTGTCCTGCGCGCCGAAGTGGAACATCACCGGCGCCTTTGGCGTTTCGTCGAGGAACTGCACGTTGCGGGCGCCGTAGTAGCTCACCGACGGCAGTCCCAGGCGGAGGGCCGACAGCAGGGCGATGCTGCCACCCCAGCAATAGCCCACGGTGCCGACCTTGCCAAAGGCCGCGAGACGGCTCGCGGCCGAGCGGACCACATCCAGCGCTTTTTCCACGCCCAGCGCGTCCACGGCCTCCAGGCCGGCCTTCACGCCTTCGCTGTCGTAGCGCAGGGCGTCGGGATCGGGGTCCGCGCTGGACACGAGATCGAAGAACGAAGGCGCCAGCACGGCGTAACCTTCGGCGGCGAAGTGTTCGGCGACACGGCGGATGTGGTCGTTGGTGCCGAAGATCTCCTGGATCACCACCAAGGCCGCGCGCGGCCGGCCCTCGGGGAGTGCCTGCCAGGCCCGGACGGGGCCGTAATGGGTGTCGAGCGTGATCCAGTCAGCCATTGCCAGGTGCCTTGATGCGAGGGAGGAGACAGCCATTATCGGCGCGTTGCCGGTTACCGTGGCGTCTTTGCGGCATGGCCGACGCAGGCGGCGTTTCCGGCAATTCAGGGCGCGGCCCCGGCTGCCGGTATACTGGCGGCCTTTCAGGCCCCGGCCCCCGGCCCACCTGCCGCTGGCGGCGGTGGCCCAGGCCCCCAGAGTCCCCGCGATCCATGTCCCAGCTGAACCCCAAAGTCGGCTTCGTCAGCCTTGGCTGCCCGAAGGCGCTCGTCGATTCCGAACGCATCCTCACCCAGCTGCGCGTGGAGGGGTACGACATCGTGCCGACCTACGACGCCGCCGACGTGGTGGTGGTCAACACCTGTGGCTTCATCGATTCGGCGGTGACCGAATCGCTCGATGCCATCGGCGAGGCGATGAACGCCAATGGCAAGGTGATCGTCACCGGCTGCCTGGGCAAGCGCCCCGAGCAGATCCGGGAGGCCTATCCGAACGTGCTGGCGGTGTCCGGGCCGCAGGACTATTTGAGCGTCATGGAGGCCGTGCATGCGGCCATTCCGCCGCGGCACGATCCGTTCGTGGATCTGGTGCCGGATTACGGGGTGAAGCTCACCCCGCGGCATTACGCGTACCTGAAGATCTCCGAAGGCTGCAATCACCACTGCAGCTTCTGCATCATTCCTTCCATGCGCGGCAAGCTGGTTTCGCGCCCCGTGGACGAGGTGCTGCGCGAGGCCGAGCGGCTGGTGCGCGGCGGGGTGAAGGAACTGCTCGTGGTGTCACAGGACACCTCGGCCTACGGCGTGGATGTCCGGTATGCCGAGCGGATGTGGCGCGACAAGGCCTACCAGACGCGCCTGAAATCGCTGTGCGAAGGGCTGTCCGAACTCGATGCCTGGGTGCGCATGCATTACGTGTATCCGTATCCGCACGTGGACGAGATGGTGCCGCTGATGGCGGAGAACCGGATCCTTCCCTATCTCGACATCCCGTTCCAGCACGCCAGCCCGCGCATCCTGCGGTTGATGAAACGTCCCGGTGCCGTGGAGAAAACGCTCGAGCGCGTGCAGAACTGGCGCCGCATCGCGCCGGACATCACGGTGCGCTCCACCTTCATCGTCGGTTTCCCGGGCGAGACCGAAGCCGAGTTCGAAGAGCTGCTGTCGTTCCTGGACGAAGCCCAGCTGGACCGCGTCGGTGCGTTTGCCTATTCGCCGGTGGAAGGGGCAACGGCCAACCTGCTGCCGGACCCGGTGCCGGAAGAGGTCAAGCAGGAGCGGCTGGCGCGCTTCATGGACAAGCAGGCGCAGATTTCCGCCGCGCGCCTGGAAGCGCGCATCGGCACGGTCCAGCAATGCCTGGTGGACGCCATCGAGGGCGATATCGCGGTGGCCCGCTCCAAGGCCGACGCACCGGAAATCGATGGGCTGGTGCACATCCAGAATGCTGACGTGGTGCCGCTGCGCGTGGGTGAGTTCGTGGACGTGGCGATCACCGAGAGCGACGAGCATGATCTGTACGGCGACGCCATCGCGGCGACGGCGCCTTCGCGCGCGCCGCTCGACCTCAAGGTGCTGTGACCGCAGCCGGGGCCGGACGTCGACGGTTCCTCGCGCCGCCGCGCGCGGCCGTGGCGGCCAGCGTGTTCGAGCATCCGCTGTACCGTGCGCTGGGTGGATGGACGGATCTGCTGACCCAGCCTGACTGGCCCGGCGTCGCGGCGTTGAACGACAGGCTGGCGGTGTGGCCGAAGACCTTCGTCGAGCAGGACGACCGGCTGCTGGCGGACGGCCTGCATTACGAGGCGCGGATCGGCCTGCACGGCCAGATCGCCACGCGCTCCCGCAGCTGGCACGACCTGTTCAATGCGCTGGTGTGGGCGCGCTATCCGTTGATCAAACAGTCCCTCAACGCGCGCCAGTGCCAGGACCTGGTGGTGCTGGGTCCTGCGGTACGCAGCCGTGCGCAGGCCGCGCTGACCCAGTTCGACGAAAGCGGCGTGATCGTGCGTGTGCGTGATCCGGCGCTGCTCGCCGCGTGGGATGCCCATGCGTGGCCGCAGTGGTTTGCGCCGGCGGCATGGGCGGACGGGGCCATCGCGGTGGCGGCGGTGGTGGGCCACGCGCTGATGGAGCAGGGCCTGATGCCGGGACGCCTGCTGGTGGGCAAGTGCCTGGTGGTGGTGGGCAGCGACGATGACGCGGCTGTCGAGGCGATTGCGCGGAGCATCGGCGAGGGCAGGGTGCTGTGCGATCCGCTGGAACTGCGGCCACTGCCGTTGGCTGGCATTCCCGGATGGCAGCACCGGAGCGTGGATCTTGCCGCGCAGCCCGACTACTTCCGGCCACTGCGCGCAGGGCGCAGCTACCCGCCACCGCTGCGGTGAGCTGCCGCGCCCGAGCCTACGGATCCGCCGTCAGGCGTAGTGCACCGACAGGATCGCGAACTGCTGCAGCCCCGCCGGCAGCTCGACCGCGAACTCATCGTCGACGCGCTTTTTCAGCAGCGCCCGTGCCAGTGGTGAATCGATGCTGATCCAGCCGGTGGCGGCATCGGTTTCGTCCGGGCCGACGATGCGGTAAGTCACCACCTCGCCGGAGTCCACGTTCTCAAGTTCCACCACCGCACCGAAGAACACGGCCTGCGGATCGCTGGGCGCGGTGTCCACCACGCGCAGTGCCTCCAGCCGCTTGCTGAGGTAGCGCACACGGCGGTCGATGTCGCCCAGCTGCTTCTTGCGGTAGGTGTATTCGGCATTCTCGGAGCGGTCGCCCTCGGCGGCCGCCGCAGCCAGGGCCCGCACCACCTCCGGCCGGCGCACGCGCCACAGCTGTTCAAGCTCGGCCTTCAGGCGTGCATGGCCTGCCGCGGTGATCAGGGCGGTGCTCTTTTCTGCGGGGGGACGCCAGCGGGACATCGACTGCTCTCTGCAAGTTCATGGGCACCGCGCACGCAGGGTGCGCGGTGCCCACCATACCGGCAAACGTCAGCGTTTACCGCCGAAGATGCTGCCCAGCAGACCGCGCACGATCTGGTTGCCGAGGCGCGTGCCGACCGTGCGCGAGGTCTGCTTGGCCACGGTTTCGATCATGCCCTGCCGGCGCCGGGTGCCGAAGATCGCGTCCTTCAGGGTCTGGCCGAGCCCACCGTCCTTGGTGTCATCCTGCGCCCGCGTGCGGGCCTGCGGTGCATCGGCGGCGTCCAGCGTTTTCTGCGTGCGCTGGGCCAGCCGCTCGGCGGCCGATTCGCGGTTTATCGCCGTATCGTAGCGGATGCCCACCGGGCTGCCGGCGCGCAGCTGCGTGCGTTCGGTCGCGGTGAGCGGTCCCATGCGGCAACGCGGCGGGGCGATCATCGTCTGCTGCACCGGCATCGGAACGCCCTTGGCCTGCAGCGTGGAGACCAGGGCCTCGCCGGTGGCCAGCTGGCCCAGCACCGCGGCGACGTCCAGGCGGGGATTGGGCACGAAGGTCTGTGCGGCGGTCCTGACCGCCTTCTGGTCACGCGGCGTGAACGCACGCAGGGCGTGCTGCACGCGGTTGCCGAGCTGGCCAAGAATGTTGTCGGGGATGTCGTCGGGAAACTGCGAGCAGAAATACACGCCGACGCCCTTGGAACGGATCAACCGGACCACCTGCTCGATCCGCTGCACCAGCGCGGCCGGTGCATCGTCGAACAGCAGGTGGGCTTCGTCGAAGATGAAGACCAGCTTCGGCTTCTCCAGATCGCCCACCTCCGGCAACGTCTCGAACAGTTCGGAGAGCAGCCACAGCAGGAAGGTGGAATAGAGCTTCGGCTTGAGCACCAGCTGATCGGCGGCGAGCAGGCCGATGACACCGCGACCGTCATGGTTCACGCGCATCAGATCGGACAGTTCCAGGGCCGGTTCACCGAAGAATGCTTCGCCTCCGTCCTGGGACAGGCGCAGCAGCGCACGCTGGATCGCCGCCACCGACTCCGCGCTGACCAGCCCGTACTCGGTGGAAATGTCCTTGCGCTCCTCGGCGACCAGGCCGAGCAGCGCGCGCAGGTCGTCCAGGTCGAGCAGCAGCAGCCCACGGTCGTCGGCGACCTTGAACACGATGTCCAGGATCCCGGCCTGCGTGCCACTGAGCTCCAGGATGCGCGAGAGCAGGGTAGGGCCCATTTCGCTGACCGTGGTGCGTACCGGATGGCCGAGGCGACCATACAGGTCCCAGAAAATCACCGGATTGGCGGTCGGCGCATAATCATCCACACCCACCTCCGCCGCGCGCGCGCGCACCCGTTCACTGCCGTCGCCGGCTACTGCCAGGCCGGCCACATCGCCCTTGATGTCGGCCAGGAACACGGGCACACCGCGCCGCGAGAAACCCTCGGCCAGGGTCATCAGCGTGACCGTCTTGCCGGTCCCGGTCGCGCCGGCCACCAGGCCATGGCGGTTGCCGAGTCCGGGCAGCAACGTCACCGCGACGTCATCGGTAAGGCCCTTGCCGAGGAGGATCGGATCCATGGTCGCGTTTCCTTTGAGGATGCGCGCAATGTTAACCGCGCCGGGGCCCGCTGGAGCGTGCGGGTTGCCCGGATGTCCACGGCCCCGCTACTCTGCCTGCCTGTTTCGCACCCAGTGCCGATAATGCCCGCTTCCGTCCTGCTTGCCCGCGGTCTGCCCGTCCTTTTCCTCGCCGGACTGATCGCGTCGGCTCCCGATGCGCAGGCCCAGCGTGTTTCCGCGCGTGACCAGGCGAAGGTGGAGGCGCTGCAGCAGCGCATGGCCGCGGCCGAAAAGCGCTACACCGACGCCCAGGTGCTGGTGGCCAATGCCGACCCGAAGGGCACGGCCGAATCGGATGCCGCGCTGGAGGACATGGAAGACGTCCTGACCGCCTGCGTGCGCCAGAAGGGCTGCCAGATGGGCAACCTGCTGGCCACCTACAAACGCCTGCTCAAGCGTGAGACCGATGCCGGCAGCGACGATGCGGTGACCGATGAAGCCGGCGCCCCGCTTGAAGCCGACCCGGACCACGTCGGGCCGCTGACTGCCGATGTCCCCGAGGCGGGGCGTGCGGCCGCGCTGCTCAACGACAAGCGCCACGCGTTCGACGCCATGATGGAATACAACCCGGCCGTGCAGGCGGGTATCCGCCGCTGGCTCACCGACATGCGCCCGGCGCTGCTGACCAGCTATGAAAACTACCAGAACCTGCGCGCGGTGATGTGGCCGGAGTGGGAGAAACGTGGCCTGCCCGAAGCGCTGCTGTTCGGCATCATGGCCAAGGAATCCAATGGCCGCGTGCACGCGTCATCGCGTGCCGGGGCGGCCGGCCTGATGCAGTTCATGCCCGCCACCGGCCGCCGCTTCGGCCTGGGCCCGGATGGCACCGGCTTCGATACGCGCTTTGATGCGCGCAGCGCCGCTGAAGCCAGCGCCAGTTACCTCAACGAGCGCCTGCGGCAGTTGAACAACAACGTGGAGCTTTCGCTGGCCGGCTACAACGGCGGCGAAGGACGCGCGCTGCGGGTCTTCCGCGAAAACCCCGGCCAGGGCTTCTGGGTGGACGGTGTCTACAACCAGTTCCCGGCCGAAACCAAGGATTACGTGCCGATGGTGATCGCCGCGGCCTGGATCTTCCTGCACCCGCAGCAGTACGGGGTGGAGCTGCCCAAGGTCAGTGCGCAGCCGGCCACGGTGCGCCTGGCGAAGTCGACCACGATCTATGAGCTGACCATCTGCCTGGGCAGCCAGGGCACGCGCGATGGTTACCTGCGCACGCTGCGCAACCTCAACCCGCGTTACGAGGCCGACGGCTGGATTCCCGCGGGCACGCTGATCAATGCCACCACGCGCATTGCCGGGCTCTACACCCGCAACTGCGTGAGCGGGCCACGCGCGGACCTCGCGCGCGCGCTGATCACCGCCGACCTCAACGCCGCCATCGTGCGGCCCAATGCCGTGTCCTATACCGGCAACGTGGCGGTGGGCGGTGTGGTGCCGGTGGTGGCGGCCACCGCGGGCGCCGTCGATGCGCCGACGCCGGTGGCGCCGGTAGTGACGGCGCCGCGTGCTGCCGCGGCAACGCGTGCGCAGCCTGCGCGCAGCCACCGGGTGGCCCGGGGCGAGACCCTTGGCAGCATCGCGGCGAAGTTCAACTGCGCGGTGCCCGAGCTGGCCCGGGCCAATGGCCTGAAGGCCCCGGCCTACGCCCTGCGCCAGGGGCAGACCCTGAAGCTGCAGGGCTGCGCGCGCTGAGGGCGCCGGGCTGCCGGGCGCACGTGCGTCCGGCAGCGGTGGTGCTCAGCGCAGCGTGGCCAGCGCCTGGCCCAGGCGCACGGCATGCTCGGCATCCAGGTGCGGCGCGAAATCAGCCACGCCCGGTGGCAGCAGCACGATCACGGTGGAGCCGTAATTGAAGCGTGCCATCTCCGCGAAACGCTCGAGCACGATGCCCTTGCCGCGATAATCCTTGCGCGTGACGCGGTCGCCGTAATGCGGAATCTCTTCGCCGCTCCAGACGGTCTCCACGCCGGACACCAGCAGCGCCCCGACCATCACGCTGACCATCGGGCCGAAGCTGGTATCGAAGTGGCACACCAGCCGCTCGTTGCGCGCGAACAGGCCCGGGACGCGGTTGACCGCGGCGGGGCCTACGCTGAACAGTCGTCCGGGCACGTGCACGGTTTCCCGCAGCGTGCCGGTCCAGGGCATGTGCACGCGGTGGTAATCCTTCGGCGAAAGGTAGACGGTGGCAAACAGGCCATCGTTGAAGGGCTTGGCATCCTCCACGCCCCCCAGCAGCTGTGCCGCGGTGAACGACTGTCCCTTGGCCTGGAAGATCCGGCCGTCCTCGATGCGCCCGAGCTGGCTGATGCGCCCGTCGGCGGGCATCACCAGGCGGCGTGGATCGGCGTCGGCCACGCGGGCGCCGGGCTTCAGGGCACGGGTGAAGAACTGGTTGAACGTGGGATAGCTGCGCGGGTCCGGGTTGGCGGCCTCGTCCAGATCCACGCCGAACTTCGCGGTCACCGTATCGATCAGCCACTGCGACACCCGTGGATTGTCCGAGTACGCCAGCGACCTGGCCATGGAGGACAGCAGGCGGTGGGGCAGGGCGTAGCTCAGGGTGGTGATCAGGCTCATGGGGCGGATGTCTCGGTCAGCGTATGCAGGTCGCGGGCGATGGCCTGCGCATCGAAGGGAGGGCGGATGAGGCCGGCCAGGCGGCCTTCCGGGTCCAGCACGGCCAGCGCGGCGGAGTGTTCGAGCGTGTAATCCTCGGGGTTGGAGGCGAAATCCGCGCCCTCCACCTTCTGGAACACGAAGCCCAGCGAGGTCGCGAATTTCTCCAGCGATGGCACATCGCCGGTGGCCGCCAGCGTGTCCTTGTGGAAGGCGTGGGCATACTCGCCCAGCCGCACCGGGGTGTCGCGTCCGGGGTCCACCGAAACGAACAGCACGCGCGGGCGCAGCGTCTCAGGCAGGCGCTCCCATTGCTTCTGCGCGCCGGCCAGCTCGGCCAACGTGGTCGGGCATACGTCCGGGCAATAGGTGAACCCCAGGAACACCAGCGTCCAGTGGCCCTTCAGCTCACCGGGGATGAGCCGTGTGCCATCGGCCTGGGCCAGATTGAAATCGGCGATCGGGCGCGCGGCGGGGTAGAACGTGATGGATTCGGCGGCGGGCGTGCCGGCCGCCGACCTGGGCGTGAACACTTTCTGTGCGGCGAACAGGCCGAGGCCCGCGGCAAGGGCGATGAGCAGGATGATGCCGACGTTGCGGTTGAACATGAGGGCCTGCTGTGCCGGTGGGTCGGCCCCCATCATAACGGCAGGCGGGGGCGGTTTCCGCTGCAACGGATGCCGCCCCCGGCGCCAGCCCCTATAATCGAGGGCCATTTTCCCGTCGTACCGCCATGACCGCCGAAACGGCCGCCGAACTCCACACGATCATCGACCTGATCCGCTACGGCACCAGCCGTTTCAATGCGGCGGGCCTGACCTTCGGGCACAGCTACGACAACGCGCTGGATGAAGCCACCCAGCTGGTGCTGCACAGCCTGCACCTGCCGCACGACCTGGGCCCGGCCTATGGCCAGGCGCGCCTGCTGCAGGCGGAGAAGGAAACCGTGCTGGCGCTGTTCGAGCGCCGCATCAGCGAGCGCGTGCCGGCGGCGTACCTGACCGGTGAGGCCTGGTTCGCCGGGCTGAGTTTCAAGAGCGATGCCCGTGCGCTGGTACCGCGCTCGCCGATCGCCGAGCTCATCGAGACCGGCTTCGAGCCGTGGCTGGCGGGCCGCGAAGTGCAGCGTGCGCTGGACCTGTGCACCGGCTCGGGCTGCATCGCCATCGCCATGGGCCATTACTACCCGAACTGGGAGGTCGATGGCGTGGACCTGAGCGATGACGCGCTGTCGCTGGCGCACGAGAACAAGGAGCGGCTGCAGGCGCACAACGTGACCCTGCTGAAGTCGGATCTGTTCACCGGGCTGCAGGGGCGGCACTACGATCTCATCGTCACCAATCCGCCGTACGTGACCAACGATGAGACCGATGCGCTGCCGCAGGAGTATTCGTACGAGCCGGAAATGGGCCTGCGCGCCGGGGATGATGGCCTGGATCTGGTGCTGAAGATCCTGCGCGACGCCCCGTCCCACCTCAGCGAGGACGGCCTGCTGATCTGCGAAGTGGGCGAATCCGAACAGCACCTGGTCAAGCTGCTGCCGGAGATGGATTTCGCCTGGGTGGAGTTCAAGGTCGGGCAGATGGGCATCTTCGCGGTGGAATGCCGCGAGCTGATCGCCCACCGCGCACGCATCACCGAGCTGGCGGCGCTGCGCCCGTGAGCTCCAATTCGTTCGGCAAGCTGTTCACCGTCACCACGTTCGGCGAATCGCACGGGCCGGCCATCGGCTGCGTGATCGATGGCTGTCCGCCGGGGCTGGCGCTGGATGCGGCCGAGTTCCAGGTTGACCTGCAGCGCCGTGCCACCGGACGCAGCCGGCACACCTCGGCGCGCCGCGAGGCTGATGAGATCGAGATCCTGTCCGGTGTGTACGAGGGCCTCACCACCGGAACGCCGATCGCCCTGCTGATCCGCAACACCGATCAGCGCAGCAGAGATTACGCGGCCATCGGCCAGCAGTTCCGGCCGGGGCATGCGGATTACAGCTACTGGCACAAGTACGGCATCCGCGATCCGCGCGGTGGCGGGCGCTCGTCCGCGCGCGAGACCACCATGCGCGTGGCCGCTGGCGTGGTTGCCAAGAAGTGGCTCAAGGAGCGCTTCGGGGTCACGGTGCGCGGCTACCTCTCGCAGCTGGGGACGATCGTGCCGGCGGGTTTCGACTGGGCGGCGGTGGAGGAAAATCCCTTCTTCTGGCCCGACGCCACGCAGGTGCCGGCGCTGGAAAGCTACATGGATGCGCTGCGCAAGTCGGGTGATTCGGTCGGTGCGCGCGTGGACGTGGTGGCCGCCAACGTGCCGCCGGGCTGGGGCGAGCCGATCTACGGCAAGCTGGATGGCGAGCTGGCCTCGGCCCTGATGAGCATCAACGCGGTCAAGGGCGTGGAGATCGGCGACGGCTTCGCCAGCGCCAGCCAGAAAGGCACCGAACACCGTGACCTGCTGACGCCGCAGGGCTTTGCCAGCAACCACGCCGGTGGCATCCTCGGTGGCATTTCCACCGGCCAGCCGGTGACCGCCTCCATCGTGCTCAAGCCCACGTCCAGCCTGCGCCTGCCCGGTGCCTCGCTGGATGCGCAGGGCAATGTCATCGAAGTGGTCACCACCGGTCGCCACGACCCGTGCGTAGGCATCCGTGCCACGCCGATCGCCGAGGCCATGATGGCCCTGGTGCTGATGGACCAGGCGCTGCGTCATCGGGCGCAGTGCGGCGACGTGGGTACCGTCACCCCGCGTATTCCGGGGCATCTCGATGGCTGATGCACGCCCTGTCGTCTGGGTGAGCCAGCCGCTGGTGGACGCGGCGCTCGCGCCGCTGCGCGCGCACGTGGAGCTGATCACCACCAAAGAGGTCACGGCGTGGACCCCCGCCCAGCTGGCCGAGCGGCTTGCCGCGGTCGACGGGGCCATCGTCACGCTCAACGAGCGCATCGGCGCTGCCGAAGTGGCGGGCGCGACACGATTGCGGGTGATCGCCAACGTCGGCGTGGGCTACAACAACCTGGACATCGACGCGTTGACTTCGGCCGGCATCGTGGCCAGCAACACCCCGGATGTGCTCACCGAGACCACCGCCGACCTGGGTTTCGCGCTGCTGATGGCCACGGCGCGGCGGATCACCGAATCCGAGCGCTGGCTCCGCGACGGCCAGTGGGACCAGTGGTCGTTCCAGACCATGCTCGGTGCGGACATCCATGGCAGCACGCTGGGCATCCTCGGCATGGGGCGCATCGGGCAGGGCATCGCCCGCCGCGCGGCCCATGGCTTCAACATGCGCGTGCTCTACCACAACCGCTCGCAGCTGCCGGCCGACACCGAGCACGCGGTCGGCGCGTCGTATGTCGATTTCACCACGCTGCTGACCCGCAGCGACCACCTGCTGCTGGTGCTGCCCTACAGCGCATCGTCACACCACATCATCGATGCCGCCGCGCTGGCCCGGATGAAGCCCACGGCCACGCTGGTCAACATCGCCCGTGGCGGAATCGTGGATGAGCTGGCCCTGGCCGATGCACTGTCCACCGGCCGGCTCGCGGCGGCCGGGCTGGATGTGTACGAGGGCGAGCCGAAGGTGCGGGCCGAACTGCTGGCACTGCGCAACGTGGTACTGACTCCGCACATCGGCAGCGCCACCCTGGGCACCCGCACCGCCATGGTGGCCATGGCCGTGGACAACCTGCTCGCCGGGCTGGAGTGCGCCGGGCGCACGGCGGCGGCGATGCCGAGCGCGATCAATGCCGGGGAAGCGTCCGCGGCGCGCGCAGCGTCGGCTGGGAAAGGCAAAAAACGATAGGGAGCCTCCGCGCCCGTGCGCAGAGGAGGTTCCCCGAACCCGGCCGCATCGCCCGAACTTCCTTTCTTCTTCGAGAATCCCCATGAGTACTGCTCCCCGTTCCTTCCACGTCGCCATCGTGGGTGCCACCGGCGCCGTCGGCGAAGCCATGCTGTCCATTCTGGCCGAGCGCGATTTCCCCATCGCCACCCTCAGCCTGCTCGCGTCCGAGCGTTCGGCGGGCGGCGAGGTCGAGTACGCCGGCCAGAAGATCGTGGTGCAGGACCTGGCCACGTTTGATCCGAGCGGCGTGGACATCGCGCTGTTCTCCGCCGGTGGCAGCGTGTCGAAAGACTACGCGCCGAAGTTCGCCGCCGCCGGCGCGGTGGTGATCGACAACTCCTCGGCCTTCCGCTACGACGACGACGTGCCGCTGGTGGTGTCGGAAGTCAACCCGGAGCAGATCGCCAACCGCCCGCGCGGGATCATCGCCAACCCGAACTGCTCCACGATGCAGATGCTGGTCGCGCTGGCGCCGCTTCACCGTCGCTACGGGATCGAGCGCATCAACGTGTGCACCTACCAGTCGGTATCCGGCGGTGGGCGCTCGGCGCTGGAGGAACTGGGCAAGCAGACCGGCCAGTTGCTGAGCTTCCAGGACATCGATCCGCAGCGCTTCCCGGTGCAGATCGCGTTCAACCTCATCCCGCACATCGATGATTTCCTCGACAACGGATTCACCAAGGAAGAAATGAAGCTGGTCTGGGAGACCCGCAAGATCCTCGGTGACGACAGCATCCAGGTGAACCCGACCGCCGTACGTGTGCCGGTGTTCTACGGCCATTCCGAAGCGGTGGCGATCGAGACCCGGGAAAAGGTGACCGCCGAAGCCGCGCGGGCACTGCTCACGCAGTCGCCGGGCGTGGAGGTGGTGGACCGCCGCGAAGCCGGTGGCTATCCGACGCCGGTGACGCATGCCTCGGGCAACGATGCCGTGTTCGTGGGCCGCATCCGCGAGGACATCTCGCACCCGCGCGGCCTGAACCTGTGGATCGTGTCGGACAACATCCGCAAGGGTGCGGCGCTCAATGCCGTGCAGCTGGCCGAGCGGGTCGCCGCCGAATCACCGTAAGGCGTCGGCCTGGGGCCCAGCCGAGCGTATGCGGACCGGCCGCCGTCCCACTTTGCGGCGGCCACCCGTTATATTGGCCGCCATGAATACACGGGTACGGGGCGCCAGACGCCCGCTCACCTTTTTCACCACCGCGCTGCTAGCACTGGCCAGCAGCTCGGCGATGGCGTTGGGTCTTGGTGATATCCGCGTGCTGTCCCGCCCCGGGCAGCCCCTGGTGGCCGAGATTCCGGTCATCTCCGCCGATCCGGCCGAGCTGCAGAACCTGCGCGTGGGGCTGGCCTCGCCGGTGACCTTCGAGCGCGTCGGCCTGCAGCGCCCGGCGGGGCTGGTGAGCGAGCTGCAGTTCGAGCTCACCCGCAATGCGCAGGGCAGGGCCATCATCCGGGTCACCTCGCAGACGCCCGTGGAGACGCCGTCGGTGGCTTTCCTCGTGGAGGCCGACTGGGGCCAGGGGCGTCTGGTGCGTGAGTACTCCGCACTGGTCGATGCACCGTCCACGGCCCAGGCAGTCAGTGAACCGGAGATCGTGGCGCCGGCGGGCGCACTGTCCAACAGCATCGAACGCGGCGCCGTTGCCGGGCCCGCGACCGATGCCCCCGCGCGTGCGGCCGCCGCACCGCCGCGGACCGCACCGGCCACCCCCGCCCCGGCGCGTGCGGTCGCAGCCGATGGCACGGTCACGGTGCGTGCCGGACAGACCCTTTCGGCCATCGCGCAGGAGGTGGCGCGCGGAGCCGCCGTTGACCGCGATCGGGCGATGATCGCGCTGCTGCGCGCCAACCCGGACGCCTTCATCCGCGGCAACGTCAATCTTCTGCGTCAGGGGGCCGTGCTGAGGGTGCCGGATGCAGGGCAGCTGCAGGCCGTCGACGCGGCCGAAGCGGCCGCCATGGTGCGCGAGCACACCGCGCAGTGGCGGCAGGCACGCAGCGTACCGCAACCGGCCACCGCCGCCGCCCCGGCAACGCCGGCGGTGGCGTCGGCAGCGGCCCCTGCCAGCGCGCCGGGTGCGCGCCTTGAGATCGCTCCGGCCGTGGCGGCAGATGCTGCCGACGCCGGTACAACCACCGGCACCGGTGAAGGCAACGAGGGCGACATGCTCGGAAATGACCAACTGCGCCAGGCGCGGGAAGACCTCGCCACGCGCGATGCGGAGATCAGCGAACTGCGCCAGCGCGTGGCCGAGCTGGAACAGCTGCAGCAGAAGCAGCAGGCGCTGGTCAGCATGCGCGACACCGATCTGGCCGCAGCCCAGGCGCGCTTGGCGCAGGCCGAACGGTCGCCTGCGGCCGGTGAGGGGGGCACGCCCTGGGTCTGGCTCGGCGTGCCGCTGCTGCTCGTGGCGCTGCTGGTGGGGTGGCTGTCGCGCCGGCGCAAGCCGTCGCCGCTGCCCCCGCTGGAGCGCGCCGACCGCGATGACAGCGCGCTGAGTGCAGCGGTGCCGGCTGGTGCCGGCCTGGACGTGCTGGCCGAGCGCGAGCCGTGGCAGGACGAGCCGTCCAGCGCTTCCCGCAACGAGGCCCCGCAGCTGGCGGAGCGGGATCTGGATGCCGTGCCGCTGGAAACCGCCGCCCCGCACAGCGCCGCAGACGTGCCGGCGCGCGCTGAAGAGGCGCCCTCGCAGGTGGACCCGCACGCATTGCCCGCCTGGGTCTACGCCCCCACGGGTGCAGCCGCGGGCGCCGAGGAGGAGGCATCGGCCGGCGCGTCGCGTGAGGCGGAGTGGTTCGCGCCGCCCGCGCCGGAGCCGGTTGCACTGCACCTGCCGCTGCTCGATGAAGTGCCTGCCTACGCGCGGGAAGCAGAGCAGCAGCCGGAGTTCCGCGGTGTGTTCGAGTACCCGGTGCACACGGACGTGGCCCCCGCCGACGACCACGGCGAGGCCGTGCCCGTAGCGCACGATGTACCCACCGACCCGTCTGCCGGTGTCCCGGCCGATGAGCCGGAGCCGGCGGCCGCAGCGAGTGTGCCGCACGAAGACTCGCCGGGCTGGCGCGCCGCGCATGACCGCCTCGAGCTGGCCATCGCCTACCTTGACCTGGGCGAAGAGGGCACGGCACGCGGACTGCTGCTCGAAGTCATCGAACAGGGTGATGCGCAGCTGCGCGAGCAGGCCCGCGAACTGCTCTCCCGCATCGACTGAGGTCCAGGAGCCCGCCATGCACCGTGAAAACAGAATCGACTACGTGGAGTTCGCCTCCACCGATCCCGCGGCCAGCCGGCGCTTCTTCGAACAGGTCTTCGGCTGGACGTTCGTGGATTATGGTCCGGACTACACCGCCTTCGATGATGGGCGTCTGCAGGGCGGATTTTTCCGTGGCGCCCCGCGCGCCGCCGACGAAGGCGCAGCGCTGCTGGTGCTCTACGCCGATCAGTTGCTGCCGGTACTGCAGGCCATCGAGGCGGCCGGGGGCGTGGTGGTCAAGCCTGTGTTCCCGTTCCCGGGCGGCAGCCGCTTCCACTTCCGCGAGCCCGGCGGCAACGAGCTGGCGGTGTGGTCCGAGCGCGACGCAGCGCCCTGATCGCCCAAGTGCGCGGCAACGCGCGCGTTTCTCCAAGAGTTTCGAGGTACAGCATGCGTTATGCGCTCGGCGTCGAGTACGACGGCACCGATTTCAAAGGTTGGCAGAACCTGGGCGATGACACCCCGAGCGTGCAGGCGTCGCTGGAACGCGCGCTGGCCTCGGTGGCCGATGCGCCGGTGCACGTGGTGTGCGCCGGACGCACCGATGCCGGCGTGCACGGGCAGTGCCAGGTCGTGCATTTCGACAGCCAGGCGCAGCGCGATCCCCGCGGCTGGACACTGGGTGTCACCGCACGGCTGCCACGGTCCATCGCAGTGCGCTGGTGCGTGCCGGTCGCTGATGATTTCCATGCGCGCTTTTCCGCGCAGGCGCGGCGCTACGTGTACCGGCTGATCAATCGCCCGATCCGTCCCGCACTGTATCGCCAGAGCCTGAGCTGGGAACGCCGTCCGCTCGATGCCGCGCTGATGCACGCCGCCGGCCAGGCGCTGATCGGCGAACATGATTTCAATGCGTTCCGCAGCGTCCACTGCCAGGCGCGCCATGCACGCCGCAATCTGCAGTCACTGCAGGTCACCCGGCACGGTGAAGTGATTGAAGTCGCGGTGCGCGGCAATGCATTCCTTCATCACATGATCCGCAATATCGTGGGATCGCTGATCCCGGTCGGCAGTGGCGAGCGTCCAGTGGAATGGATCGGCGAACTGCTTGCCGGACGGGACCGCACCGTCGCCGGTCCCACGGCCCCCCCGCAGGGACTGGTCTTCCTCGGTCCCCTGTACCCTGACAACTGGCACCTGCCCGCCGAGGTCACGCTATGAGCCGCTCGTACTACCGCACCCGCATCAAGTTCTGTGGCATGACCCGCGCTGGCGACGTCCGCCTCGCCGGCGAGCTTGGCGTGGATGCGGTGGGCTTCATCTTCGCGCGCGACAGCAAGCGCCGCGTGGCCCCGGTGGAAGCGCGCGCGATGCGCCAGGCCATCGCGCCCATGGTGGATGTGGTGGCCCTGTTCCGTGACAACACCCGCGAGGAAGTGCGCGAGGTCCTGCGCACCGTCCGCCCGACATTGCTGCAGTTCCATGGCGAGGAGGACGAGGGCTTCTGCCGCAGCTTCAACATGCCGTACCTCAAGGCGATCGCCATGGGCGGGCGCGAAGAAACCAATGCGCGCGCGCTGCAGCTGCGCTACCCCAGCGCCGCCGGTTTCCTGTTCGACAGCCACGCGCCCGGGGCAGGCGGCGGCACCGGTATCGCCTTCGACTGGTCGCGCATTCCCAGCGGTCTGCATCGCCCGTTCCTGCTGGCCGGCGGCCTGACGCCGGACAATGTCTTCGACGCGGCCATCGCCACCTTGCCCTGGGGCGTGGATGTGTCCAGTGGCATCGAATCCGAACCCGGCATCAAGGACGGTTACCTGATGCGGTGCTTCGTCGAAGAAGTGCGCCGCGCGGATTGCGCTTCGCTGGATTGACCGTCCGCGCCGGCATGGGCAGGCAGGGGCAGCGAGAGCTGCGCCTGCAGCCACTGTGCAAGCGCGGCCACGCGCGGATCCGCGCCGCCCTCGGCATGGGCCAGCACCCAGCGGCCACCGGTGGCCACAAAGCCCCACGGCGCCAGCAGGCGTCCGGCCTCGATATCAGCCGCCACCAGATGCGCCGGCGCGATCGCAGGGCCAAGGCCGGCGACGGCTGCTTCAAGCAGGTAGTACAGATGCTCGAAGCCTGCGCCGAGGCGCAGCGCACCGGCCTCCAGTCCCATCGCGTGCGCCCATGCCGGCCACGCCTGGGGACGTGAGACGGTGTGCAGCAGGGTCTGCTCGAGCAGCGCCGCGGCCGGTGCGCCCATCATCCGCGCGGCCGCGGGATGGGCAGGCGAGATCACCACACCCACCTGCTCGGCGGCCAGGTCGTGTACCGCCCATCCGGCAGGCCACGGCGCATCGGCCAGCAGCAAGACCGCATCCAGCACCGCCTGCGCCTCGGTGAAACTGCCATCCAGCGCCGACCACTGCAGCGGCACCCCCGGCAGCGCCTGCTGCAGGGCCGGCAGGCGCGGGATCATCCACCGCGCCAGCACGCTGCCACTGCACCCGAGCACCAGGGCCGTGTGCTGCGCGGGCTGCGTCAGCTCCCGCACGCACGCCTGCAAGGTCCCGAACGCTTCGTCGCAGGCCGCATGCAGGCGTTCACCGGCGGAGGTGAGGCGCAGGCCACGGCCGGCGCGTACGAACAACGCCAGGCCGAGGTGCGCTTCAAGCAGCTTCAGCTGACGGCTGACCGCGCCATGGGTGACGTGGAGCGCCTGCGCGGCGCGGCCCACGCCGCCCAGCCGCGCCGTGGCCTCGAAGGCGCGCAGGGCATTGAGCGGCGGCAGCTGTGAGGTGGGCATGTGAGTTTTCCTGACGTGTATGGCCAGATAATATCGATTTTCCAGGCGGAATACGTGCGCTACAGTATCGGTCACCTGATCCACCGGTTGCCCTCATGTCTGCCTCTCCCATCGCTGATTTCCACGCGTTCCCGGACGCCACCGGCCACTTCGGCCGTTACGGCGGCAGCTTCGTCGCCGAGACCTTGGTCGGCCCCCTGCAGGAACTGGCCCTGGCCTATGACCAGGCCCGCCAGGACCCGGCGTTCCAGCTCGCCTACGACCGCGACCTGGCGCACTACGTCGGTCGCCCAAGCCCGATCTACCATGCCGAGCGCCTGAGCGACCACGTCGGCGGGGCGCGCATCCTGCTCAAGCGCGAGGACCTCAACCACACCGGCGCGCACAAGATCAACAACACGGTGGGCCAGGCGCTGCTGGCCGCGCGCATGGGCAAGAAGCGCATCATCGCCGAGACCGGCGCCGGCCAGCACGGCGTGGCCAGCGCCACGGTCGCCGCGCGGCTGGGCCTGGAGTGCGTGGTCTACATGGGAGCCACGGACATCGAGCGGCAGAAGATCAACGTCTACCGCATGAAGCTGCTCGGCGCCACCGTGGTGCCGGTGACGTCCGGCTCGGCGACGCTGAAGGATGCGCTCAACGAAGCCATGCGCGACTGGGTGTCCAACGTGCAGGACACGTTCTACATCATCGGCACCGTGGCCGGCCCCGATCCGTATCCGCGCATGGTGCGGGACTTCAACGCCATCGTCGGCCGCGAAGCGCGCGAGCAGATGCTTGCCGAATACGGCCGCCTGCCGGATGCGATCACCGCCTGCGTGGGCGGTGGCAGCAATGCGATCGGTCTGTTCCACGCCTTCCTCAATGACCCCGGTGTCGAGATCTTCGGCGCCGAAGCCGCTGGCGACGGCATCGAGACCGGTCGCCACGCCGCATCGATCGCAGCCGGTCGCCCGGGCGTGCTGCATGGCAACCGTACCTACGTCCTGTGCGACGACGACGGGCAGATCATCGAAACCCATTCGGTCTCGGCCGGCCTGGATTATCCCGGCGTCGGGCCCGAGCACGCGTTCCTTGCCGACAGCGGCCGGGCCACGTATCTGGGCATCACCGATGAAGAGGCGCTGCAGGCCTTCCATCTGCTGGCGCATACCGAAGGCATCCTGCCCGCGCTGGAGTCCAGCCACGCGCTGGCGCAGGCGATCAAGCTGGCGCGTGGGCGCCCGCGTGATCAGATCGTGCTCTGCAACCTGTCCGGTCGCGGTGACAAGGATGTGCACACCATCGCCGCGCGTGAGGGCATGGTGCTGTGAACCGACTGCAGCGCCACGGTGGCGCGGTGCTGCTGGTGATCGGCGTAAGCGCCTGCCAGCCGCCCGAGCCCCCCGTGCTGGCGCCGTCGGCGGCGGCCACCCGCCAGCCCGCGCGGCAGGCGGCCGCCAACGATGATGGCCCGGCCGTGTCCGGAACGGTGGGCACGGACGATGAAGCGCCGGCGTCGGTCGCGCTCGATCACGCCGGTGACGTACTGGTCGGCCAGCGCCTGGCGGATCTGGAGGAACTGGGTCCATGGCAGTCGCGCGGCAGCATTGAAGCGGGTCCGCGCACCTGTAGTTTCCTCGCCGGTACGGCGCTGCCCGAGGGCGTGCTGATGCGGGTGGACGATGACCATGTGGTCCGTTTCGATCTCGGCCAGGGCCCGGAGCCGGACGCGCTGCTGGGCCAGCCGGGACCGTTCGGGATCCGGCTCGGCATGCCGCGCGAAGCGGCGGTCGGCCGGCTGCCGGGGGATGCGCCGGCCCTGATGCTGTCGCCGCCGTCCGAGGCGGCGGACGAGTACCTGCTGTGGCAGGACCCGGACACCGACCTGGCGCTGGGCATCGAAGTGTATGAAGAGAGGGTGGTCCGCCTGTACTGGGGGATCAGCGAAGCCGTTGAACTGATTGAAGGATGTTCCGAATGACCGTGTCACGCCTCGATGCCTGTTTCCAGCAGTTGCGCGCCGACGGCCGCAAGGCCCTCATTCCTTTCGTCACCGCCGGTGATCCCGGGCTCGAGGCGACCGTGCCGGTGATGCGGGCGCTGGTGGAGGCCGGCGCGGATGTGATCGAGCTGGGCGTTCCGTTCTCCGATCCGATGGCTGACGGCCCGACCATCCAGCGCAGCTCCGAGCGGGCGTTGGCGCGCGGCGCAGGACTGCGTTACGTGCTGGACACCGTGGCCAGCTTCCGCCGCACGGATGCGCGCACCCCGGTGGTGCTGATGGGCTATCTGAACCCGGTGGAGATCCATGGTTACGCGCGCTTCGCAGACGCTGCCATCGCCGCCGGGGTGGACGGCGTACTGCTGGTGGACCTGCCGCCGGAAGAGGCAGCCGAGGCCAAGGCAGCCTTCGCCGCCGCCGGGCTGGCACTGATCCTGCTGGCCTCGCCGACCACCAGCGATGCGCGCGCCGCAACGCTGCTCGAGCTGGCCCAGGGGTATCTGTACTACGTGAGTTTCGCCGGTGTCACCGGTGCATCCGAACGCCTGGACAGCACCGTGGCCGGCCATCGCCTGCAGGCCCTGCGCGCGCAGGCCCGGGTGCCGGTGGTGGCCGGTTTCGGCATCAAGGATGCCGCCAGTGCGGCCGCCATGGCGCGTGATGCCGACGGCGTAGTGGTGGGCAGTGCCCTGGTGGCGGCCCTTGCCGAAGCCGGCTCGGCGCAGGACGCGGCGACCCGTGCCGGTGCCTTCCTGGCGCCGCTGCGGCAGGCGATCGACGCCTGATCCGGCACGCTGCAGCCGCTGTGCCGCGGCGCCGCCCGGGCCCGCGCATGGCCGGCGCCGGGCACCGCAACGTACGTGGCAGCATGGTTTTCAGGGGTGCACGGGCGGGGAGGGGCTGAGCTAGACTGTCCGCCTTTGCGGCCTCCGGGCCGCCCTGCACGGAAACTGCAACCCGCATGAGTTGGCTCAGCAAGTTGATGCCGTCGGGCATCCGCACCGACAACGTCCCCAGCAAGAAGCGCAGCGTCCCTGAGGGGCTGTGGGAGAAGTGCCCCAGCTGCGGTAATGCCTTGTACGGGCCGGAACTGGAAGCGAACCTGGAGGTGTGCCCCAAGTGCGGCCACCACATGCCGATCCGCGCGCGTGCGCGCCTGGCCAGCCTGTTCGACCCCGGCAGCACCACCGAGATCGCCGAACGCCTGGGCCCGAACGATCTGCTGAAGTTCAAGGACCAGAAGAAATACGCCGAGCGGATCCGGACCGCCCAGAAGAACACCGGCGAGTACGATGCGCTGATCGCCCTGCGTGGCCTGCTCAAGGGCCGTCCGCTGGTGGCCGCCTCCTTCGATTTCGCCTTCATGGGCGGGTCGATGGGCTCGGTCGTGGGCGAGCGTTTCGCGCTCGCGGCGGAGACCGCCCTGGAGATCGGCGCGCCGTACGTGTGCTTCTCCGCCAGTGGTGGCGCGCGCATGCAGGAAGGCCTGTTCTCGCTGATGCAGATGGCCAAGACCTCGGCGGCGCTGGGCAGGCTGCGCGAAGCCGGGCTGCCTTACATCTCGGTGTTGACGCACCCGACCACCGGTGGTGTGTCGGCCTCCTTCGCGATGCTCGGCGACATCAACATCGCCGAGCCGCGTGCGCTCATCGGCTTTGCCGGCCCGCGGGTTATCGAGCAGACCGTGCGCGAGAAACTGCCGGAAGGGTTCCAGCGCTCCGAGTTCCTGCTCGAGCACGGTGCGATCGACCAGATCTGCGACCGTCGTGAACTGCGTGACCGTCTGTCCGAGCTGCTGGCGATGATGCGCCGCGAACCGGCGCCGGCCGCCGGAGAAGCCTGATGGCGGCACGGCGTTATTTCGGCACCGACGGCATCCGCGGCCGGGTGGGCGAGGGCGTGATTTCCGCCGATTTCGTGCTGCGCCTGGGCAACGCGTTCGGTCGCGTGCTGGTCGCGCAGTCGGGCCCGTCCGCGCGGCGTCCGGTGGTGGTGATCGGCAAGGACACGCGCATCTCCGGCTACATGTTCGAAGCTGCGCTGGAGGCCGGGCTGGTCGCCGCCGGCGTGGACGTGCAGCTGCTCGGTCCCATGCCCACGCCTGCGGTGGCGTTCCTCAGCCGGACGCTCGGGGCCGACGCGGGCATCGTCATCAGTGCGTCGCACAACCCGCACCACGACAACGGCATCAAGTTCTTCTCGGCCATCGGTGAGAAGCTCGACGATGCCACCGAGAGCGCGATCGAAGATGCGATCGATTCACCGTTCACCACCGTGGAGTCCGGCCGGCTCGGCAAGGCCGCCCGGGGCCGCGAGGCGATCGGCCGCTACATCGAATTCTGCAAGGCCAGCGTGCCGCGCAGCTTCGACCTGCGCGGCATGCGCCTGGTGCTGGACTGCGCGCACGGCGCCACCTATCACATCGCGCCGCTGCTGTTCCGCGAGCTGGGTGCGGAGGTCATCACCATCGGTGTGTCGCCGGACGGTCTGAACATCAATGCCGGGGTCGGTTCGATGCACATCGACAGCCTGGCCGCCAAGGTGCGTGAGACACGCGCGGACCTGGGCATCGCCTTCGATGGCGATGGCGACCGCGTGCTGATGGCCGACGACCAGGGCCATCCGGTGGACGGCGATGACCTGCTCTACGTGCTCGCCCGGGCCTGGCAGGCCGAGGGCCGCCTGCACGGACCGGTGGTGGGCACGCTGATGACCAATTTCGGCCTGGAAAAGGCGCTGGCGGAACTGCAGATCCCGTTCCAGCGCAGCAATGTCGGTGACCGTTACGTGCACCAGGCGCTGGTGGAGGGCGGTGGCGTGCTGGGCGGGGAAGCCTCCGGCCATCTGCTCTGCCTGGACCGCGCCACCACCGGCGATGCCATCGTCAGCGCGCTGCAGGTGCTGGTCGCGCTGCGCCAGCAGGGCAGCAGCCTGCGCCAGGCCCTGGGGCCGCTGTCCAAGGTGCCGCAGAAGACCGTCAATGTGCGGCTTGGCGACGTTTCGGCCAAAGCCACCGTGCAGGCAGGAAGCGTGCAGCAGGCACTGGCCGAAGCGCAGCAGGCGGTCGCCGGGCGCGGGCGCGCGTTCCTGCGTCCCTCGGGCACCGAGCCGGTGGTGCGCGTTACCGTAGAAGCCGATGACGGCGCCCTGATGCAGGCCACGCTCGACCGCCTGGCGACGGCAGTCAGGGCGGCTGCGGCCTGAGGTCCAGCGGGCGGCCCTGTCCCGAGGGCCGCCCGTCCATCGTGTCGTGCAGGCATCAGCGCCTGCGGAACTGCGTCAGTTCGTTCCATGCCTTGCGCACACTCGCCGCATCCGGTGCCTGGTCAGGCAACGGCAGGTAGTGGCGATCCAGTGCGGTCGCGCTACCGAATTTGTCGAACACATAGGTGGCCTCGCCGTGGCGGATCCCGCGCTGCGACCAGCTCTCCACCATCAACGCACGCGGCCCGGCCGGTGCAGGCGCGAGCAGATCCTGTCCAGTGCTGAAGGCCTGCAGCGCGTTTTCGCAGCCGAACGCGTGGCGCATCAGCGTGGGCACCCAGTCCTCGTGTGAGCTCATGCGCGATTGCGGGCCCGGCGCCTCGCCCGGCCACCGCAGCACGAACGGCACCTGCAGCTGGTAATCCGAAAAGTTGCCGTTGTGGCCCCAATAGTTCAGCCCGAGGTCGTTGAACTCTTCGCCGTGATCGCCGGTGACAAGCACGATGGTGTTGTCCTCCAGTCCCTGCCTGCGCAGCGTCTGAAGGAGGGCGCCCACCAGGGCGTCGGCGCGGTGCACGGCCGTGCGGTAGCGGTTGCGTTCGGGTGTCGCGTCGTGGTCCGCATCCAGCGCGAGGAAATCGATGTCGGCGGCCATCGGCGTGGCCAGGGGCGGGTAATCCGGCGGCAGGTGGTAGGGCGCATGCGTGCCGTCGAGGAACGCAAAGCCAAACCACGGCGTGGTGCGGTCGCTACCGGCGATCTGCTCGTCCAGGGCATCGATGACCCACTGGTCGCGCGCGGCGACCCCCAGCCGGGAAGGTGCCGTCCGGATGCGGTCGCGGATGCCCGCGAAGGCCGTGCGGTCGAACTCGGGGCTGTAGAGCGGTGCGCTGCCATACACATGGATCGCATAGCCCTGCTGCTGCATGACATCGAAGAGCAACGAGCCGCGCTGCTCGGCCAGCATGGGCTGCCAGTAGCCGCCGGGCAGGCCGTACAGCAGCCCGAACAGGCCGAAGCGGGTCGCATTGCCGGTGCTGTAATGATGCGTGTACACGCGGGAGTCCCGCGCCAGGGCCCAGGTGTTGGGCATCACCGTGGCATCAAGGGCATCGGCGCGCAGGGATTCCAGCACCACCATCAGGATGTTGGGACGCTGGGGGCTCTGGCAGCGCAGCGGCTCCAGCGGCCACGCCAGCGCACTCATGCGCGGATCGGGCAGGGCAGGCTGCTCATGCACCGCAACGCCCAGTGCGCGCATCTGCCGCTTGGCAGTGATCGGCTGCGCCCAGGGCAGGTAGGCCCACTGGCTGATCACCGCGCGCTCGCCGCGCGCGTCGTAGTACGCACTGCCCAGCTGGCCGGCGATCATCAGCAGCGCGGCGGGCAGCCAGGCCGCAAGCACCGCACGGCGCGCCCATGTGGCGGGCAGCAGGCGCCAGCAGGCCCAGGCCAGCAGCGCCTGCGCCGCGAACACCGCCAGCACCACCGCCACCACCTGCAGCCAGCTGCCCGGGGACAGGCTCACCTGGTCCTGCAGGGCGCCGCCGAACACCATGTTCAGCACCATGGCATTGAGGTGGAAGCGGTACAGCGCGAAGACCTTGGCGTCCACCAGCAGCAGGCACAGCCAGAGGCCCTGGCCGATCACCGCCGCCAGCGTGAGCGCGCGTCGGTTGCACCGGAACAGCGCCAATGCTGCCGCCACGGCACTGGCCAGGCTGCCGAAGGCGAGGAAATGGCCCGGCAGCGCCAGCGCCAGGTAGATCTGGCCGAGCGGGCCGCCCGGATTGTCGCGCCATGGGATGTTGCCCATCGCGATGGCGATGGCCACGGCGGCGTTGAGGGCGGTGAACAGGGTGAGCCACGCGAAGGCATGCCAGCGGTCGGCTGCGGGCAGGGGGGTGGAGGGTGCGGCCATGACGGTCCAGGGCAGGGAGGGCGCCGACAGGGGCGTGGCGCGAAGGCGCGCATTGTAGCCGTCCGTGTCGACGTGTCGCTGGCGGCGCACGGTCGATCTGTCACAATGCGCGTTGGACTGCAGGCCGGTCCACGCTTTTCAACCGATCACCCAGGAACCGTTGTGAGCCAGATCCCCACCCTCGACATCACCCGTTTCGACAGCGACCGCGAGGCCTTCGTGGCCGAGCTGGGCGCGGCCTACCGCCAGTGGGGCTTTGCCGGCATCCGCAACCACGGCATCCCGCAGTCGGACATCGACGCCGCTTACGACGTGTTCAAGGCGTTCTTCGCCCTGCCTGACGAGGTCAAGCGCCAGTACCACGTGGCCGGCGGCGGCGGCGCGCGCGGCTACACGCCGTTCGGCGTGGAAACGGCCAAAGGGTCCAAGCATTTCGATCTGAAGGAGTTCTGGCATATCGGCCGTGAGATTCCGGACGATTCGAAGTACCGCGAAGTGATGCCGCCGAACCTGTGGCCGTCGGAGGTCGACGGCTTCCGCGAGCGCGGGTACGCCCTGTACCAGGCGTTGGACAACCTGGGCTCGCGGGTGCTCTCGGCGCTGGCGCTGCACATCGGGCTGCCGCAGGATTTCTTCGCCGACAAGACCAACTTCGGCAATTCCATCCTGCGTCCGATCCATTACCCGCCGATCACCACCGATGCCATCCCGAACGTGCGCGCCGGCGCGCACGGCGACATCAACTTCATCACCCTGCTGGTCGGCGCGAGCGCGGCGGGCCTGGAAGTGCAGTCGCGCGAGGGTGAGTGGGTGCCGTTCACCTCGGATGCGGACACCATCGTGGTCAACATCGGTGACATGCTGCAGCGGCTGACCAACCACGTGTATCCGTCGACGATCCACCGCGTGGTCAATCCGCCGGGTGAGCTGGCGCGCCAGCCGCGGTACTCGGTGCCGTTCTTCCTGCACCCGAACCCGGATTTCCTGATCGATGTGCTGCCTTCGTGCGTCTCGGAAGAAAACCCGAGCCGGTACCCGGAGGCGATCACCGCCCACGGCTTCCTCGAAGAGCGCCTGCGCGAGATCAAGCTCAAGTAAGGCCGGCTGCGCCGCACGCCAGCGGCCGCCTGGCCGGACCGCATCGACAGCGCAGCGCTCCGACGCTGCGCTGTTTCTGTCTGTAACCGGTTACGGTCCAACGACCGATGATTTCATTCGTTATCATGTCCGGCTGATACGAAACGGAGCCACCCATGCGCCGCAAGATCGTTGCCGGAAACTGGAAACTGCACGGCACCCGCGAATTCGCGGTCTCCCTGGTCACCGATATCGCCAACGGCGCCCCCGGCGCCGGCGTGGAGCTGGTCATCCTGCCCCCCCTGCCGTACCTGGGTGAACTGGTCGACGACTTCGCCGACACGGCCGTGACCTTCGGCGCGCAGGACGTCAGCAGCAACGAGAAGGGTGCCTACACCGGCGAAGTCTCCGCGGCCATGCTGCATGAAGTCGGCGCCCGGTACGGGCTGGTGGGCCACTCCGAGCGTCGCCAGTACCACCATGAGAGCAGTGCGCTGGTGGCACGCAAGTTCGCCGCCGCGCTGCATGCCGGCCTGATCCCCATCCTCTGCGTCGGCGAGACCCTGGAGCAGCGCGAGAACGGCCAGACCGAGGCGGTGATCGCCAGCCAGCTGGCCCCGGTGCTGGCGCAGGTGGGCGGGCAGGGCTTCGCCAACGCCGTGGTGGCCTACGAGCCGGTCTGGGCCATCGGCACCGGCCGCACGGCCAGCAAGGAGCAGGCACAGGACGTCCATGCTTTCATCCGTGGCGAAGTGGCCAAGGTGGATGCTAGAATTGCGGATTCACTGCCCATCCTTTACGGCGGCAGCGTGAAGCCCGACAACGCCGCCGAACTGTTCGCGCAGCCGGACGTCGACGGCGGGCTGGTGGGAGGCGCCTCGTTGGTCGCCACCGATTTTCTGGCCATCGCCCAGGCGGCGGCTGCAACCTGATTCAAGCACTACTGTCCGAGGACGGATTCCCAGATGCTGATGTTGATCCTCAATGTCGTTTACGTGCTGGTGGCCATTGCCATGATCGCGCTGGTCCTGATGCAGCGTGGTTCCGGCGCAGCCGCCGGCTCGGGCTTTGGTGCCGGTGCCTCGGGCTCGGTTTTCGGCGCGCGCGGCGCGTCCAACTTCCTGTCCAAGTCGACGAAGTGGCTGGCCGTGGTGTTTTTCGGCATCAGCCTGTTCATGGCCTGGTACGCCGGCCATGGCACCCGGCCGGCCTCGCAGCAGGATCTGGGCCTGATGTCCGTGCCGGCGGCAACGGCCCCGGCAGTGCCCGCGGCCGACGCCGCAACCGTCCCGCCGGCCACCCAGGCCCCGGTGCAGCAGCCGGTTCCGGCCGCGACTGTGCCGGCTCAGGCGGAAAGTAAAAATTCTGGTCAAGAAAAGCAGTCCGAAGGCTCCCAGAAAGACTGAAGACGGTTACAATACGCAGCGCGCCGGGTTACCTCCGGCGCTGACGCAAGCCCAGGTGGCGGAATTGGTAGACGCACTACCTTGAGGTGGTAGCGACTTAGGTCGTAGGGGTTCGAGTCCCCTCTTGGGCACCATTTAGTAAGTAAAGCGGGTATGTCTGGCGCGCTCGGCGCCAGAGACCGTTACCCGTCCACTCCCCCATGCCAAAGCGCCTGCAGGCGCGGCGGCAGAGGCAAGAGAGAATCGCTGTGCTGGCCGAATATTTGCCGTCTCTGCTGTTTCTGATCGTCGCCACGGGCATCGGCATCTCGCTGATGCTGATCGGCCGATTCCTCGGTCCGCGCCGGCCCGATCTAGAGAAGCTGTCGCCGTACGAGTGCGGCTTCGAAGCGTTCGAAGACGCACGCATGAAGTTCGACGTGCGCTACTACCTGATCGCCATCCAGTTCATCGTCTTCGACCTGGAAATCATCTTCATCGTGCCCTGGACGCAGGTTTTCATGGAGCTCGGCGCCCGTTCGCTGGTCACCATGGGTCTGTTCGTCGGCATGCTGTTCCTCGGCTTCATTTACGTCTGGAAGAAGGGAGCGCTGGAATGGGAGTGATCCAAACTCTCGACGGCCTGATGAACAACCCCACCCCCGAAGGGCGGGTTGACGACATCCTGCGGCCAGCCGGTGATAATCCGCTGCTGGAAAAGGGCTATGTCACCACCAGTGTCGACGCGCTGCTCAACTGGGCCCGCACCGGCTCCATGTGGCCGATGACCTTCGGCCTGGCCTGTTGCGCCGTGGAAATGATGCACGCCGGTGCCGCGCGCCTGGACCTGGACCGTTACGGCGTGGTGTTCCGTCCTTCGCCGCGCCAGTCCGACGTGATGATCGTGGCCGGTACCCTGGTGAACAAGATGGCCCCGGCGCTGCGCAAGGTCTACGACCAGATGCCGGACCCGAAGTGGGTCATCTCCATGGGCAGCTGCGCCAACGGCGGCGGTTATTACCATTATTCGTATTCGGTGGTCCGC
This sequence comes from Xanthomonas sp. 60, assembly GCF_011761925.1. NCBI lineage: Bacteria > Pseudomonadati > Pseudomonadota > Gammaproteobacteria > Lysobacterales > Lysobacteraceae > Xanthomonas > Xanthomonas sp. 60. The sequence continues at coordinate 132,586 of NZ_JAASQW010000002.1, read as the reverse complement.
GGCTGCGACCGCGTGGTGCCGGTGGACATCTACGTCCCGGGCTGCCCGCCGACCGCCGAGGCGCTGGTGTACGGGATCCTGCAGCTGCAGAAGAAGATCTGGCGTACGCAGACCATCGCCCGCTGACCCTTACTCCTTTCGAGAGCGCGCCAAGCCCCCATGGCAGAGCAAGCATCCTTCATCGACCGACTTTCCGCACGTTTCGCTGGCGCGAAAGTCATCGTGGTCGAACCCCGCGGCGAAGTGACGCTGGAAGTGCCTGCCGCCGAGTGGCACGCCACCGCGCGCGCGTTGCGTGACGAATTCCAGTTCGAGCAGGCGGTCGACCTGTGCGGCGTGGACTACCTGGGCTACGGCTCGGACGAATGGGACACCTCCGATGTCTCCTCGCAGGGCTTCAGCCGTGGCGTGGAAGGCAAGGCCGTGGGCCGTTTCTCCTGGGGCGAATTCCCGAGCGAGGAAGCTGCTTCCGGTGCGCGCCCGCAGGGGGTGCCGCGTGAGCGCTTCGCCGTGGTGGCCCAGCTGCGTTCGCTGCAGCACAACCTGATGCTCCACCTGCGCTGCTTCGCGCCGGGCGAGGGGCTGCCGATGGTTGCCTCGCTCACCGACATCTGGCCGGGCCTGAACTGGTTCGAGCGCGAAGCGTTCGATCTGTTCGGCGTGATCTTCGAAGGGCACCCGGACCTGCGCCGGATCCTGACCGACTATGGTTTCGTGGGCCATCCGTTCCGCAAGGATTTCCCGCTGATCGGCAACGTCGAAGTGCGCTACGACGAAGAGAAGAAGCGTGTTGTGTATGAACCGGTCACCTCGGTGGAGCCGCGTGTCGGCGTGCCCCGCGTGATCCGTGACGACGCCCATCTGCAGACCGCTGCAGGCGAGCGGACGCAGGAGGCAGTGAAGTGAGCCAGTTCCATCAAGCGCACGAAGGTTTCGCCAGCAACGTGGCGGAGAGCCGGCAGGAAATCCGCAACTACACGATGAATTTCGGCCCGCAGCATCCGGCCGCGCACGGTGTGCTGCGCCTGATCCTGGAAATGGACGGCGAAACCATCATGCGTGCCGACCCGCACGTGGGCCTGCTGCACCGGGGCACCGAAAAGCTCGCTGAATCGAAGCCGTTCAACCAGTCCATCGGTTACATGGACCGCCTTGATTACGTGTCGATGATGTGCAACGAGCACGCCTACGTGCGTGCGATCGAGACCCTGATGGGTATCGAGGCGCCGGAGCGTGCGCAGTACATCCGCACGATGTTCGATGAAATCACCCGCATCCTGAACCATCTGATGTGGCTGGGCTCCAACGCACTCGATCTGGGTGCGATGGCGGTGATGCTGTATGCCTTCCGCGAGCGCGAAGAGCTGATGGACTGCTATGAAGCGGTCTCCGGCGCGCGCATGCATGCGGCCTACTACCGTCCCGGCGGCGTGTACCGCGACCTGCCCGATCACATGCCCAAGTACAAGGAATCGCGCTGGCACAAGGGCAAGGCGCTCAAGCAGCTGAATGCTTCGCGCGAAGGTTCGCTGCTGGATTTCATCGAGAACTTCACCAACGAATTCCCGGGCCGTGTCGACGAATACGAGACCCTGCTGACCGACAACCGCATCTGGAAACAGCGGACCGTGGGCATCGGCGTGGTGACGCCGGAGCTGGCCAACGCCTGGGGCATGACCGGCGTGATGCTGCGCGGTTCCGGCGTTGCGTGGGACCTGCGCAAGAAGCGCCCGTACGCCAAGTACGATGCCGTGGACTTCGACATTCCGCTGGGCAAGGAAGGCGACTGCTACGACCGTTACCTGTGCCGCGTGGCGGAGATGCGCGAATCGAACCGCATCATCAAGCAGTGCGTGGCCTGGCTGCGTGCCAATCCCGGTCCGGTGATCGTCGACAACTTCAAGGTCGCTCCGCCGAGCCGCGAGGCGATGAAGGACGACATGGAAGCGCTGATCCATCACTTCAAGCTGTTCAGTGAAGGCTACTGCGTGCCGGCCGGCGAGACCTACGCCGCCGTCGAGGCGCCCAAGGGCGAGTTCGGCTGCTACCTGATGTCCGACGGTGCCAACAAGCCGTTCCGCGTGCACCTGCGTGCGCCGGGCTTCGCCCACCTTTCCTCCATCGATACCGTGGTGCGTGGCCATATGCTGGCCGACGTCGTCGCGATGATCGGTACTTACGACCTGGTGTTCGGAGAGGTGGACCGGTAATGCCGGGCGTCCTTCCAACACTGACCGCAGGCAGCCGGCGCAAGCCGGCGCCGCGTCATCTGGAGTCTCAACTCATGTATTTCGCTGAGGTCGGCCGATGAAGGCGACAGGTAATTTCGAGGCGGCGCGCGACGTCGACCCGATGGTGGTGCTGAGCGACAAGACCCGTGCTCACATCGATCACTGGCTGTCCAAGTTCCCGCCGGACCGCAAGCGCTCGGCGGTGCTGCAGGGGCTGCATGCCGCGCAGGAACAGAATGGCGGCTGGCTGACCGACGAACTGATCGCAGGGGTCGCCAGGTACCTGGACCTGCCGCCGGTGTGGGCCTATGAGGTCGCCAGCTTCTACTCGATGTTCGAGCTGGAAAAGGTCGGCCGCCACAACGTGGCGTTCTGCACCAACATCAGCTGCTGGTTGAACGGCGCCGAGGACCTGGTCGCGCATGCCGAGAAGAAACTCGGTTGCAGGACCGGCCAGTCCACCGCCGACGGCCGCATTTACCTCAAGCGCGAAGAAGAATGCCTGGCCGGTTGTGCCGGTGCCCCGATGATGGTCATCAACGGCCATTACCACGAGCGCCTGACCGTCGAGAAAGTCGACGAGCTGCTGGACGGGTTGGAGTAAGCCATGGCACATCATCACGCACCCACCGGTCCGGTCGGTCCTGCACCGCTGCCGCACCAGGTCGTCTACACCACGCTGCACTACGACACGCCGTGGTCGTACGAGAACTACCTGAAGACCGGTGGTTACGCCGCGCTGCGCAAGATCCTCGAAGAGAAGATCTCGCCGGAGCAGGTCATCGAGATGGTCAAGCAGTCCAACCTGCGTGGCCGCGGCGGCGCAGGCTTCCCGACCGGCCTGAAGTGGTCGTTCATGCCCAAGGGCCCCATGCAGAAGTACATCCTGTGCAACTCGGATGAATCCGAGCCGGGAACCTGCAAGGACCGCGACATCCTGCGCTACAACCCGCATTCGGTGGTGGAGGGCATGGCGATCGCCTGCTACGCCACCGGATCGACCGTGGGTTACAACTACCTGCGCGGCGAGTTCCACCACGAGCCGTTCGAGAACTTCGAGCAGGCCCTGGCCGACGCGTACGCCAACGGCTGGCTGGGCAAGAACATCCTCGGCAGCGGCGTGGACATCGACATCTACGGTGCGCTGGGCGCCGGTGCCTACATCTGCGGCGAAGAAACCGCGCTGATGGAATCGCTGGAAGGCAAGAAGGGCCAGCCGCGCTACAAGCCGCCGTTCCCCGCGAACTTCGGCCTGTATGGCAAGCCCAGCACCATCAACAACACCGAAACCTATGCGTCGGTGCCGGCGATCATCCGCAATGGTCCGGAGTGGTTCGCCGGCCTGTCGCTGACCAAGAACGGCGGCCCGAAGATCTTCTCGGTCTCCGGTTGCGTGCAGAAGGGGGGCAATTTCGAGGTGCCGCTGGGCACCACCTTCGACGAACTGCTGGAGATGGCCGGTGGCCTGAAGCCGGGCCGTACGCTGAAGGGCGCGGTCCCCGGCGGCGTGTCGATGCCGGTGCTGAAGGCCGAAGAGCTCAAGGGCCTGCAGATGGACTACGACACCCTGCGTGCCCTGGGCACCGGTCTGGGTTCGGGCGCCATCGTGGTGCTCGATGACAGCGTGTGCTGCGTGAAGTTCGCCTGCCGCATCAGCCAGTTCTTCCACAAGGAATCCTGCGGGCAGTGCACGCCGTGCCGCGAAGGCACCGGCTGGATGCACCGCGTGCTGGAGCGCATCGTCGCCGGCAAGGCCACGATGGAAGACCTGCACCAGCTGAAGACGGTAGCCGGCCAGATCGAAGGCCACACCATCTGCGCGTTCGGTGAAGCGGCGGCATGGCCCATCCAGGGGTTCCTGCGCCAGTTCTGGGACGAATTCGAGTACTACATCGTCAACGGTCATTCGATGGTTGACGGCAAGAAGGTGGAGGCTGCTGCCGCATGAGCGCGCAACCCAACAACCCGGGCATGACGCCGGCCGTGGTGCCCGAAGGGCACGTGTCCATCGAGATCGATGGCAAGGCGCTGGTGGTCCCCAAGGGGTCGATGATCATCCAGGCGGCCGACAAGGCCGGCATCCCGATTCCGCGCTTCTGCTACCACGAGAAGCTGCCGATCGCCGCCAACTGCCGCATGTGCCTGGTGGACGTGGAGAAGTCGCCGAAGCCGGCGCCCGCGTGCGCCACCCCGGTGATGGATGGCATGAAGGTCGCCACCCGCAGCGAGAAGGCGCTGAAGTTCCAGCGTTCGGTGATGGAGTTCCTGCTCATCAACCATCCGCTGGACTGCCCGGTCTGCGATCAGGGCGGTGAGTGCGAACTGCAGGACGTCTCGCTGGGCTACGGCCGTTCGGTCAGCCGCTTCAACGAGCGCAAGCGCGTGGTCGTGGACGAGGACATGGGGCCGCTGGTCGCCACCGAGATGACCCGCTGCATCCAGTGCACGCGCTGCGTGCGCTTCACCGCGGACGTGGCCGGCACCTACGAGCTGGGCGGCATGTACCGCGGCGAGAACCTGCAGATCGGCACGTACGACGGCAAGCCGCTGACCACCGAGCTGTCGGGCAACGTGGTGGACGTGTGCCCGGTCGGCGCGCTGACCAACAAGGTGTTCCAGTTCCGTGCCCGTCCGTGGGAGCTGCAGGCGCGCGAGTCGCTGGGCTACCACGATGCGATGGGTTCGAACCTGTTCCTGCACGTGCGTCGTGGCGAAGTGCTGCGCACCGTGCCGCGCGACAACGAGCGCGTCAACGAGTGCTGGCTGTCCGACCGTGACCGTTATTCGCACCAGGGACTCTACAGCGAAGACCGTGCGGTCAAGCCGATGCGCAAGGTCAACGGCGAGTGGAAGGAAGTGACCTGGGCCGAAGCACTGGCCGCCGCCTCGGACATCCTCAAGGCGAACCGCGGCGATGCCCTTGGCGTGCTTGTGCACCCGTCGACCTCGAACGAGGAGGGCGCGCTGCTGGCACGCCTGGCCGCCGGCCTGGGTTCGACGCACATCGACCACCGGATCGGCAACCGCGATTTCTCCGATGCCGCCACGGCTGAAGTGTTCGGCCTGCCGCTGGCCGATATCGAAGGCGCGGACCACGTGGTCGTGCTCGGCAGCAACCTGCGCCATGAGCTGCCGCTGCTGCATGCCCGCCTGCGCAAGGCGCAGACCGGCAAGGGAACGAAGATCCACGTCGTCAACCCGGTGGACTTCGACTTCGCCTTCAGCATCGCCGGCAAGCAGATCGTCGCACCGTCGAAATTCGCCGATGCACTGGCCAACGCCGAGCTGCGCTCAGCGGTGCAGGGCGGTGGCAACACCGTGCTGATCGTGGGCGGGATCGCCGAGAACCATCCGCAGGCAGCCGCCATCCGTGCGGCAGCACGTGATTTCGCGGCCGCCACCGGTGCGAAGCTGTGCCGTATCCCGCAGGGTGCCAATGCCATCGGCCTGTCCCGCGCCGGCGTGCTGCCGGCCGGCAAGGACGTGGCGGCCATGCTCGCGCAGCCGCGCCAGGCGTATGTGATCTATGGCATCGAACCGGGTCTGGACTTCGCCGATGCACCTGCCGCGCGCAGGGCCCTCGCCGGTGCCCAGGTCGTGGCCTTCAGCCAGTTCGCCTGCACCTCCACCCGCGATGTGGCCGATGTGATCCTGCCGATCGGCGCCCTGCCGGAAGTGGACGCCACGCTGACCAATCTCGATGGCCGCGAGCAGTCGGCGCGCGCCGGCGGCAAGCTGCCGGGCGAGGCCCGCGAGGGCTGGCGCGTGCTGCGTGCACTCGGTGGTGACCTGGCCGTGGCCGGTTTCGAATTCACCGATCTGGCCGGCCTGCGTGCCAGCCTGGCCCCGGTAAGCGTTTCCGTGTCTTCGTCGCCGGCTGCGGCCGTGGCACAGGACGGTCTGGAAGTCGCCTCCACGGCGGCGATCTACCGCACCGATGCGGTCGTCCGTCGCGCCCCGGCGCTGCAGGCCCATCCGCTGAACACCGCGCCGCGCATCGTGCTCAACGCCGAGGACGCCGCCCGCCTGCAGCTGCAGGAAGGGCAGATGGCCAAGGTCGGTACCGATGCCGGGCGCGCCACGCTGCCGGTGGTTGTCGATGCCCGTGTCGCCGCGGGTTCGGTCTGGATTGAGTCGGGCCACGGTGCAACCGCACCGCTGGGTGCGGCTCGTGTAACGGTGGTGGCTGCATGAACGAATTGCTGATCAATGCGGTGGATCCGCTGCACCAGTGGCTGCTTGGCCTGGGTGAAATCGGTGCGCTGCTCTGGATCATCCTGAAGATCCTGGTGATCACCCTGCCGGTGATCATCTCGGTGGCGTTCTACGTGGTCTGGGAGCGCAAGCTGATCGGCTGGATGCACGTCCGCCATGGCCCGATGTACGTGGGCATGGGCATCTTCCAGGCCTTCGCCGACGTCTTCAAACTGCTGTTCAAGGAAGTGCTGCAGCCGGCCAACGCGCACAAGGTGATGTTCGTGCTGGCACCCCTGATCACCCTCGCACCCGCGTTCGCGGCGTGGTCGGTGGTGCCCTTCGACGCGCAGCTGGTGCTGTCCAACGCCAATGCCGGCCTGCTGTACCTGCTGGCGATGACCTCGCTCGGCATCTACGGCATCATCCTCGCCGGCTGGGCATCCAACTCGAAGTACGCGTTCCTCGGCGCCATGCGCGCCTCGGCGCAGATGATCAGCTACGAAATCGCGATGGGCTTCGCCCTGGTCGGCGTGATGATCGCGTCGGGCAGCCTGAACCTGAGCAACATCGTGCTGGCGCAGGCCGGCAATTCGGGCTTCTTCGACTGGTTCCTGATCCCGCTGTTCCCGCTGTTCATCGTGTACTGGGTGTCCGGCGTGGCCGAAACCAACCGCGCGCCGTTCGACGTCGTGGAAGGTGAATCGGAAATCGTCGCCGGCCACATGGTCGAGTATTCCGGTGGTGCCTTCGCCCTGTTCTTCCTGGCCGAATACGCGAACATGATCCTGATCAGCTTCCTGATCTCGATCTTCTTCCTCGGTGGCTGGCTGAGCCCGATCCAGGGCTGGGTCAATCCGGGCGAGATCTCCCCGTTCGTGGACTGGATCTGGCTGGGCGGCTGGCCGTGGCTGTTCGTCAAGGTGTTCTTCTTCGCCAGCGCGTACATCTGGTTCCGCGCCAGCTTCCCGCGCTTCCGGTATGACCAGATCATGCGGCTGGGCTGGAAAGTCTTCATCCCGCTGACCATTTTCTGGATCGCGGTCACCGCCGTCATGGTGTTCTTCGGCGTGATTCAAAAGGGCGTCTAACGTAATGAACAGAATTACCCATTACTTCAAGAGCCTGCTGTTGCTCGAGCTGCTGGCCGGCCTCTGGCTCACGCTCAAGTACAGCTTCAAGCCGAAGTACACCTTGATGTACCCGATGGAGAAGTTCCCGCAGTCCCCGCGCTTCCGCGGCCTGCACGCCCTGCGCCGTTATCCCAACGGTGAAGAGCGCTGCATCGCCTGCAAGCTCTGCGAGGCGGTCTGCCCGGCGCTGGCCATCACCATCGATTCGGCCAAGCGCGAGGACGGCACCCGCCGCACCACGCGTTACGACATCGATCTGTTCAAGTGCATCTTCTGCGGCTTCTGCGAAGAAAGCTGCCCGGTGGACTCCATCGTCGAGACCCACATCCTCGAGTACCACTTCGAGAATCGTGGCGAGAACATCGTTACCAAGCCGCAGCTGCTGGCCCTGGGAGATCGGCTTGAGTCCGAGATCGCCGAGCGCCGCGCCGCTGATGCCGCTTACCGCTGAGGTCGAGACATGGATTGGGTAAATATCGCTTTCTGGGTGTTCGCTACGGTGGCCTGTATCTCGGCTGCGGCGGTGATCACGGTGCGCAACCCGGTCAATGCCGTGCTGTGCCTGGTGCTGACCTTCTTCTCCATCGCCTGCGTCTGGCTGCTGGTGGGTGCCGAGTTCCTCGGCGTCGCGCTGGTGCTGGTCTACGTCGGCGCAGTGATGGTGCTGTTCCTGTTCGTGGTGATGATGCTGGACATCGATGCCAGCAACCTGCGCCAGGGGTGGGTGCGCTACCTTCCGCTCGGGCTGGTCGTGGCGGTGGTCATGCTGGTGCAGATGGTCACGCTGATCGGGGTGAAGGGCAGGGCAGTCACGCCCTTCCCGGCGGACAACGCCGCGGCGGTGGCCGCTGACAGCTCCAACATCACCTGGCTGGCGCGCAGCCTGTTCACCGAATACCTGCTGCCGTTCGAGTTCGCCGCCGTGATCCTGACCGTTGCGGTCATCGCCGCGGTCATGCTGACCCTGCGCCACCGTACCGGCCTGAAGACGCAGAACCCGGGCGAGCAGACCATGGTCAAGGCCACCGACCGCCTGCGCGTGGTCAAGATGAGCGTGGACCAGCCGTTCGTGCACAGCAACAGCAAGGCATCGGTCGATGCACCGGCCGCAGGCGAGGAGGCCAAGCCATGATCACGTTGGGCCACATTCTGGCGCTGGGGGCGGTGCTGTTCTGCATCAGCCTGGCCGGCATCTTCCTCAACCGGAAGAACGTCATCGTGCTGCTGATGTCCATCGAACTGATGCTGCTTTCGGTGAACATCAATTTCGTCGGGTTCTCGCGTGAGCTGGGTGACACGGCCGGACAGCTGTTCGTCTTCTTCATCCTCACCGTGGCCGCGGCCGAGGCCGCGATCGGCCTGGCCATCCTGGTAACCCTGTTCCGTACACGTCGCACGATCAATGTCGGCGAAGTCGACTCGTTGAAGGGCTGATTGACCGATGGAAATCACACTCGCCAAGAGCCTGTTGATCGCAGTGGTGCTCGCACCGCTGTTCGGCAGCATCATTGCCGGCCTGTTCGGTCGTCAGGTCGGGCGCCTCGGTGCCCAGACCATCACTATCCTGGGCGTGGCCGTCAGCTGCGCACTGTCGATGTTCACGCTGTACCAGCTGCTGTGGGGCGGCGCGCAGCCGTTCAACCAGAACCTGTACACCTTCTTCGAGGTGGGCCAGTACGCGGCGCACGTCGGCTTCATGGTCGACAAGCTCACCGCGATGATGATGGTGGTGGTGACCTTCGTGTCGCTGCTGGTGCACATCTACACCATCGGCTACATGGAAGAAGACCCGGGCTACCAGCGCTTCTTCAGCTACATCTCGCTGTTCACCTTCTCCATGCTCACGCTGGTGATGAGCAACAACTTCCTGCAGCTGTTCTTCGGCTGGGAAGCGGTGGGCCTGGTGTCGTACCTGCTGATCGGCTTCTGGTTCAAGCGCCCGACGGCGATCTTCGCCAACATGAAGGCCTTCCTGGTCAACCGCGTGGGTGACTTCGGCTTCCTGCTCGGCATCGGCGGCGTGCTGTGGGTGTTCGGCACCCTCGACTACGCCACCGTGTTCGCCAAGATCATGGATTCGCAGCTGGCCAATGGCGCCATCCAGGTCTGGTCCGGCTCCTTCAGCCTGTTCGGCACCACCGTGCAGGTGCTCGACGCACCGGTGGTGTGGGCCAGCGCCACGGTGATCTGCATCTGCCTGTTCATCGGCGCCATGGGCAAGTCCGCGCAGGTGCCGCTGCACGTGTGGCTGCCTGACTCGATGGAGGGCCCGACCCCCATCTCCGCGCTGATCCATGCCGCGACGATGGTCACGGCCGGCATCTTCATGGTCACGCGCATGTCGCCGCTGTTCGAGCTCTCGCAGACGGCGCTGAACTTCGTGCTGTTCATCGGCGCGACCACGGCGTTCTTCACCGGCCTGATCGGCATCGTGCAGAACGACATCAAGCGCGTGGTCGCCTATTCCACGCTGTCGCAGCTGGGTTACATGACCGTCGCGCTCGGTGTGTCGGCGTACTCGGCCGCCGTGTTCCACCTGATGACCCATGCCTTCTTCAAGGCACTGCTGTTCCTGGGTGCCGGCTCGGTGATCATCGCGATGCACCACGAGCAGGACATGCGCAAGATGGGCGGCCTGCGCAAGTACATGCCGATCACCTTCATCACCATGTGGATCGGCACCCTGGCCCTGGTCGGCACGCCGTTCTTCTCCGGCTTCTACTCGAAGGATGCGATCATCGAGGCCGCCGAGATCCATGCGCACATGTCCAGCAGCTGGGTGGCAACCTATGCCTACTGGGCGGTGCTGGGCGGCGTGCTGGTGACCAGCTTCTACAGCTTCCGCCTGCTGTTCATGACCTTCCACGGCAAGGAGCGCTTCCGTGACGTGGTGCATGACGAGCACGGCCACGGCCATGAGGCGCACGCGGCGGACGCGGCGGACGCCCACGCGCACGATGCGCACGCGGTGACCACCGACGGCCATGCAGCCCATGGTGACCATGGCCACCACGGCCACGGTGCGCACGAACCGCATGAGACGCCGTGGGTGGTGACCCTGCCGCTGATCCTGCTGGCCATCCCGTCGATCGCCATCGGTTTCTTCGCCATCGGCCCGATGCTGCACGGTACCGACTGGGCCGGACATCACACGGTCGCCGCGATCAAGGGCCAGGCCACGAACTTCTTCACCGGCATCGTCGACTTCTACGACCCGGCCAAGGACACCGTGGGCTTCCTGACCGAACACTTCCATGGTCCGGTCGCGTTCGCGCTGCACGGCATGACAGCAGCGCCGTTCTACCTGACCGTTGCTGGGTTCCTGCTTGCCGCGCTGTTCTACCTGTGGAAGCCGGACCTCTCGGGCCGGGCGCGCCGCACCTTCGCGCCGGTGGTCTCGGTGCTGGAGAACAAGTACGGCATGGACAAGCTCTGGATCGACGGTTTCGCCGGTGGCGGCGTCAAGCTGGGCCGGGTCTCGCGCTGGATCGACACGAACATCGTCGACGGCACGGTCAACCTGGTGGCACGTGGTGCGGATGTTGCAGCGAATGTGCTGCGTCGTACCCAGTCCGGTTTCCTCTATCACTACGCCTTCGCGATGATCATCGGCCTGATTGCCCTCCTGGGCGCGCTGATGCTCTACCTGCGTTGATGACCTGTACGGAATAAGAACGTGTCGAACTGGCCACTACTCAGCATTCTCATCTGGCTGCCGATCATCGGCGGTGCCCTGGTCCTTGCTCTCCGTGATGCGCAGACCGCCCGTTGGGCGTCGCTGGGCGTCGCGCTGCTGACCTTCGTCCTGAGCCTTCCGCTGCTCACCGGCTACGACCCGGGGATCGACGCGCTGCAGTTCGTTGAAACCCTGCCGTGGATCCCCGCCTACGACATCGGCTACAACCTCGGCGTGGATGGCATCGCCATCGCGCTGATCTGCCTGACCACGCTGGTCAGCGTTTTGGCGCTGATCGGCGCCTGGAGTGCGATCGACAAGCGCGTGAACCAGTACGTGGCCGCCTTCCTGATCCTGGAAGGCGTCACGGTGGGCATCTTCGCCGCCACCGACGCGATGCTGTTCTACGTGTTCTTCGAAGCGATGCTGATCCCGATGTTCCTGATCATCGGTGTCTGGGGCGGCCCGCGCCGCATCTACGCCGCGCTGAAGTTCTTCCTGTACACCTTCCTCGGCTCGGTGCTGATGCTGGTGGCGCTGGTGTACCTGTACATCAAGGGCGGCAGCTTCCAGCTGGCCGATCTGTACGCACTGCAGCTGACGGCCACCGAACAGACCTGGATCTTCTTCGCGTTCCTGATCGCATTCGCGGTCAAGGTCCCGATGTTCCCGGTGCATACCTGGCTGCCGGACGCCCACGTGGAGGCCCCGACCGCCGGTTCGGTGATCCTGGCCGCCATCGCGCTGAAGATCGGTGGCTACGGCTTCCTCCGCTTCAACCTGCCGATCGTGCCGGACGCCTCGCAGGAATGGGCCTGGCTGGTGATCGCGCTGTCCTTGATCGCCGTGATCTACGTGGGCCTGGTCGCACTGGTGCAGGACGACATGAAGAAGCTGATCGCCTATTCGTCGATCGCGCACATGGGCTTTGTCACCCTCGGTACCTTCATCGCGCTGTGGCTGGTGCGTGAGGCCGGCAACGTCGACGCCGCCCGTCTGGGCCTGCAGGGCGCGATGGTGCAGATGATCTCGCACGGTTTCGTTTCCGGTGCGATGTTCTCCTGCGTCGGCGTTCTGTACGACCGCATGCACAGCCGCCGGATTGCCGATTACGGCGGCGTGGTCAACGTCATGCCGTGGTTCGCCACCTTTGCCATGCTGTTCTTCATGGCCAATGCCGGCCTGCCGGGTACCTCCGGGTTCGTGGGTGAGTTCATGGTCATCATGGCCTCGTTCCAGCGCAATCCGTGGATCGCCCTGGGAGCGACGACCACGCTGATCATTGGTGCGGCCTACACGCTGTGGCTGTACAAGCGCATCTTCTTCGGCGAGGTGGCCAATGCCCACGTCGCCGAACTCAAGGACATCAACGGGCGCGAATGGCTGGTCTTGGGTGTGTTTGCCGTGGGCGTGCTCGCCCTGGGCATCTACCCGAAGCCGCTGACCGACCTGATGGAGCCCTCCATCGCGAAGCTGGCCATGCAGATCGCATCCAGCAAGCTGCTCTGAGCGGGCCCACGAGCGCACTGATTCCAGGATTTGACAATGACCACCTCGCCGCTGCTGCCCCTGACCGCCGCTGACCTGCCGCCGCTCGCTCCCGAGCTGGTGCTGGTCGGCTGTGCCTTCGCCCTGATGATCCTCGACCTGTTCGTCAGCAACCGGAACAAGCTCGTCACCCATCTGTTCTCGCTCGCCGCGCTGACCGTCGTGCTGGTCATGCTGGCCACCGGAACGGGCGGGCAGGGGGAGGTGTTCCATGGCATGTTCGTCCGCGATACCGCGGCCGATGTCATGAAGATCGCCATCGTGCTCTGCAGTGGGCTCACGCTGGTCTACGGCTGGAGCTACCTGCGCGAGCGCAACCTGTTCCAGGGGGAAATCCCGGTACTGGTGCTGTTCGCCACCGCCGGCATGATGATCCTGGTGTCCGCCGGCAGCCTGCTGATGGTCTACCTCGGCCTGGAACTGCTGGCGCTGTGCTCCTACGCGCTGGTGGCCAGCAACCGTGACAACGGGCTGGCGTCGGAAGCCGCCATGAAGTACATCGTGCTCGGGTCGCTGGCCTCCGGCCTGCTGCTGTACGGCATGTCGCTGATCTACGGCGCGACCGGTTCGCTGCACCTGGACGTCATCCACGGGGCCATCGAGCATTCCGACGAGCGCATGCTGCTGCTCACCGGCACCGTGTTCATGATCGCCGGCGTGGCGTTCAAGCTGGGCGCTGCACCGTTCCACATGTGGCTGCCGGACGTGTACCAGGGTGCGCCTGCGCCGGTGGCACTGTTCGTGAGCTCGGCCCCGAAGCTGGCGGCATTCGGCATGGCCTACCGCCTGCTGGAAGTGGGCGTGGGCCCGCTGTCGGACGAGTGGAAGCTGCTGATCGGTGCGTTGGCCGCGCTGTCGCTGGTCATCGGCAACCTGATGGCCATCGCCCAGCACAACCTCAAGCGCATGCTGGCCTACTCCACGGTTTCCCACATCGGCTTCCTGCTGATGGGCGTGGCCGGCGGTGGTCCGGAGGGCTACGCGGCGGCGCTGTTCTATGCCCTGGCGTATTCGATCATGTCCACGGCGTCCTTCGCAGCGATCATCGCGCTGTCGCGCGGTGGTTTCGAGGCGGAGAACATCGACGACTACAAGGGTCTCAATGCCCGTAATCCGTGGATGGCATTCCTGATCCTGTGCATCATGGCCTCGCTGGCCGGTATCCCGCCGTTCCTGGGCTTCTGGACCAAGCTGGCGGTGCTGCGCTCGGCGATCAACGGCGACATGCTGTGGCTGGCCATCCTGGGTGTGCTGGCGGCGGTGGTGGGCTGCTTCTACTACCTGCGTGTCATCAAGGTGATGTATTTCGACGAGCCGGTCGGCGAGCCGCTGCCGCGCAACAACGACCGTGTGCTTGGCGTGGTGCTGGGCGTGAATGCGATCGGGCTGCTGGCGCTGGGTCTGGCCTGGAATCCGATCATGGTGTGGTGCCAGCAGGCCTTTGCACATATTTCCTGAAAATCGACACAAACCTGTGCGTTTGGTGTAATATTCGTTTCCTGAGTTGTGACTGCAACGGTTCTGCCAGAACATCGTTGCAAGACGCCTCCCTCGTGAGGCAGCAATTCGACCACTTCTGATGCGGGGTGGAGCAGTCTGGCAGCTCGTCGGGCTCATAACCCGAAGGTCGCAGGTTCAAATCCTGCCCCCGCTACCAAGACGAACAAGCGATCCCGGAAACGGGGTCGCTTTTTTCGTTGTGGGGGTTGGGGCGCGGGTCGCGCGGACAGAGCCGGTGCCGGGGCGGTGCGCTGCGGGTGGGCGGGGGACGGTAAAACTGCGTCATGGGTGTCTCGCGTCGCGCCATCCATGGCGCTCCTTGCCCCCGCCAACGCGGCCCACCTTCCGACACCTTCCGGTCGCTGTTTTGGCAGTCGCGGAGCAGGGGGAGGAGAGGCGGCGAGGCACCTATCGTGGGGCGTTCAGTCGTCCGGCCCACCGCAGGGGTTGCGCAGTGCAGCAGAAGCGTGCATAATCTGGCTTCTGGTGCGGGGTGGAGCAGTCTGGCAGCTCGTCGGGCTCATAACCCGAAGGTCGCAGGTTCAAATCCTGCCCCCGCTACCAATCAGGCATCAGACAAGAAAGCGATTCCGGAAACGGGGTCGCTTTTTTCGTTGGGTTTCCCGGCAGCCTGACGCGCAGCTTGCACCATGCCGGTGCAAGGTCTATCATCACCGGGCTGGCGGTATATCTGATGGTTGGCTCTGCAACGAGCGCAGCCATCCCGCCACCGGCTTCGACCAGAAGCTGGGCTTCGCAGGGGACCGCGTCAGCGCGCCCTGCGGCCGGAATCCAATGACCGGATTTCACCGGACACGGGGCCCAGCGGGCCCTTTTTCATTTCCGGAACAGGGTCAGGACACTGGCTCCCTCTTCACCCCGGCCGAGCATGGCTCGGCTCCCTGGATAACTAAGGCAGGCTGTGAGCGACAAGGCAACCGAAATCGCGAATCTGCTCGGTCCCACCGTTGATGCGCTGGGCCTGGAGCTGCTGGGCGTGGAATATCTGCCCGCACCCGGCGGCGCCACGCTGCGTCTGTACATCGACGTGCTGATCGCCGAGCAGGACGAGCGCACCATCAATGTCGAGGACTGCGAGCGCGTCAGTCGCGAAGTGTCCGCGCAGCTGGACGTCGAAGACCCGATCAGTGGCAACTACACGCTGGAAGTCTCCTCCCCCGGCGTGGACCGTCCGCTGTTCACCCTGCAGCAGTTCGGCCAGCACCTCGGCCAGAACGTGAAAGTGCAGCTGAAGCTGCCGCAGGAAAACCGCCGTCGCCTGCAGGGCCGGATCGACTCGGTCGATGCGGAGCAGGGCACGATCAGCATCATCGTCGACAAGGCCACGCTGGTGGTGTCGGCCGACAACATCGACAAGGCACGCATCATGCCCGACTGGGTGGCGCTGGGGCTGGCCCCGAGCAAGCCGACCGGTCCGGCCAAGCGTCCGAAGCCGAACATGAATCCATCCAACGAGCCTGCGGCCAAGAAGCCGCGCGCGGAGTGAGCCAATGAGCAAGGAACTTCTGCTGGTAGTGGACGCGGTCGCCAACGAGAAAGGCGTGCCGCGTGAAGTGATCTTCGATGCCATCGAGGCGGCGCTGGCGTCGGCCGCGAAGAAGCGGTATGCCGAAGAGGAAGTGCTGGCCCGCGTGGTCATCGATCACAAGGACGGCACCTACGAGACCTTCCGCCGCTGGGAAGTGGTGGCCGATGACGTGGTCATGGAGTCGCCGGACCGCCAGGTGCGCCTGATGGATGCCATCGAGGAGGCCGAAGGCGTCGAGGTCGGCGATTTCATCGAGGAGCAGATCGAGAATCCGGATTTCGGCCGCATTGCCGCACAGGCGGCCAAGCAGGTCATCGTCCAGCGCGTGCGCGAGGCCGAACGCCAGCAGGTCGTCGACGCCTGGAAGGACCGCGTGGGCGAGCTGATCACCGGCGTGGTCAAGCGTGCCGAGCGCGGCAACATCTATGTGGACCTGGGCGGCAACGCCGAGGGCTTCATCCCGAAGGACAAGGGCATCCCGCGCGACGTGCTGCGCGCCGGTGACCGCGTGCGCGGCTACCTGGCCGAAGTGCGTTCGGAGCCGCGTGGCCCGCAGCTGTTCATCAGCCGCGCGGCGCCGGAATTCATGATCGAGCTGTTCAAGCTCGAAGTGCCTGAAGTCGGCCAGGGCCTGGTCGAGATCAAGGCCTGTGCACGTGATCCCGGCGACCGTGCCAAGATCGCCGTGCTGGCCCACGACAGCCGGACCGATCCGATCGGTGCCTGCATCGGCATGCGCGGTTCGCGCGTGCAGGCCGTGTCCAACGAGCTCAATGGCGAGCGCGTGGACATCGTGCTGTGGAATGACAACCCCGCCAATTTCGTCATCAATGCGATGGCGCCGGCGGAAGTGCAGTCGATCATCGTCGATGAGGACAAGCACTCGATGGACCTGGCTGTGGCCGAAGAGCGCCTGGCGCAGGCCATCGGCAAGGGGGGGCAGAATGTCCGCCTGGCCAGCCGCCTGACCGGCTGGCAGCTCAATGTGATGACCCAGGACCAGGTGACCGCCAAGTCCGAAGCCGAACAGGCCTCGGGACGTCAGCTGTTCATGGACAAGCTGGAAGTCGACGAGGAAATCGCCGGCATCCTGGTCAGCGAGGGCTTCGGCACTGTCGAGGAAATCGCGTACGTGCCGGTGGGTGAACTGCTGGCCGTGGAAGGTTTCGACGAGGATATCGTCGAAGAACTGCGCGCCCGTGCCCGTGACGCGCTGCTCAATGATGCGCTGGCCGTTGAAGAAGGCCTGGAAGACGGCGTTCCTGCCGATGACCTGCTGGCCCTGGAAGGCATGGACGAGGTCACCGCCTACGCCCTGGCCAGCCATGGCGTGCGTACCGGTGAGGACCTGTCGGACCTCGCCGCCGATGAGGTGGTCGAATTCGGTATCGAGGGCCTGGACCAGGAGCGCGCCGCGGCGCTGATCCTGGCCGCCCGCGCCGAAGAGATCGCACGACTGGAACGCGGCGAATGAGCCGGCAATGAACAGGGCCCTGAGCCGCTCAGGGCGTAGAATCCGCGCTACCTCCACGAACGGGGGGGCGCCCTCAAGATCATAGGATCCGAATGTCGCAGCAAACCACCATCCGCAAGCTTGCCGAACTGGTCAACACACCGGTTGAAAAACTGCTGGAACAGCTGGCGGGTGCCGGCATGAAATTCAGTGGCCCCGAACAGGTCGTGACCAGCACCGAGAAGGTGAAGCTCCTGGGCTTCCTTCGTCGTGCCCATGGCAAGCCCGAGCAGGCCGCTGAAGAGGCCGACACGGCTTCGAAGAAAATCACTTTGAACCGCCGCAAGCACCAGGAAGTGACGGTGAACGCGGGTCGCAGCCGGACCACCGTGAATGTCGAGGTGCGCCAGAAGCGTACGTACGACAAGTCGGCGGCCCGCATGACCCCGGATGAGGAGCGCGCCGACATCCTGCGCAAGCTGGAGGAATCCCGCCAGCGCAACCTTGACGAGCAGGCTGCCCTGGCCGAGAAGGATCGCCTGCGCGACGAGGCCATCGTGCGCAAGCGTGAAGAGGAAATCGCCGCCAAGGAACGTGCGGAAGCCGACAAGAAGGCTGCCGAGGAAGCCGCTGCGGCCGCGAAGGCCGCTGAAGCGGCGGCCGCCAGCCGTCCGGCCGCCGCACGCGCCGATGCCGCGCCGGCCGCACCGCGCAGTGCACGTCCGCCGGCAGGTGGCCCGTCGGCCCCGCCGCGTGGCGCTGCGCCGCCGCGCTCGGACGACCGCAACAGCCGTGGTCCGGCACGTACCGACCGCCCGGGTGGTGACCGCTTCGCGGGCCAGATGCACCTGTCGGCCGCCGACCGTGCGCGTCGTGGCAACAGCAACAGCAACAACCGTGGCCGTCCGGGCAGCCGTCCGCAGCCGGGTCGTCGCGACATGCGCGGCAGCAACAACAGTGGTCCGCACGCGTTCGAGCGGCCGACCGCGCCGGTCGTGCGTGAAGTCGCCATCGGCGACAGCATCACCGTGGCCGATCTGGCCGCCAAGCTGGCCCTGAAGGGCGGCGAGGTGGTGAAGGCGCTGTTCAAGATGGGCGTGATGGCCACCATCACCCAGTCGATCGATCACGACACTGCCGTGCTGGTGACCGAAGAGCTCGGCCACGTGGCGACGCGTGCCAACGACAACGACGCCGAAGACGCGCTGCTGGCGTCCGCCGGCCAGAACCAGGGCGACCTCGCCCCGCGTCCGCCGGTGGTCACCATCATGGGCCATGTCGATCACGGCAAGACCTCGCTGCTCGATTACATCCGTCGTACCAAGGTCGCTACCGGTGAAGCGGGTGGCATCACCCAGCACATCGGCGCGTACCATGTTGAAACGCCGAAGGGCGTGATCAGCTTCCTGGATACCCCCGGCCATGCCGCCTTCACCTCGATGCGTGCGCGCGGCGCCAAGCTGACCGACATCGTGGTGCTGGTGGTTGCCGCCGATGACGGCGTGATGCCGCAGACCAAGGAAGCGATCCAGCACGCCCGTTCGGCCGGTGTCCCGCTGATCGTGGCGATCAACAAGATCGACAAGTCCGGCGCCGATCCGATGCGCGTCAAGAACGAACTGCTGACCGAGCAGGTCGTCTCTGAAGAGTTCGGTGGCGACGTGCAGATGGTCGAGATCTCGGCCAAGGCCGGCCTGGGCATCGATGATCTGCTGGAAGCCATTTCCGTGCAGGCCGAACTGCTCGAGCTGAAGGCGGTCGCCGAAGGCCGGGCCAGCGGTGTGGTCATCGAATCCTCGCTCGACAAGGGCCGCGGCCCGGTGGCGACGGTGCTGGTGCAGCAGGGCGCGCTGAAGAAGGGCGATTACCTGGTCTGCGGTGTCCAGTACGGACGCGTGCGTGCGCTGTTCGACGAAACCGGCAAGCAGCCGGAGCAGGCCGGCCCGTCGATTCCGGTGCAGGTGCTGGGTCTGTCCGGCGTGCCGGAAGCGGGCGACGACTTCGTGGTGGTCGAAGACGAGCGTCTGGCCAAGGAAGTCGCGCAGCAGCGCGAAACCAAGCGCCGTGAATCGCGCCTGGTGCAGTCCGCCGGCAGCCGCATGGAAGACATCATGTCGCAGCTGGGCAAGGGCGAGGGCCAGCAGGTGCTCAACCTGGTCATCAAGGCCGACGTGCAGGGTTCGGTGCAGGCCCTGAGCCAGGCGCTGGTGGGTCTGTCCAACGACGATATCCGCATCAACGTGATCCACTCCGGCGTGGGCGGCATCACCGAATCGGACGCCAACTCGGCGGTTGCGTCGAAGGCCACGGTCATCGGCTTCAATGTGCGTGCGGACGCCTCATCGCGCCGCATCATCGAGTCCAACGGCATCGACCTGCGCTACTTCTCGATCATCTATGACGTGATCGACCAGGTGAAGCAGGTGGCCTCCGGTCTGCTGGGCGTGGAGATCCGCGAAGAGATCATCGGTATCGCCGATGTGCGCGATGTCTTCCGCAGCTCCAAGCTGGGCGCCATCGCCGGCTGCATGATCATCGAAGGCGTGGTCAAGCGTAACAAGCCGATCCGCGTGCTCCGCGACAGCGTCGTGGTGTTCGAGGGCGAACTGGAATCGCTGCGCCGCTTCAAGGAAAACGTCGAGGAAGTCCGCAATGGTACCGAGTGCGGTATCGGCGTGAAGGCGTACAACGACGTCAAGCCGGGTGACCAGATCGAGTGCTTCGAGCGTATCGAAGTGCCGCGCACCCTGTAAGGCTGCAAGGGACCGGGCCGAAAGGCCCGGTCCTGCTTTGAGACCCACCCGCTAGACTGCTGTCATCATCCCCATAAAGAGCCAGACCGCGTGCCCAAGACTTTCCACCGAACCGACCGTGTCTCCGCCCAGCTCCGCCGTGAACTCGGCACCCTGGTGCACAGCGCCGTGCGCGTGCATGGCCTGCCCTCGGTAAGCGTGTCCGACGTGGAAATCACCCGCGACATGGCGCATGCCAAGGTCTTCGTGACGGCGCTGATGCCGGAGCGTTCGAAAGAGGCGATGGAAGGGCTCAAGGAGCTGGCCTGGTCGCTGCGCATGGAACTGGCCAAGGCCATGAAGCTGCGCCATGTACCCGAGCTGCACTTCCATTACGACGAATCCGTCGATCGTGGCGAACACATCGACAACCTGCTGCGGGCCCTGCCGGACACCGTCGCAGCAGAGAAGAAGCGCGAAGAAGGCGAGACGGGCGAAGAATAAGCCTGCCGCGTGTCCAGGGGCAGTGGCCGGGCGTCACCCGGAGCGGCCCGTTTCCAGCGCTGCGTCGAGCGCACCGATTGCTGATGTCTTTTGATGAAACCACGTATCCCGTTCCGTCGTCTCGACGGCATCGTCCTGCTCGATAAACCGGGCGGCATGAGTTCCAATGCGGCGTTGCAGATCGCGCGCCGCCTGTTCCGTGCCGAGAAGGGCGGCCACACCGGCAGCCTGGATCCGCTGGCGACCGGCCTGCTGCCGCTGTGCTTTGGCGAGGCGACCAAGATCGCCGGGCTGCTGCTGGGCTCGGCCAAGGCCTACGACGCCGAGATCGTGCTGGGACAGACCACCGACACCGACGATGCCGAGGGCCAGGTGCTGCTCCAGCGCCCGGTCCCGGCCATCAGTGCCGAGCAGCTGCAGGCGGCTTTGGTGCCGCTCACCGGTGCCATCGTCCAGCGTGCGCCCATCTATTCGGCGCTGAAGCAGGGCGGGGAACCGCTGTATGTGAAGGCGCGGCGCGGTGACCTGATCGAGGCCCCCGAGCGCGAGGTGCAGGTTGAATCCATCGAGGTGCTTGAACAACAGCCCGAACGCCTGCGCCTGCGAGTCACCTGCGGATCGGGTACCTACATCCGCAGCATTGCCCGGGACCTGGGTGAGGCATTGGGCTGCGGCGCCCACATCAGCGCCCTCCGGCGGCTGTGGGTCGCGCCGTTCGAATCGCCCGCCATGGTCACAGTGGAGCAGCTGCAGGCGTGGGCCGCGGACGGTGACGAAGCCGCGCTGCAGGCCCATCTGCTGCCACTGTCGGCCGGCCTGACCCAGTATCCGCAGGTGCGGCTGGATACTGAACAGGCGCCCCGCTTCGGCATGGGCCAGCGCCTGCGCGACCCGGCATGGCCCGCGGGCCTGGTGGCCGTAACCGGCCCGGGCCGCGCGCTGCTGGGCCTGGGCCAGGTGGACGAGACCGGACGCTTGTCACCCCAGCGCTGTTTCAATTTCTGACCCGAACGCGTCCGGTTCACGCCGGGTCCTTGTCGCCGGGCCGCGCGCCCGGTACACTTTTACGGCCCTTTCACGGGCAGCCTGCGACCTGCAGGTTCATCATCAGCCTACGGCGAGCCAGGCGGTACGTGCACACGTTTCTGCGGGCCCCGCATCAAAAGAGAAAATCATGTCGATCGACACCCAGCAAGTCATTGAAAACAACAAGCGCAGCGACACCGACACCGGTTCCCCGGAAGTCCAGGTGGCCCTCCTGACCGCCCGCATCGAACTGCTGACCGGTCACTTCAAGACCCACAAGAAGGATCACCACAGCCGTCGTGGTCTGCTGCAGATGGTCAACCGCCGCCGCAGCCTGCTTGACTACCTGAAGAAGAAGGACGTCACGCGCTACAAGGCTCTGATCGAAAAGCTTGGCCTGCGTCGCTAAGCAACGAATCCCCCGCGGCGCAGCGATGCGCCGCGGTTTTGTTTTTGCAGCACCGTATTTCCCCGCACCGCCGTCCGCGGCAGCGCCGGCAGTGCCGGTTCCAGCCGTACCGTTGCGTTCAATTGTTTTCCGACCGGGATGACCGGTCACCCGCAGGCGGCACGGGTCGCCTCCGGTCCATTCGCAGACAGCATCCCCAAGGACACACCTCCGTGGCAAAAATCACCAAAACCTTCCAGTACGGCAAACACACCGTCACGCTTGAGACCGGCGAAATCGCGCGCCAGGCCGGCGGTGCCGTCATCGTCAAGTTCGACGACACCGTGCTGCTGGTCTCCGCCGTCGCCGCAAAGAGCGCGCGTGAGGGCCAGGACTTCTTCCCCCTGACCTGCGACTACCAGGAGAAGTTCTACGCCGGTGGCCGTATCCCGGGTGGCTTCTTCAAGCGCGAAGGCCGCGCGACCGAAAAAGAGACGCTGATTTCGCGCCTGATCGATCGCCCGATCCGTCCGCTGTTCCCGGAAGACTACAAGAACGAAGTGCAGATCATCGCCACGGTCATGTCGTTGAATCCGGACATCGACGGCGACATCGCCGCGCTGATCGGTGCCTCCGCCGCCCTGTCGCTGGCCGGCACCCCGTTTAAGGGTCCGATCGCCGCCGCCAAGGTGGGTTACAAGAACGGTGAGTACATCCTCAACCCGACTGTGACCGAGCTGAAGGATTCGGAGCTGGAGCTGGTTGTCGCCGGTACCGCCAATGCGGTGCTGATGGTGGAATCCGAAGCCGCACTGCTGTCCGAAGATGTCATGCTGGGCGCCGTGACCTTCGGTCACCGCGAGATGCAGAAGGTCATCAACGCGATCAACGAACTGGTCACCGAAGCCGGCACCAAGCCGTCGACGTGGACCGCCCCGGCCAAGAACGAAGCGCTGATCAGCGCCCTGCAGGAAGCCATCGGCCCACGCCTGGGCGAAGCCTTCCAGGTGCGCGACAAGCTGCAGCGTCGTGACGCCATCTCGGCGATCAAGAAGGACGTGGTCGAGTCGCTGGCCGGCCGCGTGGCCGCCGAAGGCTGGAACCCGGCCGAACTCTCGAAGGAATTCGGCGAGCTGGAATACAGCACCATGCGCAACTCGGTGCTCGACACCCAGGTCCGCATCGACGGTCGTGCCCTGGACACCGTCCGCCCGATCGCCGTGAAGACCGGCATCCTGCCGCGTACCCATGGTTCCTCGCTGTTCACCCGCGGTGAGACGCAGGCCATCGTGACCATCACGCTGGGCACCGCCCGCGACGGTCAGGTGATCGACGCCGTGTCCGGTGAGTACAAGGAGAACTTCCTGTTCCATTACAACTTCCCCCCCTATTCGGTGGGTGAGACCGGCCGCATGATGGGCCCGAAGCGTCGCGAGATCGGCCACGGTCGTCTGGCCAAGCGCGGCGTGCTGGCCGTGATGCCGTCGCTGGAAGCCTTCCCGTACACCATCCGCGTCGTCTCGGAGATCACCGAGTCGAACGGTTCCTCATCGATGGCCTCGGTCTGCGGCTCGTCGCTGGCCCTGATGGACGCCGGCGTGCCGGTGAAGGCACCGGTTGCCGGCATCGCCATGGGCCTGGTCAAGGAAGGCGATCGCTTCGTCGTGCTGTCCGACATCCTGGGTGACGAAGATCACCTCGGCGACATGGACTTCAAGGTGGCCGGTACGTCGGAGGGCATCTCCGCCCTGCAGATGGACATCAAGATTGAAGGCATCACCGAAGAGATCATGAAGCAGGCGCTGCAGCAGGCCAAGGCTGGCCGTCTGCACATCCTGGGCGAAATGGCCCACGGCCTGACCGCTCCGCGCGAAGAGCTGTCGGACTACGCGCCGCGCCTGCTGACCATCAAGATCCACCCGGACAAGATCCGCGAAGTGATCGGCAAGGGGGGTTCGACCATCCAGGCCATCACCAAGGAAACCGGCACCCAGATCGACATCCAGGACGACGGCACCATCGTCATCGCGTCGGTCAATGCCATCGCTGCGCAGGCTGCCAAGGCCCGCATCGAGCAGATCACCTCGGACGTCGAGCCGGGCCGCATCTACGAGGGCAAGGTCGCCAAGATCATGGACTTCGGTGCGTTCGTCACCATCCTGCCGGGCAAGGACGGCCTGGTCCACGTGTCGCAGATCTCCAGCGACCGCGTCGAGAAGGTCGGCGACGTGCTGAAGGAAGGCGATGTGGTCAAGGTCAAGGTGCTTGAGGTCGACAAGCAGGGCCGCATCCGCCTGTCGATGAAGGCCGTCGAGGAAGGCGAAGGAGCTGCCGCCGAGTAATCGGCCCAGGTGCGGCTGGTATAGCCGACCCTTTGCGTTTGTACGAAAAAGCGGGCTGTTGGCCCGCTTTTTCGTTATGCGGGAATCAGCGGGAGGCATCAGTCCAGGGGGCGTCGGACCCAGTCGACAAGGTGGGGTGCGATGACCGGAATGATCCGTGATTCGGCCTCAGGCTGGATGCGTGTCGGGCCGGGGAAATCCAGACCGAAGCCGAACACAAGCCCACTGATGGCGCCCTTGGCGGCACCGCTGTGGCTTCCTTTGCCTACGCTGCGTATGGATTGCATCCCGTGCTTGGCGTAGCCGCTTTCGACGGTGACCTCGTTGGGCTCTGGGTCGCGGCCGACCTTGTGCGTACGTCCATGGATGTCTTCCAGCGACAACAGGGCGACGCCTGCGCCAAAGCTTGTCCGGGCGCTCTTGAACCAGAATGAGGGGTCGATGCTCATCTCCGTGCGCTCGCCCCAGATTTCACCGGTCTGCAACGTCTGCTCCGTCTGGTCATAGTGCAGGGCGAGTGCGGAAAGCCACTCGGTCCGCCACTGCTCGCGGATCCAGACTTCCAGGCGGTTGATACGTGTTCCAGGCGTTTTCCAGTCCGGAATCTGATCAGGTGCACGCGACTCCAGGTCCCACCACCCGGCGATGGGTGAGAAGATTTCCCGGAGCAGCCAGACGCTCTTGCGATCCGGATACTTCTCCGCGTCGAAGGCATACCAGGTATCGCGCTGGTCGATCACTTCAAGCTGCAGCCTGGCTTTCTCGGCCAGCATGGCCGACAGCGGCTGGTTGCGCGTGGCCGGGGTATCCCGGTTCGGATTGTCCTGGCGCGCTTTGGCGATGGCCGCCTCAACGACCTGATCGACATGGCGCGTATAGGCGTCGATGCGGTTGCTGAGCTCGCGCTTGTAGCTCTGCACCGACTCCGCGCTGAAGCCCACCTCGCGACCCTTGAGGGCGATATCCCTGAGCAGTGCCAGATGGAGCGTCGCAGCCGTGGCGAAGAGTGGCAGAAGCGCTATCTTCTCTGCATTGAGCTGGAAACGCGGGATCAATGCGACGAACTCCGTATTGCAGGCGATGCTCTGGGAATGGATCGTCAGCGTGTCCTGTGCCGCCACCGCGTCCCGGTAGAGTCGTGAGACGTTGGTCAGTCCCTCAAGGTCCGCCTTCACCAGCTCGAACACGGTCTCGGAGATGCGCTTATCCGTGTATTCGCGCCACATCTGCTCGGGCGTTTTTCCTTGGGCGGGGAGAATCAGTGCGCCGATGTACGAGAGCAGGCCGCCGACCGCTGGCGCCTGGTAGAGGGCCCCCAGCGCGGATTCCCTCATCAGCTCATAGAGTTCTCCGGATGGATTTTCCGGATGCGGTGCGGTGAGTGCATGGCCTGTACTTTCGGCCGCCGCGGGCCACGGCGGGGACGCCAGCAGGTGGCCTGTTGCAAGCGATGAGCAGCCTAGTACGGCGGCGGCCATCAGTCGTCTGCGGGCGGGATCGTGCGGCCTGCAGGCCGCACCTGCAGTATGCCGGGGGATGCGATGTGTCATTGCCTGGCCTTGCGTTGGTGGGAGCGAGCTCCGGTGTGCCAATGCTCGGTCAGCTAAGGGATCGGCGGCAGGGGACAACCGCCTGTCCAATAGCGGGAGAAACGCGCGCTAATGGCTGGGGTGATGCCGACAGGCCGGTGGGCGGCTCCCGCGACAGCCGATGCGTCAACGCATGCGCCCGCGCCTCATGACCGCAAAGGTGGGCTGATCGGGACGTCATGTGGCGACAACGGGGCGTCGCCTCTGGTGTCGCCGGGTGCTCAGGGCGCGGACACTGACAGCCCGGCCGGGCGCGCCCATACGCTGTTGGGTTCGCCATGGAGGGCTCTTCGGTGGGTTGCGCGCGCCAAGGCGGCGAACCCGACGGCCATCGCCAGCGCCACCCCATCTACCCAGAACACGGGCCAGTAGCCCTGTTGCGCGCTCGTCCAGAGCCACAGCCCGCTCATGGCGCCGTGCGCGACCGGGACCAGCGCCGTGACCATTGCCGCCGCCCACGTCAATTCCCGTGCGGCCTGCCACGGCGCACGCACGGCCGCCCACAGCGCACAGCTGCCCCAGACCGTGAAGCAGGTCCAGCGCACGCCCGCATCCACCTGTCCCGGTGCCACTGACTCGAGCACCTGGGCACTCACGAACGCCGCCGACACGGCCACCACAAGTCCCATACAGACACCGACCGTGGCCCGCGCCATGTTGATCTGGGCCCGGCCCTGCTGCACCTGCCGGCGCTTGCGTCGCGACTCGATCCACAGCAGATTGCCGGAATAGAACAGGAAGGCCCCGCCCAAGCCCAGCAGGAAGTAAAGCCAGGCCACTGCGCCATTGCCGAACTCACCGAAATGCAGGGCATATGCCGCACTGAGCGTGGCGTGATTGGCGTCGCGCTGCCCGGGCAGCTGGCTGGCCAGGAGTTGGCCACTGGCGACATCGAACGCCACCGCGCCGGCGGGTCCAAGCGTACCCTCCGCCTCGCCGGTGATTTCCAGGGTGGCGTTGGCATCACCGGCATGGGCCAGTTTCAGATAGACCGGTTCGAAGCCCTGGACACCCTGCGCGCGCGCCACCTGCAGGGAGCGGGCATGCAGCGCGGCCAGGTCGACGCTGCCGCCAGGACGCTGGGCCGGTGCACGCACGGGCGCCGTGTCCATGGCCGACGGTACGGCCTGCAGCAGTTTGCCGTCATAGATCAGCGGATTCAGCAGGCTCATCTGGAGGAAGACCAGGCAGAGCAGGGCACCGGTGACTGCGAACAGCAGGTGGAAGGGCAGGCTGAGCACGCCGATCACATTGTGCGCATCCTGCCAGAACTGCTTGAGATTGCGGCCCGGTCGCAGTGCGAACAGGTCGCGCGTGAGCTGGGGCAGGTGGATCACCAGGCCACTGAGCAGGGCCACGCCGTACAGCAGGCTCACCACACCCATCAGGTAGATACCGACAACGGGCAGCCCCAGCGTGTAGTGCAGTTCGTTGACCAGTTCGGCAAGGCCGGTCTGCGGGGGTGTCACGCTGCCGTTGTAGTGGTCGAGCCACGCATACTGCCAGGTGCCGTGTGCGTCCTGCCAATAAGCCAGTGGCTGCGGGTGATCGGCGCCCGGGAAGGTCATGCCGACATGCGTCCTGGCAGCCGGGTGACGTTCAAGTACGCCGTCCAGCAGCCGCTGTGCATCGGCCAGGCTCGCCGCCGGCTGGTTGATCGCCGAGGGGGTCTGCCAGAGCGGGATATCGTGGTGGAAGACAGTCAGGGCACCGGCGTAGAAGGCCACGAACAGCGCCATGCCCGTGACCAGTCCGAGCCAGCGGTGCAGGGTGGTGAACGTGCGCAGGGTCTGTGAACTGAATTTCATGCCAGGCGCCTCAATGCACCGCGCCGGAGACGCGCAGTCCCCAGAGCAGCAGGAAACCCGCCACCGCACTGCCGCCCATGACGGCCCAGGCGCGCATGGCGGTGCGGAAGCTGAAGGCCCAGACGGCAGCGAGCATCCAGGCCGGGATGAAGGCGATCAGGCTCGGCACCAGTGCCGAGGTCCAGGGGCCGGGCGCCAGCCACGTGGCCAGGCCGGTGGCTGCGGCAGCGAGGAAAAATCCGACGAGCAGGCCTGCCCAGGCACGCGCCCACATCAGCGCGGCGACCGCGCCGGTACGGTCGCCGGGCGATGCCACGCGGCCAGCAGCGGCAGCAGCGTGGCCACCCCCATCCAGCCGCACAGCGCCACCACCAGGCCTGCGCCCACCCCGAGATCGGCCATCCACAGCCAGGCGGCCGCGACCGCCGCGACGGTACCCAGTTCGCGGCCAAGCTGTCCGGCGCGCCGCAGACGTGCCCAGCGACAGTGGGCCGAGGCGGCGTAGAAGCCGACCACGGACAAGGCCGTGCTCAGCAGCGCCAGGCAGCTGAAGCCGAGCGAGGACAGGCCGATCGAAGGGATGTGGATCACCGGGGCGAGGCCGGGAGCAGACGAGATCAGGAGCGGGAAAGGCACGGCAGTGACCGGCTTCAGGGCAGGGGTGCAGTGCATATGGTAATCATTGTCATTTCCGCGATCCAGCGTCGGCTGCGCCACATGCGTGCTGCCCTTGGGCTT
This sequence comes from Xanthomonas sp. 60, assembly GCF_011761925.1. Lineage (NCBI taxonomy): Bacteria > Pseudomonadati > Pseudomonadota > Gammaproteobacteria > Lysobacterales > Lysobacteraceae > Xanthomonas > Xanthomonas sp. 60. The sequence goes on along the minus strand of NZ_JAASQW010000002.1, from coordinate 104,175 downwards.
TGCCGCAGGCTGGTTTAAGATCGCAGGCAGTCTTTCTCCATCGGATCCAGGTGGCCCGCGCCAAGCGCCGGCCGAGCGTGTGACATGAGTACTACCATCGCCCACTGCTGACCTGCCCCGACGGCTCCTGATCCAAGGCGCCCGCGTGGCGCTTTTTTATTGCCCGGGCGTTGCCCGGACCCGCATCCCAGCCCGCCCGCACGGGCCCCGCATGAAGCCATTCCGATGATCACGATCACCCTTCCCGACGGCAGCCGCCGTGAGTTCGAACAGCCCGTCAGCGTCATGGACGTGGCCCAGTCCATTGGTGCCGGCCTGGCCAAGGCCACCATCGCCGGTGCGGTGGATGGCGTGCTGGTGGATGCCAGCGACGTCATCGACCATGACGCCAGCCTGCGCATCATCACCGCCAAGGACGAAGAAGGCGTGGAGATCATCCGCCACTCGACCGCGCATCTGGTTGGCCACGCGGTCAAGCAGCTGTATCCGGACGTCAAGATGGTCATCGGTCCGGTCATCGCCGAGGGCTTCTACTACGACATCCAGTCCGATCGTCCGTTCACGCCTGAGGACATGGCGGCCATCGAAAAGCGCATGGGCGAGCTGATCGCGCAGGACTACGACGTCATCAAGAAGATGACGCCGCGGGCGGAGGTCGTGGAGATCTTCCGGGCCCGGGGCGAGGACTACAAGCTGCGCCTGATCGAGGACATGTCCGATGACATCCAGGCGATGGGCATGTATTACCACCAGGAATACGTGGACATGTGCCGCGGCCCGCACGTGCCCAATACGCGCTTCCTCAAGGCTTTCAAGCTGACCCGGATTTCCGGCGCGTACTGGCGCGGTGACGCGCAGAATGAACAGCTGCAGCGCATCTACGGTACCGCCTGGGCCGACAAGAAGCAGCTGGAGGCGTACATCAAGCGCATCGAGGAAGCCGAGATGCGCGACCATCGTCGCATCGGCAAACAGCAGGACCTGTTCCACCTGCAGGAAGAAGCGCCGGGCCTGGTGTTCTGGCACCCGAAGGGCTGGGCGCTGTGGCAGGTGGTCGAGCAGTACATGCGCAAGGTCTACCGCAGCACCGGCTACGGCGAAGTGCGCTGCCCGCAGATCCTGGACGTGTCGCTGTGGCAGAAATCGGGCCACTGGGACAACTACCAGGACGCGATGTTCTTCACCGAGTCGGAGAAGCGCACCTACGCGCTGAAGCCGATGAACTGCCCGGGCCACGTGCAGGTGTTCAACCAGGGGCTGCACAGCTATCGCGATCTGCCGATCCGCTACGGTGAGTTCGGCGCCTGCCACCGCAACGAGCCCTCCGGTGCGCTGCATGGCATCCTGCGCGTGCGTGGTTTCACCCAGGACGACGGCCACGTGTTCTGCACCGAGGGCCAGATCGAAGCAGAGGTGACGGCCTTCCATCAGCAGGCGCTGGCCGTGTACCAGCACTTCGGTTTCGAGGAGATCCAGGTCAAGATCGCGCTGCGCCCGGAATCGCGCCTGGGCGACGATGCGACCTGGGACAAGGCCGAGGCGGCACTGCGCTCGGCACTGGCCACCTGTGGCGTGGAGTGGCAGGAGCTGCCGGGCGAGGGCGCCTTCTACGGACCGAAGATCGAGTACCACCTGAAGGATGCGATCGGCCGCACGTGGCAGCTGGGCACCATGCAGGTCGATTTCATGATGCCCGGCCGCCTCGGCGCCGAGTACGTGGACGAGAACAGCCAGAAGAAACACCCGGTCATGCTGCACCGGGCGATCGTCGGCTCCATGGAACGCTTCATCGGCATCCTGATCGAGCACCACGCCGGCCAGTTCCCGGCCTGGTTGGCACCGACCCAGGTGGTGGTGGCCAACATCACCGACGCCCAGGCTGAATACGTAAGCGACGTCCGCAAAGCCCTTGCGGATCAAGGCTTCCGGGTGGCGGCCGATTTGCGTAACGAGAAGATCGGTTATAAGATTCGTGAGCATACCCTGCAGCGTGTTCCGTATCTGCTGGTCATTGGTGACCGCGAGAAGGAAAATGGCGCTGTGGCGGTGCGTACGCGTTCCGGCGAAGACCTCGGCAGCATGAGCCTCCAGGCCTTCATTGAACGGCTGCAGGCCGAGGGCGCGTAATCAAAGGTCCGGTCCGCGCGCAGTGGCGTGCGGGCCGGTTCGACACCCTTGGGAGATTGCAATATCAGTACGCCTGACAACAAACAGAACCGCAGGAATCAGGAAATCCGTGTGCCGCGCGTCCGCGTGATCGGCAGCGACGGTGAGATGATCGGCGTGCTCACGCGCGACGAAGCCCTGGCGATGGCCGAGGAAGAAGGCCTGGACCTGGTCGAGATCCAGCCGCAGGCCGATCCGCCGGTCTGCAAGGTCATGGATTTCGGCAAGTTCAAGTTCGAAGCGCAGAAGAAGGCCAGCGAGGCCAAGAAGAAGAGCAAGCAGGTCGAGATCAAGGAAGTGAAGTTCCGTCCGGTCACGGACGAGGGCGACTACCAGATCAAGCTGCGCAAGATGCGTGGTTTCCTTGAAGAGGGCGACAAGATCAAGGTCAACATCCGCTTCCGTGGCCGTGAGATGAGCCACCAGGAGCTGGGTCGCGAGATGGCGGGCCGGATCGAAGCCGATCTGGGCGAAGACATCGTGATCGAATCCCGTCCGCGTCTGGAAGGCCGTCAGATGGTGATGATGATCGCGCCGAAGAAGAAGACCTGAGGCAGGTCGGCTGCCCTGCGTGGGCGCCGGCGGCTGGAGGTGAAGGAGAAGGGCGCCACCGGCGCCTTTCTGCTTTTCCGGGGCCGTGCTTTTCCGGTAAACGCGCGCTACCCATCAGCAGCGATTGGCTGTATGATTGCCGGCTCGACCCATCAGGAGGGGTCGTACGCGGATCATGGCAGGACGGAAAGTGTGGCCCAGGCCACCGCCAGATCAGTCAGAAACCAGGGTCAAATCCCATCAAGGACATAGCAATGCCCAAGATCAAGACCAACCGGGCGGCGGCCAAGCGTTTCCGCAAGACCGCCTCGGGCAAGTACAAGTGCGGCCACGCCAACCGTAGCCACATCCTCACGAAGAAAGCGACCAAGCGGAAGCGTAACCTGCGTCAGACGAACCACGTCCGCGCAGAAGACGCCGGCCGTCTGGACCGCATGCTCCCTTACCTCTGAGGAACTGACACATGGCACGAGTAAAGCGTGGCGTACAGGCGCGTCGCCGTCACAAGAAAATCCTGACTCTCGCGAAGGGCTACTACAACGCCCGTCGCAAGGTCTTCCGCGTAGCCAAGCAGGCCGTCATCAAGGCGCAGCAGTACGCCTACATTGGTCGTAAGCAGAAGAAGCGTAATTTCCGCTCGCTGTGGATCGTCCGTATCAATGCTGCGGCCCGCATCAACGGCCTGAGCTACAGCCGCTTCATGAACGGCCTGCTGAAGGCTGGCATCACCCTGGACCGCAAGGTGCTGGCTGATATCGCCGTTCACGACGAAGCCGCGTTTGCGGCGCTGGCCGAAAAGGCCAAGGGCGCTCTGGCGGCGTAAGTCCATTCCCCTGCCGTTGCCGCGCAAGCGCAGCGGCCGTGGGTAAGGCACGTATGGGGAAGGGCGCAAGTCCTTCCCCATTCTTTTTTGTACGGTGGCCAGCGCAGCCTGCGCGGCGGCCGGACAGCGGTGGCGACGGGGGTCGGCCCTTCGCAGATCGCGAAGGCATTCCGACCCGAGGTTCCGGCACCCCATGAGCGACATCCAATCCCTGACGACCCAGGCGCTGGCCGACGTGGCCGCCGCGCAGAGCCCCGACGCGCTGGAGCAGCTGCGCGTGGCCCTGCTGGGCAAGAGCGGCCGCATCACGGCCCAGCTCAAGCAGCTTGGCACCCTGCCAGCCGACGAGCGCAAGGCCGCCGGTGAAGCCATCAACATCGCCCGCGATGCGCTGACCCGCGCGCTGGCCGAACGCAAGGGCGTGCTCGAAGGGGCCGCGCTGGACGCGCGCCTGGCCGCCGAGGCCATTGACATCACCCTGCCGGGACGGCGTGGCGAACGTGGCGGCCTGCACCCGGTCACCCGTACGCTGGAGCGCATCACCGAGATCTTCGGCCGCCTGGGCTACGAGCTCGCCGAGGGTCCGGAGATCGAAGACGACTGGCACAATTTCGAAGCGCTGAACTTCCCGCCGCACCATCCGGCGCGGGCGATGCACGACACCTTCTATTTCGGGGATGGTCGGCTTCTGCGGACCCACACGTCCGGCGTCCAGGTGCGTTACATGGGGGAGCACGCGCCGCCACTGCGCATGATCGCCGCCGGCAAGGTCTATCGCAGTGACAGCGACCAGACCCATTCGCCGATGTTCCACCAGGTGGAAGGCCTGCTGGTGGACGAGCATTCCAACTTCGCCGACCTGAAGGGCACGCTGTCCGAGTTCGTGCGTGCGTTTTTCGAGCGCGATTTCGAGATGCGCTTCCGGCCGAGCTATTTCCCGTTCGTCGAACCTGGCGCCGAGGTGGACATCGCCTGGCAGCAACCGGACGGCAGCACGCGCTGGCTCGAAGTGCTCGGCTGCGGCATGGTGCATCCCAACGTGCTGCGCAGTGTCGGTATCGATCCGGAGCGTTACACCGGCTTCGCATTCGGGCTGGGCGTGGAACGCTTTGCGATGCTGCGTTATGGCGTCAACGACCTTCGCGCGTTCTTCGAGAACGACGTGCGGTTCCTGAAGCAGTTCGCCTGACCCCCGCCACGCCGCACCGGACCCTTCTGCCCGGCGGCAGGCATGACACATACGGCCCAGGCGCCTGCGCCGGCCCTCCAGGAAAACATCATGAAGTTCTCTGAAAACTGGCTGCGCAGCCATGTCCCCACCCCGGCCAGTCGCGACGAACTCAGCGCCGTGCTGACCGCCATCGGACTGGAAGTGGAGGACGTGACGCCGCTTGGCGGCGGCCTGGACAAGGTCGTGGTGGCGCGCATCGTGGAGGCGGTGCGCCATCCCGAAGCCGACCGGTTGCAGATCTGCCAGGTTGATGCAGGGCAAGAGACGCTGCTGCAGATCGTCTGTGGCGCACCGAATGCGCGTCCGGGCCTGTTGGCGCCCCTGGCGCTGGTGGGGGCGCGCATCGGCACGCTCGACATCGCGCCGGCCCGGCTGCGCGGCGTCGAATCCAACGGCATGCTGTGCTCGGCCAGGGAGCTGGGCCTGGACAGCGACGCGTCAGGCCTGTTCGAGCTGCCGGACGACGCGCCGGTGGGGCAGGGACTGGTCGACTATCTCGGACTGCCTGACGCCAGCATCGAGATCAAGCTGACCCCTAACCGTGCCGACTGCTTCAGCCTGCGCGGAATCGCGTTCGATGTGGCCGCCGCGACGCGCTGCGAGGTGCTGCCGCTGGTGGACGAGGCGATGAGGGCGGTGGGCAGTCGTGAACTCGCCATCGACCTGCAGGCGGGCGCCGAAGCACCGCGCTACCTCGGTCGCGTGATCGAGGGCGTCGATGCCCGCGCGAAGACCCCGCTGTGGATGGCCGAGCGCCTGCGCCGCAGCGGCGTGCGCCCGGTGTCGCTGCTGGTCGACATCACCCAGTACGTCATGCTGGAGCTGGGCCAGCCGATGCACGCCTATGACCTGGACACGCTGCAGGGACCGATCGGTGTACGCCGATCGCGCGCTGGTGAGCGCCTGACGCTGCTCGACGGGCGCGATGCCGCGCTGGATGAAAGCTTCCTCGTGGTGACCGACGCCGACCGTCCGGTCGGCCTGGCGGGCCTGATGGGGGGCATGGACACCCGCGTCACCGATGCAACCACCGCCGTGTTCCTTGAGGCGGCCCACTTCGCGCCGGCCGCGATCATGGGGCGGGGCCGCAAGCTGGGCCTGCACACCGATGCCGGCCATCGTTTCGAACGCGGCGTGGATCCGGCCCTGCCGCGCACCGCGATCGAACTGGCGAGCCGGCTGGTGCTGGAACTGGCCGGCGGCACGCCGTCGCCGGTGACCGAGGCCGTGCGCGAAAGCGACCTGCCGCAGCCCGCGCTGATCACGCTGCGTCGTGCGCGTATCCAGCGCGTGCTCGGGATCGCCATCGCCGATGCGGAAGTCGAGCGCATCCTGCGCGCGCTGGGCATGGAAGTGGACGCGGTGGCCGAGGGCTGGCGGGTAACGTCGCCAAGCCGCCGCTTCGATATCGCCATTGAAGAGGATCTGATCGAGGAACTGGCGCGCATCCATGGCTATGACCAGATTCCGACCACGCTGCCCGGTGGCGCCTCCCGCGTGGCGATGCCCACCGAAACCCGCCTGGACGAGCTCAGCGTGCGTCGCCAGCTGGTCGCGCGCGGCCTGCAGGAAACGCTGAACTTCGCCTTCGTCGACGCCCAGCTGTTGACCCACTGGCAGTTCACCGAACACCTCGTGCCGCTGGCCAATCCGCTCTCGGCCGAACTGGCGGTGATGCGCCCGGCGCTGCTGCCGGGTCTGGTCGCCACCCTGGGCCGCAATGCGGCGCGCCAGGCGGGCCGGGTGCGGGTGTTCGAGCTCGGACGGGCGTTCTCGGCGCAGGCTGGCGAAGGCCAGCCGGCGCCGCTGGAAACCCAGCGCGTGGCGGCCGCCGTCTGTGGCGACGCCGATGCCGAGCAATGGGGCCTGCCGGCACGCAAGGTCGATTTCCATGACCTGAAGGGTGACCTTGAAGCCTTGGCCGCCGCCTCGGGCGCGGAGCTTGAGTTCCGGCCCTCGTCACGCCCATCCGGTCATCCGTCGCGTTCGGCCGACATCCATCGCGATGGCGTCTGTATCGGATGGATCGGCCAGATCCACCCGCGTCTTGCAAAGGCCATGGATATCGATGTCGAGGTCTATGGCTTCGAACTGGATCTGGCGCCGCTCACCGCCCGGGCTTTGCCGCGCGCTGGGGAGCTGTCGCGCTTCCCCGCCGTCCGTCGCGATCTGGCGGTCCTTGCGCCCGAAGCGGTGGCATGGGCCGATCTGGCGGCCTGCGTCCGGCGCGCGGCCGGCCCGCTGGTGCGTGAGGTGAATCTGTTTGACCGCTACGTGGGCCAAGGGGTCGAACCGGGCTTCAGGAGTCTCGCTATGGGCTTGATTTTGCAGGACAAGTCGCGCACTCTGACGGACCGCGACGTGGACGCGGTGGTGGCCGAGGTGGTCGCCGCCATCGAGCGTGAACACCACGCCCGGCTCCGCAGCTGAGCGGATGCATCCAGGGGTAAGCAGGCGATGGCACTGACAAAGGCCGAAATGGCTGAAAAACTGTTCGACGAAGTCGGGCTCAACAAGCGTGAGGCCAAGGAATTCGTCGACGCGTTCTTCGATGTGCTGCGCGATGCCCTGCAGCACGGACGTCAGGTGAAACTGTCCGGCTTCGGCAATTTCGACCTGCGGCGCAAGAACCAGCGCCCGGGTCGCAATCCCAAGACCGGTGAGGAAATTCCGATTTCAGCGCGGACGGTGGTGACGTTCCGTCCGGGCCAGAAGCTCAAGGAGAGGGTGGAAGCCTATGCTGGATCCGGGCAGTAACCGCGAACTACCGCCGATTCCGGCCAAGCGCTACTTCACCATCGGTGAGGTGAGCGAGCTGTGCGACGTCAAGCCGCACGTGCTGCGTTACTGGGAGACCGAATTTCCCAGTCTCGAACCGGGCAAGCGCCGCGGCAACCGACGCTACTACCAGCGCCATGACGTGCTGATGGTGCGGCAGATCCGCAGCCTGCTCTACGAACAGGGCTATACGATCGGTGGGGCGCGCCTGCGGCTTGAAGGGCCCGACGGGCGCGAGCAGGCGCAGTTGAGCCAGCAGATCGTCAAGCAGGTGCGTGTGGAACTGGAAGAAGTGCTGCAACTGCTCCGTCGCTGATACTTTTTTCCCGCCAATCAGCTATACTTCACGGCGCGGCTTGAACGGCGGGACACATCGCAGACATTCGGGGCGTAGCGCAGCCTGGTAGCGCATCTGCCTGGGGGGCAGAGGGTCGTCGGTTCGAATCCGGCCGTCCCGACCACTGTGATGGAGATCAAAGGCTTGCACCTCGGGGTGCAGGCCTTTTTCTTTGGGCGCCTGCAATGCGCTGCCGCGATTGGCGCCCAGTCAGCTGGCGTTGCCTGCGTATCCCTTCGTGCGACGCGCGAAGCGGATCATGGCCGGCATGACAAAAACAGACGGCGGCAAGGCACGCTGGGCGCAGGCGCGCAGCGCGTCACTCGAGGAGCAGGCACGGATCCTGGTGCAGGAACGCGGCGGTGATTGGCAGGCCCGCGAGCGACGGCGGCGTGCGGCCGACGGGCTGCGCAACCAGGCGGCGCACATGCGGCAGATCGCGCGTCGTCTTCTTCCCGGGGCCGAGCACGGCGACGACCTGTCTGCCGTCGATTTCGTGTTCTGAGTAGCCCCGTGGGCTGCCGTCTGCTCAGGCCGGCAACGGAAGCCGCAGCGTGAAACAGGTGCCGTCCACGACGTTGGAGGTGACGCTCAGCTCACCCTCGTGCGCGCGGGCGATCTCCGAGGCGATGTAGAGACCCAGTCCGAGGCCGCTGTCCAGACGCTGGGCAGGCGTGCGGTGGAAGGGCTCGAACAGCACGGCGAGGGTCTCGTTGGACATGCTGCCCGCGTTGGATAGGTGCAGCTCGAGCGCATCGTCGGTGCAGTGTCCACGCAGGCGGATCGGCTCGCCGCGCTGGCCGTGGATCGCTGCATTGATGACCAGGTTGCTCACCAGCTGGCACAACCGGTCGGCATCGCAGGTGACCACTTGCGGCAGCGCCATCGCATCGACCTGCAACGGTGTTTCAGGATAGGGCAGGAGGGCCTGCTCGCAGGCACGGACCAGAATGCCGGCCAGATCGGTCCAGGGCTGCAGGCGCAGGGCGACCCCGGCGCCGAGACGCCCGCGGGCGAAATCCAGCGTGGTGTCGATCAGTTCGGCGATGCGCTGGGTACTGTCCTCCACGTGCCGCAGCAGATTCTGCTGGGCCGGTGCGGTGGCACTGAAGGACAGCAGCTCGGACGTCACCCGGATCGTCTGCAGCGGGTTGCGCAGGTCATGGGCGAGGACGGCGATGAACTCCTCGCGCTGGCGACGTTCGCGCAGCAGCTCGGCATTGTTGGACTCCAGGGCCTGCAACTGCTGCTGGGAGGCGGTCGGCCCGGCACTGCCGTTCTGGGCGTTGACGCGGTCATGCTGCCGGGCGAGCAGACCATCGATCTGCGTGGCGACCAGTCCGGACAGCGTGGTGATCATGCGCACCATATCCTCGGTCACCTCCCGCACGGCCGGATCCAGCGTGCACAGCGTGCCGTAGACACTGCCATCGCCCAGTACCACCGGCACGGAGATGTAGCTGCGGAATCCATACAATGCAGGGATCGGACTGTCACGCAGCTGCGCATCCACAGCGTGGTCCCCGAAGGCGACCGGTTCCCGTCGCGCGCACACGTCGCGGCAGAAGGTGGTGGCCAGATCAAGTTTCAGCCCGGCGCTGAGTCCCAGGCCGGAGCGGTCGAGCACATGCATCGCTTCGTAGGTGGTGGCATCCACGCGTCCGAGCAGCGCGACCCGCATGCCGGAAACGGCACACGCCAGCTCCAGCGTCGAGCGGAACGGCGCTTGGCGAATATCGGGCATCCTGCAGCAACCTCTTGCCAGTGACATCGGGCCCAGGCACACGGCGGCCAGGCAACACCGTCATAGTGACATGTGACAAGGCCTGCCGCCATCTGCTTCGATGGTGCGGTGGCGCCGGCCGTGCATGCAGAGACGTGCCAGCCCCCTCCTGCAGTCGGGCGACACCCGGAGTCGTCCCGCACCTCATGCACCGGCAGACCGCCATAGCCCGATGGTGTAACAGTGTTTCACGCCCGCCTCAGGTAAGGTACGTCCCTCGGCAACCATCGGCCGCTCACGCCCCCGCGCGTCAGTGCCCGCTGCCGGTTCCATGTCCCCGTTTCAAGGGACTCAACCCGAGGGCCCCGTTTCCCCCATGAGTACTTCCCACACCTTCGCCAAGGCGGACGCCACCGAGCGCGCCGCGCTGAAGCGTTCGATCTCCAATACCCTGAAAGGGTCTGCCGGCAATCTGGTCGAGTGGTACGACGTCTATGTCTACTCGGTCTTCGCCAAATACTTTGAATCGCAGTTCTTCTCGGCCGACGACAAGAATTCCACCCTGTACATCTGGGCGATCTTCGCCGCCACGTTCCTCATGCGCCCGATCGGTGCCTGGTACTTCGGCCGCTTCGCCGACCGGCATGGCCGCCGCCTGGCGCTCACCGTCTCTGTCAGCGTGATGGCGGCCTGCTCGTTCCTGATCGCCATCGCGCCCACGGCGGCATCCATCGGCATCTGGGCGGCGGTGATCCTGCTGATGGCCCGCCTGCTGCAGGGCTTCGCCACCGGTGGTGAATATGGCGCCAGCGCGACCTACATGTCCGAGACGGCCGTGCCGGGCTGGCGTGGCTTCCTGTCCTCGTTCCATTACGTGACCCTGGTGGGCGGCCACGTACTGGCCCAGGCCGTCCTGCTGGTCATGCTGCTGACGTGGGATACCTCGCACGTGACCGAATGGGGCTGGCGCGTGGCGTTCGGCATCGGCGGCATCGGCGCGCTGGTGGTCTTCTACCTGCGCCGGACCATGGATGAAACGCTGGAAACCAGCTCGATCGAGGCGGTGAAGGACGGCAAGGCCAAGGCGTCCGGGTCCATGCGCGAGTTGTTCGTGAACCAGTGGCGCCCGCTGCTGCTGTGCTTCCTGATCACCGCCGGCGGCACGATCGCGTTCTATACGTACTCGATCAACGGCCCGAAGATGATCCAGACGGCATTCGCCGGCGATGACGTGATCACTGGCACGATCCTCAACCTGGTACTGCTGACCTTCCTGATGGTGCTGCAGCCGGTGGGGGGCTACCTGTCCGACCGCATCGGCCGCAAGAGCCTGCTGGTGTTCTTCGGTGTGGGTGGCGTGCTGTACACGTGGTACCTGGTCACCGCCCTGCCGCAGCAGACCAATGCCTGGTCAGCCTTCCTGATCCTGGGCATCGGGTTCATCATCCTCACCGGCTATACGTCGATCAATGCGGTGGTGAAGGCCGAGCTGTTCCCGACCCACATCCGCGCACTGGGTGTCGGCCTGGGCTACGCGTTGGCCAATTCGCTGTTCGGCGGCACCGCGCCGCTGCTCTACCAGGGCGCCCTCAGCGGCGGTCACGTGGATCTGTTCATCATCTACACGACGGCGGTCATCGCGTTGTCGCTGGTGGTCTACATCTTCTTCCTGAAGAACAAGGGCCCCAACTGGCTTGACGGCACGCGCTCGCACTGACTCCGCGCCGCAGGACAACGACCCGAGGCCCGCATGGCGACATGCGGGCCTTTTTTCGCCTCGTCATCTTCGTGACGCGCCCTGCACAACCCGTGCACGGCGTCGATGCTGCCGTACGGGCAGGCTGAACACGTCCGCCAACCCCATGGCGCCCATCTATCCAGGAGTCCACATGAACACACCCGGCAAACCCAAGCCTACGTCCCGCCAGGGGCGCTACCTCATCATCGCCTTCGCGGTCATCCTGGTGATCCTGTTCATCACCCTGTTCGCGCCCTGGTGAGGCTCGGCCGAGGCACGTCGGCGTGCCTCAGCGCAGGTAGAACGACACGCCCAGCCCTGCCTGAAGGTCCGGGCTGTCGGCGTCCAGGCCCAGGTCAACGGATGCATCGAACTGCAGCCCGGCGCGTGGTGCCCAGATCACACCGCCTCCTGCGACCGATGTTTTCGGCTGTCCCCGTTCGCGGGTGAAGCCCGCCTCGAGGAAGCCTGACCAGCGCGGGTTGAACGTCATCGTCAGGCTGGGCGACCAGACCCCGGTCCAGTCACCATCGCCGCGGCTGTATCGTCCGTACAGGGCGCCGGTGATGCGTTCGCTGAAGGGGTACTCATAGGTGGCGGCCAGACTGTAGCGGCGACCGTCCGAAAATGCAGCCTCGCCCTTTGCCAGCGTCGTGCTGGCCAGCGCGGCCCAGCGTCCCGTATCGCCACTACCGGGCGCCCATTTGACACCGATTTCGCTGTCCCCGGCGCCCTCGATGTGCTGGCGTCCCGGGCCGCGCGCGTGCTCGCGCAGGCGCTGCCATGGCGTCAGCATCAGCTGCAGCTCCAGGGTCTGCGAAAGGCCTGTGCGCAGGGTCGCATCGGTTCCCAGCAGATCGCTGCGCACGCCGTCGCGATCACGGTCCCGCTCCCAGTCAGGCAGCCCCATTTCCACGGCCCAGGCGCCGCGCGCAACGGTGTCGGTGCCGATGCCCAGGCCGGGCCTGTCGAAGGACGGTGTCGCGTCAGCATCCTGCGCGGCGGCAGCGCAGGGAAGCAGGGGGGCGATCACCATCATGAGGCGGAGCAGAGGGGCGTGTGGGTGCATGTCGGTGCCTGTGGGCCAGCCGGGCCCGTGGGCGCCGAGCATGGTCCGTAGCGGAGCATGCGTCAACGCGCGTCCGTTTTCAGCCGGCGACAAGCGCGAAGCGTGGCTGTGGGCCATCCGGCCCGGTCACGGTTTCCACGAACATGGCGTAGGGGCGGACCCAGAGACCGCCCTCCCCGTAGAGTGCGCGGTAGAGCACCATCGGCTGCAGGGTTTCACTGCTGCGGACGATATCCACCACCTCGTACAGGCCGCCTTTGAAATGGCGATAGCGGCCGGGTTCGAGGTGGGGCAGGGGAGTCAGGTCGGACATGGCATGGACGCGCGTGGGGAACGAGGCCGGATTATTGCCGGCACCGCGCACGCGGTCCATCCGCGCACCGGGTCAGAACAGCGTGGCGCGCAGCAACTCTTCCATCAGGATCAGGTAACTGGCGACAAAGTAGAACTTGAGCAGCGAAGGACGCTGGAGCAGGTACGTACGCATGTGGAAGGGCCCCCTGTGTGACAGCAGTGTGAAGCGAGATTCTCACTGTGACAAGCGTCACGCAAGGGCCGTTCGGTGAACGCGTCAGCGAGGTGAGGACGCCGGCCGCCTTGACGTTTCCGACCCGTCCGATGGGGCCCACGCGGGCGGGTCTCTAGGCTGGATCCACGGTCGGAACGATTGGTCCACCTGCTTACCTACAAGGAGATTGCCGTGAATGTCATCGTTGAGCTCGTAGGCCCCTGCTGGCATGTCGTCGAAGCAGGCACGGACAGCCCGAGGCCGTTCAATTCCGGCGCCGAGGCGTTCGAAGCCGCGTCGCGCCTGGTGCGCGCAACCCCGCATCCGGCTGACAGCGGCGGTCGGATCACCGTTCGCGCATTCGGCGCCTCGGTGGAGGCGCTGGCAGTTGTCTGAGCATGTGATCAGAAAAACCTGATGGCGGTCACAAGTTGGGAGAGTTAGTGTTCGCTGCGGGCGCCGTGCGAGGCGCACGTATCCGCCCCTACTCCAACTCAATGCTCAAGGAACGAGACAATGCTGATCAGGGTCTGCAGTGAGGAGCGCCACTGGCGCGTGATGCATCCGGATCGCCCGGAAAGCCTCTCTTTCCACGATGGTACGGTCGCCTTTGACTTCGCTGACGCGATGGCGCGGACGCTGCACGAGCAGACCGGGCAGGCATGCGCTGTGCGCGTGGAAGTTAGCGAAGCGTACGTGGACACCGTCTGCTACGGGTGATGCCGGGGCCCATTCAGGTTCGGATCGGCTAGTTGAATGGCGGACGACCAGCGACCGATGTCGCGCTGGGCGTCGGGCGGAAGATCGTAGATGCTTTGCGCACTCTCCACGAAGGACGTTCCGATGCTCAAGGACATTGTTTCCCAACCTCGCCGCCCACACCTGCTGCCGGCACTCGCCGTGTCCCTCGTGGCCGGACTGGGAGCTGTCGGCGCGGCGCACGCGCAGTACTACGGCGGCGACCGCCATTACCAGGACGATCGGGACGGCGCGGTGCGCTGCGAATCGGTCGACCGCCGTACCCGTGAATGTCAGCTTGCAGGGCGTCCGCGGCTGGTGCGCCAGCTTTCGGGCACACCGTGCGTGGAGGGGCAGAGCTGGGGCTCCACGCGCAACGGCGTGTGGGTCAGCAATGGCTGCCGCGCGGAGTTCGTCGGTGAAGGGCGTGGGCGGCCCGGCCGTCCGGGACACGGCAACGGCTGGGGCGGCGGTCACGGTGGCAATGGCTGGGGCGGTGGCAACGACCGGGTGCAGCTGATCGACTGCGATTCCAATGACCGGCGCCAGCGCCGCTGCGGCGTCACCATCCGACAGGATGCCCGGCTGGTCCGTCAGAAATCCGGTTCGCCCTGCATCGAAGGGCAGACCTGGGGCTGGAACCGGGATGGCGTCTGGGTCAGCAATGGCTGCCGCGCGCAGTTCCAGGTGCGCTGAGCCGCGCCTCGCCTCGATCCGCCACTCCTACGGGCCGCGCGGTGCGGCCCGTTTCAGTTGCAGCGAAAGGCCGGTCCTCCTGGACCGGCGGGATCTTCAGCCTGCCGCGCTGAGAGGCACCTGCTGCAGCACCGGCCAGCGTTTGAGCACCGCCGCGCGGATGCCGGCTTCATCGATGCCCGCCTCCGCAAGAAGGTCCTCACGGCTGGCATGCGGCTGGTAACTGTCGGGCAGGCCCAGGTGCAGGAACGGCCGCAGCACGGCTTCGGCGCTGAGCAGCTCGGCCACCGCCGAACCGGCACCGCCGGCCACCACGTTGTCTTCGATGGTCACAAAGCCTTCGTGGCGCTCGGCAAGCGACAGCACGAGCGCGCGATCAAGCGGCTTGATGAAGCGCATGTTGACCACGGTCAGGCCCAGTTCGCGGCCGACTTTCTCGGCTGCCGGAACGGCACTGCCGAAGGCCAGCAGGGCCACCCGGCTGCCCTCGACCCGCAGTTCGCCCTTGCCGATCGGGAGGGTGGACAGATCGGTTCCGGCAGCCACGCCGGTGCCACTGCCCCGCGGATAGCGGACCGCGGCAGGACCGGGATACTGCAGTCCCGTGCTGAGCATCTGCCGGCACTCGCGTTCATCGGCCGGCGCCATGACCACCATGTGCGGCACGCAGCGCAGGTAGCTCAGATCGAGGTTGCCCGCGTGCGTGGAGCCGTCCGGGCCGACCACGCCCGCGCGGTCGATGGCGAACAGCACATCCAGCTTCTGCGTGGCGACATCGTGGATGAGCTGGTCGTAGGCGCGCTGCAGGAACGTGGAGTAGATCGCCACCACCGGCTTGCCGCCCTGCGTGGCCATGCCGGCGGCCAGGGTCACGGCATGCTGCTCGGCAATCGCCACGTCGAAATAGCGCTCGGGGTATTCCTTGCTGAAACGCACCAGGCCAGAGCCTTCGCGCATGGCCGGCGTGATGCCGAACAGGCGCGGCTCGGCGGCAGCGGCATCACACAGCCAGTCACCGAACACATCGGTATAGGTCGGCTTCTTCACGCCGCCCTTGGCGACCAGGCCCTTGACCGGGTCGAACGGCCCCACGGCGTGGTAGCCGATCTGGTCCCCTTCGGCCGGCTCGTAGCCTTTGCCCTTGGTGGTGAGGATGTGCAGCAGCTTCGGGCCCTTCAGGGTCCGCAGCGTTTTCAGCGTGGACACCACCGCCTGCATGTCGTGGCCATCGATGGGCCCGGTGTAATGGAAGCCCATTTCCTCGAACATCGTGGACGGCACGAACATGCCTTTCCAGTGTTCTTCCCAGCGCTTGACGAAGCGGGCGGGGTTGTTCCGTTTGTCACCGAGGATTTTCTTGCCACCCTCGCGCAACGCATTGAGCGTACGGCTGCCGGTGGCACGGCCGAGCACCTTGGTCAGGCCGCCGACCGCCTCGCTGATGGACATGTTGTTGTCGTTGAGGATCACCAGCAGGTTCGGCTCGGGCTCCATGCCGCCGGCGTGCATCAGCGCTTCGAAGGCCATGCCGGCGGTCATCGCACCATCGCCGATCACCGCCACCACGCGTCGCTCGTCGCCTTCACGCTGGCGGGCGATGGCCATGCCCAGCGCGGCTGAAATCGAGGTGGATGAATGACCGACGCCAAAGGTGTCGAATTCGCTTTCCTCGCGCTTGGGGAAGGGCGCCACGCCGTCCTTCTGCTTGACGGTGTGGATGGTGTCGCGACGACCGGTCAGGATCTTGTGCGGATAGGTCTGATGGCCCACATCCCACACCAGCTGATCGTGTGGTGTCTGGTACAGATAATGCAGCGCGACGGTCAGTTCGATCACGCCGAGCCCGGCGGCAAAATGCCCGCCGCTCTTGCCGACCGATTCGATCAGGTAAGCACGCAGCTCGTCGGCGATCGCCCGAAGCTCGGTTTCTTCGAACGTGCGAAGGTCATCCGGCGTCTGGATGCGCGAAAGGCGGGGATAGCGGGCTGAGTCGATCATTGGCTTCGGGCGGTAACTGACGACCCATTTTCACCGTCATTGGAGAGTGGGGCAAGCAAACGCCTGCGCGCGTGAGTACGCGGTGAGGAAACGCGGTTTTCAACGCACGATCTAGCGCTGCAGCTTGGAGCGCTTGGGCAGCTGGGCTTTCAGGAAGGCCATCTGGTCGGCAAGGATGTTTCGATTCGACAGAATCAGGTGCTCGATCCAGCTGGGCCTGAACGGCACGGCAAGCAGGGGCATGCCGGCCTGCTGCGGCGTGCGGTTGCTCTTGCGCGAGTTGCAGTGGAAACAGGCGGTGACCACGTTCTCCCAGACGTCGAGCCCGCCTTTGGAAAGCGGCATCACGTGATCGCGCGTGAGCACGGGGCGGGTGCCCTGCTGGCCGCAGTAAAGGCACAGGTGGGCATCGCGTGCGAACAGCGCCGTGTTGGTCAGCGTGGGCGTGGGATCCGGCGCCCGCGAGCGGGCGTGTCCCCGGGCAGCGATGATCGGATGCAGGTCCAGGCCGCTGCGCAGGCCACTGAGCCGGTTGGTGCCCCCGTGGATGTGCAGGCAAGGGTCGCCCAAGGTCCAGGCCACCGCATCGCGCGCGTAGAGGCAGGAGGCATGCTGCCAGTTGATCCAGTCCAGAACGCGACCGTGGGCGTCCAGGGAGAGCAGCCGCACGGTGCCGGGGGCATGGAGCGCGCCCGGGTCGGGCGAAGCGTCGGCGTCCGGAGCGGGAAACGCAGCTCCGGTATCGATCAGACCTGCTTGCGAGGTGTCTGTCTCCATCGGGAAAACAGCTTATACCTGATCCGTGACACTTTGTATAACCACCGCGTTGGCGCCTGCGTGCGGCGTGCAGGAGCACTTGGCAATGCGTGGGGGCTTGGTTATCATGGTTGCCTGCCGCGGGGCCATAGCTCAGCTGGGAGAGCGCGTCGTTCGCATCGACGAGGTCAGGAGTTCGATCCTCCTTGGCTCCACCACGGCACACAGTCAAGGCCCCGGGATCCCTCCCGGGGCTTTTTCATTTCCAGCGTGCCGGCGCCGCCTGGCTCAGGCCGGCTCGCCGCTGCCGTCCTTGCGATCCGGCCTCTTGGAATGCTCGTCGATCACGCGCTGGTCTTCCTGTCCGGGGCGCTGCTTGGCGACGTCCTGGTGATCCTGTGTCTGGCGGCTTTCCTGCACGCCGGCTTCGGCTTCTTCCTGGTTGTGCTTTTCATCGGGCATGGGAGATTCCTCGAGGTGCGGCGACCGGATGCCGCCGCAGGGTCCCGACGCTAGCGGGCCGAGCGTGATGCGGTGATCATGGCGACTGCGCGATCCGGCTGCGGTGATGCACCGCCGGCGTAGTCCGCGTGCAGAGGCGCAGGATCAAGCACTTGCCTTCAGCGCGCGGGCGCGAAGACACGGATGTGAAATTTTTTGTTCAAAAGGCTTGCCCAATCTGCGCAACCTCCGTAATATGCGCGTCCTCGGCAGCGACATCGCTGCCTGCAAAACAAGTGGCCGAGTAGCTCAGTTGGTAGAGCAGGGGATTGAAAATCCCCGTGTCGGCGGTTCGATTCCGTCCTCGGCCACCATCGTTTTTGAAGGGTCTGCAGAAATGCAGGCCTTTTTTTTTGCCTGCATGCCTACAGCTCTGCGTGCTGTCTTTCACGCATCGTGGCCGGTCCCGCGCCTACGCTCGATCCACCGGTTCCTGGAGCGCCCTGCGATGGACAACACACGCCTTTCCGCTCGCCTGGCGGCTGGGTTTTTCGTGGCAGCATGCAGCGCGCACGCGGCCGGCCCGGTGCGTTCGGTCGAGTCGCTGCAGATGGATCGTTACGCCGGGCAGTGGCATGAGATTGCCCACCTGCCGGTCTCGTTCCAGAAGAAATGCGTCGGTGACATCACCGCGACCTACAGCCTGCGCAGCGATGGGCGCATCACCGTGCGCAACGGCTGTCGCGTGGAAGACGGCGGCCGCGTAGAGGCCGAAGGCGTGGCGCGCCCGGTCGCCGGTGCGCCGGGCCAGCTGCAGGTGCGTTTCGCACCGCAATGGTTGTCGTGGGTGCCGCTGGTGTGGGCCGATTACTGGGTCATCGCGCTCGATCCCGAGTACCAATGGGCGATGGTCGGCGAACCGGACCGCAGATACCTGTGGATCCTCTCACGCGCACCGCGTATGCCGCGTGCCCGGTTGGACGCTTTGAAAGCGCGCGCTGAGGCAATGGGCTATGACCTGGCACCGCTGCGCGTCATGGCGCCGATCGACTGAGCCCGCCTGCGGGGCGCGATACCGTACAGAACGGCCTACGGTCCCAGCCGCCGATCCTGAGCGCACGCCGCGTCGCGCGCCGAGGCACGCACTGCTGCGGCGATCGCCCGAGTTACCCTTGAGCGACCTCCAGCGGTATCCGTGCAAGTCACCATACGCCGTAGTATCTTTCCCCCACGCACCTTCGTTCCAAAGGAAATGCGCCCATGTTCCACCGTGTCCGCACTGCCCTGTTCGTCCTCTCCGTGCTTGCACTGGCTGCGTGCAGCCAGGGGGTGGTCAAGCGGGTCTCAGAGCCCGCCGCCAGCCTGCAGCAGCTCACCGTCAATGCCGATGGCAGCTGGCAGGTGGCGCTGCGGCTGCAGAACTTCAGTTCCATGCCGATGCGCTTCGATGACGTGGCGCTGCAGCTGCGGATCGGCGACAGCCCGGCCGGCACCCTGGCAACGCGGCCGGACGTGTCCATCAGCGGGGTGTCGGCCGATGTGGTCCAGGTCACCTTGACGCCCAGTTCGGCCGCGCGCCTGGTGGTCGCCGACGCGCTGGCGGGCAACCGCACCCTGGCCTATTCGCTGGTGGGCACCGTGGCGGCCACGCCGGAAGATCGCAAGCAGCGCACCTTCCAGATCAGCAGCCGCAGCACCCTGAACCAGGCACCGGGCCTGCCCGGCGTACTGCGCTGACCCACGCACCGCCGCGGCGATCGGCCGCGCACCCACCTTTACCGAGGCACCTTCCGATGAGCAGTTACACCGCCCCGCTGACCGACCTCCGTTTTGCCCTGCATGACGTGCTGGAGGTCGAGCCGCTGTTTGCCCGCCTGGGTTTCACCGATGCCACCGCCGATGTGGTCGACGCGGTGCTGGAGGAAGCCGGGCGCTTCAGTGCCAGCGTGCTGGCGCCTCTCAACAGCATCGGCGATGAGATCGGCTGCGTGCTCGACCAGGCCACCGGGGAGGTCACTACGCCGGCCGGATTCAGGCAGGCCTACGATCAGTTCGTCGAAGGCGGCTGGACCGGGCTGACCGCGGCGCCGGAACTCGGCGGGCAGGGCCTGCCGCATACGCTGGGCGTGCCGCTCAACGAAATGATCAACGCGGCGAACCTGGCGTGGGGCAACTTTCCACTGCTTTCCCACGGCGCCATCGAGGCGCTCAAGCACCACGGTGAAGCCTGGCAGCACGAGGCCTTCCTCAAGCCGCTGATCGACGGGCGCTGGACCGGCACCATGTGCCTGACCGAGCCGCATTGCGGAACCGATCTGGGCCTGCTGAAGACCCGCGCCGAACCCAACGCCGATGGCAGCTACGCGATCACCGGCACCAAGATCTTCATCACCGCCGGCGAGCATGATCTCACTGAAAACATCGTGCATCTGGTGCTGGCCAAGCTGCCCGACGCACCGGCGGGCGCCAAGGGCATTTCGCTGTTCGTGACGCCGAAGTTCAAGGTCGACCGCGACGGTCGCGTCGGGGACCGCAATGCGCTGCGCTGCGGGTCCATCGAGCACAAGATGGGCATCAAGGGATCAGTGACGTGCGTGATGAACTTCGACGGCGCCGAAGGCTACCTCGTGGGCGAGCCGCACAAGGGTTTGCAGGCGATGTTCACCATGATGAACACAGCGCGCCTGGGCGTGGGTCTGCAGGGTATCGGCCTGTCCGAGCGCGCGTATCAGAATGCGCTCAAGTACGCCCGCGAGCGCCTGCAGTCACGCGCGCTGAGCGGTGCCAGATTCCCGGACAAGCCGGCTGACCCGATCCTGGTGCATCCGGACGTGCGGCGCATGCTGCTGACGATCAAGTCGCTGGTGGAAGGCAGCCGGTTGCTCGCACTGCACGCGGCCACGCTGATCGATGTCGCCCAGCGTGCGGAGGATGCCGAAGAGCGCCTGCGTGCGGACACGCTGGTGAGCTTCCTGACGCCGATTTCCAAGGCCTGCCAGACCGAGTGGGGCATCGAGAACACCTACAACGCGCTGCAGTGCTTCGGTGGCCACGGCTACATCCGCGAGCATGGCATGGAGCAGCTGGCCCGCGATGCGCGCATCACCACGTTGTACGAAGGCACGACCGGCATCCAGGCTCTGGACCTGATCGGGCGCAAGACTGCCGCCAGCCAAGGTGCGGGACTGAAGCTGTTCCTGGCCGAGATCGAAACGTTCGCGCAGGCGCACGCAGGCGATGCGTCGCTGGCCGAGTTCATCGCGCCGCTGCGGGAAAAAGCGACCGAGTGGGCGGCGCTTACGCGGCAGACCCTGCAGCGGGCCGCCACCAACCCGGACGAGCTGGGCGCGGCAAGCCACGATTACCTGTTCTATTCCGGCTATGTGGTGCTGGCGTACTGGTGGGCCCGCAGCGTAGCCGCCGCCGATGCCAGCGCACAGCCGGAGGCTTTCCGGCAGGCCAAGCGGGAGACGGCGCGCTTCTACTTCGCGAGGGTGCTGCCACGCACGCTTGCCCACGCGGCGGCGATCCAGGCCGGCGCCGAGAGCCTGATGGCCATGGACGACCTCCGTTTCGGCTGAGCCGCCGGTGCGCAGCTTCCTGGCCGCATCAGCCCGGAAGCTGCGCCCATCGGCCGACGACGCCGATCAGGAACACCCCGCCATACAGCAGGCAGACCGCCGAGCTGGTCCAGGCGAAGCGTTTGCTGCGTCCGTTGCCTGCCAGCACGAACGGCCCGATGACAGCGCGCAGCAGGAACACGCCGGTGATGGTCACCAGCACCGGCCGCAGGAAGGGTAGCGGGGCGATGAGCCCGGCCCCGGACAGTGCGTACGCGGACCACACGGCGAGCACCAGCGCGATCAGCGTGGTGGCCACCGCAGGGTAGCAATGCCCCGCCCGTGCCGCCGCCACGATTCGGTCGCCGGCGCCCGCCCACTGATAGCCGCGGGGACCCTGCAGGATCACCACCAGGTGCAGCAGCGCGGCGGCTGCGGTCAACGTGGCGGCGAGCACGAGTGCGGTTGCGCCAGGCAACAGGATCATCTGCGTGCCCTCAGTCCTGCATCGGCCCGTCATCGAGCAGCGCGAGGCGATCGCTGCGCCCGTGCCATTCCGCGTGTCCCGGCAAGGGCGCGAGGCGCTCCAGGATCACCGGCCAGCGTTGCGCCAGCGCCGCATTGAGCGCGAGGAACGGCTGGTTGCCGGCGTGCAGCGCGGTATCCGGCACGATCGCCTCTTCCGGGCACTCCGGCACGCACAGGGCACAGTCGATGCACTCGCGCGGATTGATGGCGATGAAGTTGGGTCCGATGTGGAAGGCATCGACAGGGCAGATGTCCACGCAGTCGGTGTGCCGGCACTGGATGCAGTTTTCGGTCACGACGTGGGTCATGGGCACTCTCCTGGACGTGGACGGTTTCTCATGCGGTCAGGCCTCCATCGATCACGAACGTCTGTCCGGTCAGGTAGCCGGCATTGGGCGAGAGCAGGAAGCTGGCCAGGGCTGCGACTTCGCTCACCTGGCCCAGGCGCTTGAGCGGAATGGAGGCGGTGATCGACTTGCGTATCGCAGGATCGATCTGTTCGACCATCTCGGTTGCGATGAACCCGGGGGCGATCGCATTGACGGTGATCCTGAAGCGCGCCAGTTCCACGGCAAGGGTGCGGGTGATGCCGATCATCGCGGCCTTGGTCGCCGCATAGCCGACCTGTCCCTTGTTGCCCTTCAGGCCGGTGACCGAGGACATCTGGATGATCCGGCCCGCGCGCGCCGGGGCCATGGCCGGCGCCATGCAGCGGCTGAAGAAGATCGCCGAATCCAGGTTGGTTGCCACTACATCGCGGTAGCGGTCGGTATCGAGCGTGAACAGCAACTGGTCACCGGTGATGCCCATGTTGTTGATCAGTCCGTAGGGCTCGCCGAAGCGTTCGATCAACTGGCTGCACGTGTGCTCGACGACGGCGGGATCGCGGCCGTCGCACCGCACGCCATGCGCTGTGCCGCCGGCCGCGGCCACCTCGTTTTCAAGGTGTCTGGCGGTGTCTTCGGAGGCATGGTAGGTGAAAACGACGCGGTAGCCTTCGGCGGCAAGCGCCTTGACCATGCCGCTGCCGATGCCCCGGCTGCCGCCGGTGACCAGCACCCATCGGGTCTCTGCTGAAGTCATGTCTTGCATCTGGATTTCCTGGTTGGACGCTGGATCAAAGCGGGGTGCGCGGCGCCTGGCGTGCGCCCGGGTCTGGCCGCACCCATTGCCCGGCTTTCATTTCGGCGTAGCCGAAGGCGGCTTCGTAGCTGGGACCGGCCACCCAGGCGCTGAGGAAGTGCACGCCCTGCACGGGGAAGCCATGGTGGAAGGTGTGGCCGGTCAGGCGGGTGCCGACCATGGCCCCGTAACCCGAACCGTCGGTGTTGTTGGTGAAGCGGGTATAGGTGTGCGGCGTGGCGACCTCGGTGTGCAGCACGCGGCCGCGCAGGCCGGGCGCGTGCTGCAGGAGGCGCTCGACCAGCACGGCGGCGGCACGGGCCTTTTTTTCCCGATAGGCCGGCGTGCGCCGTTGCGGCCAGTGGGCCGCCATGTCCAGGACGTTCAGGCAGAGCACGTTGCCGCCCGCCGGATCGAGGGCTTGATAGTTGGTCACCTCCATCGGTGAGCACGCCCAGAACGCATGCTCGCTGGCCGCTTCGGGCGCATGCGGAGCACGGGCCGCACTGCGCGCGGCGGCCGCCGCGCCCGGGTCCTCGGCGAACAGCATCGATTCGGTGTGCGGCAGGCCCAGCTCTCCCGGTGCCACGTCGGTGACCAGGTAGACCGTCGTGGTGGAGCGGGCGGGCGTGAGGGCCTCCAGCCTCGCGCGCGTGGCGTCCAGCGCCACCTCGTCACCGAACAGGCGGGCGACGGAGTAATGCGGGCAGGCGTTGACGTAGACCCGGTCGGCATGGAAGGTGCCGCGGCGGGTGCGGACCCCGGTGACCTGGCCGCCGCCTTCGGTGAGGATCTGTTCAACCGCCGTGCCGAGCAGGATCTGGCTGCCTGCATCGGTGATCTGTCGTGCCAGCAGATTGGACAGGTGCTGCGAGGCGCCGGTGACGTAGGCATTGCCGCGGCACAGCGTGGCGTACACCACGTGCAGGTAATACAGATAGCCGAGATCTTCCGGATGGCCGCCGACATAGATGCCCGGGGCAGCCAGCACTTCGATCAACAGGGGATCATCGACCAGGGCACGCAGCCCCTCGTAGACCGTCCTGGACTTGAGGTGGCGGTGGGCGTAGCGCAGTTGCGCCATGTCCGGCTCGAAGCTGCCGTCCTGGATCTGGAACTGATGGTAGCCTGTGCGACCGTGGGTGAGCACATGCTCGAAGAACGTGGCGATGCCGGCGGCCTCGTGTGGAAAACGCGCCGTCAGCAGCGCCTGCACGCCGTCCCCCTCGTTGGGCAGTACCAGCGTCCGGCCTGCACAGCAGGCCTGGAAGTAATCTGCCGGCCTGATCAGTCCCAGCGCGTCCTCCAGCCCCAGCTCGCGCAGGATGCGCAGCAGATTGCCTTCCTCGTCCATGCCGCTGAGTTTGTGCAGGCTGCAGTCGAAGGTCGCCTCCACCCGTGGCCGGGAGAAGGTGGAGGCGTATCCGCCCGGTACGATGTGCTTGTCGAGCAGGAGCAGGCGCAGCGCGGGGTCGCGCTTCACCAGCAGGGCCGCGCACGCCAGGCTGGTGATGCCGGCGCCGACGAAGATGGCGTCCCAGCGTTGCGTGGTCATCAGCGCAGGCCCAAGGTGTCCATCCACGCATACAGCGCGGAGAACCGCTCGGTGTTCAACCGCGCGTTGTGCTCCGAACGCCACACCGACTCGATCGCCTCGGCATCATCGGTACGGATCGGAAATTCGAACGAGGTGTGCAGCGCGATTTCGGGATTGTAGGTGTACATGTCGATCAGGCGCGGAAAGATCTGCCGGCACATCGCCCGCACCTGGTCGGCCTCCTGCGGGGGCGCCGCCTCGAAGTACGACTCGGCGATCCAGCGGCCGAAGGCGATATGGCGTGCTTCATCGTGATGATGCTCGCGGAACAGGGTGCGGGTCATCGGCTCGATGCCGGCCCCCTGGCTGGTGTGCATCGCCCCGATTTCCGCCACCCATTCGATCAGCAGCGTGAACAGGACGCCGACCGGCGGCGGCAGCGTGGGCAACGTCTCGGTCAGCAGCACGTACAGTCCCTGCGGCGGCTGGAACAGGGGCAGGCCGGCCTTTGCCATGAACCGCTTGAAGGTCAGCGTGTGGACGATCTCCTCTTTGGAGAAGATCATCAGGTACTCCTGCAGGTCCGGCGAGATCCGCGCGTGGTCACGCGTGATGTAGCCCATGTAGAGAGGCGGAATCGCCTGCTCCAGCCAGATGAACATGGAGATGTCACGGGCCGTTTCCAGCCAGGCCAGTTCGAGTCGCTCGCGTTCGCCCAGCGCCGAGGCGAAGGGGGTGCCGGCGATCCAGAGGTGATCCAGGTTCTTGGGTGCCAGTGCCTTGTCGATCGGCTCGTTCCACGGCAGCACCGTGGCATGGTCCATTGTCTGCAGGTGCGAGGCTTCGCTGAGCCGACGTACTTTCTCGAGCCGGGACGGCATCAGCGGGAGGAGGGGCTGGGTCTGCATGGGAGTCCTTTTGTGGCGCGTCGGGGGATCGGGGGGTGGCACCCGCGCTCAGGCGGGCGTGTCGGCGGCCCGGCCCAGTTCGAGGATGTACTCGCAGAGCGCCCTGAGCGTGCTGATGTCGCGGCTGGCGAAGGCCGCCGGGTCCATGACCACGTTGAGTTTCTTTCGTGCGACCACCTGCATTTCGACGAAGTCCAGGCTGTCCAGGTCCAGCGACTCGATCGTGCTGTCCAGGGTGATGGGCCCGATCTCGTCGTCCTTCAGTTCCAGGATCAGGTCGCGGATGACATCGAAAACGGATTCAAGCGTGTTCATGGGTAAGTTTCTCAGGTGTGGGAGCCAGCTTTCTGATCAGCAGGCCCAGGGTGATGGTCATGACGTGGCGCTGCTGCAGGAAGACGCCGAGCTCCAGCGTGCCTACCGCTTCTTCGTCATGTTCGATCAGGTCGATGTTGTCGATCTGGTAATCGACGATGGGAGGAAGTTCGCCGGCCACGCACAGGTGATCGGCGAATACGGTCTGGTGCGTGGTCTGCACCAGCAGGTGGCTGGTCAGGTCCTGGATGTGCTCCAGCTGTTCGTCCAGTCGCAGTGCCGGTCCCAGCTGGTCGAACACGGCGCCGATGCGATAGCGCACGAAGTCACCGAAGACCAGGGCATCCAGCGCCACCCAGGGATCCAGCTGCCGGCCCAGGCCGCCGTAGAACTGACGCAGCCAGGCCTGTGTTTCGCTGACCAGCAGGGTGATCCGCCGCGCGTCCGAATCCCACGCCGGGCGCTCGACGCGGCGCACGTTGCCGGTGAAATTGTCGGCCTGCGTTGCGCCGGGCTGCAGCTTGAACGCGATGCGATCGGCGCGGTGGGTCATGACCAGGTTCACCGGGCGGTCGCGCAGCACCGGTGCCTTCAACAGCGATCTGAACTGGATCCAGGTCGCGTTCTCCGGGCCGGGTTCGGACGCTGCTGCACGCCCCAGCGCCTGCTTGACCGGCAGCATCGCCAGCATGCCGTGGACCACCACGTCGGCGGCGTGCATGCGCCTGGCGGCCGCACGATCGAAGTGGATCGGATTGCGGTCGCCTGACAGGCGCGCCCAGTCCTCGATGGCCTGGCTGTCGAAACGAAGGTCCATCGTTACTCCGCCCGGGCGATCATCACGCCCGCGTTGGCGCCGCCAAAGCCGAAGCTGAGGTTCAGCGCGTGGTTGATGGACTGGCCGGTCAGGTGGGTGTTGGCCACATAGTTCAGGTCGCACTGCGGGTCGGGACGGTCCAGGTGGATCGTCGCGGGGATGGTCTGGTGTTCGATGGCCTTCAGGCACAGCACCGCCTCCAGGGAGCCGGCCGCACCGATCAGATGGCCGGTATAGGACTTGGTGCTGGACATGGGAATGCCATAGGCGGCCTGTCCCAGCGCCTCCTTCACCGCATTGGTTTCATTGACGTCGTTGAGCGGGGTGGAGGTGCCGTGCAGGTTCACGTAGTCGATGTCCTCGGCCGCGATGCCCGCCTGCTCGCATACGCGTCGGATCACGTGCACACGGGCCTGGAGGTCTTCGGCCGGGGCGGTCATGTCGTAGGCATCGGAATAATTGGCATACCCGGTGATCTCGCCAAGAATGCGCGCGCCGCGCTCGCGTGCCAGTTCGTAGTCCTCCAGGCACAGCACCGCCGCGCCTTCGGACAGCACGAACCCGCTGCGATCCAGGCTGAAGGGACAGCAGGCGCGCCGGATATCGTCCTGCTCCTTGCTGAGCGCCTGCATGACATCCACCGACCAGACGTTGAACTGTTCCTTCAGCGATTCGCTGCCGCCGGCCAGCATGATCCTGGCGCGTCCGCTGCGGATCGTCTCGTAGGCCTCGCCGATGGCGACGGTGCCGGTCGCGCATGCGGCCACCGGACTGTTCTGCACGCCACGGAAATTCCAGTTCATGGTCACGCCGGCGGTAGCGGCGTTGCACATGGACATGACCGTGGCGAAGGACGTCGCGACCCCGGTCTGCTGATAATCGTTGTTGTTGGCGTTGGCGGTATCCAGGCCGCCCCAGCCGGTGCCCAGGATCACCCCGCGCTCGAACGGCGAGGCGATCTCGTCAAGGTTCGCCTCGCCAAAGGCCATGCGCAGCGCTTCGTCGCTTGCGACCAGACAGTATTTGGCGAAGAGCGGCAGCATTTTCGAGGTCTTCTTCGGAAACCGCCGCATCTGCTCACGACCGAACGCGTCGATGAAGCCGAAGTAGCGTGCGGTGATGCTCGGGTCGGCCAGCGTGTAGCGCTTGTAGCCCACGCGATAGGCCATGATGTTTTCCCAGATTTCATCGGCCGTAGCGCCGAGGGCGCACATCGCGCCGTAACCGGTGATGGCGACCCGGCGTGGGGACTGTGTTGCGGAAATAGGCATGAGGTTTATGTCCTGCGATGAGAGCACGGGGGGCGCCACGCCGGTTGGAACCGGCATCAGGCGTCGGCGAAGGCGCGTTCGACCACGTAATCGCCTGCAACGCCGCGACCCGGGGAAATACAGAAGCCGCGGGCATCCAGCAGCGCCCGGGTATCTGCCAGCATGTGGGGGCTGCCGCACAGCATCAGCCGGTCGGTGGCGGGCGACAACGCAGGCAGGCCCAGGTCGTCGGTGAGCCTGCCACTGGCGATCAGATCGGTGATGCGTCCCTGGTGGATGAAAGGTTCGCGGGTGATGGTGGGGTAATAGTCGAGTTTCCGGCGCACCGCTTCGCCGAGATACTCGTGCTGCGGCAATACCGTCTGCAGATAATCCCGGTAGGCGAGGTCGCTCAGGGTGCGGGTGCCATGTACCAGGACGATTTTCTCGAAAGCGTCATAGGTTTCCGGCGCACGGACCAGGCTGAGAAACGGGGCCAGCCCGGTCCCGGTGGCGAGCAGGTAGAGCACGCGGCCCGGGCGCAGGTCGGAAAGCACCAGCGTTCCGGTCGGCTTGTTGCCAACCACCACCGGATCCCCGGGCTGCAGGCATTGCAACGCGGTGGTGAGCGCGCCGTCCGGCACTTTGATGCTCAGGAATTCCAGATGGTCTTCGTAGCTCGCACTGGCAACGCTGTAGGCCCGCCGCGGTGTCTGTGCCGGGGACGGCAACCCGAGCATTACAAACTGACCACTTTCAAATCGAAAAGAAGGCGACCGCGTCGTGGTGAAGCTGAAAAGGCTCTCATTCCAATGGTGGACGGTCAGCACGGACTCGATTCGATTCGACGTTCCTGCAGCCGAGACCGAAGCGGCGGCCATTGTCGCGCTGTTGGCGGGTTCAGTGCGTAAAGCGTCTTGAGAGCGCATCAAAATGTGACTTCATCAATGCAGGGAATGAGACCTTAGTGCTGCAATTGAACTAAAAGTGGGCTGTCAGTCACATTATCGGAGGTTAATATCACGACGTAATGTTCAAAGCGTCATGAGTGGTTTTTAGTAAAACAATATGTCGCATTATCCTGCGCTGCTTGACTGACCGATGCGCGACGACAAACGGGCGTCTGATGTGAATACGTCACACGTGGTCAATGGCGATCTACGTGCGGGGTCCTGGCGGAGGTCATCGCCTTGGACAGGGAGCGCCCGACGTGGCCAGCCCGGAGAACGCGGGGCTGGGCGCAGGAGCCCGTCGTCGAATGCGGCGCGCAGTCCGCTGCACGCTCCGGGGTGCGGCGGATCGGCGGGGTCGTGCAGCCTCCAGATGGGTTCATGCTGAATCGACGTTCCGCTTTGTGATCAGTCTTCGCCGCAGACCACTTGAAGAACAAGGAGTTGCGTGCCGGCTGCAGGGAAGCGTCCGCCATCAGGCCGGGGTAAAGAGGACAAGATCGGTGCCGATAAATTTGTGACGCAACGCACCCTTCCACTTCCCAGAGCCTCCGATGACGACGCCTGCCGCCACCGCTTCCTCCTGGTCCATCTCCCGACGCCTCGCGGTACTGATCGCACTGGTCACCGCCGTGGCGTTCCTTCTCCTGGCCCTGCTCATCTATCGCCAGACGGCTGCCAGTTACCAGGCACGCGTAGAGGCAGGGCTGGCCACGGCGACCGCCCTGATGCGCGATTCGGTGGCGCTCTATGACCGCAGCCTCACTGACAGCACCCGCGATATGGCCGAACTGTTCGTGGCCTCGCTGCCGCAGGGCGAGCCCTCGCTGGATGCTTCGGCCCCGGTCACGGTAGGCGAGCGGACGCTGCCCGCCCTGCGCCTGGGCGCCACCACGCTGGCGCTGGACAACGCGGCAGTAGACGCCTTCGCCAAAGCGACCGGCGGGGTGGCCACGGTCTTCGTGCGCGATGGGGACGACTTCGTGCGCATTGCCACCTCGCTGCGCGATGCCGCTGGCGAGCGCGTGCTGGGGACGGCGCTGGATCCCGCCAATCCGGCCCTTGCGCGCGTGAGCGCGGGCGAGGACTTCAGCGGGCCGGCACACCTGTTCGGTGCCGATTACATGACCTACTACAAGGCGCTGAAGGATGCTTCGGGCGCGGTGGTCGGGATCGCATTCGTGGGCCAGGAGCAGGGCACCGGGCTGGCCGCGCTGAAGGCCAGCGTGCGCGCCGCCACCCTCGGCCACGAAGGCTATTTCATGGCCCTCGACGTGCGTCCGGGCGCCAATTACGGCAAGGTCGTGGCCGCCGAATCCGGCGAAGGCAGCACGCTGCTGGAGCGCATCCCGGCCGACCAGCAGGCCGTGCTGGCGTCCCTGCTGCAGGGGCAGCGGCAGCAGGGCACGCTGACCCTGCGCGATGGAAACGGCGTGCCGCGCACCTATTTCGTCTCGGCCCAGGGGCATGCACCGTGGCGCTGGATGGTGCTCGGGCTGGAGCCGCAGTCAGTGCTGCAGGATGTGCTGCGCACGCTGCTGCTGAAGATCGCGCTGATTTCGGTGCTGGCGCTGCTGGCGGTGGTGGCGGTCACCACGCTGGTGATGCGGCGCCTGCTGACCCGGCCGCTGCTGCAGGCCGAGCAGGTGGCCCGTGACGTGGCGGCGGGACGCCTGGACCGTGATGTTCCGGTACGTCGCCAGGACGAGGTCGGCCGGCTGTTCACCAGCCTGCAGCAGATGCAGCACAAGTTGCGGGAGATCACCGTAGAGCAGGACGCCATGGCACGGCTGCATGCCGGCGGCACCATCAGCCATCGCATGGACGCCACGCGTTTCGACGGTGCGTTCCGCCGCATGGTGGAGGGCAGCAATGCGCTGGTGGACGCCCACATCCGCACCAAGTTCGACATGGTCGAGCTGGTGCAGGCGTACGCCGAGGGCGACCTGTCGCGCTCGATGGAGGCGCTGCCAGGTGAGAAGGCGCGCATCAGCACGGCCGTGAACGGCGTGCGTGATCGCCTGCACGGGATCAATGGCGAGATCCGGCGACTGGTCACGGCGGCGGCCAATGGGGACTTCAGCGTGCGCGGCGATGCCATGGCCTTCGACCACGATTTCCGCCGCATGATCGAAGGGCTCAACACGTTGATGACCACCTTCGACCACAACCTGTCACGGCTCTCGGACCTGCTCGGCAACCTCTCCCGGGGCGACCTGCGCCACCGCATGGAAGGGGATTTCCGTGGTGTCTTCGCCGGCATGCGTGATGATGCCAATGAAACCGTGGCCCAGCTGGGCGGCATCATCGCGGGCATCCAGGCATCGGCCGATGGCGTGGCCTCGGCGGCGGGCGAGATCGCCGCATCGAGCGAAGACCTTTCGCGGCGGACCGAGCAGCAGGCCGCCAGCCTGGAAGAGTCGGCCGCTTCGATGGAGGAAATGACCTCCGTCGTGCGGCAGAACGCCGGCCATGCCGAGCGTGCCGATCGCCTTGCGCAGCAGGCCAGCAGCGTGGCAGTGGACGGGGGCAATGCCGTGCAGCAGGTGGAACGGACGATGGGCCAGATCCAGGTCGCGTCGCGGCGCATCGGCGACATCACCGCGGTCATCGATGGCATCGCGTTCCAGACCAACATCCTTGCGCTCAATGCGGCCGTCGAAGCCGCGCGCGCCGGTGAAGAAGGCCGTGGTTTCGCGGTGGTGGCCAGCGAAGTGCGGTCGCTGGCGCAACGTTCCGCGCAGGCCGCCAAGGAGATCAAGACGTTGATCGAGGATTCGCTGTCCAAGGTCGACGCGGGGACCGGACAGGCCGCGCAGGCCGGCCAGACCCTGCGCGAGGTGGTCGGCGCGGTGGACGAGCTGAGCCAGGTGATCGCGGAAATCGCCGCGTCCTCGCGCGAGCAGGCGGCGGGCATCGAACAGGTCAACCAGAGCATCGTGCAGATGGACAGCGTGACCCAGCAGAATGCCGCCCTGGTGGAGGAAGCGTCGGCCTCGGCGCGCGCGATGACCGAGCAGGCCGGACGGTTGCGCCAGGCGGCCTCACGCTTCCGGCTGGCGCGCACCGGGGCGGCGGCAGCGGTCTGATCTCCAGGCGGCTGCAAAGAAACTGCAATGCAGTCGCCCTACCGTGCACGCTGCGCGCTTTGTTCCTTTTTCCGCCCGGCTCGCGCAGGCCGCACGGATGCTCCCGAGTCCCTACGTACATGTACGCACCCCATTCCGTTCTCCGCCGTCACCCGCTGGCGCTGGCCTGCGCTGCCCTGGGCCTGGCGGTGGCCACCCCCGCCGTGGCCCAGCAGGCCACCGCCCCCAGCGCCACGGCGCTGGACACGATCACCGTCACGGCCGAGCGCCGCGAGCAGAACCTGCAGGAGGTGCCGGTGTCGGTGGGCGTGGTACAGGGGGAAACGCTCCGTGACTACACCGCAGGCGGCGACGACACGCTGCTGGCGCTGTCCGGCAAGGTGCCCAGCTTCTATGCCGAAACCACCACCGGGCGCATCTTCCCGCGCTTCTATATCCGTGGCCTGGGCAACATCGATTTCTACCTCGGCGCCTCCCAGCCGGTGTCGATCATCCAGGACGAGGTGGTCCTGGAGCACGTGGTCCTGAAGTCCAACCCGGTGTTCGATGTCGATCAGATCGAAGTGCTGCGTGGTCCGCAGGGCACGCTGTTCGGCCGCAACACCACGGCCGGCATCGTGAAGTTCGACAGCATCAAGCCCAGCCAGGACTACAGCGGTCGGGTCAACGCCAGCTACGGCAGCCACAACAGCGTGGCCGTGGACGGCGGCTTCGGTGGCCCGATCAACGATGTCGCCGCGTTCCGCATCTCCGCGCTCTACCAGCACCGCGATGACTACGTGGACAACACCTACCGGGGCCCGAGTGCCGACGGCACGGTGAGTCCGCAACGCGATGCGATGGGGGGCTTCGACGACCGCAACGTCCGTGCGCAGCTGCTGCTGACGCCGACCGAGGCGTTCTCGGTGCTGGCCTCGGCGCATGCCCGCGACTATGACGGCACGTCCACGCTGTTCCTGCGCGGCGGCCTGCAGAAGGGCTCCAACCAGCCCACCGCTGCGCGTGACCGCGTGGCCTACGATGAAGCCGCCAACAACCCGCAGGCGTACAAGACCTACGGCGGCTCGGTCAAGGCGACCTATGATTTCGGTGCCACCGAGCTGACCTCCATCACCGCCTACGAGACCACCTCCGGCTACAGCCGCGGCGACACCGATGGCGGAGCCGCTGCGGATTTCCCGGTCAACGGCGTGGCCAACGGGTATGGCCAGTCGATGGGGCAGGTG
Source organism: Xanthomonas sp. 60 (assembly GCF_011761925.1). NCBI lineage: Bacteria > Pseudomonadati > Pseudomonadota > Gammaproteobacteria > Lysobacterales > Lysobacteraceae > Xanthomonas > Xanthomonas sp. 60. The sequence continues at coordinate 71,319 of NZ_JAASQW010000002.1, read as the reverse complement.
CGTGACCTCGACCAGTGGACGCAGGAAGTGCGTCTGGCCAGCGCGGGCGATGACCGGCTGAAGTGGCAGGTCGGTGCGTTCTATTTCGACGGCCGTGATACCACTGATTTCTACCAGCGCGCGTGGTTCCTGCAGGGCGCAGCGCGCAATCCGAACAACTGGGTACGGCTGCGCAATACCAACACCTCCTTCGCCGGTTTCGGGCAGCTGACCTACGCGGCCACCGACAGGCTGACCCTGACCGCCGGCCTGCGCCAGACCCGTGACGAGAAGCGCACGCGCCTGCTCAAGACCGCCAACACCGCCGCAGGCGTGGTGACCTACCGTGGCCGCACCGACGTGGAGATGAGTGACACCACGCCGAGCTGGGACCTCAGCGCGATGTACCGGATCAGCAAGCAGGTAGGCGTGTACGCGAAGGTCGCGCGGGGCTTCCGCGGGCCGACCATCCAGGGGCGTTCGGCGGTGTTCAACTCGGACTTCACCACCGCTGATTCGGAGACGATCCTGAGCTGGGAAGCCGGTGTGAAAAGCACGCTGTGGGATGACCGCCTGCGCCTGAACGCCACGGCGTTCACGTATACGGTCAACGACATCCAGCTCAACGGTAATGATTCGGATGGCAATGGCGTGCTGTTCAACGCCGACAAGGCCAAGGCCTACGGGCTGGAGGCGGACATGGAACTGCGGCCCATCCCGAACCTGACCCTCAGTGCCGGCGTGAGCCTGCTGCACAGCGAAGTACAGGATGACCGAGTGTATGCGCAGGTATGTGCGCTGAACGGCGCGGTGGTGTGTACGGTCAATGATCCGACCCTCCGCGTGGGGGCCAACACCTTCGCGCAGATCAACGGCAATCCGCTGCCCAATGCCCCGAAGTATGCGTTCAACATCGCTGCGCGCTACGACGTCCCGGTCAGCGATGCGGACACGATGTTCGTCTCCACGGACTGGAACAAGCAGGGTTACACCAGCTTCGTGCTCTACGATTCGGCCGAATTCAATTCCAGAGGCGACTTCGAGGGCGGCCTGAAGGTCGGCTATTCCGCGGACTACGGTGCGTGGGAAGTGGCGCTGTTCGCGCGCAACATCACCAATGAGAAGAACCTCAAGGGCGTGATCGAGAACTACATGGCGGCGGTGTACAACGAGCCGCGCACCGTGGGTGTGTCGTTGAACGTCAACTGGTGAACGCCCCGGACGCAGGTGTCGGCCAGAGCCGGCACCTGCGTCGTGCCGTCAGGGCAGCAGGGAATACAGCCGTGATTCGAGTTCGGCCTGGCGCCAGCCCGCGAGTGCCGCCGGCCACTCACGTGTGCCGAGGTAGCTTTCCAGGTGCTTGCGCGAGGCCAGCACGCCGTCCGGCAATTCCAGCTCGGCCGCCCGTCTGGCCACCGCGTCCTGCATCTTCTTCAGCGCCTGCTTGTTGGCATCGGTGGCCTGCAGGGCCTGCGGCGCCTGGTCTTCGTCCGCCAGCGGCGTCATCAGGGCCTCCCAGACCGCCGCGGTGAGCTTGCGCGGGGCCTTCGGGAACTGCTCGAACAGCACGCCGAGGGCGGCTTCGTCGGCCGGTGGCACGCGCGCCAGCGTGGCCGCCAGCTCGTTGTCCAGGATCCAGCTGCGCGGACGGTCGCTGGCACGCGCCTGCTGGTCACGCCAGCGCAGCAGCCGCAGCAGGCGGCGCTGCGAAGCCGCGTCCAGGAACTGCGAGGCGCGCATGGACAGGTGGGGCCAGCGCTCCTCATCGTTGGCTACCGCCGCGATCAGCCGCTGCGCATCGTCCTCCAGCCACTGCCGGCGCCCCTGTGCCTCCAGGCGCGCACTGATGGCATCGTGCAGGGCGAACAGGTGCTCCACGTCATCGGCGGCGTACTGCAGCTGCGCCTCGGAGAGCGGCCGGCGCATCCAGTCCGAACGGGTTTCGCCCTTGGCCAGCGCCACGCCGGTGATCTCCTGCACCAGCTTCTGGTAGCCCATGCCACCGCCGATGCCGGCCAGTGAAGCGCCGATCTGGGTATCGAACAGGGGCTGTGGCATGGCGCCGCAGGTATGCTTGAACGCAACCAGGTCTTCGCTGGCACTGTGCATGACCTTGGTGATCGTGGTGTCGGTCAGCCACGGCGCGAGCGCCTGCGGCATGCCGGGCGCGAGCGGATCGATCAGCAGGATTTCATCGCCCACCGCCATCTGCACCAGTGCCAGCTGGGGCCAGAAGGTGCGCTCGCGGATGAACTCCGTGTCCAGGCCGATGCGGGTGGGACGCTGCTGATGGCGAGCGTGCAGTTCTTCGGGGGTGTTGATCCAGATGGCCACGTCGGGTTGGACTACTCGGGTTTGCTCAGGCAGGGGAGAATAGCCTAACGTCGGCCCGCACCGGGTTGAAGGAGGTCTGTCTTGCGTCTGCCGTGCCTGTATCTGCTGTCCGCACTGGGACTGCTGGCTCTTTCCGGCTGCGATGGCGCTGCGCCGCCGTCGGCCGGGGCTGCCTCGGCGGCGGCCGGACGCACACCGCCTGCGGCGCCGGCCGCTGCGCAGGGCCCGGGCACGGTGACCATCGGCGGGCAGGACGCGGCGGAAACGGTGCAGCGCTGGACCCCGCCCACTGCCGTCATCGATCCGCAGCAACGTACCCGGGCGCGTCGCGCGGCCGAGACGGCCTACGCGCAGGGTCGCCTGTTCGCCAGCGCCGAAGATGCCATTCCGCTGTGGCTGGGACTGCTGCAACTGGATCGGGATGATCGTAGCGCGCGCGAGGGCCTGCAGCGTGCGCGCAGGGCGCTGATGCAACAGGCCGACGCGCTGTTGCAGCGACCGCAGCAGCAGCGGCAGGCGCTCACGGAGGCCGCTGGCATCGCGCTGGTGCTGCTCACCCTTGCGCCCGATGACGCGCAGGTCCGGGCGCTGCAGGGGCGCGTGGAGACCGCCCAGCGCGTGGTGGCCTTCAACCGGGCCGGGGAGGAGGACCTGCGGGCCGGGCGCATCGGCGACGACGGGGATGGCGCCATCCCGGCGTTCCGCGAGGCCCTTGCGCTGGACAAGGACAATGCCCGGGCCCGGCAAGGACTGGCAGCGGCGGAGAGTGCGCTGATCCGGCGGGCCGAGGAGGCGGCGTGCGCGGCGGATTTCGCTGGCGCGGGCGCTGCCCTGGCCGAGGCAAGCAAGGTCCGCGATGCCTCGCCGATGATGGCTGATGCCTTCGAGCGCGTGGAAGCGATCCGGCGTACCACGCTGGAGAAACTGCGCGACGATGGCCTCAGGCACCTGACCACGCCGCAGGGCCTCAAGCCGGCGCGCGAGAAGCTGGCCGAGGCGATGCGGATCGCACTGCCCGGCGACGCCGACGTGGCCCTGCTGCGCGAGCGGATCGATCTGGCCACCTACTACGGCAACTTCGCGCCGGGACAGACCTTCAGCGATCCACTGCGCGAGGGCGGGCGCGGCCCGGCGATGCGGGTGGTGCCGCATGGGGGTTTCCAGATGGGCGCAGGGGACAGCGAACCCGGTGCCAGTGATGCGGAGCGGCCATCGCATTACGTGCGCTTCGAGCGTGGCTTTGCGATGGCGGTCACCGAGGTCACCGTGGCCGACTTCGCGCGGTTCGTGAAGTCCGCCAATGCGCGCCCCCGCGCTACCCGGCGTGGCCATTCAATCGTCTATGACGAACGCAGCGGCAACTTCATCCGGCGCAGCGGGGTGGACTGGCGCTCGGGCTATGACGGCAACCGGGCCTTCGCCAATGATCCGGTGATGCATGTCAGCGTGCGCGATGCCGAGGCCTATGCGGCATGGCTGTCCGAGCAGACCGGGCGTGCCTACCGGCTGCCCAGCGAAGCGGAGTTCGAGTACGCGCTGCGCGCCGGCGGTTCTGGACGCTATTCATGGGGCAACGACGGTGTGCCGCCCAAGGGCGCCGGCAATTTCACCGGCAGCCTCGACCGTTCGCCATCCGGGCGGCACTGGGCCAACGCCTTCATCGGCTACGGCGATGGCTACTGGGGCGCTGCGCCGGTCAGCACGTTCGCGGCCAATGCGTGGGGGCTCCATGACATGGACGGCAACCTCAGCGAATGGGTGGCCGATTGCTGGCATTCCAGCTACCGGCGGGCGCCGTCCGATGGCGCGGCGTGGTTCAATCCGGGCTGCCGCGCGCGCGTCATCCGTGGCGGAAACTGGGCCAACGCCCCGCAGCAGTCACGCGCGGCCTGGCGCCAGTCGCAGGATTCGGACACCACCAGCGCGCGGATCGGTTTCCGGCTGGTGCGCGGGATCTGACCACACGCCCTGCGCACGGAAAGTGGGCTAGGATGCCGCCGCGACCGCCGCGCCACGGCGGATTCTGGCCAGGAAGCAGCCCCGATGCGCAACGATTCCGATACCCGTTCTCCCCGCCAGGGCCGCCGCGGCGGCGGCCTGCGCCTGTGGGTGCTGCTCGTCTTCGCCCTGTACGGTGCGTATTACTGGTTTTCCAACCGCAGCGTGGATCCCTACACCGGCGACAAGGTGTTGATCGACGCCTCGCTGGATGCGGAGCAGGAAAAGGCACTTGGCCTGCAGGCTTACCAGCAGATCCTGGCGGAGGAAAAACCGCTTCCCGCTGATGCTCCGATGTCACGCGACGTGCGCGATATCGCCCAACGCCTGATCGCGAAGGTGGACGTGGTGGAGACCGCGCTGGCCGAGGAACACAAGCTGCAGGCAACCCATTTTTCGCGCGGGTTCGAGTGGGACGTCAACGTGATCGAGTCCGACCAGGCCAACGCGTTCTGCCTGCCCGGCGGCAAGATGGCCGTCTATACCGGACTGGCGCCGGTAGCGAAAACCCGCGATGCGATGGCGGTGGTGATGGGCCACGAAATCGCCCACGCGCTGCTGCGCCATGGTGCGCAGCGGATGGCGCAGCAGAAGCTGACGCAGATCGGCCAGATGGCCGGCGCGGCCAGTGGCATGGACCCGCAGCAGCAGCAGATGGTGATGGCGGCGATGGGCTACGGCTACCTGCTGCCGTATGCACGCAGCCATGAGACACAGGCGGATGAGGTCGGGCTGATGCTCGCGGCGGCGGCGTGCTTCGATCCACGCGAGGCGGTGCCGTTGTGGGAACGCATGGAGCAGGCCAGCGGTGGCCGGTCGCAGCCGGAGTTTTCATCCACGCATCCCAATCCGGGTACGCGCATCCAGAATCTGCAGGGATTGATGCCGAAGGCGATGCAGTACCGGGAGCGTTTCTGCGAGCAGGCGCGCACGGCGGGCTGAGGCGGGGGGACCGGCGAACGGCTGGGCCCCTCCGTGGTGGCGCTGGGGACGGCTGGGCCCCTCCGTGGTGGCGCTGGGGCTGGGTTACTGGGATTGGGCTGGGCGGTGGGGTTGGGCGGGGGACGGCAAAAGCCGCTCCTGCGGGCCTCGCTTCGCGCCATCCATGGCGCTCAACGCCCCCACCCAACCCCACCGCCCAGCCCTGTGACAGGTCTGCATCCACCACGGGAAAAAAATAAAAAGCAAAAGCAAAAGCAAAAGCAGGCCTACAGGCTGCCGATGCTTTTGCTTTTGCTTTTGCTTTTGCTTTTTATTTTTTTTCTTCCGTGGCGGCGCACGGAGCGTGTCGGGGGGCTGGGCGGGTGGAGGCGGCGGGGGCGTGTCGCGCCATGGATGGCGCGACGCGAGGCCCGCATGGACGCAGCTCTTGCCGCCCCCCGCCGCCTCCATCCGCCCAGCCAAACCACAGAAACTCAGAAAGCCCGCGCCACCACGAGGGGGCTCAGCCGTTCGCCGACCCGCCGCTCATTCCCGGCGCGTTCCAGTGACCGTCAGCGCGACCACACCGTCACCCACGCGCGCCTGCACGGCGTCACCCGGCTGCACCTGGCTCGTACGACGCACCAGCTGGTCGTCGTCAGCACGGGTCAGGATGCTATAACCGCGTGCCACCGTGGCCAACGGGCTTACCGCTTCCATAGAGCGCGCCAGTCCACGCAGACGCAGCGCCTCCTGCTGCAGGCGGCGCGTCATCACGGCCTCAGGACGGCCACGCAGCGTCAGCAGGCGCTGGCGCAGGGCGTCGAGGCCTCGCTGCGGGTGGCATCCACGCAGTACCGCGGCCGCATGCCGCAGACGCGCGGACTGGTGCTGCAGCTGCTGGGTCCAGGTGCCGTGCAGGCGCCGCCCCAGCTCGGCATGGCGCCGCTGCAGCAGGTCCAGGCGTGCCTGTGGGCTGCAGGCGGTGAGTCGCAGCATCAGGCGGTCCGCGCGCTGCATCGCCTGGGTCAGGGCGTGCCGGTGCAGCTGCTGCAGGCGTGCCGCATCGCGCCGTAGCCGGCGCGCCAGGTCCTGCTGGTCAGGTACCAGCAGTTCGGCGGCGACCGATGGCGTTGGCGCGCGCAGGTCGGCTGCGAAATCGCTGAGGCTGAAATCCGTTTCGTGGCCCACCGCCGACACCACCGGCGTGGTGCTGGCCGCGATGGCACGGGCAAGGGCTTCATCGTTGAAGGCCCAGAGGTCTTCCAGCGAGCCACCGCCGCGCGTGAGCAGGATCACGTCGTAGCGTCCGCTTGCATCGGCGGCCTGCAGCAGCCGCGTGATCTGCGCGGCGGCCGAATCGCCCTGCACCAGGGTGGGCAGCAGGTCCACTTCCAGCAACGGGAAGCGGCGCGCCAGCACGCTCAGCACATCGCGCACGGCGGCGCCGGTGGGCGAGGTCACCACCGCCAGGCGTCGCACGTGCGTGGGCAGCTCGCGCTTGCGCCCGGCAGCGAACACACCCTCCGCTTCCAGGCGCGCCTTGAGTTCTTCGAAGGCGCGTCGCAGGGCGCCTTCGCCGGCTTCCTCCATATGGTCGAGCACCATCTGGTACTCGCCACGCGCGTCGTACAGCGTGACGCGCCCACGCACCAGCACGCGCATGCCCTCACGCGGGACGAAGCGCAGCCCCGAGGCCTTCATCCTGAACATCGCCGCACGCAGCTGCGCGCGCGCATCCTTCAAGGTGAAGTACATGTGGCCAGACGCAGGGCGCGAGACGCTGCCCAGCTCGGCTTCCACCCAGATCGCCGGAAAGCTGCCTTCCAGCAGATCGCGTGCCAGGGTGTTGAGCTGGCTGGGGGTGAGGACATCGACTGTGCGCTGCTGCATGGTCACGGTGAGACGGTGGAAAGGCGAACACCATGGTCGCATGCCCACGCGATGCGATCATCCCCGGTGCTGCGCCAATGCCCACTGCACATGTTCGCGCACCACCGGCGAAGGATCCTCGGCGCGGCGGTGCAGCGCGGCGAGCACGTCCGGCGAGCCGGGCGCATTGCCCAGCGCCACGGCGATGTTGCGCAGCCAGCGCTCATGGCCGCTGCGGCGGATCGGGCTGCCTTCGGTGCGCTGCAGGAATTCATCCGCGTCCCAGGCGAAGAGCGTGTCCAGCCGTGCGGTGTCGAGGTTGTTGCGGGCGCGGAAATCGGCCTCGTCGGTGCGCTGGGCGAACTTGTTCCAGGGGCAGATCAGCTGACAGTCATCGCAGCCGTAGATGCGATTGCCGATCAGTGGCCGCATCGGCTCGGGAATGGCGCCTTCATGCTCGATGGTCAGGTAAGAGATGCAGCGGCGCGCGTCCAGCCGCTGCGGGGCGGTGATGGCCTGGGTGGGGCACACGTCGATGCAGCGCGTGCACGTGCCACAGTGCGCAGTGGCCGGGGTGTCGATCGGCAGCGGGATGTCGATGTAGATCTCCCCGAGGAAGAACCACGAGCCGCCACGGCGATCGATCAGGCAGGTGTGCTTGCCGATCCAGCCCAGGCCCGCATTGCGGCCCAGCGCGCGTTCGAGCACGGGCGCGGAGTCGACGAACACGCGGTACCCCATCGGCGCGACTTCCGTGCTGATCTGCGTGGCGAGCTTCTGCAGCCGGTTGCGCATGAGCTTGTGGTAGTCGCGGCCAAGGGCATAGCGCGCCACGTAGGCGCGGCCGGGATCGGCCAGGGTGGCCCAGGCCTCGGTATCGTCCCGCTGGCTGTAATCCATGCCGAGGGAGATCACCCGCACCGTGCCCGGCAGCAGCTCGGCCGGGCGGGCGCGCAGCGTGCCATGCCGTGCCATCCAGTCCATCGTGCCGTACAGCCCCTGGCCCAGCCAGTCGGCCAGGTGGGCTTCGTCCTCGGAAAGATCGATGCCGGCCACGCCACAGCGCTGGAATCCGTGCGCGCGCGCAAGCTCCCGGATGCGCTGCACGGCGGCGGTGGGATCGATCGGAAGGGGGGAGGGCGGGGCACTCATGTCGGCCAAGTATAGAATCCCCCCATGCACGCGCTTCCCAACCTGTTCGATTCCGCTGCCGCACGTTCACTCGACGCACGCGCGTGCGCGCTGCAGGCAGACGGCGGCTGGAGCCTGATGGCCGCTGCCGGCGGCAGTGCCTGGCAGTGCGCGCTGCAGCATTGGCCGCAGGCGCGGCAGCTGTGCGTGGTGGTGGGCAACGGCAACAACGGCGGCGATGGCTGGGTGCTGGCCACGCTGGCCCTGCAGGCCGGCCGTCAGGTGCAGGTCGTAACGCTGCCCGGCGATGGACCCGGTACCGCGCTGGCCGCCCGCGCGGCGGCCGGTTTCGCGGCAGCGGGCGGATGCGCGACGGTGTTCGACGGCTCGTTGCCCGCAGCCGATCTGCTGGTGGACGCCCTGGCCGGCCTTGGGCTGCGCGGCGCATTGACCGGCCCTGCGGAGGCTGCAGCGAAGGCGCTCAATGCGCATCCCGCGCCGGTGCTGGCGCTGGATGTGCCCAGCGGCATCGACGCGGACCGTGGCGCGCTGCCGGGCACGGCCGTACAGGCCGCGCGGACCTTGCAGTTCATCGTTGCCCATCGCGGTCTTTATACCGGCGACGGCCTGGCCCATGCAGGCGCCCTGCAGCTGGCGCCGCTTGCACTGCATGCCGCTGCGTGGGGCGATATCGCGCCAGCGGCGCAGTGGTGGCGGTGCGAGCGTCTGGGTGCATTGCTGCCGCCGCGGCCGCTCAACGCGCACAAGGGCACCTCCGGCCATGTGCTTTGCGTCGGCGGCAACCACGGCAGTGGCGGGGCGCTGCTGCTGGCGGCACACGCGGCCCTGCGGGCCGGTGCCGGCTTGACCAGCCTGGTGACCCGCAATGCACACGTCAGCGCTGCGATCGCGCGGCTTCCCGAGGCGATGTGCCATGGCGTGGAGGATGGCCCGGTGCCAGCGCCGCTGCTGCGTCGGGCCAGCGTGCTGGCCATCGGCCCGGGCCTGGGCCAGGACGATTGGGCGAAGGGGCTCTGGCGGCAGGCGCGCGACAGCGGCACACCCCTAGTGGTGGATGCCGATGCCCTGAACCTTCTCGCGGCCGAACCGTGCCCGCTCCACGATGCCGTCCTGACCCCGCACCCCGGCGAGGCCGCGCGGTTGCTGGACTGCACCACGCGCGCGGTCCAGCAGGACCGCTTCGCCGCCGCCGCCGCACTGGCGGCGCGCTTCGCGGCGGTGGTGGTGCTCAAGGGCGCGGGCACGATCGTGGCTGCCCCCGGGCGGCCGCCGGCGGTAATCGGCGCGGGCAATCCCGGCATGGCCGTCGGTGGCATGGGCGACCTGCTCACCGGCGTCATCGCCGCGCTTCGCGCGCAGGGCCTGCCTGCCTTCGAAGCGGCCGCCGGCGGTGCGCTGCTGCACGGCCTGGCCGGCGATGCAGCGGCGGCGGACGGCGCGCGCGGCCTGCTTCCCACTGACCTGCTGGCGCCGCTGCGCCGGCTCTGCAATCCGGACCTGCCCCATGCGTGAGTTCTACCTTCCCGATCCCGCCTCCACCGATCTACTGGGCGAGGCCCTGGCGGACACCCGGCCGCCGCGTGCGCTGATGGCGCTGCAGGGCGACCTGGGCGCGGGCAAGTCCACCACCGCGCGTGCGCTGCTGCGGGCACTGGGCGTGACCGGCGCGATCCGCAGCCCCACCTATACGCTGGTGGAACGGTATCCGCTGGGCGACGGCGGCGAAGCATGGCACCTGGACCTTTACCGGATCGGCGGTGCGGCCGAACTCGATTTCCTCGGGCTGGACGACGACGCGGCGACCCTCTGGCTGGTCGAGTGGCCCGAACGGGGCGAGGGCGCGTTGCCGCCGACCGACCTCGTGCTCGAACTCGCGATCCACGGCCAGGGGCGCAAGGCCCGTCTCATTCCGGTAAGCGATGAGGGTGAAGGCTGGGTGAAGCGTGCTGCCGCTGCGGAGCAGTTGCGTGGTTTTTCTGTTGATCGGCAGTAAGAATGCCATCAAAGTTACGGATTATTAAGGGAAAAGGTTTGCATTTCGTTCAGCGCGGTGATTGAATCCTGAGCCATGCGATCCAGCCTGCGCCCCGCCGCCCTCCTTGCCGCTCTCGGCCTCGCCGTCGCGAGCGTCACTGCGTGGGCGGGAGAGATCCGCGAAGTGGCGCTTGCCACGGGCGCCACGGGTACGCGCGCGGAAATCGCCCTCGTGGGCAGTGGCGGTTACAAGACGCTTACGCTGCACGGCCCCAACCGTCTGGTGATCGATTTCCCCGATTCCAGCGCCATCCGCACGCTCAAGCTGCCCAACCCGCAGGGCGTGGTCACGGCAGTGCGCACGGGCCAGCCGGTGCCGGGCACCTTCCGCGTGGTTTTCGACCTCGCCGAATCGGTGGCGCCGTTCCGTCCGAACATGCAGCAGCGTGGCAACGAATCACGCCTGGTCATTGAATGGCCCGGCGATGGTGCGGCAGCGCCGGCGCGAGCGGTCGCGACCGTGCCGACTGCCTCGTCCGGTGCAGCGGCCGCGTCGACGCCGTCGGCCATGCCGCCGCCTGCTGCCGTGGCGCGCCAGGATGCGGCACGTGCCACAGCGCTGCTGACCGCGCAGGTGCAGCAGCAGGCCAGTGTCACGGCCGCCGCTCCCGCCAGTCCGGCACCCACGCCGGTGGCAGTGTCCGGCAACGTGGCCGCCGCCGGCACCGCTGCCGCGACGGATGACGCCACGGCATCGCCCGCCGCGATCCTGGCTGGCCGCGCCGGCCCGCCGCCGCCGGCGACCGGTGCCACCACCACGACCACCGCCACCGGCGCTCCTCTTGCCAGCACGCCGCCGCCGCCACCGCCGCCGGTATCGCCACGCCCCGCGCTGCCGAGCGATCCCTCGCGCGTGCGCATGCAGCCGGGCATGCGGCACCTCGTAGTGGCGATCGATCCCGGCCACGGTGGCCAGGACCCCGGCGCCATCGGGCCCACGGGGAAACGCGAGAAGGACATCACCCTCGCCGTGGCCCGTGAGCTGGCGCGGCAGGTCAATGCGACCCCCGGGCTGAGGGCGTTCCTGACCCGCGACACCGACGTCTTCATTCCCCTGCCGATGCGCGCGCAGAAGGCACGCGCCGCCAAGGCGGACATCTTCATCTCCATCCATGCCGATGCGGCCGAGAACCGCAACGCCCGGGGTTCGTCGGTCTATGTGCTGTCCACCAAGGGCGCCTCCTCGCAGCGTGCCCGCTGGTTGGCGGACAAGGAGAACGCGGCCGATCTCATCGGCGGCGTGAGCCTGCAGCGTACCGAGGGCACGCTCGCCAATGTGCTGCTGGATCTGGCCCAGAGCGGCTACATGAAGGCGTCCGAGGACGCTGCCGGACATGTGCTGGGCGGACTCAAGGACATCGGCAACAACCACAAGCCCAACATCGAGCGCGCCAATTTCGCGGTGCTGCGCACCTCGGACATGCCGGCGATGCTGGTGGAAACCGCCTTCATCTCCAACCCGGACGAGGAGCGCCGCCTGCTGGATCCGGCTTACCAGCGCAAGATCGCCGGTGCGGTGCTGGACGGGGTCAATACCTTCTTCACCCGCCAGCCGCCGCCGGGCACGCTGTTCGCCGCGCGCGCGCAGGCCGAGATGGATGCCGGGGCCACCGTCGCCGGTGGCAGCAAGTAAAACGCTCGGCCGCGCCGGAGCCCCGCTGGTCACTGCGTCACCAGAGGTGCCGCGCACGTGGGGTCCGGCTATCATCCCTGCCATGACTGTCGTACTCCGCTCCCCGTTTCGCGCGCCCGCCTACCGCCCTGCCACAGCCGCTGACTGCGGGGCGTGGGCGTGAGTGCGGAGATCCGTCCGCTGCCGGACATCCTGATCAACCAGATCGCCGCCGGGGAAGTGGTGGAGCGGCCCGCCTCGGTGGTCAAGGAGTTGGTGGAGAACGCGATCGACGCCGGGGCGACCCGGGTGGACATCGACCTGGAGGAGGGCGGTGTCCGCCTGATCCGCATCCGCGACAACGGCAGCGGCATCGCGCCGGAACAGCTGCCGCTGGCGGTCAGTCGCCATGCCACCAGCAAGATCGCCAGCCTGGATGACCTGGAAGCCGTGGCAACGCTCGGCTTCCGTGGCGAAGCGCTGCCGTCCATCGCCTCGGTCAGCCGGTTCACGCTCGCCTCGCGTCGCGCGGTGGACGCGCACGGCGCGGCGTTGCAGATCGAGGGCGGCAAGGTCGGCGAGGTGGCACCGCGCGCGCATGCGCCAGGCACCACGGTCGAGGTGCGCGAACTGTTCTACAACGTGCCGGCGCGGCGCAAGTTCCTGCGTGCCGAACGCACCGAACTGGGTCATATCGAAGAATGGTTGCGCTCGCTGGCCCTCGCGCGGCCCGACGTGGAGCTGCGTGTCTCGCACAATGGCAAGGCCTCGCGCCGCTACAAGCCCGGCGATCTGTACTCGGATGCACGCATCGGTGAAACGCTGGGCGAAGACTTCACCGCGCAGGCCCTGCGCGTGGACCACAGCGGTGCCGGCCTGCGGCTGCATGGCTGGATCGCGCAGCCGCATTACTCGCGCGCCAGCACCGACCAGCAGTACCTGTATGTCAACGGCCGTTCGGTGCGTGACCGCAGCGTGGCGCATGCCGTGAAGATGGCCTACGGCGATGTGCTGTTCCACGGCCGTCAGCCCGCCTATGTGCTGTTCCTCGAACTCGACCCGACCCGCGTCGATGTCAACGTGCACCCGGCCAAGCACGAAGTACGTTTCCGTGATTCGCGCCTGGTCCACGATTTCGTCTACCGCACCCTGAAGGATGCGTTGGCGGGCACGCGTGCGGGCGTGGCGGCCGGCGACATCGCGGCCATCGATCCGGGCGCGCCCTACGCGGCCCCTGGCAGGGAGGCGGCGCGTTATGACCTGGCCCAGTCGCCGGGCGTGTGGCCTGGGGCCGGCATGGGCGGGCAGGCCAGCAGGCGCCCGCAGCAGTCACCCCTCGGCCTGCAGGTGGCCGATGCCCCTTCTGCGTATGCAGCGCTGTACGCCACGCCCCAGGGCAGTAGCGCCGCGGGCGGCACCGCGCAGACGCCGGGTCAGGGCCTGCCCGTGACCGATGCCGATGCCGGCGTGCCGCCGCTCGGTTACGCCGTCGCCCAGCTGCATGGCATCTACATCCTGGCCGAGAACGCCGAAGGCCTGATCGTGGTGGACATGCACGCGGCCCACGAACGCATCGGCTACGAGCGCCTGAAGAATGCCCACGATGGCATCGGCCTGCAGTCGCAGCCACTGCTGGTGCCGTTCACGCTGGCGGTCGGCGAGCGCGATGCGGATACCGCCGAGCGCGAGGCCGACACGCTGGCCCAGCTGGGCTTCGAGATCACCCGCGCGGGTCCGGGCGCCCTGCATGTGCGCAGCATTCCCGCGCTGCTGGCCCAGGCCGAGCCGGAAGCCCTGCTGCGCGATGTGCTGGCCGACCTGCGCGAGCATGGGCAGAGCCGCCGCGTGGCCACCGCCCGTGACGAACTGCTGTCCACCATGGCCTGCCATGGCGCGGTGCGCGCCAACCGGCGCCTGACGGTGCCTGAAATGAACGCGCTGTTGCGCGATATGGAGCACACCGAGCGCTCGGGCCAGTGCAACCACGGGCGTCCTACCTGGGCCCGTTTCTCGCTGGCGGAGATCGACCGCTGGTTCCTGCGTGGTCGCTGAGCGGCGACCGCCTTTCACGCAAACGGAGCAGGACTCGGGATGAGAAGGGTGAAGACAGGCCTGGTGGTGCTGCTGGCACTGCTTGCCGTGGCCTGCAGCAGGGCGGTGCCGGACACTGCGGCAGGACCGGCGGCCGGCGACGCGGCGTTCGCCGCCGCCCAGCAGCAGTGGCGGATGCAGCGCTACCAGTCGCTTACGGCCGCCGACGGCTGGACCACATTGGTCGGTTTGCACTGGCTGCAGTACAACGCGCATTACATCGGCAGCGGGGCCGACAGTGGCATCCGCCTGAGCGTGGGACCTGCCAAGCTTGGCCTGCTGAGCCGGCAGGGCGGGCGCTGGTTCTTCGTGCCCGAACGCGGGGCCGGGGTCAGCCATGACGGCGCGGCGGTGAACGGCCGGATCGCCTTCCATTCAGACCGCGAAGCATCGCCCACGCTGCTCGCCTTCGACCAGGGCAAGGGCCAGCTCAGCCTGATCCAGCGGGGGGCCCGGTTCGCGCTGCGGGTCAAGCACGCCGAGGCGCCCTCGCGTCGTGGATTTGCCGGCATCGACTACTGGCCGGGTGGACCGGCCTGGCAGGTGCGCGCGGTATTCGAGCCGCACCCGCCCGGCCGTATCCTGCCGATCGTCGACATCACCGGCTTGACCACGCCGATGCCCAACGCCGGTTCGGTGTCGTTCGAGCACGACGGCCAGCGCTATCGCCTCGAGGCCATCGCCGCGCCCGGCCAACCGCTGTTTCTGATCTTCGCCGACCGCACCAGCGGCCACGGCAGCTATCCGGCCGGGCGTTATCTGGATGCCGAAGCGCCCGACGGCGACGGCACCGTGCTGCTGGACTTCAATCACGCCTACAACCCGCCGTGTGCGTTCACGCCGTTCGCCACCTGTCCGCTGGCTCCGCCGGAAAACCGCCTGGACCTGCGCGTGGAAGCCGGTGAGCGGGCCTACCATCCTCCTGCTGGAGCCCTGTGAACATGTCCCTGTTGCTGCGTTTCCTGCTGACCGCCACCGTGCTGGCCAGCACCTGTATCGTGCCGCCTGCGCACGCGGCCACGCCTTCGGCCCCCGTCTCTGCGTCGACGGCTGCCGCGCCACCGGTACCGCTGCTGTGGAAGGTCACCGGCAAGGGAGATGCGCAGATGTATCTGCTGGGCTCGTTCCACCTGCTTCGCTCGACGGACTATCCGCTGGCGCCGGAAGCGGAGAAAGCCTTCGAGGTGTCCCGTCGCACCGTGTTCGAGCTCTCATCGGACGACATGAACGCCCCCGCGCTTGCGGGCAAGCTGGTCCAGGCCGCGGTCCGCACCGACGGCAGCAGCCTGCGCGATGACCTCGACGCCCCCACCTGGAGCCGCCTGCAGGCCTGGACCACGGCCAATGGCACGCCGCTGGCCCAGCTGCAGACCATGCGGCCGTGGTTCGTCGGGCTGACGGTGAGCATCGCGCAGATGCAGAAGCTGGGGCTGGATGCGAAGCTGGGGCTGGACCAGCACTTCATGCAGCGCGCGGCAACGGCAGGAAAACCGGTGATCGGGCTGGAAGACATCGATACCCAGGTGGCGCTGCTTGCCGGCATGTCTGCCACCGAGCAGCAGCAGATGGTGGCCGAGGCGCTGGAGCAGGCGGAGAAGGGCGATGCGGAAACGCGCGCGCTGCACGATGCCTGGCGCCGCGGCGACGATGTCCTGCTATGGAACCGCATGGCCGGTGAAATGAAGGCGCGCTATCCGCAGTTGTACCGGCGCATCAACACCGAGCGCAACGACGCGTGGCTGCCGCGCCTGGAACCCTACCTGCGCGAAGGGCAGGGGGGCACACTGGTCGTGGTGGGTGCGCTGCATCTGCTGGGAGGCGATGGCGTGGTGGAGAAACTCCGCGCCAGGGGCTACAAGGTGGAGCGGGTGCGCGCCCGGCGTTGACGCATCCAGGGAACGTCCTGGCCGGTGATGGCAGAACGGCGCACCACAGGGCGCGCCGTCGATCGTGCAGCAATGCGTTGACCGGTCACGCCTCAGCGGTTGCGGTTCCGGCCGCCAACGCCGCTGGCCGGCTCCTGCGGCTTGGTGCCGGACCTGCCGGCGGTACCGCCCGGTCCTGCACCCGGCGCACCGCCGGTGCCGGTGCCCATGCCGCCAGGGCGGCCGCCGAAGCCGGTGCCCATGCTGCGCTGGAACTCCTGCCACAGCTCCATGTTGCGCTCGGTCAGCTGGTTCATCATCGCCCACGGCGTCTGCCCGAGCAGGTTGCCCATCTGCGTGCGGAACTGCGCCTGCTGGTCGAGGAAGACCTGCATGCTGCGCTCCAGGTAGTTGCCCATGAAGCCCTGCAGCGAATCGCCATAGAAGCGGATCAACTGGCTCAGCAGCTGTGTGGAGAGCATCGGCTCGCCGTCCTGTTCCTGGTCGGCGATGATCTGCAGCAGCACCGAGCGGGTCAGGTCGTTGCCGGTCTTGGCATCGCGGACTTCGAAGTCCTCGCCGTCCAGGATGAGCTGGCGGACATCCTCTATCGTGATGTAGCTGGAAATCTCGGTGTCGTACAGCCGGCGGTTCGGATACTTCTTGATGATGCGGGTCGCAGCCATGAAGCCATCACTCGTCAACGTAGGCGGGCAGCATGGCGCAGCGCAGCAGCAGTTGCAACCGCAACAGCCTCTGCAAAACAGGGAATTACGCGTTGATCGTGTTGCGCAGCAGGGATCGGCATGCTGCGCAGCATTTTCATGAGCGGATTACCATCCCATGTGGTGGCCGCCGTTGATGTCCAGGTTGCTGCCGGTGATCCAGGCCGCCTCTTCGGCCACCAGGAAGGACACGCCGTAGGCGATCTCTTCCGGCTTGCCCAGGCGGCCGGTGGGAATGTCGGCGATGATTTTCGCGCGGACTTCTTCCGGAACCGCCATCACCATGTGGGTGGCCACGTAACCCGGCGAGATGGTGTTGACGGTGATGCCGAAACCCGCATTCTCGCGTGCCAGGGAAATGGTGAAGCCGTGCATGCCGGCCTTGGCTGCGGCGTAGTTGGCCTGTCCGTACTGGCCTTTGAGGCCGTTGATCGAGCTGATCTGTATCACCCGGCCCCATCCGCGCCGACGCATGCCTTCGATGACCGGGCGGGTGACGTTGAACACCGAGTTGAGGTTGGTGTTGATCACCTCATGCCACTGTTCGGCGCGCATGCGGTGGAACGTGGTGTCGCGGGTGATGCCGGCATTGTTGACCAGGATCTCCACCGGCCCCAGTGCCGCCTCCACCGCCTGCACCAGGGCCTCGGCGCTGCCGCTGTCGGACACGTCCCCGGGAAAGATCGCCACGTCCACGCCCTGTGCGGCCATGGTCTGCTGCCACGCGCGCGCCCTGGCCTCGTCACGGTAGTTGGTGGCGACCTTGTGGCCCAGGCCGGCCAGGCGCTGGCAGATGGCGGTGCCGATGCCGCCGGTGCCGCCGGTGACCAGTGCGACGCGAGGAGTCATGCTGTGGTTCCGAGATCAGGGGGGAGTAGGGGATTCTGCAACATCAGCGCGTCCTGTGCGCTGTCGGGCAGCAGGATGTCCTGGCGCGGAATGAGCGCAGGATCGAAGGCGGCGGCGGCCGCGTCGAGCAGTTCGTGCAGGGGCATGGCCTGCGACAGCAGGCGTGGCGGCTGGCCCAGCAGTCCCCAGAGGCCGCACAGCAATGCCGTGGGGCGTGCGCTCGCCACGGCCGGCGCGGCCTGGGATTTGGACAGCTTGCCGCCGTCGGCCCCGAGCAGCAGGGGCAGGTGCGCGTAGCGGGGCACCGGCAGGCCGAGCGCACGCTGCAGCAGGATCTGGCGCGCGGTGGAGTCCAGCAGATCGGCCCCGCGGACCACTTCGGTCACGCCCTGTGCGGCATCGTCCACGACCACGGCCAGCTGGTACGCCCAGCAGCCATCGGCGCGGCGCAGCACGAAATCGCCGACGGTCGCGTGCACCTCCTGCGATTGCGAGCCGCGCACCGAATCGTCGAACGCGATGCGCGTGCCGGGAGGCACGCGGAAGCGCACCGCAGGGTCTGGGCGTGGCGCGCGTGCCACGCACGCGTGATGGATGCCGCCGTTGCCCGCCAGGTCGCTGCGGCTGCAGTGGCAGATGAACGCGTGGCCGCGCAGCAGCAGGGTGTCCAGGGCCTGCTGGTAGGCCGGGCCGCGCTGGCTCTGCCACATCACCGCGCCGTCGCCGTGCAGTCCGACGTGGTGCAGCGTGCGCAGCTGCGCAGCGGCGGCCCCGGCAACCGTGCGGGGCGGATCCACATCCTCCACGCGCAGGCGCCAGCCCGCGCCCCCGTGACGGGCGTGCAGCCAGCTGCCGAAGGCAGCCAGCAAGGATCCGGCATGCAGGGGGCCGGTGGGGGAGGGCGCGAAGCGTCCGTAGTGAGCGGTGGGTGCCATGCTGGCTGAATCGTCTTTCAGGTTGCTGCTTGAATTCAAGCTGAAGTCACCGCAGATTGCGTGCATTGCCCCTCTTCGAGCGTAGAAGTCCCATGTTCAGTCGCATAGCCCTGTTCCTCGTGACCAACCTTGCGGTGCTCATCCTCGCAGGCATCGTCATGTCGCTGATCGGCGTGGACGCCCGGTCCGTGAGCGGCCTGCTGGTGATGGCGGCGATCTTCGGCTTCGGTGGGTCGCTGATCTCCCTGCTGCTGTCCAAGTGGATGGCCAAGCGCTCCACCGGTGCGGTGGTGATCACCCAGCCGCGCAACGATACCGAGCGCTGGCTGCTGGCGACCGTGCAGCGCCAGGCAACGGCCGCTGGCATCGGCATGCCCGAAGTGGCGGTGTATGACGGTCCGGAGATCAATGCCTTCGCCACGGGTGCCAACCGCAACAACGCGCTGGTGGCGGTTTCCACCGGACTGCTGCACCACATGAGCGAAGACGAAGCCGAGGCCGTGCTCGGCCATGAGATCGCGCACGTTGCCAACGGTGACATGGTGACGATGGCGCTGCTGCAGGGTGTGCTGAACACGTTCGTGATCGTGCTGGCGCGCATCGTCGGTGGCTTCATCGACAGCGCGCTGTCGGGCAACCGCGAGGGCGGTGGACGCGGCATTGCGTACTTCGTGATCGTGTTCGTGCTGGAAATGGTGTTCGGCATCTTCGCGACGATGATCGCGATGTGGTTCTCGCGCCATCGCGAGTTCCGCGCCGATGCAGGCGGTGCGCAGCTGGCGGGTCGTCAGAAGATGATCGCGGCGCTGGAGCGGCTGAAGGTCAACCATGGCCAGAGCACGCTGCCGACCCAGGTGGCGGCGTTCGGCATTGCCGGGGCGACGGCGAAGAAGCTGTTCCTGAGCCATCCGCCGCTGGATGAGCGCATCGCCGCGCTGCGCGCGTCCACGGTGGTCTGAGGCGGTCGCAGCGTTTCTGCTCGCCGCGCGGTAACCGTGCGCAGCCGTGCACGGCCGGGCGGTTCGTTCCAGCCGCAGGAAAGGTTGGTCCCGCACGCACTGCCAGGGGCTGCGCTCGCCTGGCAGCCGGGGATCAGGCAAGAAAAAACCCCGCCGGGGCGGGGTTCTTCACAGCGGGGCGGCCGAAGCTCCCCCGCGCTGAACTCAGAACTTGGCGTCGAACTCGGCGGCGTAGCCGGTGTTGACCAGCACCTTCTGCAGTGATTCGGCCACCTTCAGGTTGCCGGCCACCACCTGGTGGTTCTCCGGGCCGCGGCTGTCCAGGCGGCCCAGGGTGGCCCCCTTGAAGTCACAGACCTTGCCACCGGCTTCGCGGACCAGCAGCACGCCGGCAGCGATGTCCCACGCCTTCACGCCGGCCTCGAAGTAGGCATCGGCGCGGCCGCAGGCCACGTAGGCCAGGTCCAGGGCCGCCGAACCGGTACGGCGCACGTCCTCGGCCTGCACCAGCAGCGTATCCAGGGCCTTGAGCTGCGCACTGGCGCGGCCGCGTTCGCGCGGGGCGAAGCCGGTGTGGATCATCGTGCCGTCCAGATCCTTGCGGTCGGTGACGCGGATGCGGCGGTCGTTGAAGACCGCACCGGCACCGCGGCTGGCCGTGAACAGTTCATTGCGCAGCGGGTCGAAGATGACCGCATCGGTCGGCTCGCCGTTTTCAACCAGCGCGATGGACACGCAGTAGTGCGGGAAGCCGCGCAGGTAGTTGCTGGTGCCATCCAGCGGGTCGATGACCCACATGTGGCGGTTGGCGCCCTGCACGCCGCCTTCCTCGCCGATGATCCCGTACTCGGGGTAGGCGCGCTTGAGTTCCTTGATGATCACCTTTTCCGCATCGGCATCGACTTCGCTGGCGTAGTCCATGCGCCCCTTCTGCACGACGTTGAGTGCCTCGAGCTTGTTGATGTTGCGCAACAACACGTTGCCGGCGAGGCGGGCGGCCTTGACCATGACGGTGACGGCGGGTTTCTGCATGGCGTGAGCTCCCGGAAGGGCAGAGGGGGGATTGGGCGGGGAAAAGAGCAGGTCCGGCGCAGTGGCCGGCCGCACAGTTTACCATTGCAGGCCGTCCAGCTCGACATCTGTGTTCATGTCCGATCTCCGCATCACTCCCCGCATCCGTTTCGTGCTGGTCGGGACCCAGCACCCCGGCAACATGGGCGCCGCCGCCCGTGCGATGAAGACCATGGGCCTGGCCCGGCTGGTCCTGGTGGCGCCGGAGAAACCGCTCGACGAAGAGGCCTTCCGCCGCTCGGCCGGGGCCGAGGACGTCCTCGGGCAGGCCCCGGTCGTGGCCACGCTGGCCGAAGCGGTGGCCGACTGCACGCTCGTGCTCGGCTGCACGGCCCGCGCCCGGCGCGTGCAGCTGGAAGAGTTCGTGCCCGCCGAGGCCGCCGCGCGGGTAGTGGGCAAGGCCGCCGAAGGCGCGGAAGTGGCGCTGGTCTTCGGCCGCGAGCGCACCGGCCTCAGCAATGAAGAGCTGCAGCTGTGCCATGCGGCGGTGCACATTCCATCCGATCCTGCGTTCAGCTCGTTGAACCTGGCTGCCGCTGTGCAGGTTCTGGCCTATGAGGTCCGCATGCGGGTGCTGGCCAGCGGCGCGGCGGTGCCGGCCCCGGCGCCGCCCGCAGGGGATGAAGCCCCGGCCAGCCATGAGCAGCTGGAGAGCTTTTTCGGTCAGCTCGGGGCCACCCTCGATGAGATCGACTTCCACAAGGGGCGCGCACCGGATTCGGCCATGCGCAAGCTGCGCCGGTTGTTCCTGCGCGCCGAGCCCAGCGAGCAGGAAGTGCGACTGTTGCGGGGCATCCTTGCCGATGCCCAGCGGATGGCCCGGCTGGCCGCCGGCAGCCCGAAATAAAGTCCGACGAAAGTCTCGTTTTTTCAGGTAATCTGTCGCGGTCTTGCAGGGGAATTCACGTGACCGGTTGGCTGGGACGCATGCAGTGGGGACTGCTGAGCCTGGCGTGCCTGCTTTCGGCAGGTACGTCGGCGGCGGCGACGCCTCCCGGCAGCCCCCCGGCCGTTTCCCCACGCCATGTCCTGGTGCTGGGGCGGATCAGCGACGATCCCCGGGCCCATCACGCCCAGCTGCAGCCCCTTCTTGATTACGTGGTGGCGCGCATGGGCGATGTCGGGATCCGCGAGGGACGGGTCCTGATGGCGCGTGACGTGCAGCAGATGTCGAGCTACCTGCGGCGTGGACGCGTCGACTGGGTCACAGAAACAGCCGGTACCGCCGTGGCCCTGGGCCAGCGTGCGCACGCCGAGCCCCTGCTGCTGACCGAACGCAGCGGCGTGCGTGAGTACCACAGCGTGGTGTTCGTGCGCAGCGACAGCCCGATCCGCCACCTGGACGACCTGCGCGGGCATACGCTGGCACTGCAGAGCGTGGCCTCCACCAGCGCCTACCTGGTGCCGGTGATGACCCTGCTCCAGCACGGCATGGCGCCGCAGATCCTGCAGAGTCCGGACGATATCCCGCCGGCCGATTCGGTCGGCTATGTCTTCGCCCGCAGCGAACTCAACATCGCCACGTTCGTGCACAAGGGACTGGTCGACGCCGGTGCGGTGAGCAGCGTGGACTGGGGCGACGAGCGCCGCGTGCCCCCGGCCTTCAAGCGGGACCTGCGGGTGATCCTGCGCAGCGAACCTTTCCCGCGCGCGGTGGAGCTGGTGCGCGGTGACCTGGAACCCCGGGTGCGTGCGCGCCTGCAGCAGGTGCTGCTTGAAGCGGCCAGTGACCCGGCGGCCCGCGAACCGTTGCGGAAATTTTTTGGAACCTCCGGCTTCCATCGCGTCGATGCGCGCATGCGTAAACGGCTGGATGACCTGGGGCGAGGGTTGGCGCGCGTGCGGATGGAAGTGGAATGAAGCGACTGGGTACGGGTCTGCAGGCGCGTTTCGTGCTGGCGATGGGAGGGGCGATGCTGGTGGTGGTGGCCATCCTGCTGGTCCTGCTCGGGCGCCAGGCGGCGATGCAGCGGGAGGTCGTCCAGCTCAGTGGCGGGGTGATCCACGAGCTGTTCGACCGCAGCATGCACAACCGGGGCGAGGCCATGGCGCGGGAGCTTTCCGATGCGCTCGCCAACCCCCTCTACTACAACGACATGGAGCAGATCGGCGCGCTGGTCCGCAATGCCGCCCGGCAGCGCGTGGTCAGCTATGTGCTGGTGTTCGATGCGCGTGGGCACCTCATCCACGACGGCTCGGTATCGGTCGCCGACTATGGTCGGCCGATGTCCGATCCGCTGGCCGCTGCGGCCGTGGCGGCGACCGGGCTGAAAGTGCAGCGCTCGCCCCGCGTTCTCGAAAACAGCATGCCGGTGATGGTCGGCGACCAGCGCCTGGGCGGGGTGCGCGTGGGCATGGCACTGGATGAAGTGCAGGCCCTGGAAGCGGATGCCAGCAGGACCCTGGCGCAGCGGCTGGACCAGGTGGCGACGCGGCACCTGGGGTGGCTGCTGCTGATGCTGGGGCTGCTGGTGGCGATCGGTGCGATGGTGATCATCTACGTGCAGCGCACGTTGGTGGCGCCCATCCGCGGGCTGGCCCTGGCGGCGCGTCAGATCGAGGCTGGCGATTACCACGTGCCGGTGCGCGAGAACCTGCGGCATGACGAAGTGGGCGAACTGGTCCGCGAGTTCGCGCGAATGCGCGATGCGATCGCCCGCCACGACCGCGAAGTGCGCCGCATGGCCTATACCGATGCGTTGACCGGCCTTACCAATCGGCTGGCTTTCCGTGAAGCACTGGACCACCGGCTGGCTTCGGCGCGTGTTTCCGGGCGGCAACTGGGACTGTTGTTCGCTGACATGGATGACTTCAAGCGGGTCAACGATTCACTGGGCCACGAGGCCGGTGACGAGGCGTTGCTGCAGTTTGCCCAGCGCATCAGCGCCGCCGTGCAGCAGGCCGGTGGCGAAGAGGCGCTGCTGGCGCGGTTCGGTGGCGACGAGTTCGTGATCCTGGTAGGTGCCGGCGACGTACCGGCGCAGGCGCGCACCCTGGCCGAACGCCTGGTGCACGACCTCGGCAAGCCGCTGAACGTGCAGGGCAAGGAGCTGTTCCTGGGGTCTTCGATCGGCGTGACGCTGTTCCCCGACGACGCGGCCGATGCGAGCACGCTGCTGAAGAACGGCGACATTGCCATGTACCAGGCCAAGATGGCGGGCAAGAACTGCTACCGCTACTACAGCCGGGCCATGGACCATGCCGTGGAACGGCGCGTGCACATGGAGCAGGAGCTCCGCGGTGCCTGGGAGCGCGGTGAGCTGCGGCTGGCGTACCAGCCGATCTTCCGCACGCGCGACCGGCGCATGGTCGGCGTGGAGACCCTGCTGCGCTGGCAGCACCCCACGCTGGGCACCATTCCGCCTTCGGTGTTCATCGAAGTGGCTGAAAAGAGTGGGCTCATCGAAGTGATCGGACCCAAGGTGCTGCGTGCGGCCTGCAGGGAGGCCGCGCAGTGGCCCGCGAGCCGGGAGGGCGAGCACCTGTTCGTCTCGGTGAACGTCTCCCCGCGCCAGCTGCGCGGTGGCGAGCTGCCCGAACTGGTGGCGCAGTGCCTGCAGGACACCGGCCTGCCGGCCTCGCGCCTGCACATCGAGCTGACCGAGACCGCGGTGATCGGCGATGAGATGGTTGCCGCGCAGCTGTTGGACAAGCTGCACCGGACCGGCGTGAAGGTGTGGCTGGACGACTTCGGGACCGGTTTCTCCGGGCTCAGCCACCTGCGCCAGGTGCCGGTGGACGGTGTGAAGATCGACAAGAGTTTCGTGGCCGACATGCAGCGCGACCCGGACGATCTGGCGCTGACCACGGCGATCATCGCGATGGCCCACGCGCTGGGCATCACGGTGGTGGCCGAGGGCATCGAGCAGGAAGTGCAGTTCGACCTGCTGGCCCAGCGCGGGTGCGACCTTGGCCAGGGCTACTGGCTGAGCCGCCCGGTCACCGCCACCGCCATCGTCCAGATGCTCCAGTGAAAGGAGCGAGGGAAGGGAACCCGGCGCGAGCGGTACCAAGGTGTCGTGATTGCCTCGATCCGTCCTGGCGTCAGAGGGGCCGTTTGCTGGGGTCGCCGGGGAGTTCGCGGACGAGTCTGGGCACCAGGTAGCCGGACAGGCGCGCGGTCAGCTGGGCCACCAGCGCCCTGGCGCGCGCGTCATCCACTTCGAAGTGGGCCACGCCCTCGACCCGGTCGATCTGGTGCAGGTAGTACGGCAGCACGCCGGCGGCGAAGCTGCGCTCGCTCAGCGCAGCCAGCGCTTGGACGCTGTCGTTCACCCCACGCAGGAGCACCGCCTGGTTCAGCAGCTGCGCGCCGGTGCCCCGCAGGCGCGCCATGGCGTCATCCACGCTGCCGTCGAACTCGTTGGCATGGTTGGCGTGCACCACGATCGCCAGGGGCCAGGGCAGGCTGGCCAGCCAGTCGATCAGCTCATCATCCACCCGCTCGGGCAACACCACCGGCAGGCGGGTATGGATGCGCAGGCGACGGATGTGCGCGATGCCGCGCAGCGCGTCGGTCAGCTCCACCAGCTTGTGCGTGGCCAACGAGAGTGGGTCGCCGCCCGAAAGGATCACCTCGTCCAGGCTCGGATCCCCGGCGATGGCCTGCACGGTTTCCGTCCAGCTCCCTTTGGCCGCGTTTTCGGTGCCGTAGTCGAAGTGGCGGCGGAAGCAGTACCGGCAGTTGATCGCACAGCTGCCCGTGGCCACCAGCAGGGCACGCCCCTTGTATTTCTGGATCACGCCGGTGGCTTTCTTCGCCGCGCCATCGCCCACCGCATCCAGGCTGAACCCTGCCACGCGCTGCATTTCATCGTCGATCGGCAACACCTGGCGCAGCAGCGGGTCGTGCGGGTCGCCGTGCCGCATGCGGGCCACGAAGCCTTCCGGTACGCGCAGGGCGAACTGGGCCAGCGCCGCGTCGGACAGGGCCATCGTGGCCGGATCCAGTCCCAGCCGCTGCAGCAGCTCCCGCGGATCGCGCAGCGCTTGCCGCCACAGCTGCTGCCAGCGCGTGGCGACGGGGCGGGGAGAGGCGGAAAGCTGCATGGACAGGGGGCCTGCGGTTATCATGGGGACAGAAAAACAGTGCCCACCGGCCGCCGGTGGGTTTTCCATTCTATCCGGCTCGCCGCACAGACGGCGGTTTCGCCATTTCAGGAGTTTGAGCATGGCCACTGCGGGCATGAACGATGTCAAGAACGGGATGAAGATCCTGGTCAACAATGAACCGGCTGTCATCTCCGAGACCGAGTTCATCAAGCCCGGCAAGGGCCAGGCCTTCACCCGCGTGCGCTACCGCTTCATCAAGTCGGGCCGCACGGTTGAAATGACCATGAAGGCGACCGACGACGTCGAAGTGGCCGACGTGGTCGACACCAACATGAACTACATGTACAGCGATGGCGAGTACTGGCATTTCATGGATCCGGAAACCTTCGAGCAGGTGCAGGCCGACAAGGCCGGCATGGGCGGGGCCGAGAAGTGGCTCAAGGGTGAGGAGTCGTGCATCGTGACCCTGTGGAACGGCGCGCCGATCTTCGTGCAGCCGCCGAACTTCGTCGAACTGAAGATCGCCGAGACCGATCCGGGCGTGCGCGGTGACACCTCCGGCGGCGGCGGCAAGCCGGCCACGCTGGAGACCGGCGCGGTGGTCCGCGTGCCGCTGTTCGTCAACCAGGACGAGATCATCAAGGTCGATACGCGTTCGGGCGAGTATTCCGCGCGCGTCAAGTAACCCGGGTGCGCGCCAGCGCGTTCGCGCTGGCGCTCCCAGAGCTCGGCGGCAGCCGTCCGACCGGCGACCCGTCGCCAGGCCGCAGCCAGGGCTGCGCACGGTCCTTCCCCCCCTAGCAGTGAGCCCGCATGAGCGATAGCGTGAACCTCCCCGAAGCCTGCGATCTGCTGATCGAAGCCGGTTACGTGGTCCCGATCGAGCCGCATGCGGTGGTGCTGGAAGACCATGCCGTCGCGGTGCGTGGCAGCGAGATCATCGCCGTGCTGCCGCGCGCCGAAGCCCGCGCGCGCTTTGCGCCGGCCCAGGTGGTCAGCCGCCCGGACGCTGCGCTGATGCCCGGCCTGGTCAATGCGCATACGCACAACCCGATGACGCTGCTGCGTGGCGTGGCCGATGACCTGCCACTGATGACATGGCTGCAACAGCATATCTGGCCGGTGGAAGCGGCGGTGATCGGGCCCGAGTTCGTGGCCGACGGCACCACGCTGGCGATCGCCGAGATGCTGCGTGGCGGCACCACCTGCGCCAACGAAAACTATTTCTTCGGCGACGTGCAGGCGGCGGTCTACAAGAAGCACGGTTTCCGCGCGCTGGTGGGCGCGGTGATCATCGATTTCCCCACCGCCTGGGCGAAGAGTGACGATGAATATTTTGCCAAGGCCGGTGACCTGCATGATCAATGGCGCAACGATCCGCTGATCGGTACCGCGTTCGCGCCGCATGCGCCCTACACGGTCAACGATGCCAATTTCGAGCGCGTGCGCATGCTGTCCGACCAGCTGGACATGCAGGTGCACCTGCACACGCATGAGACGGCGCAGGAAGTCCGTGATTCGCTGAGCCTGCACGGGCAGCGTCCGCTGGCGCGCCTGGATCGCCTTGGGCTGGTCAATGACCGCCTGATCGCCGTGCACATGACCCAGCTGACCGAGGCCGAAATCCACCTCTGCGCCGAGCGCGGCGTCAGCGTGGTGCATTGCCCGGAGTCCAACCTCAAGCTGGCCTCGGGCTTCTGCCCGGCCTGCGCGCTGCAGCGCGCCGGGGTCAACCTGGCGATCGGCACCGATGGCTGCGCCAGCAACAACGATCTGGACATGTTCAGCGAGAACCGCACGGCCGCGATCCTGGCCAAGGCCGTGTCCGACGATGCGACTGCCCTCGATGCACCCACCACGCTGCGGGCGGCCACCCTCGGGGGCGCCCGCGCGCTGGGGTTCGGCGAGCGCATCGGGTCGCTCGAACCGGGCAAGCAGGCCGACATGATCTGCGTGGACCTGTCCGCGCTGGAGACCCAGCCGCTGCACAACGTGCTCTCTCAACTGGTCTATGCAACGGGCCGGCAGCAGGTCACCGATGTGTGGATCGCCGGGCAGCCCCGGCTCGTCCAGCGCGAGCTGGTCGGCATGGACCTGCCGGGCATCATCGCCAATGCCCGCCAGTGGCGCGATCGCATCCGCCACGTCCGTGCCTGACATCCGCATCCGAACGACTTACCGGCGCGCCTGGCGCGCTGCAAGGACCCTGCCATGAATGCTCCCCACGCTTCCTCGAATTTCGACCAGTCCGAGCTGGACAAGTTCGCTGCCCTCGCCAACCGCTGGTGGGACGTCGACGGCCCGCAGCGTCCCTTGCACGCACTCAATCCCGTGCGCCTGCAGTACGTGGCCGACCGTGCGCCGCTGCGCGGCCTGCGCGTGCTCGACATCGGCTGTGGTGGCGGACTGCTGAGCGAAGCGCTGGCCCAGGCCGGCGCGGACGTCACCGCGATCGACCTGGCGCCCGAGCTGGTCAAGGTGGCGCGCCTGCATGCGCTGGAAACCGGCGTGAGCGTCGATTACCGCGTGCAGGCTGCCGAAGACCTTGCCGCCGAGCAGCCGCACAGCTTCGATGTGGTCACCTGCATGGAAATGCTGGAACACGTGCCTGATCCGTCCGCGATCATCGCCGCCTGCCGCACGCTGCTCAAGCCCGACGGCCAGCTGTTCCTGTCCACGATCAACCGCACTCCGGCCGCGTTCGCAGTGGCCATCGTGGGTGCCGAGTATGTGGCGCGGCTGCTGCCCAAGGGCACCCACCACTACCAGGAATTCATCAAGCCGGCCGAGCTTTCGCGCTGGCTGCGCGAAGCGGGCCTGCAGCTGCAGGATGTCAGCGGCATGGCCTACGAGCCATGGCGCAACCGTGCGCGCCTGAGCCGCCGCACCGACATCAACTACCTGGCGCATGCCACGCTGGCCGTACAAAGTCCCTCGGCGTGACGTGCCAGCATTTTCCCCGCGTAGCGCTGTTCGACCTGGACGGCACGCTGCTGGACAGTGCGCCGGATTTCCTCGCTACCCTGGCGGCCATGTGCGCCGAACGCGGGCGGCCCGCCGTGGCGCCCGGCACACTGCGGCCGGTGGTGTCGAAAGGTTCGCGTGCGATGCTTTCGGTGGCTTTTCCAGAGCTTGACGAGGTGGCGCGGGACGCTTTGGTGCCGGAGTTCCTGGAGCGCTACGAAACCCTGATAGGCACCCGCGCGACGCTGTTCGACGGCGTGGCGGCGATGCTGGAGGTGATCGAGGCCGATGGCGCCCGCTGGGGCATCGTCACCAACAAGCCGCACCATCTTGCGCAGCTGATCCTGCCCCAGCACGGCTGGCAGCACCGTTGCGCTGTACTGGTCGGCGGCGACACGCTGGCCGAGCGCAAGCCGCATCCGCTGCCGCTGCTGCATGCCGCGCAGGTGCTCGGCGTGGCGCCGGGGCAGTGCGTGTACGTTGGCGACGACGAGCGCGACATCTTGGCCGCGCGCGCGGCCGGCATGCCCTCCGTCGCGGCATTGTGGGGCTACCGGCTGCAGCATGACGATCCGTCGGCGTGGCGCGCCGAGGCCAGCGCGCAGCTGCCGCAGGATCTGCTCGATCCGGCGTTCTGGCCGGCACTGCCGGCGGCGCCGGTTCTGAACTGAGGACGATGTAGTGAACAGCAGTGCGTTGGACAGTTTCCTGGACAAATGGCGGACCCGCTGGCCGGAATGGTCGGTGGCCGAGCCGTTCATCGCCGAACCGGAGCGCGCCCGCGTGGCGGCCTGGTTTGCGCTGCTGCAGGAATTCGATGACATGCTCAACGCAAGCGGTGATCCCCTGCCGGCCAACGCCAAGCTGGCCTGGTGGGGCGAGGAACTGCGCAGCTGGGAGGCACGCCGGTCGCGGCATCCGCTGGGTCGCCTGCTGGAGCCGGTGCGCGCCCCGTGGGCGCAGCTGGCGCAGGCGCTGCCGGCGCTGGCGGAGGCGCGTGGCGCCGCCCAGGATCCAGCCGCCGCCCACCGTGCCCTGAAAGATTATGCCGAGGCCGTGGCGGCGGTTGAGGTGGCGCTGTTCAATGGTGCGCCGCGGGCGGGCGCGGACGATGCGGTCCGGCTGCAGACGCTGGCCCAGCGCCTGTACGAGGCCGGTGTGGCGGCTGTGCCGCGCAGCCTGCTGGATGCTGCTGACGGCGATCCGGTACAGCGTTGGGCGGCTGAACTGCTGCGCGCATGGCCGGCTCGCGTGCCCGGCCCGCGACCGCGACGGGTGTGGTCGACGCTGGCGCGTGCGCGCCTGGCGGCGGTCGCGGCGGGCGTGCCGATCGAGGCCACGCCGGTACGCACGCTGCTGCGCGTATGGTGGGCGGCACGCGGCCCCTGAGGCCGGCGACCAGGCCGGGCGGCGCCCGGCACTACCGGCTGGACGCGTCCCGTTCCAGCACGAGCAACGGGTCGATCCGCGTATCGAACCAGTTCATTCCCCAGTGCAGGTGCGGACCGGTCGCGCGACCGGTAGCCCCTGCCGCGGCGATCACCTGGCCCTGTTCCACGCGGTCGCCGACCTTGACGTCGATGCGCGAGAGGTGGAGGAAGTTCGAGCTCATGCCGAAGCCGTGGTCGAGCAGCAAAGTGCCCCCGGTGAGATACAGGTCCGGCGCGGCAAAGGTCACCACGCCTGCCGCCGGCGCTTTCACCGGCGTGCCGGTGGGCACCGCGATGTCCATGCCGGAATGGCCGGCGCCGGGCTGCCCGTTGTACACGCGCGCGTTGCCGAAACGTCCGCTGATGCGGCCCTGCACCGGCCACACGAAGGCCTGGGCGAAGTCCGCACGGTTGTCGTCGCGTGCGCGTGCCGCGGTGACCTGCGCCTGTTCGCGCTTGATCCGTTCGGCGATCGCGGGCGGGGGATTGACGGTCTTCGGCGGCACGCCGTTGACCCGCTCGACGGGCCAGTCACGCGGCGTCACCACGATGGCCACGGTTTCGCGCGTGCCGTCAGCACGGGAAACGTCCACCTGCAGCGGTCCCTTCTCATCACGGCCCACGCCGAACACCACGCTGCCATAGCCGCTCACGCGCAAGGTGCGGCCTGTATAGCGCACGGTGCTGCCGGCGGGCACCTTGCCGATCACCATCGCGCCCTGCGAGGCACGCGCGGGGAACACCACGCGCGTGTCGTCCGCCTGCGCCGCCGCCGGCGTCGCCGGCAGCATCCACAACGTCGGCAATGCGCATGCCAACAGCGCCCCCAGTACTACCGCGCGCATCAGCGATTGAAGCCCAGGCGCTGTCCGGCCGGCGCGCCGACGACATGGG
Source organism: Xanthomonas sp. 60 (assembly GCF_011761925.1). Taxonomy (NCBI): domain Bacteria; kingdom Pseudomonadati; phylum Pseudomonadota; class Gammaproteobacteria; order Lysobacterales; family Lysobacteraceae; genus Xanthomonas; species Xanthomonas sp. 60. Next base: position 40,582 of record NZ_JAASQW010000002.1, on the reverse strand, counting down.
TGCCGTCCCACGCCAGCTGGCCGTTGACCCAGGTCGAGGCGATGCGCGACTGGAACGTCATGCCTTCGAACGGCGACCAGCCGCACTTGGAAAGCACGTCCTCACGCTTGACGGTAAACGGCTTGTCGTCCACCAGCACCAGGTCGGCGAAGTAGCCCTCGCGCAGGAATCCGCGCTCGGCGACGTCGAACAACTGCGCCGGTGCGTGGGCGAACTTCTGCACCACCCGGGCGATGTCCAGCTTGCCCTCATGCACCAGTTCGAGGGCGGCGGTCAGCGCGTACTGCACCAGCGGCAGGCCCGACGGTGCCTGCGCGTACGGCTTCTGCTTCTCTTCCCAGGTATGCGGCGCGTGGTCGGTGGCGAGAACATCGATGATGTCCTCCACCAGCGCGGCCGTCAGGGCCTGGCGATCGGCCACGTCCTTGATCGCCGGATTGCACTTGATCAGATTGCCCAGCCGGGCGTAATCGGTGCGGTCAAAGCGCAGGAAGTGGATGCAGGTCTCTGCGGTGATCAGCTTCCGGCTGCCGTCGGCGCGGATCAGCGGTCCGCGTTCGAACAGTGCCAGTTCGTCGGCGGTGGAGATGTGCAGCACGTGCAGGCGCGTGCCGTGCTTGCGTGCCAGCGAGACGGCCAGCTGCGAGGATTTGAGGCAGGCCTCGCGTGAACGGATGTCAGGGTGCTGCTCCGCGCTGAGGGTATCGCCGTACTGCGCCTGATACTGCTTCATCAGCGCGTCGATCATCGGCGTGTCTTCGCAGTGCGTGATGATCGGGGTCGGCGCGTCGCGGAAAATGGCGTCCAGGGTTTCCGGATTGTCGACCAGCATGTTCCCGGTCGAAGCGCCCATGAACACCTTGATGCCGGGCGCGGTTTTCGGGTCCAGGCGCTGGATGTGCTCCAGATTGTCATTGCTCGCGCCCATGTAGAAGCCATAGTTGGCGCGCGCCCGGCCTGCGGCGGCATCGTACTTGGCCTGCAGCGCGTCGGCGTTGAGCGTGGGCGGGTTGGTATTGGGCATGTCCATGAAGGTGGTCAGGCCACCGGCCACGGCGGCCGCCGATTCGGTGGCGATGTCGCCCTTGTGGGTCAGCCCGGGTTCGCGGAAGTGCACCTGGTCATCGATCATGCCGGGCAGCAGCCAGCGTCCTGCGGCGTCGACGACCTGCTCGCCTTCGCGGGCGGACAGACCGGCGTCGATGCGCGCGATGCGGCCGTCCTCGATGCGCAGGTCCGCTTCCACGACGCGGCCCTCGTTGACCAGGCGGGCGTTGGTGATCAGGGTCGATGACATGTCAATGTTTTCCTGTGCAGCGGCAAGAAGAGGAGTGCAGATCGTCCGGGACCGGATCCAGCCCGCCGGGGTGGAACGGGTGGCAGCGGCCGAGGCGCCGGGTCGCCAGCCAGCCTCCGCGCAGGGTTCCGTGACGGGAAATGGCCTGCATGGCGTATTCCGAGCAGCTTGGATGGAAACGGCAGCGCGGCCCCAGCAGAGGGCTGATGAAGCGCTTGTAGAAGCGCAGCAGGGCGATGAGCAGGCGGGAAATCACCGCGTCATAGTAAAACGTCACCCGTGGTTTGGGGTGAAACGGCCAGGCCGGCCGTCCCCTTCGGCGCATTCATCCCGGGTGCTGGACGTGGACAGGTTGGCAGCGAAGGACATTTGACGCAGGATGGGGCGTTGGCTGTCGGTTGCGCCCCGCACGACCGCCATGCCGGAGGCTTCCGCCACCGGCCAGGTTCCCTGCCACACGGCTGGCGGACCGCGTCCGGTATGCCGTCGGGCCAACGCAGTACGGGCCTGGTGAGCATCCTGTCACGAGGTTGCTGCTGCATGCAGGGTAGGCTATAAAGGCCCGCCTTTCCGGGCCCCGGTGAATCCAAGGAAGAGCGTTTCGTGGCTGCTAAAAAATCTGCGAAGAAGGCGGCCAAGGCCGTCAAGAAAACCGCCAGGCCTGTTGCAACCAAGAAGGCCGCGAAGACCGTGTCACGCGCGGCGCCCAAGCCGGCGGCTAAGAAGGCTGCAGGTCAGGCGACGGCCAGGAAGGCCGCCCGGCCCGCATCTGCGGGCGCCGTGAGCAAGGGTGCTGCGAAGAAGGCAGCGGTGTCCAAGGCATCGCCGGTCAAGAAGGCGGCCGTTTCGAAGGCGGCGCCAGCGAAAAAGGGGGCAGGTGCCAAGGCAGCGCCCGCTTCAAGAGCCACTGCCTCGAAGGCGGCTGCTTCGAAGTCCACTGCCGCGAAGACCACGCCGGTGAAAAAGGCAGCCGTTGCCAAGGCCGCGCCAGGCAGGAAGACGCCCGTGGCCAGGTCTGCGGCAGTGAAAAAGGTTGCCGCCGCCAAGGCAGCACCTGCGAAGAAGCCGTCACCGGCAACGTCGGCCACCCGCAACAACAACGTGCAGAAGTCAGCGTCGACGCCCAAGGCCAAGACCGCGCCGCCTGCGAAGAAACCTGTTTCCAAGGCTGCCGCCGGTTCCGTCCCGGCAGCGTCCAGCAGCAAGCAGTCCGCTGTGGCCCGTCCGGCCGCGGTGGCTGTCGTGAAGTCCGCACCGAAACCGGCCAAGCCGGCTCCGGCCAAGTCTGTCCCGGCCGCGGACGCGGCGACCTCTTCCTCCTCGGCGCCTGCGCCGAAGTCGGAAAAGACCGTTGCCACCCCGGCCCCGCAAATCAAGAATCCCGTGCCTGTTTCGAAATCGACTGCAAAGACCCCAGTGAAAAACGAATCCGCCCCGAAGACCCCCCCGCGTCCTGTTGGCAAGGTCGCCGTGGCCGTCACCGCGCGCTCGACCGCGCCCGCGCCGCGCAGCAAGTACAAGGTCGTTGATTACAAGACCGACGAAGCCACCGGCCGCCCGATCCTGCCTGAAGGCTACAAGCCGGCGGCGGATGAGGAATACATGAGCCCGCTGCAGCTGGAGTATTTCCGCCAGCGCCTGCAGGACTGGCGGGCCGACCTGGTGGAGGAATCCAAGCAGACCATCGAGAACCTGCGCGAGGAAGTGCGTGACATCGGCGATGAGGCCGAGCGCGCGACCCGTGAGACCGAAAACTCACTGGAGCTGCGTACCCGCGACCGCTACCGCAAGCTGATCGGCAAGATCGACAGCACGCTCAAGCGGCTCGACGGCGGTGACTACGGCTACTGCGTGGATACCGGTGAAGAAATCGGCCTGGACCGCCTCGAGGCACGCCTGACCGCCGAGCGCACCATCGACGCGCAGGAACGCTGGGAGCACATGCAGAAACAGCAGGGCGACTGATCGCGCTGCGGTAATGCACGTTCACTGGAAACCCGGCCTCGGCCGGGTTTTCTTTTGCGTGCAGGCAAGCGCCGCCCCGGTCGTGCATGGCATCATCCGGGGCCGCTCTGGTGTTGAAAGGAATGCACGCTTGAAGGGATACATGACCTGCCGCCCATGGACCCTGGGAACGGCACTGCTTTTGCTGCTGCAGGGGTGCGCGCCAGCGCACGAAGCCGCGCACGCCGTGCAGGTGGCCGGCGCGCCGGTGGCTTCATCCGCGCACGCGCCGTCGCCGCCCATGGCCACGGCGACGGGCGGACAGCGCGGCAACGGCGCGCCTTACGAAGTGGTCGGCAGTGAAGTCTGGAACGTGGCCGATCCGGCGTCCGGCCGTGATTACCAGGTGTTCGTTGCGCTGCCTGCCTCCTACGCGGACAATCCGCAGCGTCGCTATCCGGTGCTGTACGTCACTGACGCCGACTACGCGTTTCCACTGGTCCGGCAGATCGCGCGGCGCCTGAACGGCGAGGGTCCGGCGGTGGAGGAGTTCATCCTCGTCGGCCTGTCCTATGCGCTGGGCGAGGACGGCATGACCAGCCGCCGCCGCGATTACACGCCGATCCCCTTGGCCGCCGGAGAGGGACCCGCCGGGGCGGTGCATGGCGGCGGCGGCGCCTACGCCGGCTACCTGCGCGACCAGGTGCTGCCGTTCGTGGCCGCACGCTACCGCAGCGATGAGCGCCGCCGCCTCTTCCTAGGGCATTCCTACGGCGCGCTGCTGGGCACGCAGATCCTGTTCACCGAGCCAGGCCTGTTCGCCGGCTACGTGCTGGGCAGCCCGTCCTACTGGTACGGCAAGCGGCACATGCTGGGCGTGGAGAAAGCCTATGCCAGCGACCATGCCGACCTTCCTGCGCGCGTGTATATGTACGTGGGCGAGTACGAGCAGCGCCGTTTCGGCAAGCAGGCGGACATGGTGACCGATGCGCGGACGATGACTGAGGCGCTGCACTCGCGGGGCTACCCGTCGCTGCAGCTGCAGTTGGACGTGCTGCCGGACGAGGACCATCTCAGCGTGGCGCCGCGCGGTTTCATCCACGGGCTGAAGCATCTGCTGGCCGATCCGGCGGCCTCGCCCTGAGGGCGCGGCCGCGGCGCGCCTCATTGCAGGTCGCGCAGGTCCAGGCGGCGCAGCGTGGGGTTTTTCCAGGCGGTGATGCCGGCCACGCTGAGCACCGCGAACCCCCCCAGGACGACGGCCGGAACCAGGCCGAGCAGGCGGGCCATGGTGCCTGCATAGAACGCGCCGAGCTCGTTGGAGGAGCTGATGAAGATGCCATTGATCGAGGACACGCGGCCACGCATTTCTTCGGGCGTGGCAAGCTGCAGGATGGTCGAGCGCACCACGACCGAAACGCCGTCGAAGGCGCCGTAGAACAGCAGGATCAGCGCGGACAGCCAGAAGTGGTGCGACAGCCCGAAACCGATCACGCACAGGCCGAATCCGGCCACCGCGCACAGCAGCACGCGACCGGTATGCTGCTGCAGGGGATGCCGCGCCAACCACACGCCCACCACGATCGACCCCAGCGCCGGCGCCGCGCGCAGGATGCCCAGCCCTTCCGGACCGTAGTGAAGGATCTCCTTCAGGAACGCCGGCAGCATCGCCACTACCCCGCCGAGCAGCACCGAGAACATGTCCAGCGCCATCGCACCGACCATGATCCGGTTGCCCAGCACGAAGCGCGCGCCTTCGGCGATGCTGCGGAAGATCGGCGCGGCAGGCCCGGCATGCACCGGTTCGCTGACCTTCAACGTGGCCAGGCACCCGATCGCGATCAGCGCGAACAGCGCGGCGACGCCGTATGCCGTGCCCTTGCCGCCCCAACCGACCAGCACGCCGCCCAGCGCAGGACCCACGACCATGCCGGCCTGGAAGAACACACTGCCCAGCCCAGCGCCGCGGGCGTATTGGCCGCGGTCGAGCACGCGGGCGAACAGCGCGTTGTAGATGGGCGAGAGAAACGCCCGCACCATGCCGGTCAACGCGATGGCCGCATAGATCGGCCACACCCCGTCAAAGGGCAGCCAGTGCAGGGATACCGCGCACAGTACCAGCGCGGTGGCGACCAGCCCCGTGCACGCGGCCATGCCCAGTCGACGGCGCGGCAGGTGATCCACCAGATAGCCGGCGAACGGTGCCACGCAGAAGAACGGCACCACCTCGGCCAGCCCGATCAGGCCGAGCGAGAAGGGATTGCGGGTGATCTCGTAGATATGCCAGCCCACGCTGACCGCGACCACCTGGTAGGACAGCATCGCGAAGATGCGGTACGCCAGCAGGCGTGAGAATCCGGGCCGCCGCAGCAGTGCCAGCGCCCCCTCGTCGACCAGCGCCGCAGGACTCACGAAGGGTCGCGCTGGAGCTGCGCCTGTGCCGTTTCGCGGATGAAGGCCAGCATCGCAGCGACGCCGTTGCTGCGCGTGGGCGAGAGGTGGCGTGCCAGGCCGATGTCCTGGATGTAGGTCGGCTCCGTATCCAGGATGGCCTGCGCCGAACGGCCGGAATACACGCGCAGCGCCAGGTAGATCAGCCCGGACACGATCGCCGAATCGCTGACTGCGCGGAAGTGGAGTGCGTGCGCATCGCCTTCCGGCACGATCCACACCATCGACTGGCAGCCGAGCAGGCGATGCTCTTCGGTTTTCCAGGCATCCGGGAACCCGGGCAGCTTGCGGCCCAGGTCGATCAGGTACTGGTAGCGCTCGGACCAGTCGCTGAAGAAACCGAACTCCTCGGCAATGGCGGCCTGGGCCTCGGCGGGTGTGGCTTCAAGCGGGAAGGGAGCGTCGGTCATCGGGGTCTTCAGGCAATCGGGGGAGGGGAGCGGCGAGCGATCAGGCGCGGCGGCGGATCCAGCGCACGCCGCTGGCGGTGTCTTCCAGCACGATGCCCTCGGCGGCAAGTTCCTCGCGGATGGAATCGGCGCGGGCGAAATCCCGCGCGGCCTTGGCCGCGCCGCGGGCATCGATCAGCGCCTGGATCCGCGCATCCTCATCGCTGTCCGCGCTGGTACGACCGAACCACGCTGCGGGCGCCTGCTGCAGCAGGCCCAGCGCCAAGCCGGCGCCGAGCAGTTCGGCTTTCAGCCGCGCACGCTCGGCCGCGGTGCCCGCGCGGCGCGCCTCCGTGCCGATGCGGGCCAGCTCGGCCAGCGCCAACGGGGTATTGAGGTCATCGTCCAGCGCCGCTTCCACGGCGGCGGGAATGTGTGCCTCGGCCTCGACATCGGCCAGGTCGCGCAGCGTCCCGTAGAGCCGGTCGAGCGTGCGCCCGGCCTGCTCGATCACGCCGTCGGACCAGTCCAGCGGCTGCCGGTAGTGGGCCGAAAGCAGCGCCAGGCGCAGCGCTTCCGGCGGATGCTGGCGGACCAGGTCGTGCACGCGCTCGATGTTGCCCAGCGACTTGCTCATCTTGGCGCCACCGAAGTTGAGCATGCCGTTGTGCAGCCAGAACCGTGCGAACACCTTGCCGCCGTGCGCGCACTCGCTCTGGGCGATTTCGTTTTCGTGGTGCGGGAACTGCAGGTCGACGCCACCGGCGTGGATGTCGATCGTTTCACCCAGGTGCGCGGCCGCCATCGCCGAGCACTCGATGTGCCAGCCCGGCCGGCCACGGCCCCACGGCGAATCCCAGCCGGGCAGATCCGCGGCGGAGGGTTTCCAGAGCACGAAATCACCCGGGTCGCGCTTGTACGGGGCCACGTCCACGCGGGCGCCGGCGAGCATCTCGTCCGGATCCCGGCGCGACAGGCGCCCGTACCCGGCGAAGGAGGTGACAGCGAACAGCACATGGCCTTGCGCCGCGTAGGCGTGGCCGTTGTCGATCAGCTGCCCGATCATCGCGATGATCTGCGGCATGTGCGCGGTGACTTCCGGTTCGATGTCCGGCGGGACCACCCCCAACGCGGCCATGTCCTCGCGGTAGGCTGCGGCGAAACGGTCGGTGATGGTGCTGATCGGCACGTTCTGCTCACGCGCGGCGGTGTTGATCTTGTCGTCCACGTCGGTGATGTTGCGCGCGTAGCGCAGCTGGCCGAAGCGACGCCGCAGCAGATCGGCCAGCACGCCGAACACCACCGGCCCACGGGCGTTGCCGATGTGCACGTAGTTGTAGACCGTCGGGCCGCACACATACAGGGTCGGACAGGCCGGGTCGAGCGGGATGAACGGTTCGAGCTGGCGCGTCAGGGTGTTGTGCAGACGGAGGGTCATGGCGGGGAGGGTGGGGGACAGGCCCTGATTCTAGCGCCGCACGCGCCTTCGGGCACGTTCGGCAGGCGTGCGCCCGCCCCGGAGTGACGCCACGCACTGGCCGGATGCGCGGCGGACGGGTAAGGTTCAGCCCCTTGCCACCTGCGCTGCCTACACTATCGCTGTGCACCGCCTCTCCCGCCCGATCAGAGCGCTCTCCCTGCTGCCGGCCTGCCTGCTGGCCGGCGTGGTCGATGCGCAGACGGTGGACGCCGAGCCGCGCAACCGCGTGGTCATCGTGGAGAACCTGAAGTTCGACTATGCCCAGGTGCTCAACGTCGAGCCGGTGTTCCAGACGCTGCGGGCCACGCGCACCGAGGAGCATTGCGAGCCGGTCACCACCCGCACGCTGGCCCCGGTCAACGTGACCGGCGAGGAGCCGGTGGAAGAGAAGGGGCGCTTCGGTCGGCTCTGGGAATCGGTGCGGTCCATTTTCAAGACAGGCGAGGGCGAGGCCACGCCGGGCCAGCCTGTCGCCGAGGTTCCGGCAACGGCCGCGCCGACCGGGCCGATGCTGACCCGCGACTGCCGCATCGTACCGGTCGGGCGCGAGTTCCGCCGTCCGATCGCCTACGACGTGGACTACGTCTACAAGGGCACCAAGTACCGCTCGCGGCTGCCGGATGATCCCGGCAACCGGCTGAAGATCCGCGTCTCGATCACTCCTTGGGTGGGCGAGGAGCAGGGGGGCCCGGGCAGCCCCTGACAGGCCCCGGCTGCTGCGCTCCTTGCAGCGCACCATCGTCCGTGTCACCATGTCCGGAATGAACGCAACCGACTTCCAGCACGAGACCAGCGCCGCCCGTCAGGCGACCGGCATGACCTCGCGTGCCCGCCGACCGGAACCCCACATTTCCGCTGGGTAACCGGAGCCTCGTGCTGTCTGTTCGGTAAAAAACCCAGCCTCCCGGCTGGGTTTTTTCGTTTCCGCGTTCCGTGAGTTCCATCTGCAGTTGTTCTTGACCTCCACCGAGCACCGTCCGCCCTCCGGCAGCGGCGCCGCCCACGCAAGGAATGATTGATGTCCCACAAGCACTTCCTGAACACCCAGGACTGGAGCCGCAGCGAGCTCGACGCGCTGTTGACCCAGGCGGCGCTGTTCAAGCGCAACAAGCTTGGCGACCAGCTCAAGGGCAAGTCGATCGCGCTGGTGTTCTTCAACCCCTCCATGCGCACCCGCACCAGCTTCGAGCTCGGCGCGTTCCAGCTGGGCGCCCATGCCATCGTGCTGCAGCCGGGCAAGGACGCGTGGCCGATCGAGTTCAACCTCGGCACGGTGATGGACGGGGATACGGAAGAGCACATCGCCGAAGTGGCGCAGGTGCTGGGACGCTACTGCGACATGATCGCCGTGCGCGCCTTCCCGAAGTTCGTGGACTGGGCGGTGGACCGCGAGGACACCGTGCTGAAGAGCTTTGCGAAGTACTCGCCGGTGCCGGTGATCAACATGGAGACCATCACCCACCCGTGCCAGGAACTGGCCCACGCGATGGCGCTGCAGGAGCACTTTGGCACGCAGGACCTGCGCGGCAAGAAGTATGTGCTGACCTGGACCTACCATCCCAAGCCGCTGAACACCGCCGTGGCGAACTCCGCGCTGACCATCGCCACGCGCATGGGCATGGACGTGACCCTGCTGTGCCCCACGCCGGACTACGTGCTGGACGAGCGCTACATGGGCTGGGCCGAGCAGAACGTGGCCGAGAACGGTGGCTCGCTGCAGGTCAGCCATGACATCGACAGTGCGTATGCCGGTGCGGACGTGGTGTATGCCAAGAGCTGGGGCGCCCTGCCGTACTTCGGCAACTGGGCGCCGGAGCAGCCGATACGCGATCAGTACAAGCACTTCATCGTGGACGAGCGGAAGATGGCGCTCACCAACAACGGTGTCTTCAGCCATTGCCTGCCGCTGCGCCGCAACGTCAAGGCCACCGATGCGGTGATGGACTCGCCGCAGTGCATCGCCATCAGCGAGGCCGAGAACCGCCTGCATGTGCAGAAGGCGATCATGGCCGCGCTCGCCGGGCGCTGACGCGTCACATTCCCTTCCAGCCGGGCAGTGCCCGGCTCTACCCACGGATACTTCCCCATGAGCAACAAAGACGTCGTTCTCGCATTCTCCGGTGGCCTCGACACCAGCTTCTGCGTGCCTTACCTGCAGGAGCGAGGCTACAACGTGCATACCGTGTTCGCCGACACCGGTGGCGTGGATGACGAGGAGCGCGATTTCATCGAGAAGCGCGCCGCCGAACTGGGCGTCACCAGCCATGTCACCGTCGACGGCGGTCCTGCGATCTGGGAAGGCTTCGTCAAGCCGTTCGTATGGGCCGGCGAAGGCTACCAGGGCCAGTATCCGCTGCTGGTGTCGGACCGTTACCTGATCGTCGATGCCGCGCTCAAGCGTGCCGCCGAACTGGGCACCAACATTATCGCCCACGGCTGCACTGGGATGGGCAACGACCAGGTGCGTTTCGACCTGGCGGTGAAGGCCCTGGGTGATTACCAGATCATCGCGCCGATCCGCGAGATCCAGAAGGAACACACCCAGACCCGCGCCTACGAGCAGAAGTACCTGGAAGAGCGTGGCTTCGGCGTGCGCGCCAAGCAGCAGGCCTACACCATCAACGAGAACCTGCTGGGCCTGACCATGTCCGGCGGCGAGATCGACCGCTGGGAAGCCCCGGGCGAGGGCGCCCGCGGCTGGTGCGCACCGCGCAGCGAATGGCCGGAAGCACCGCTGACCGTGACTCTGAATTTTGTCGAAGGCGAAGCCGTGGAGCTGAACGGCAAGGCACTGCCGGGCGAGCAGATCCTGGCCCAGCTCAACAAGCTGTTCGCCCCCTACGGCGTCGGCCGTGGCGTGTACACCGGCGACACCGTGATCGGCCTGAAGGGCCGCATCGTGTTCGAGGCGCCCGGACTGGTGTCGCTGTTGGCCGCCCATCGCGCGCTGGAAGATGCCGTGCTGACCAAGCAGCAGAACCGCTTCAAGCCGGACGTGGCGCGCAAGTGGGTGGAACTGGTGTATGAAGGCTTCTACCACGATCCGCTGAAGACCGACATCGAGGCCTTCCTGAAGTCCTCCCAGGCCAAGGTCAACGGCGAAGTCGTGCTTGAGACCCGGGGCGGCCGCGTGGACGCGGTGGCGGTGAAGTCGCCGCACCTGCTCAACACCAAGGGCGCCACGTATGCGCAGTCGGCGGACTGGGGCGTGGAAGAGGCCGAAGGCTTCATCAAGCTGTTCGGCATGAGCTCGACGTTGTATGCGCAGGTCAACCGCGGCTGAGCCGCGATCGACCTGCCCGCGCATTCCTCCTTAACCCCGCGCCGTTGGCGCGCCCCCTTCAACAAGAAGGGGGCTCTCCTCCAGACGCGTTCCGGTAGCGCCGGGCCATGCCCGGCGGAAATCCACAGGATTGTTGATTCATGCTTGAACAGACGCTCGATCACCTGCAGGCGCTGGTGTCCTTCGACACCCGCAACCCGCCGCGTGCGATCACCACCGGTGGCATCTTCGATTACCTGCGCGACAACCTGCCCGGGTTCAATGTCGAGGTGATCGACCATGGCGCCGGCGCGGTCAGCCTGTACGCCGTGCGCGGTACGCCGAAGTACCTGTTCAACGTGCATCTGGATACCGTGCCGGACTCGCCGCACTGGAGTGCCGACCCGCACGTGATGCGCCGCCTGGACGACCGCGTGGTCGGTCTCGGCGTGTGCGACATCAAGGGCGCGGCGGCAGCGCTGGTGGCGGCCGCCAATGCCAGCGATGGCGATGCCGCGTTCCTGTTCTCCAGCGATGAGGAAGCCAACGATCCGCGCTGCATCGCGGCGTTCCTGGCCCGGGGCATCACGTACGAAGCGGTGCTGGTGGCCGAACCGACCATGAGTGAAGCGGTGCTCGCGCACCGTGGCATCAGCTCGGTGCTGATGCAGTTCGCCGGCCGTGCCGGCCATGCGTCGGGCAAGCAGGATGCCACCGCCAGCGCGCTGCACCAGGCCATGCGCTGGGGCAACCGCGCGCTGGACCATGTGGAATCGCTGGCTTCGGCCCGCTTCGGCGGCCTGACCGGGCTGCGCTTCAACATCGGCCGCGTGGACGGGGGCATCAAGGCCAACATGATCGCGCCGGCGGCCGAGGTGCGCTTTGGCTTCCGGCCGCTGCCGTCGATGGACATCGACGCGCTGCTGGCGACCTTTGCCGGTCTGGCCGAACCGGAAGCGGCGCTGTTCACCGAGACCTTCCGCGGCCCGAGCCTGCCTGCCGGTGACATCGCCGAGGCCGAAGAGCGTCGCCTGCTGGCACGCGACGTGGCCGACGCGCTGGACCTGCCCATCGGCAACGCGGTGGACTTCTGGACCGAGGCGTCGTTGTTCTCCGCCGCTGGCTACACCACGCTGGTGTTTGGCCCGGGCGACATCGCCCAGGCGCATACCGCCGATGAATTCGTGACGCTTGAGCAGTTGCAGCGCTACACCGCCGCCGTACACCGGATCATCGCCGCCGGCGCCTGATCGACCCACAACGCCGCTGCGCCTGTGCGCGGCGGACCTGCAACGCGGCGACCGCCGCCTGTGACGAAACCGAAATGTCTCCTGCCCTCCAGCCCCACCGCCAGACCCGCCAGACCATCGTGCGCCTGCTCTCCAGCATGGCCAGCGCGAAGGAGATCAGCCAGTACCTCAAGCGCTTTTCGCAGCTGGACGCCAAGCGCTTTGCCGTGGTCAAGGTCGGCGGCGCGGTGCTGCGCGACGATCTTGATGCATTGACCTCCTCGCTCTCGTTCCTGCAGGAAGTCGGCCTGACGCCGATCGTGCTGCATGGCGCCGGCCCGCAGCTGGACGCGGAACTGTCGGCCGCCGGCATTGAAAAGCAGACCGTCAACGGCCTGCGGGTGACATCGCCGGAAGCACTGGCGATCGTGCGCCGGGTGTTCCAGCAATCCAATCTACGCCTGGTCGAGGCCCTGCAGCAGAACGGCGCGCGCGCCACGTCCATCACCGGGGGCGTGTTCGAGGCCGCATACATGGACCAGGCCATCTACGGCCTGGTGGGCGAGGTCAGGAAGGTCAACCTGGCGCCGATCGAAGCCAGCCTGCGTGCGGGCTCGATCCCGGTCATCACCAGCCTCGGCGAGACGGCCGGCGGGCAGATCCTCAACGTCAATGCCGATTTCGCCGCCAACGAACTGGTACAGGAGCTGCAGCCGTACAAGATCATCTTCCTGACCGGCACCGGTGGACTGCTGGATGAAGCAGGCACGGTCATCGATTCAATCAACCTCTCCACTGAGTACGAAGACCTCATCCAGCAGCCGTGGATCCACGGCGGCATGAAGGTCAAGATCGAGCAGATCAAGAACCTGCTGGACCGGCTGCCGCTGGAATCCTCGGTATCGATCACCCGCCCGGCCGACCTGGCCAAGGAACTGTTCACCCACAAGGGCTCGGGCACGCTGGTGCGCAAGGGCGAGAAGGTGCTGCGTGCCACCGCCTGGAGCGCGCTGGACCTGCCGCGCCTGAAGGGCCTGATCGAATCCAGTTTCGGACGCACCCTGGTGCCGGACTATTTCGAGAGGACCACGCTGCTGCGCGCGTACGTCAGCGAGAACTACCGCACGGCGGTGATCCTCACCGATGAGGCCGAGGGCGTGTACCTGGACAAGTTCGCCGTGCTCGATGATGCGCAGGGCGAAGGCCTTGGCCGCGCGGTCTGGAACGTGATGCGCGAGGAAACACCGCAGCTGTTCTGGCGCTCGCGCAACGGCAATCCGATCAACCATTTCTACTACGCCGAGTCCGATGGCTGCTACAAGCAAGGCCACTGGAAGGTGTTCTGGTACGGCGCCGATGGCATCGACCGGATCAGGACCTATGTCGATCACTGCGCCGTGCGTGCACCGAGCCTGGAGGGCTGAGCGCGATGAACCACGCAGACTGGACCCGGGTACCCACGCTGACCGGCACGCATGCGCGGCTTGAACCGCTGCAGATGAGCCATATCGATGGGCTGCGCGGTGCGTTGGGTGACGGTGCGCTGTCGAAGCTCTGGTACACCCAGGTGCCCGATGCGAAGACCGTGGCCGGCTACGTGCAGGCCGCGCTGCAGGCGCAGGCCGAGGGCAAGGTGCTGCCGTTCGTGGTGTTCGATGCCAATGACCAGATCGTCGGCACCACCCGCTACTACGACCTGCAGGCAGACGTGCCGCGGCTCAGCATCGGCTACACCTGGTACGGCGAGTCGGTACAGCGCACCGGGGTCAACACCGAAACCAAGCTGATGCTGCTCGACCATGCCTTCGAACGGCTGGAATGCCTGAGCGTGGTGTTTGAAACCAGCTGGTTCAACTTCACCTCGCGCACGGCGATCGCACGTCTGGGCGCCAAGCAGGATGGCGTGCTGCGCAATCACCGTCGCCATCCTGATGGCACGCCACGCGACACCGTCATCTTCTCCATCATCGACGCGGAATGGCAGGGCGTGAAACGCCACCTGCAGCACCGCCTGGACAGCCACGCATGAACCTTTCACCCTTCACCCTGGGCATCGTCGGTGCCCGCGGCCATACCGGCGCCGAGCTGATCAAGCTGGTGGCCGCGCATCCGCGCCTGCAGCCGGCGTTCGTTTCTTCGCGCGAACGCGCCGGGCAGCGGCTGTCCGACCACCATCCGGAATTCCAGGGACAGCTGCAGTACGAGAACCTGGATGCCGACGCCGTGGCGGCCAAGGGCGTGGACGCGGTCATCCTCGCGTTGCCCAATGGACTGGCCGCCCCGTTCGTAGCCGCCATCGAAGCGGCGAAGCCGGACACGGTGATCGTGGATCTCTCGGCGGACTACCGGTTTGAAGGGCGCTGGTATTACGGCCTTCCTGAACTGACCCGCGGGCAGTACGCGGGCCAGCGCCACATCAGCAACCCGGGCTGTTATGCCACCGCCATGCAGCTGGCGATCCACCCGTTGCTGGACCTGCTGGCCGGCCCGCCGCAGTGCTTCGGCGTGTCCGGCTACTCCGGTGCCGGCACCACGCCCTCGGACAAGAACGATCCGGCGCTGCTTGCCGACAACCTGATGCCGTACGCGCTCACCAACCATGTCCATGAGCGCGAAGTTTCCGCGCACCTGCGCGTGCCGGTCGAGTTCATGCCCCACGTGGCCCCGCATTTCCGCGGCATCACCATGACCGTGAACCTGTGGCTCAACCAGGTGCAGACGCGGGAGCAGATCATCGCGCGCTTCAAGCACGCGTATGCCGCCGAACCGCTCATCGAGGTCGTCGACGAAGCGCCGTGGGTCAGCCGCATCGCCGGGCGCCACGGGGTGCAGATCGGCGGCTTCACGCTGGCCCCGGGCGGCAAGCGCGTGGTCGTGGTGGCCACCCTGGACAACCTGCTCAAGGGCGCGGCCACGCAGGCCATGCAGAACCTCAACCTCGCGCTGGGCATCGACGAGCTGCTCTCGATCCCGCACTGACCGTCTTCCGAACCCTGCACTCGAACCTTTTCCGGAGCCCCCATGGCCGACCTCCTTTGGCAGAAACCCGGTGTCGCGGTGGATGCGAAAATCCAGACCTTCCTCGCCGGCGATGACGTCATCCTCGACCGCGAGTTCTTCCTGCACGACATCGCCGCCAGTACCGCGCATGCGCAGGGCCTGCAGCACATCGGCATCCTCAATGCCCAGGAGCTGGAGGGCCTGGTCGGCGAACTGCAGGTGCTGGCCGCCGATTTCAGCGCAGGACGCTTCGTGCTCGATGCGCAGTACGAAGATGGCCATTCGGCGATCGAGGCCCGCCTGACCGAGCGCCTCGGCGATGCGGGCCGCAAGATCCACACCGGCCGCAGCCGCAACGACCAGGTGCTGGTCGCCACCCGCCTGTGGCTGAAGGAGAAGCTGCAGCGCGTGGCGCAGCTCAGCCTTGAGATCGCGACCGTGGCGCTGGACCGCGCCGACGCCGAAAAGGCACTGCCGCTGCCCGGGTACACGCATATCCAGCGCGCCGTGGTGTCCTCGGCCGGCATGTGGTGGGCGGGGTGGGCCGAGGCGTTCATCGACAACGCCGTGCGTGCCCGTGATACCCACGCCCTGGTGGACTGCAATCCGCTGGGCACCGCCGCGGGCTACGGCGTGAACCTGCCGCTGGACCGCGAGCACACCACGGCGGCGCTCGGCTTCGCGCGCATGCAGGTCTCGCCGATCTACGCCCAGCTCTCGCGCGGCAAGTTCGAACTGGCGGCGCTGGAGGCATTGGGCGGGGCCACGCTGGACCTGCGCCGGATCGCCTGGGACCTCTCCCTGTTCACCAGTGCCGAATTCGGCTTCGTCGCCTTGCCGGCGCAGTACACCACCGGCAGTTCGATCATGCCGAACAAACGCAACCCCGACGTCATCGAACTGATGCGCGCCACGCACGCCAGCGTGGCGGCCGCGCGGACCGAGATCGAACAGCTGCTGTCGCTGCCCTCCGGCTACCACCGCGATCTGCAGGCCTCCAAGGGCGCGCTCTTCCATGGCTTCGCGCGCGGCCTGGCGGCGCTGGAACTGCTGCCGGCGCTGCTGGCCAACCTGGAATGGCGCGAAGACCGGCTGCGTGCGGGCATTGACTCGGGCATGTATGCCACCGACGTGGCCGTGGAAGCCGCAGTGGCCGGGGTGCCGTTCCGCGAGGCGTACAAGGCCGCCGCCGCCGGTGCCGACAGCGCAGGGCAGGGCCGCACGCCTGAAGGCAGCCTGGCCGCACGCGTATCGCCGGGCTCGGCAGCCGACCTGCGGCTGGACGTGCTGCGCGCGCGCCTGCAGGCCCTGGGCGCATGACGTGAGTCCAGCCGGATGACCTTCCACAGCAACGACGCGGCATCGCCCTTTCCCATGCAGACCGTGCCGCCGTGGCGCCGCGCGGTGCTCAAGGTCGGCAGCAGCCTGCTGGCGGCCGAAGGCGGCGGGCTGACGCCACGCCACGCTCTGGGGCTGGCCCAGTTCGTCTCGGCCAATGTGCTGGCCGGGCGCGAAGTGGTGATCGTCTCCTCCGGCGCAGTCGCCGCCGGTCGCGCCATCGTGCCCCGTGCCGACGCCCCGGGCGCGGCCATGGCCGCGCGCCAGGCACTCGCCGCGCTCGGCCAGGCGCAGCTGATCGCCCTGTGGCAGCGGTTCTTCGAGCGCCCGGTGGCGCAGGTCCTGTTGACCCACGACGACCTGCGCAACCGCCGCCGCTATCTCAACGCCCGCGCCACGCTCAGCGAGCTGATGCGGCTGGGGGCCTTGCCGGTGGTCAACGAAAACGACACCGTTTCGGTGGACGAACTCAAGCTTGGCGACAATGACAACCTCGCCGCCACCGTGGCCGCCCTGGTGGATGCCGACGCATTGTTCATCGCCACCGACATCGATGGCCTGTACAGCGCCGATCCGCGTACGGCGCCCGATGCACGGCCACTGCACGACGTGCCGGAGGTGACGGCCGCGGTGCTGGCCATGGCGGGCGGCGCGGGTACGCGCGCCGGCACCGGCGGCATGCGCACCAAGCTGGAAGCCGCCGCCAAGGCCGGCCGGTTGGGCATCCAGACCTATCTGTTCAATGGCCGCAGCAGCGAGGTCGTGCGCGCGCTGGCACAGGACCGCCTGCACGGTACCCGCATCCACGCCGCACGCAGCCGCGAGGCCGCACGCAAGCATTGGCTGCGGCATGCGCCGCTGGCCGAGGGCGCGATCATCGTCGACGCCGGAGCCGCGCAGGCACTGCGGGAGAAGGGGGCCTCGCTGCTCCCCGGTGGCGTTCTCGGGGCCGAGGGCGGGTTCCGCCGTGGCGACATGGTGCAGGTGTGCTGGAGCGACGCATCGGGCCGCGCCTGCGTGGCCCGCGGGGTCACCCAGTACGCGGCCGACGACGTGCGCCGCATAGCCGGCCGGCACTCGCGCGAGATCGAAGCGACGCTGGGCTACAACTACGGCGGGACGGTCGTCCATCGCGACGACCTGGTGCTGCCATGATCGCAATGCAGGAGTCTTCCATGAGTGAGATCGAACGCCAGGCACGCGCCTGCCGCGATGCCGCGCAGGTGATCGCGGCGCTGGACAGCGATGCGCGCGACCAGTTGCTGCAGGCCATGGCCACGGCACTGGAAACGCATGCCGGGCCGATCCTCGCCGGCAACGCACGCGATCTCGCCGCCGCACGCGCAAAGGGCGTCGGCAGCGCGATGCTGGACCGCCTGGCACTCGATCCGGCGCGCCTGCGGGGCATGGCCGACGCCGTGCGTGCGGTGGCCGCACTCGCCGATCCGGTCGGACAGATCACCCGTGACGACGTGCGCCCGAACGGTATCCGCGTGCAGAAGGTGCGCGTGCCACTGGGCGTGATCGCGATGATCTACGAGGCGCGGCCCAACGTCACCGCCGAAGCGGCCGCGCTGTGCCTGAAGGCCGGCAACGGTGTGATCCTGCGCGGTGGCTCGGAGGCCCTCCATTCCAACGCGGCCATCGCCGCGGCGCTTGGCGCGGCGCTCAAGGCGCATGGAGTGCCGGAGGCGGCGGTGACGGTGCTGACCGACCTGCGCCGCGAGGCCATGCTGGAGCTGCTGCAACTGCATGAGCTGATCGATCTGGCGATCCCGCGCGGCGGTGAAGGCCTGATCCGGTTCGTTGCAGAGCACGCGCGCGTGCCGGTGATCAAGCATTACAAGGGTGTCTGCCATCTGTTCGTGGATGCCAGCGCGGACGTCGAGCAGGCGCTCGCCCTGCTGGTGGATGGCAAATGCAGCCGTCCATCAGCGTGCAATTCTTTGGAAACGCTGCTGGTGCATCGCGACCGTGCCGCGGCCTTCCTGCCGGCTGCGGCGCAGGCACTGGCCGGGCGCGGCGTGGACGTACGTGCCGATGCGGCTGCCGCCGCCTTCATGCCGGGGGCGAAGGCGGCCAGTGAAGAGGACTATGCCGCCGAGTTCCTCGACCTGGTCATCGCCGTACGCGTGGTGGACGATGTGGAGGCGGCCATTGCGCACATCCGCCGCTACACCTCCGACCACACCGAAGTGATCGCCACGCAGGATGCCGGCAATGCCGAGCGCTTCGTGCGTGCACTGCAGTCGGCGGTGGTGATGGTCAACGCGTCGTCGCGGTTCTCCGACGGCGGCGAGCTCGGACTGGGCAGCGAGATCGGCATCTCCACCACGCGCCTGCATGCCTACGGCCCGATGGGCCTGGAAGCGCTCACCGTGGAGCGGTTCGTGGTGCGCGGGGATGGCCAGACCCGGGCATGACAGCGCGCCGCGCGTCCGCGCGCGGCGCCTTGCCGGTTCACCACACATCTTCCAGGCGGCGCGGCTGGCAGGCGAACCAGGCGGCGGTCAGCATCACCACCGCGCAGGCGAAGAGGAAGCCGAACGGCAGCTGCCAGGTACCGCTGACATCATGCAGCCAGCCCACCACCAGCGGGCCCATGCACGCGAAGCTGTAGCCCACGCCCTGCATGAAGCCCGAGAGCGCGGCCGAACCTGCGGGCGTGCGCGTGCGCAGGTTGATCAGGGTCAGGGCGAGGGGGAACGTGGACGGGCCGACGCCGAGCAGGCAGGCCCACAGCAGCGGTGCGGCCATCGGCGCGAACAGCAGCCCCGCGAAGGCGCTGGTGAACGCGGTGAAGCCGACCACCGCGAGGACGAACGGGTTGACCATGCGCGCGGCCAGCGAGGGCATCAGCAGGGACGGCAGCAGCCCGAGCGCGGAGAACACGGCCACCATCACGCCACCGAACGCAGGCGTCGCGCCGGCTTCCACCACGATGCGCGGCAGCCAGGTGAACATCGAATAGGTCATCAGCGAAGTCATGCCGAACATCAGCGTCATGCCCCAGCCCAGCGACGTGCGCCACACCCGGCCATGCGGCTGCGCAGTCGGATCCGGCAGGTCGTGGGCGGGATCGCGGCGTGGCGTGCGGCGCACCATCATCAGCCACGGCAGCGCGGCGGCGAGGGCGAGCAGGGCCCACATGCCGAGCGACACACGCCAGCCGGCCGCGTTGGCCACCGGCACCGCCAGCAGCGCGGGCAGCATGGTGCCGACCTGCAGCACGCTGATGTAAAGCGTGCTGATGGTGCCCACCTTGTTGGCGAAATAGCGTTTCACCAGGGGGGGCACCACGACATTGCCGATCCCCATGCCGGCCAGCGCGACGATCGAGCCGCACAGCAGCGTGCCCACGCCCATGGCACTGGAACGCAGCAGCAGGCCGATGGCCGCCAGCACCATCGCCAGCAGCGCCGTGCGCTCCAGTCCCAGTCGCCGCGCCAGCATCGGCGTGGTCACACCGAACACCGCGAAGGCCGCCGTGGGCAGCATGCCGAGCACACCGGTCAGCGTGGCACCGAAGCCGAACACGCTGCCCAGCAGGTCCAGCAGCGGCGTGACGGAGGTGACCGCCGTGCGCAGATTGGCGGCCGCCAGCAGTACGGCGGCGAAGGCGAGCACGCGCCCTTGGAGCAGGGAAACGCGGGGGGAGGGGAGGGGGCTCATGTCGATCCTTGCAGGAAACCTTTGCGCCACGCGCGACGCGCGACGACGGCGCCCGGCATCATCGCGGGCGCTGAAGGGGTGGGATGGCGCCTGGCACCAATGAAGGGCGTCATTGTAGGCCGGGTGCCGGGCCGGCGCAGGCACCTGATCGGGCGCGTCGCACCGGCAGGCCGGGCGCCGGACACAAAAAAACCCGGAGGACATTGATGTCTTCCAGGTTTCTTGTTCTTGACCACCGGAGTGGTCGGGGAGACAGGATTCGAACCTGCGACCTCTACGTCCCGAACGTAGCGCTCTACCAGACTGAGCTACACCCCGAAGGGAGCCGCCTATCATATCGATTCCCGCACTGGGCGGCAAGGGGAATCGCATTTCACCTTCGGATGTCCGACCACCGGAGTGGTCGGGGAGACAGGATTCGAACCTGCGACCTCTACGTCCCGAACGTAGCGCTCTACCAGACTGAGCTACACCCCGAAGGAGCCGCCTAAGATACTGCGTGAAGGGCTGGGCGGCAACTGTTTTCTTGCTTCAGGACCTCATGCCGCATCGTTGGATGGAGTCCGCTGCGCTTCGCGCGCCTCGAACCACATGCCGTTGAGAATGGCCACGACCGAGGCCAGGCCGGTGCCGAGAATCCAGGCGAAATACCACATGGTGTGCTCCTTTGAAGTGCCGGCGCGGGGCCGGCAGGAAGGGTCAGTAAGCGTTCGGGTTCTCGCCCATTTCATCCAGGGTCGTCTTGCCTTTCAGCACGCGATATACCCAGGTGGTGTAGGCGATGATGATCGGCAGGAAGACCACCGTGGCCAGCAGCATGATCCACAGCGTCAGGTGGCTGGAGGAGGCGTCCCACACCGTCAGGCTCGAGACCGGCTGGGTGGAGGAGGGCAGCAGGAACGGGAAGATCGCAAAGCCGACCGTCAGGATGATGCCGGCGATGGCCGCACCGGAGGCGATGAAGGCCGAGCCGCCGCGGCGCGCACGCAGCAGTGCCGCACTGGCAAGCAGTCCCAGCAGGCCCACCGCCGGTGCAAGCAGGGTCAGCGGCATGCTGCGGTAGTTGTGCATCCAACCGCCCACCGGCCCGATCTCGGCCGTTTTCAGCAGTGGGTTGGTCGCCCCGTCGGTCACCACCTGCGAGGTGATCTGGTAGCCCGGCAGGCCAAAGGCCACCCATGCGCCGGCGAGGGCGAACAGCGCGAAGGCGACCACCGCAGCGATGCTGCCCAGGCGTGCGGAGCGGTCGGCCACCGGACCGTCGGTCTTGATCACCAGCATCGCCGCGCCGTGGGCCACCAGCATGCTCACGCTGAGCAGGCCGGCGAGCAGGGCGAACGGGGTGAGCAGCCCGAAGAATCCGCCGGTGTAGAAGATGCGCATGCTGTCATCGAAGTGGAACGGCACGCCGAGCAGGACGTTGCCCACGGCCACGCCCATGATGAGCGCCGGAATGA
This sequence comes from Xanthomonas sp. 60, assembly GCF_011761925.1. Taxonomy (NCBI): domain Bacteria; kingdom Pseudomonadati; phylum Pseudomonadota; class Gammaproteobacteria; order Lysobacterales; family Lysobacteraceae; genus Xanthomonas; species Xanthomonas sp. 60. The sequence goes on along the minus strand of NZ_JAASQW010000002.1, from coordinate 19,063 downwards.
AGCCGCCGACGAACAGCAGCCAGTCCCAGACCGCGCGCCAGCGCTGCCCGGGCATCTTGCCGCGGAACTTGAACCCCACCGGGCGCAGGATCAGCGCGAACAGGATCACGAACATGGCCAGGTAGAAGCCGGAGAAGCTGACCGCGTACAGCGGCGGCCAGGCCGCGAAGATGGCCCCGCCCCCCAGTACCAGCCAGACCTGGTTGCCCTCCCAGACCGGGCCGATGGTGTTGATCACCAGGCGGCGTTCCTCGTCGCTGCGGGCCACGAAGGGCAGCAGGCTGCCCACGCCGAGGTCGAAGCCATCCATCACCGCGAAGCCGACCAGCAGGATGCCCAGCAGCAGCCACCAGATCACGCGCAGCGTGGTGTAGTCCAATGCAATGAATTCCATCGTCGTTCTCCTGCCTCAGGCCTGGCCGACGGCCGGCTTGCCGAGGGATGGGTGTGCGGCCGGCGCCGGTGCCTGCAGTGACGGCAGCACCTGGTCCGGACCCTTGCGGATTGCCTTGAGCATCAGCTTGATCTCCACGATCAGCAGCACGGTGTAGATCGCGGTGAAACCGGCCAGCGACAGCAGGATCTCGTGCAGGGCCAGTCCCGAAGCCGCATAGAAGGTCGGCAGCACGCCATCGACCGCCCACGGCTGGCGACCATATTCGGCCACGAACCAGCCGCACTCGATGGCGATCCACGGCGCCGGCAAGGTCCACACCGCCAGCCGCAGGAACCACGGCTTGTCCTGGAAGCTGTGGCGGCAGGAGAAGTAGAACGCCACCGCGAAGAACGCGATCAGGTAGAAGCCCAGCGCCGCCATGATGCGGAACGTCCAGAACAGCGGCAGCACGCGGGGGACGGTATCCATGGCCGCGCGCGCGATCTCCTCCGGCGTGGCATTGCCGATGTCGTCGCGGTAGCGCTTGAGCAGCAGGCCATGGCCGAGGTCCTGCCAGTGGCGGTTGAACATCTCGCGCGCCTGGACATCGTTGCGGTCGGCACGCACGCGCTGCAGGGCGCCGTAGGCGATCTGTCCGCCGCGGATGCGATGCTCGGCGCGCTCCACCAGTTCCAGGATTCCGGGGATCGGCTGGTCCAGCGAACGCGTGGCGACCAGTCCCATCACATAGGGAATCTTCACCGCATAGTCGTTGCGCTGCGTGTTCTGGTTCGGAATGCCGAAGGCGGTGAAGTCGGCCGGCGCACGCTCGGTTTCCCACATCGCTTCGATCGCGGCCAGCTTCATCTTCTGGTGCTCGCTGGCGGCATACCCGCTCTCATCACCCAGCACCACCACCGAAAGCGAGGCCAGCAGGCCGAATGCCGAAGCCACCGCGAACGAGCGCCGTGCCAGTGCGTGGTGCTTGTCGCGCAGCAGGTACAGCGCACTGATCGACATGACGAAGACCGCGCCGGTCACGTAGCCGGCACTGACGGTGTGCACGAACTTGGCCTGCGCCACCGGATTGAACAGCACGGCCGCGAAATCCACCACTTCCATGCGCATGGTGTCGGGATTGAACACCGCACCGACCGGATACTGCATCCAGCCGTTGGCGATGAGGATCCACACCGCCGACAGATTGGTGCCCAGCGCCATCAGCCAGGTGACCGTCAGATGCTGCACACGCGACAGGCGGTTCCAGCCGAAGAAGAACAGCCCGACAAACGTCGCTTCCAGGAAGAATGCCATCAGGCCTTCGATGGCCAGCGGCGCTCCGAAGATGTCGCCGACATAATGGCTGTAGTACGACCAGTTCATCCCGAACTGGAACTCCATGACGATGCCGGTGGCAACACCCATGGCGAAATTGATGCCGAACAGCACGCCCCAGAACAAGGTCATCTGGCGCCAGACCGGCTTGCCGGTCATGACGTAGACGCTCTCCATGATGGCCACCAGGAAGGACAGGCCCAGCGTCAGGGGGACGAAGAGGAAGTGGTACATCGCGGTCAGCGCGAACTGCAGCCGCGACAGTTCTACAACTGTCGAATCAATCATGGCCTGGGCTACCTCGTAGGATAGTGGCGTAGGAAATACGCGAAGGGTGGGTCTACAGGGTGTGATGATGGGACCGACGTGTTCTGACGGCCTTGATCCAGATCAATGTGCGCACAGGGCCGGGAAGCGACCGTGTGCCTGCGGCAGGCACTGCGACAGCCTGCCGCAGGCCGCCCGCCGGGACCCTCTACACTGTGCCGCAGGGCGCACTGCGCAGCCCGCCGCCGATGGCTTCCTCCCTTCCCACACTGCGACCGCCGAGATCCCGTGAGCCCCCCGACACCCGGACCCCTTCCGCAGGACCTGTCGCCGCACGGGCAGCGCCGCCTGCGCCAGCGTTGGCTCGATGAGCTCGGCGCGGCGGCACGCGGGCGGCGGCGACTTGCCGGCGTGGCCATCACCGCCTCCGGGCTGCTGCTGATCGTGCAGGCGGCGGCCATCGCGTGGCTGGTGCAGCATGTGCTGATCGAGCGCGGTCTGCTCGGCGAGGGCGCGGGCGTGCTGGCCGGGCTTGGCGCGGTGCTGCTGCTGCGTACGCTGCTGGGCACGGTGGTGCAGGCCGCAGCCGGGGACGTGGCCGATGCAGCGCGCCTGGCGCTGCGCGAGCGCGTCTACGCCGCGCTGCTGGCGCGGGGGCCGCTGTGGCTGCGGCAGCAGCGCAGCGGCGAACTCGGCGAGCTGATGCTCACCCACGCCGATGCGATCGAAGCGTATTACACCGGCTTCCAGCCGGTCCGCGTGGAAGTGGTGGTGGTACCGCTGCTGATCGCCGTGGCGGTGGCCTGCGTGGACTGGGTGGTGGCGCTGGTGTTCGTGTTCACCGCGCCACTGGTGCCGTTCTTCATGATGCTGGTGGGATGGGGCGCCGAGGCGGCCGGCCGCGCGCAGCTGGGTGAACTGGCGCGCATGAGCGGCCACTTCGCCGACCGGATCAAGGGCCTTGGCCTGCTGCGCCTGTACGGCCGCGGCGCGGCTGAACTGCAGGGCGTGCACGATGCGGCCGAGGGCGTGCGGGGGCGCACGATGAACGTGTTGCGCATCGCGTTCCTGTCCTCCACCGTGCTGGAATTCTTCGCCTCGGTCAGCGTGGCCATTGTGGCGCTGTACCTGGGCCTGAGTTATCTCGGATTGCTTTCCGTCCACGCACAGGTGCCCACCCTGGGCATGGGGGTGTTCTGCCTGCTGCTGGCGCCGGAGTTCTATGCCCCCCTGCGGCGGCTTGCCGCGCATTACCACGACCGCGCCAATGCGCTCGCCGCGGCGGCGGAAGTGGAGGCGCTGCTGGGCGGACGGCCTGGTGAGGCCGCGCAGGATGGGGCGTCGATACCCTCGCTGGCCCCGGAGCCGGCGCAGCACCAGGCCCCTCCGGTACAGGTGCGCGCACTGACCCTGCGCCCGCTGGGCGCACGCCATGATGTGCTGCGGGATATCGAGTTCATCGTCGAACCCAACCAACGGCTGGCATTGGTCGGGCCGAGCGGTAGCGGCAAGAGCACCCTGCTCGAGGCGCTTGCGGGCTGGCTGCCACCCACCGCCGGCAGCATCGCGGTGCGGCCGGGACTGGAAATCGGCTATGCCGGCCAGCGCCCCTACCTGTTCCACGGCACGCTTGCCGAAAACCTCCGCCTCGCCGATCCCAGCGCGACCGAGGCGCGGCTGCTGGCCGCCGCCGAAGCCGCGCAGGTCATGCGGTTCGCGCGTGAACTGCCACAGGGCCTGGACACCGTGATCGGCGAGCGCGGCTTCGGGCTTTCCGGGGGCGAAGCGCGACGGATCGGCCTGGCCCGCCTGCTGATGCGCAACCCCGATGTCCTGCTGCTGGACGAACCTACCGCCTTCCTCGATCCGGCGACGGAAGCGGCCTTGCTGGAGGCGCTCGCCGTGGTTGCGCGCGGCTGCTGCGTGGTGATCGCCACCCACAGTCCGGCGGCGATGGCCTGGGCCGACCGCCAGCTGTATCTGCCCGAGGGCCATCTGCGTGATCACGCCAGGGAGGTGCGCCCATGAGGCAGCACGCTGATACGTTGCGTGGCGTGTTCCTGCGCCACCGGCCGCGCCTGCTGCTGGCGGTGCTGCTGCTGTGGATCACCATGCTCGCTGGCAGCGCGCTGCTCGGGTTGTCCGGCGGGTTCCTGACCGCTGCGGCACTGGCGGGCGTGGGCGGTATCGGCAGCGGTTTCAATTTCTTCTCGCCGTCGGCCGGTATCCGTGGGCTGACGATGGCACGCATCGTCTCCCGGTATTTCGAGAAGCTGGTCGGCCACGATGTGACGCTGCGGATCGCCCGCGATGCACGCGTCTGGTTCTTCCGTCGCGCCCTGCCGTTGGCACCGGCGCGGCTGGGCAGTACCCGCACCGCGGAACTGCTGGCTCGGCTGCTCGGCGATATCAGCGAGGTGGATGGCCTGTGGGTGCGGGCGCTCGGCCCGCTGCTGGCGTTGGCCGGGTTGGGCGTGGTCGCGATCGCAGCCGCCTGGCTGATCCTGCCGTCGGCGGCCCTGCTGCTGGCAGGGGTGGCGGTGCTGCTCGGCGCCGGCGTGCCGTGGCTGAGCGTACGGGGCCGCGCGCGCGAAGAGCGCGATCGCGCGGCGTTCCGCAGCCAACTGCGTACGCTCTCCTTCGAAGGGATCGAGGGCGCCGCGGACCTGGCGGCGCTCGGTGCGCTGGGCCATTGGCGAGGACGCGTGGACGTGGCCGCCCGCCAGTTGCGCGCGCGGGACCGTCGCCGCAGAGGGCGCCTGGTGCTGGCTTCGGCACTGCACGGCGTGGTGAGTGGCGGTGCCCTGCTGGGCATGCTGGCCCTCGCCCTGTCCGCGCATGCGCGGGGCCAGCTCGATGCGCCAATGGCCGCCGGTCTGGTCTTCCTGACGGTGGCACTGATCGAGACCTGGGCTGGTCTCGGCCTGGCGTGGCAATCGCTGCAGACGGGCCAGGTTGCCGGCAAGCGTCTGCAGTCGATCGTGGACCAGGTGCCGACCGTGGTGGATACGGAGACGCCCGTCGCGGTGCCGCGCTGGCCCTGTACGCTGCGCTGGGAGCAGGTGGGTTTTGCCTACGCGACCGGCGGGCGGGCCGTGCTTGATGGGCTGGAGCTGCAGCTGGCGCCGGGCGAACGCATCGCGATCAGCGGTGACAGCGGCAGCGGCAAGACCACGCTTTCGGCGCTGCTGCTGCGCCTGTGGGATCCCGATACCGGGCGGCTGTGCTGCGACGGTGCCGACATCAGGACGTTCGCGGTCGAAGACTGGCATCACCAGCTTGCGTGGCTTCCGCAGAATGCACCGGTGTTCGCCGGTACGGTCGCTGACAATCTTCGCCTGGGCGATCCACAGGCCAGCGACGAGCGCCTGTGGGCGATGCTGGAACGGGTACGGCTGGGCGAATGGGCGCGTGCGGTCGGTGGCCTGCAGGGCTGGGTCGGCGAGAACGGCGCCACGATGTCGGCCGGCCAGGCGCGACGGCTTGCCCTGGCGCGCGCGCTGCTGCGCGATGCGCCGATCCTGGTATTGGACGAACCCACCGAGGGCCTGGACGTGGACACTGCCAACGCACTGATGGCAGACCTGCCGGACCTGCTTGAAGGACGCAGCCTGCTGGTGATCACCCACGATGCACTGCCTTCCGGCGTGGTGGACGCGGTCTACCGCCTGCACGCCGGTCGCCTGGTGCGGGAGATGCCGTCAAGGGCCGATGTGCGCTGACCCGGATTGCGGATGCATCCGACGGTCGGGCAGGGACTGGCCCGATGGGGCGTTCGGAGCGGTTTCCGGAGACTGGGTTCGCGCCGCGTCCTGGCGCGCGCGGCCAGCCGGTCGCGCTCCCGGCACTGGAGATTTTCTGATGCGTCCCATACTGCGCTCCTGCATTCCCGCTTGTTTCGGCCTGTTCTCGTTGTCCTGCCTGGCGTCCTCGCCGGACACACGCGCCATGGCTGCGTCATCGCCGATCGAAAAACCCACCTATGTGGCGCTGGGCCCGTACGAGGCGACTGACGTGATCGAAGTGAAGTTCCGCTCCGCTGATGTCACCCGCCTGCGCGACGGCCTGTGGCACTCCCGGCGGCGTGGCGCGCTGGGTGCCCTGGCGGCGTTCGCCCCGGGACAGGGAATCATCGAGCGTGTCGAGCCGTTGTTTGCCCTGGACGCCAGTGAACGGGCCGCGTTCGAGGGACGCTCGGACATGCCGGCCCTGCATCAGTGGTTCCGTCTGCATCTTCGCGCGGGAGAAGACCTCGTCGCGGCGGTCAACCGCCTCAACGCACTCGATGACGTGGAAATCGCCTATCCCGCACCGCGGCCCGTACCGATGTCCGCAGGCCTGTCCGAGGCCGATGCCCCGACCATGTCGCCGCCGCCTGCCTCGCCCGACCTGGAGGGGCGTCAGATATACGCGCTGTCAGCGGCGCAGGGCGGCATCGATGCGGTGTACGCGCGATCCGTTGCCGGCGGCGACGGGACAGGCGTGCGCGTGGCGGACATCGAGTACAGCTGGAACTGGCAGCATGAAGACCTCAAGAAGCTGGCAGTGGAGGGCACCTGGATCCGCCAGGGCAGCCAGATCACCGACCCCTTCAATGACAATGACCACGGCACGGCTGTCCTGGGCGAGATGGTGGGCGATGCCAACGCGCATGGCGTGCGCGGGCTCGTCGATGCGGCAACGCCACATTATGTCAATGTCGTCAGTCCCGAAACCGGCTACAACGCGGCCAACGCCGTCGCGTTGGCAAGTCGCAGGCTCGCGGCCGGCGACGTGATCCTGATCGAGCAGCAGTTCCCCGGCCCGGCGCCATGCAACGGTTACGTGGCGCCGGAGTGGATCCCTTCCATCTACGATGCGGTCAGTGCCGCGGTCAGGCGCGGCATTCATGTGGTACAGACGGCGGGTAACGGCAATGTCAACCTGGACGACGCGCGCTGCTTCAAAACCCCGTTTCCCGGCGGTCGGCCCGACTCCGGTTCCATCATCGTCGGTGCAGGCGCGCCGTCGCCGACCACCTGGTGCAGCATGGGGCAGGCGGCACGTTCACGGCTCGGGTTTTCCACCTACGGCCGTCGGGTGGACGTGCAGGGCGTCGGCCAATGCGTGACGTCCACCGGTTATGGCGATATCCACAACGGAGGCCGCAACGCGCTTTACACCGGGCGGTTTTCCGGAACGTCGAGTTCGGCGCCGATCGTGGCTGCGGCCGTGGCCGCGCTGTCGGGCATTGCCAAGGCGCGGGGAAAGACGGTATCTCCGCAGGCCATGCGCGCCCTGCTTGTCGAGACAGGCACACCGCAGGTGGGGACTACGGGGCACATCGGACCGTTGCCGAACCTGCGTGCAGCGATCGAACGGCTCGATCAGCTGCCCTGAAATCGCACTGCGCGGCACTTCAACGCAGGAGCACGGCCACCGAGGCGATGTTGGCGACCACGCACAGCCAGAACACGCGCTGGAACGCCGCCTTGCGGTTCTTGTGCCGGAACGCACCCTGCGCGAGCAGGGCGCCGGGCCAGCCGCCGATGACGGCAAGACCCTGCAGCGTACGCTCCGGCGTGCGCTGCAGGCCACGGCGGGCCGCGCGCTTGTCACGTGCATACAGCCCCACGCTGACGAGACTGGCCACGGTGTAGGCGCCCGCCAGCCAGGGCGGCAGGACACCGGTCTGCGTACAGGCGATGAGAGACCCCAGCGCGAACAGGCCCAGCCAGGTATGCATGCCGGTCAGAGCGTGTCGAGAAAGCGGCGGACTGCCGGTCCGAAACGCTCGAAGTCAACGAGAAACGCATCGTGGCCCTGCGGCGAGTCCAGTCCAACGAACCGCGTTTCCGCGCCCCCCGCACGCAGGCCGTCGGCCACCTGCTGCTGCTGCTGTACGGGGAACAGGATATCGGTGTTGGCACCGATCGCCAGAGCCCGCTCCAGGTGGATCGTGGCAAGGCCTGACATGACATCGCCGTCGCCATACTCGGCCATGTCGAACCAGTCCATGGAGCGGCTCAGGTAGAGGTAGCAGTTGGGATCGAAAAACCGCACGAAACGCCGCGCATGCCCTTCGAGGTAGCTCTCGACCTGGAATTCCAGCCCGAAAGGGTCGTCATCGGCCTGATCCGAATCCAGCCGCACACGGCCGAAACGGCCATCCCATTCAAGCGCCGAGCGGTAGGTGATGACCCCCAGCTTGCGCGCCATGCGCATGCCCGATTCCGGATACGCCGTTTCGTCGTAGTGGCCACCGCTCCACTTCGGGTCGAGCCGGATCGCCTCGCGCTGCAGGGAACGGATGGCGATGGAAAACGGAAGGGCCTGCGCGCTGCCGGAGATGTTGACATGGCTGCGGGCAATGCCCGGATGCAGGTGCAGCAGGGCGAGGGCGGTCATGCCGCCCATCGAGTTGCCGATCACGCACGCGAGCTGGTGGATGCCCAGCGCCCGCACCACCTCCACTGCTGCCCGGGCGCCGTCTTCCACCGACAGTTCCGGGAAGTCGAGGCGATAAGGTTGGCCTGTCGCAGGATTCGCCGAGGCCGGGCCGGTGGAGCCCTTGCAGCTGCCCAGCGAGTTGACGCACACCACGAACCAGCGGTCGGTATCGATGGCTTTGCCGGGCCCAAGCATCGCCTCCCACCAGCCCGCGGCAGCATTGCCCGCGTTGCGCGCGGCATGTGCGTCCGGCGACAGGCCGGTGACGATGAGCACGGCATTGCCGCGGTCGGCGGCGAGGGTGCCCCAGGTTTCGTAGGCCACGCGCGCTCCGTGCAGCGCGCCGCCGCGCTTGAACGCGAACGGTGAGGGCAGTAGATGGAAGCGCGTGCCGGGGGGAATGAATTCAGTCATGCACGGATTCTAGCGAGTCCCCCCTGAGGCGTGCGTTCAAACCGCGAAGGGGCGCGGTCATTGCCGTCATCAGTCGCCGCTGTCGGGCCAGCCGACCGTCAATACCCCCGTAAAGGGCAGCGTCACGCGTACCGGTACGCTCTGCAGATCCCCTTCGCCGCGCGTGGCCGAGCCCTCGCGGGACAGACGCACCTGCACCTCGACCTGTGCATGCGCGGACAGCGGGCCGGTCGGCATGGGGCTGTCCGCGTCGGTCAGGGTCACGGTGGCCGGTAGAGCGCGCAGGGGTAGCCTACGCGCCGCGACCGGCATGGGCGGTCCCTGCGGCACACGGACGATGACGAAGACCGCGGCCTGGGCGGGCCACTGGGAGACGTCCACTCCGGCCGGCAGCGTCACGCTCACCTGCAGATCATTTGCGCCGGATGCCGCCCCTGGCGCGCTGCCCGCCGCGGCCTGCGCCACCGCAATCTGCTCACGCAGGGCCGCCGCTGCCGCCGGCTGCAGCCGCGGCAGCAGGGGGGACCACACGGCAACGGCTTCGGCGTCGCGACTGCGCTGGCGCAGCGCGATGCCGAGCAGCCAGGCGGCGCGCTCTGCCTCGGGCTGCAGGGCCAGGGCGTGCTGCAGCCACTGCAGTGCGATGTCATCGAAGTGCTTGTCCGGACGGGCCTGGGCACGGGACTGCGCGGCCTCCACCAGCAGCCCGGCGTCGTCCGGCGCCAGCTGCGCGGCACGCGCGAATGCGCTGGCGGCGGCATCGAGCTGTCCCAGCTCCGCGCGCGAGCGTCCCAACAGGGCCCAGCCATCGGCGCGCTGCGGATCGTCGGCGAGCGAGCGCTCAAGCGCCGCGATGCCCTCGCGCAGGGGCTGCGCGGAATCGCCAGGCGCGTTGTCGCGCATCGTCGCCGCCTGCGGCATGCCGATGAGCAGGTAGAGACACGCGGCAGCGGCCCCTACGCTGGCGCAGGTGAGCGCGAAGCCTGCATGCCGCCGCGGACCGCCGGCGCTGCTCCGCCGCAGCGGCCACAGCACGACGGCCGCCACCAGGCTCGCCACGAGCGCGGCCAGCCACGGCAGCAGGGAACTCATGCGTCTGACCCGTCATCGCGCAACGGCATGCCCAGCGCCTTGCTGCGCCGGCGCACCAGCCGCCAGAGCAGCACGCCCCCCGCGCCCATGAACAGCAGCGGGCCGCCCCAGAGCAGCCATGTCGCGGGTTGCACCGGTGGCTGGTACAGCACGAACTGGCCGTAGCGCTGCACCAGGAACTGTTTGATGCGTGCGTCGTCGTGGCCCTCGTGCATGAGGTCCAGCACTTCGCGGCGAAGATCCTGGGCGATCTGCGCATTGGAATCAGCCAGCGACTGGTTCTGGCACTGGACGCAGCGCAGCTCGGCGGCCAGCGCATGGAAGCGGGCCTCTTCGGCGCCGCTGTGGAAGGTGAGGGGGCGCGCATCGTGCACCGGGTGGCGGGTCTGCGCGGCAACGCTGGAAAGGCACAAGCACAGTAAAGCGAGCAGCCCTGCGTGCTGCCAGCACGTGCGCGCACGGTGCACCGGACGTTGCCGGTCAGGGCGCCGTGCGCGCCGCATCGCCTGCACCGGACTGCGCCTTCTCGATCTTCTCCAGCATCGGCAGCAGCTTTTCATCCACCACCTGCTGGGTCATCGCACCGCTGTACTTCCAGCGGACCACGCCACTGCCATCGACCAGGAACGTCTCCGGCGCAGCAGTGACGCCCCAATCGATCGCCGTGCGGCCTTCGACATCGCTCAGCACCACCATGAAGGGGTTGCCCAGCTGTTCCAGCCAGTGCAGCGCGTCGGCCGGTTCGTCCTTCCAGTTGTAGCCGATCACCCGTACGCGTTTGCTCTCGGCGAAGCGGGTGAGCACCGGATGTTCTTCGCGGCAGGCCGCGCACCAGCTGCCCCAGACGTTGAGCAGGTAGGGGGCCCCGCGCAACTGGTCGCTGCGCACGAGCATGTCCGGATCGTGCAGCACCGGCAGCGAGAACTCGGGCGCGGGCTTGCCGATCAGGGCCGAGGGCAGGACGTCGCGCTGCGGATCGCCGCTCTTCATCACCCCGTACACCATCAGGCCCAGCAGGCCGAGGAAGAACAGCACGCCGATGGCGATCGCCACGGGCGGCAGGGGACGGGACGGGCGAGGCGTGGGGGACGAAGACATGGTTACTCCTGCTTGCTGCGGGTCGTGCGGCGGGTCGTGTCGCGGAAACGGCGGTCGGCGGCGGTGATGAATCCGCCCAGCGCCATCAGCAGCGCGCCGAGCCAGACCCAGCGCATGAAGGGTTTGACATGCACGCGCACCGCCCATGCATTGTTGCCCAGTGGTTCGCCCATTGCCACGTATACGTCGCCGGACAGCCGCGCATCGATGCCGGCTTCGGTCATCACCTGGCCGCCGCTGGCGTACTGGCGCTTCTCCGGATGCAGCAGGGCCAGCTCACGGCCATCGCGCAGCACGCGCAGGTGGCCGCGGTCAGCCGTGAAGTTGGGACCCTCGCGGTGGTCCACGCCTTCGAAGCGCACTTCATGGCGGCCCACGCTCACGCGCTGCCCGGGCGCGAGCGCGACTTCCCGCTGCACGTTGAGCGCCTCCACCAGCAGCGCACCGACCAGGAACACCGCCACACCGGCATGCGCCAGCAGCATGCCGGCCATCTCGGCGGTGATGCGGCCGTTGCCGCGCAGCCGCAGCCACGCAAAACGCACGGTACCGAAGGCCACCCAGAGCGCCCCGGCCACGCCCAGTCCGACCTTCCAGCCATTCTGCGGGGCGCGCCACCAGGCCAGCAGCCCCAGCGCCAGCGCCAGCGCCAGCCACGGCGCAAGCGTGGCCAGCACGCGCGAGGGCTGGTCGCGCTGCCAGTTCACCAGCGGGCCGAAGGGCAGCAGCAGCACCAGCGGCGCCATCAGCAGCAGGAACAGGCTGCCGAAGTAGGGCGGTCCCACCGAGAGTTTGCCCATGCCCAGTGCATCGGCCAGCAGGGGATACAGCGTGCCCAGCAGCACCATCGCGCAGGCACTGGCCAGCAACAGGTTGTTGAGCAGCAGCAGGGTCTCGCGCGAGGTGGCGGTGAAACCACGCCGCGGATCATCACCGTGGCTGCCCAGCTGGCCGGCACGCAGCACATAGAGCAGCAGCGCACCGCCGACCACCACGGCCAGGAACACCAGGATGAACAGCCCGCGCGAGGGATCGGCGGCGAACGCATGCACGCTGGTCAGCACGCCCGAACGGACCAGGAACGTGCCGAGCAGGGACAGCGCGAACGCGGCGATGGCCAGCAGCAGGGTCCACCCGGCGAAGGTGCCGCGCTTTTCGGTAACGGCCTGCGAATGCAGCAGCGCCGCACCGGCCAGCCAGGGCAGGAAGCTCGCGTTTTCCACCGGGTCCCAGAACCACCACCCGCCCCAGCCGAGTTCGTAATAGGCCCACCAGCTCCCCAGTGCGATGCCGAGGGTGAGGAAGCCCCAGGCGATGTTGGTCCAAGGCCGCGTCCAGCGGACCCAGCGTGCATCCAGGTGGCCGTCCAGCAGCGCGGCCATGGCGAAGGCGAAGGGCACCACGAAGCCCACGTAGCCGATGTAGAGCAGCGGCGGATGGATGATCAGGCCGGGGTCCTGCAGCAGCGGGTTGAGGTCGCGGCCCTCCAGCGGGGCCGGCAGCAATCGCGTGAAGGGGTTGGAGGTGAACATCAGGAAGGCCAGGAAGCCCAGGCTGACCAGCCCCATCACCGCCAGCACGCGGGCCTGCACCGGCAAGGGCAGGCGGGGCGAGGCGAGCGCCACGGCGGCCGTCCACAGCGCCAGCACCAGCGACCACAGCAGCAGCGAGCCCTCGTGGGCGCCCCACACCGCGGACCAGCGGTAGACCGTGGGCAGCAGCGTGTTGGAATTCTCGGCCACGTAGCGCACCGAGAAGTCCTGTTGCAGGAAGGCGGCGGTCAGCACGGCGAAGGCCGCGCCGACCAGCACCAGCTGCACCAGGGCCGCCGGCCGCGCGACCTGCATCCACGGGGTCTGTCCACGGTGCGCGCCGAGCAGCGGCAGCACCGTCTGCAGCAGGGCCGTCAGCAGCGCGGAGGCGAGCAGGATCTGCCCCAGTTCGGGCAGCACTCAGTCCACCCTGCGCGCGGTGGCGGGCACATCATGCTTCACGTGGGCCTTGCCCATCTTCTCGGCCAGCTCGGCCGGCATGTAGGTTTCATCGTGGCGGGCGAGCACTTCTTCGGCGATGAACGCAGCGCCTTGGCGATGCCCGGTCACAACCACGGCCTGCCCTTCACGGAACAGGTCCGGGAGGATCTGGTCACTGCGCACGCGCATCCTGGCATCGCCATCGGTCACGGTGAACCAGGCCACCAGCGAACCGGCCTCGCGCTGCAGTGAGCCGGCTTCCACCATCCCGCCCAGGCGGAAGCGTTCGGCAGTCCCGGCCTCGCCTGCGAATACTTCCGAAGGCGTGTAGAGGTAGGCGACGTTGCGCTGCAGGGCCACTGCCACCAGTGCGGTGGCCAGCCCGGAAGCGCCGAGCGCGAGCAGCACCCACAGCAGGCGTCGGCGTCGCTGCGGGTTCATCGGCTGAGCTCCACCGGTGTATCGGCACGACGTGCAGCGGCCATGCGCCGTGCCTGCTGACGCTCGACGCTGCGGCGCGCGGCCTGCAACGCCCAGCGCAGGCGCAGCCAGGAGCCCAGTGCATCCAGCGCCAGCACCAGCACGAACACGGCATAGGCGGCGATGACATAACCGAGATAACTCATGCGTCCTCCTGCACCTGACGGCGCAGCCAGTCCTTGCCCGCTTCGCGCTGCAGGTTGTCAGCCCGTGCCTTGGCCAGCAGCGAGCCGACGAACCACAGTTTGGTGGCCACCACCATCAGCCACAGCGGCGCCTGCATGCTGGCGTCCAGCGTGGTGGGGCCGAACAGGCGGATGCTGGCCCCCTGGTGCAGGCTGTCCCACCACGTGACCGAGTACCGGATCACCGGCAGCAGCGCGACCCCGACGATGGCGAGCAGTCCCGCGGCACGCGCTGCGCTGCGGCGGTCTTCGATGGCCATGTACAGCCCGATCACGCCCAGGTAGAGGAACAGCAGGATCAGCTCGGTGGTAAGGCGGGGATCCCAGTCCCACCAGGTGCCCCACATCGGGCGGCCCCAGATGCTGCCGGTGAGCAGGGTGATCACGGTGAAGCCGGCGCCGATGGGCGCACAGGCCATCGCCAGTATTTCGCACAGTTTGATCCGCCAGATCAGCCCGATCGCCGCGTAGAGCGCCATCAGTGCGAACACGAACAGGCTCATCCACGCGCTGGGCACGTGCACGAACAGGATGCGGAAGCTGTCGCCCTGCTGGTAATCGGCGGGCACCACGAACAGTGCCTGCCACAGCGCCAGCGCGAAGACGGGCAGGGCCGCCAGGTAAGCGATGCGCGAACCTCGACGTGCGAAGCGGTCGAAGGTGGGCGGCGAGCCAAGTTGGTGGAACCAGCGGACGATCGGTTGCATGCAGAGGTGGCTGTCCCGGTGGGTCGGTGTGGCTCAGTCCAACGATATGCGGATCGCCGCGGCGGTGGCCAGCGGTGCAAGCACCAGCGCCACCACCAGTCCGGCCGCCAGCAGCAGCAGCGCACCGACCGGGTCCTGGCCGCGTGCGGCCGCTGCAACACTGCCTGCGCCGAACACCAGCACGGGAACATACAGCGGCAACGACAGCAGCGCCACGAGGATACCAGAGCGGCGGATGCCCACCGTCAGCCCAGCGACCACGCCGCCGACCAGGCTCAGCAACGGCGTGCCCAGCAGCAACGATGCCAGCAGCACCGGCAGTTGGTCACGCGGCAGATGCAGCATTTCCGCCAGCAGCGGCGTCACCACGATCAGCGGCACCGCCGTGGTCAGCCAATGCAGCCCGACCCGCACGAGCACCAGCCAGGCCAGCGGTACCGGTGCCAGCAGCCATTGCTCCAGTGACCCGTCCTCGGCATCGGAGCGGAACAGGGTATCGAGCGCGAGCTGACCGGCCAGCAGCACCGCCAGCCACAGCACCGGTACGGCCGTGGCGGCCAGTCGCTGGGGATCACGGCCCTGTGCGAGGGCGAACAGCACCACGACCAGCACCGCGAACAGCACGGGCTGCAATGCATCGCCCCGACGGCGCCACACCAGGCGCAGATCGCGCGCGGCCAGGGCACGGGCGCTGCGCCACAGCCCGGGTTCGGTGCCCGGCGCGATCATGCGCGCGCCTCCAGGTGCAGCTGGCGTGTACGCACCGGGGGCGCTGCATAGGCCCCGTGCGTGGTGACCAGCGCGCCGCCGCCGCCGCGCAGGTGCGCGGAGATCATCCGGTTGACCAGGTTGATGCCCTCCAGATCGAGATTGGCGTAGGGTTCGTCCAGCAACCACAGCGGCGCCGGCGAAAGCCAGATCCGCGCCAGCGCGAGCCGCCGTTTCTGCCCGGCCGAGAGCTGACGCACCAGCGTGTCCTCGTAGCCGGCCAGGCCCACCACGGCCAGCGCGCTGCCGGGCATCTGCCGCGCCCGACGGCCCTGCAGTCCGCACAGGAAGTGGAGGTTCTCCAGCGTGTCCAGATCGGGCTTGAGCGCCGGCTGGTGGCCGAGATAGGCCACGTAACGCGCCCGTCCGGCAGCGCCTGCGGCGCGTCCGTCGATCTCCACGCGCCCCTGGGCAGGCCGCACCAGTCCGGCCAGCACCCGCAGCAGGCTGGTCTTGCCGGCGCCGTTGCCGCCCTGCACCAGCAGGGCTTCGCCTGCATCGACATGGAAATCGAGCGGGCCGAACACCGGCTCGTCGTTGCGGGTGAAGGCCAGGCCATGCGCGGCCAGCAGCGGAGGAATGCTCAAAGGGGCGGGCTTTGACCGGGAACAGGCCGCGATTGTATCGGGCCCGTTCGCCGTGGCGCGCGTGAGCACGCTGGCGGGGGCCGGTGGCGGGGCAGGCGGTCGTCACGTCCCCCCGCATTCCGTACACTCGGTCATCTCCTTTTTTCTGCCGCCAGGTCTGATGCAACCGCAAACCAAGCTTCCCAAGGTGGGCACCACCATCTTCACCGTGATGTCGCAGCTGGCGGCCGAGCACGGCGCCGTCAACCTCGGGCAGGGCTTTCCCGACTTCAATGCGCCGCAGCGGCTGATCGACGCCACCACGCAGGCGATGGCGGACGGGCTCAACCAGTACCCGCCGATGACCGGCGTGGCGCCGCTGCGCCAGGCCATCGCGCAGAAATCGCTGGACCTGTATGGCGCGCAGGTGGATGCGGATACCGAGATCACAGTGACCAGCGGCGCCACCGAAGCGCTCTTCAACGCCATCCATGCCGTGGTCCGGGCCGGCGAAGAGGTCATCGTGCTGGACCCGGCGTACGACTGCTACGAGCCGGCGATCGAGCTGGCCGGCGCGCGTGCGGTGCACGTCCCGCTGGACCCGCAGACCTTCGCGGTGGACTGGGACCGCGTGCGTGCGGCGATCACCCCGCGCACCCGCCTGTTGATGGTCAACACACCGCACAATCCGTCCGGCGCCATGCTAGATGCGCAGGACATGCAGGCGCTGGCGGACCTGCTGCGCGGTACCGGCATCTACCTCATTTCTGATGAGGTGTACGAGCACATCATCTACGACGGCCGGCGCCACGAGTCCGCCCTGCGGCACCCCGAACTGCGCGAGCGCGCGTTCGTGATCTCCAGTTTCGGCAAGACCTACCACTGCACCGGATGGAAGATCGGCTATGCGATCGCGCCGCCGGCGATGAGTGCCGAGTTCCGCAAGGTGCACCAGTACAACACCTTCACCAGTTTCGGCCCGGCACAGCATGGTTTCGCCGCGATGATCCGCGACGAGCCGACGCACCACCTGGAACTGGGTGCCTTCTACCAGGCCAAGCGCGACCGTTTCCGCGAACAGCTCGCGCAGACCCGTCTGCGGGCTTTGCCAGTGCCGGGTGGTTACTTCCAGCTGGTGGACTATTCGGCGGTCAGCGACCTGCCTGACCACGAGTTCGTGAAGTGGCTGACCATCGAAAAGGGCGTTGCAGCGATTCCGCTGTCCCCCTTCTATGAAACACCTCCTGCCGGGCAGCGGATCGTGCGGCTGTGTTTTGCCAAGAACGATGCCACGCTGGACGCGGCCATCGAACGGCTGCGCGCGCTGTGAACGGTGCTGCCGCTGCCACGGGTCCGCAGCAGGACCTCCGCGTCTCCTTGGTGCAGGGGGACACCCGCTGGCACGACCCCGCCGGCAACCGTGCCTACTACGGGGCGCTCATGGCGCCGCTGGCCGGCATCACCGATCTGGTGATCCTGCCGGAAACCTTCACCAGTGGCTTTTCCAACGACGCCATCGCCCAGGCCGAGGACATGCAGGGGCCGACCGTGGCATGGATGCGCGAGCAGGCGGCCCGGCTCGGCGCTGCCGTCACCGGCAGCGTGCAGCTGCGCGACGGGGACGGCGTCTACAACCGACTGTTGTTCGCCACGCCGGACGGGGCGCTTGCGCAGTACGACAAACGGCACCTGTTCCGCTACGGCGGCGAGCATGAGCGCTACGCCGCAGGCGATGCCCGCCTGTGTGTGTCGTGGAAAGGATGGCGGATCAATCCGCAGATCTGCTATGACCTGCGCTTCCCGGTGTTCTGCCGCAACCAGTTCGACGTCGAGCGCCCGGGGCAGATGGATTTCGACCTGCAGCTGTTCGTGGCCAACTGGCCGTCCGCACGGGCGTATGCGTGGAAGACGCTGCTGCGCGCCCGGGCCATCGAGAACCTGTGCTTCGTGGCGGCGGTGAACCGGGTGGGGGTGGACGGCAATGACCTGCATTACGCGGGCGACAGCGTCGTGCTGGATTGCTTGGGGCAGCCGCAGGTGGAGATCCGCGAGCGCGAACAGGTGGTGACCAGCACGCTGGATGCGCAGGCATTGCGACGTCATCGCGAGCGCTTTCCGGCAATGCTGGACGCGGACGGCTTCACGCTCGATCCGCTGGCCTGAGGCGGTGGCTGAACGGCGCGCCTTCGTGGCGCGTTGTGCACTTAACGCGTTGTTGGCGACGCTGCTAGATTCGGCCGTCAAACGACTGCGGAGTACACCCTCATGATCAAGACTGTTTCACTGGCTGCGTTGATGGCTGCTGCCTCACTTGCTGCCGCTCCGGTGCAGGCCGCGGGCAACATCGACTGTCGCCTGGAGTATCAGATGTCGGGCTGGTCGCTCATCTACAAGACCGCCTCTGGCACGGGCACCGTGAGCTGCGACAACGGCACCCGTATTCCGGTGCGGATCGGGCTGAAGGGCGGCGGACTGACGGTCGGACGCTCCAAGATTGTCGATGGCAAGGGCCGCTTTACCGGTGCGTACACGGTGGACGAGCTGTTCGGCACGTATGCGGCGGTCGGCGCGCATGCCGGGGCGTCGCGTTCGAGTGGCGCGACGGCGATGACCAAGGGCGATATTTCGCTTGCCCTGGTGGGGACCGGCGAGGGCTGGGACCTGGGCGTGGACGGCGCGGCGTTCACTATCGAACGGCGTTGAGGTTGCGCGTGCCGGGTGCAGGGTGGGCGAACGGCTGAGCCCCTCGTGGCGGCGCGGCTGGGTAGGTTCCCTGGAGTTGGCTAGGCGGGTGGAGGCGGCGGGGGACGGCAAAAGCTGCGTCCATGCGTGCCTCGCGTCGCGCCATCCCTGGCGCGACACGCCCCCGCCGCCCCCACCCGCCCAGCCCCCGACACGCTCCGTGCGCCGCCACGGATGAAAAAATAAAAATCGAAAGCAAAAGCAGAAGCGTCGGTCGTCGGTGGAGTGACGGCGAACGGCTGAGCCCCTCGTGGCGGTGCGGGATTTCAGGTGCACATGGTTTGGCTGGGCGGGTGGAGGCGGCGGGGGACGGCAAAAGCTGCGTCCATGCGTGCCTCGCGTCGCGCCATCCCTGGCGCGACACGCCCCCGCCGCCTCCACCCGCTCAGCCCCCGACACGCTCCGTGTGCCGCCACGGATGAAAATTAAAAAGCGAAAGCAGAAGCAGAAGCGTCGGTCGTCGGTGGAGTGACGGCGAACGGCTGAGCCCCTCGTGGCGGCGCTGCTGGGTAGGTTCCCTGGAATTGGCTGGGCGGGTGGAGGCGGCGGGGGACGGCAAGAGCTGCATCCTGCGTGCCTCGCGTCGCGCCATCCTTGGCGCGACACGCCCCCCCCGCCTCCACCCCCCCCG